>CALXWJ010000001.1 GCA_944392335.1 uncultured Clostridia bacterium
GCGGTGTAACCAAAAGGGGAATTTGAGGAGCGCTGCCGGTGGCAGAAGAAGCGACGTAAAATTCGTGCAGAAGTGCAGAGCAATGCGACACAGCGGGGAGCAGTGCGACAACATTTCAAACAAACTATCCGACCGCTGCCGGCGGCAGAAAAAGGGAGGGTAGTTTGGTGCAGGAGCAATGGGAGCGACAGCGAACAGGGTGACTAAAGCGGCAAACCGAATGGTTTGAGCCTAACTTGAGGAGCCAAAACAAGAAGGGGATGCAGCAATATTTTTTTTGAAATCATACTGCTACAGTATTTTTATACGCATAAAAGGGAAAATTATCAGAATTTTATTAGAAATGAGAATAACAAAACAGAGGTTGAGCCTCTTTTGTGAATAAATATGGATTTGTCAATTAATCTATGTAAGTTTTTTTGCATAAGTAAATTTTTTTACAAAAATAGCGTTTATGCCCGAGAAAGTTACTTGACGGCGTGACGAATTTGTATACAATGTCTCAATGGATTTATATAATATATTCTTTCATACAATCCACAGGTGCTAAAAAATTCAAAATCGACACGCAGTCAAGTGAACCGTGGAATAAATGCGGACCTCATTGTTCGTATTTTAATATACGCTATTTAATTTTTACACCCTTTAAAACCACTTTGATCAATCAAGATGACGGTTATTTGACGGTCTAACATCTGAAAATTTATGATTTATCAGATGTTTTATACATTCTGAAAACCTTTGTACAGTGCGGCATGGTTTTTGTCGAAAGATAGTTGCTTGGAAATATATTTTTTTGTGCCCATACATCACGGATGTTATATGTATATATAAGGGGCAGACATACATCACACGGCTTATCGCCGAAATTTAAAATGCATATGGCAAATCCGCCGTCTGACAATTCTTTTTTATAAACATGAACAAAGGTATCATTTGTTTCTTTTATATATATAGGAAATGCAGCTTTGCATCCTTTATCTTGATTTATTGCTATAATTTCACTATTACAGATTATGGAAAGTTCATAATCTGAGAGTTTTTCTATGACAGAACTTATCTGAATAGGAGAGGTAAGAAATGCCCGCAGTGTATATGCAAATACCTTTTCATCATCAGTAAGGCTGCAATATCCGCCGATAGTCTTGCCATAACCTAATTCCAGCATATCCAGATCATAATAATGACCTTTGTTTATATGTGGGTTAAAAATTGCATAAGTACTGTAAATTTCTAAAAGCCTATCCCAGGTACCATCTGAATCCGGGTTGTTTCGATAGGAATTTACATAGTTTTTCCAATAATCAATATACCATGGATTTGCAGCGACCGTTACGCAAAATCCAAAATCTCTTGATGCTTTAATAAGCTCTGCTCTCATTAGTTCTGCATTATATGAATCAGTGCATGACCAATCATATTTGAGATAATCAAAGCCCCATTCTTCCCATTGTTTAACATTGTTTGCTTCTTTTCGTATCGTGCCGATACCTGTTCCGGTCGTTGGAAATCTTATATCCGCATCACCGACCGTGCAGCCGGGCAGAAAATCCATGTCAGGCGGACATCCCCATGCCTGCATCATTGGAGTTGAATATATTCCCGCTTTAAGTCCTTTCTGATGTATATAGTCACACATTGCTTTCATGTCGGGAAATTTTTCATTTGGCAGCACGGCGTCAAATTTTCCGCCGTATTTACCTTGCCATGAGGAATCAAGATTGATATATGAATATCCGTATTCAAATATACCTTTTTTTTCCATTAGGTCAACGGTGTGAATCATATCTTCCTGTGTTACCTGATCACCGTATGCGTTCCATGATGTAAAACCCAATAAAGGAGTCAGGAGAATATTATTTTCCTTAATTTCAAGGGTAAGCTTTTTTTCGTCTGTGCCGTATGAATTTTCGGCGCAAAGTGTAATATCGTATATGCCTTTTTCGCCAATTTTACCTTCAATTATGCCTTTTTCGCTGCACGAAAGCCCTTTTGGCAGATTTTTGGCATAAATTTTAATGGGTCTTTTACCTGTTACCGGTATTCTAAAAATAATCGGCTTTTCGGGTGATGCTCCCAAAATATCAGATGAGTTGATTTGAGGTGCTCCCTCATAGGGTTTAAAAGGTGCAATTTCTGTATGTCTCATGGTTTACCTCCGTTTTATAATATATATTGTATTATTCAATAAGGGATTGCCCTGTTATTCAACGAGGACAAGGGGCTGCCGCTTTTAGCGCAGACCGCTACATACTGTGGCTACGAACAAAACGAACATCTCGATGCACAGAGTACGCCTTCCGGCAAGGTAATGTATGCAAACCTTCGTTTAGTCCGTTCTGCATCTAAAATCGAGCAGCCCTATGCAATCCTTAATGCAACGGCCTTTTAATCAGTAGGTTATTGTACTTTCACCGATTACTGATATGCAAATTTCCGCCGACATAGGCGGGATGACAACTTGTGTGCAGTTATAGAGAACCGTATTGACTTTTTTTCCTGAATTCCGAAACTGATGTGTTCATATATTTTTTAAACAGTTTTCTAAAATATTTAACATCCTCATAACCGACCAGCCATGCGATTTCCGGTATTTTTTTGTTTGTATTGGAAAGCAGTATACAGGATTGTTCTATTCTTGTTTTCTGCAAATATTCATTAAATGTCGAGCCGGTATCCGATTTGAATTTTGAACTGAGATATGGCAGGGTATAATTTAATTCCATACTTATTTTTGACAATGAGATCTTTTGAGAATAATTTTTTTCAATGTATTTTATGATATAATCCGAAGAAGAATCCAATGACGGCAATGTACCCAAATCAATTATTTTTCTCATGGTTCTAATGATAATTTCAATCAGAGTACACCGCATAAGCTCAAAATACCCTTTTTCTTTGTTTGTGTATTCATTAAACAATTTATTAACCAGGGCAAAAATCGTACCGTCATCATCGTGGTATATGTAATTTGTAGGGTTATATTTTAATATGTTTTGATTAAAGCGTATCAGATAATTGCTTATAAGACCGTTGAAATTTCTGCATTGGGCAAGTGAATTATCTATAAATTGAGGAAGAAACAGACAATTGATAATATAGCATATTTCATTTTTAGGTATGGTATATTTATGACTGTTTTTGTAGTCAATTATAAAATAATCCCCTTTTTTCACAATCGCTTCCTTTCCGTCAAGCGTGTGTATTGCCATACCTTTGGAAACATATGCCAATTCAAAAAAATTATGCTTATGGTAGTCTAAATCAAATTGCTGCAGTCCGAATACCGCTATTTGATTTTTCTTTATATTTTCGATAAAATTATAATCAAAATTATATTCCATATTAGAATCACATCCCTGAACAACTACTGATTATTATATAATAGATAGTATGAATAAGTCAAGAACAAAAATAGTAAATTATATTAAAAATATTGCTAAAAAGAGGAAAAGGGGGATAGTTTTAATGTAATAGGGTGATGAATTTAACCAAATGATATTTCCTTATTGAAAAGGGGATTATTATATGATAATATATTAATATACAATAATCGTTTGATATTTTCAATAAGATTGGGCAATATGCCTAATATACGGACAGCGTATTTATTATTGCAAATTAAAATCAGAGGTGGTTTTCGGTGAAAAAAATTATAACGTCAATACTGTCTGCGGTAATGCTGGCTTCAATGGCATCGGTATCCTTTGCAAAAGAGGATACAGAATATTTTTATGTTGATGTAAATGCAGCCGAAACAGGCAGCGGAACGATCGACGCTCCGTTTAAGACATTGGACGAGGCAAAAAATGCGGTAAGGGATTTGAAAAGAAACGGAAATTATCCCGAAAACGGTGTAACTGTATTTTTAAGAGAGGGTACATATGTACTGGAGAATACCTTTACCTTAAACGAAGATGATGCGGGTGAGGAAAATGCGCCTGTAATCTGGAGATCCTATTATGGTGAAAAGGCGGTGCTTACAACAGGTGTTCAGATACCGTTTTCCGAATTTGAGATAAGTGACGATACCCGTATAGACCCGGACGCTATGGGAAGCGTATATTCCTATAATTTACAAAAGAATGGATACAGTGGATATGACGGTTTGTATATAACCGGTCATTCGCAGCATTATTTTTGGAATTTTGGAATGGCAGAAGAGGGTGAACCTCAGTTTGGAACACCTGCCCCTGAGGTATTTTTGGGTGAGGATGCATATACCCTTGCGCGATATCCGAATACGGGGGAATATATGAAGATTGACAGAGTGGTTGATCTCGGCAGCGGGGAAAATCTGTGGTATGAAAATGATAATGTCGGACATCCAATAGAAGGAGAAATGAAAGGATTTACTATAGAGGTGGCAAATGACCGCATAGAGCGATGGAAGAATGCAAAACACGCATGGGTATGGGGGTATTGGAGATATGACTGGTCGGATCTGGCAACCCCGGTAAAAACTATTGACGCGGAATCAAAGACGCTTGAAACGGTATATCCATCACCCTATGAGCCGATGGAGAGTCAAAGATGGTATATATACAATCTTTTGGAAGAATTGGATGTGCCCGGAGAGTGGTTTTATGATGAGGATAATGGAGAAATGTACATATATCCGGCGGATGGTTTTAGCAGCAATGATAAAGTTACATTGGCATTTCAGAAGAAAAATGTTATAAACCTGGAAAATACCGAAAATATTGAGCTGTATGATTTGACAATTACCGGAACCCGTTCGGACGGATTATTGATACAAGATTGCAATAATATAGATGTTACTTATCTGGAAGTTACACAAGTGAGCGGAAACGGTATAAAGGCAGAGGGTGAGAATATAAGAATCAGAGGCTGCCATGTGTATACCGTGGGGCAAAATGCGATCACGATAAGCGGAGGCAATTCGGAGACTCTTGAAAAATCAAATAATCTTGTTGAAAATAACTGGACACACAATTTTGCAAGAATGATAAAAACATATATGGGCGGAATACAGCTCGGCGGCTGCGGTATAACGGTCAGAAACAATCTTATTTATGACGGACCTCATACAGGTATGCCTATCGGAGGCAACGATCATCTGATTGAGAGAAACGAAATTCACAGTGTGTTAAAAGAAGCTTCGGATATGGGAGCGATATACAGCGCAAATATAATGGTACACAGAGGAACTGTTATAAGAAATAATGTTATTCATGATCTGCACAGCAATACAGAGGATTCTATCGGGGTTTTCGGAGTATATATTGATAACAGACAATCGGGATACACCATAGAAAGCAATGTATTTTATAACTATAATGGTATAGGTGCGTCGTTTAATATGGGACGTGACAATATTATAAGGAATAATATTTTTGCTAATATTAAACAAGGAGTGGTAGTAGGTGCAAGCTTTAATAAAAATAATGTCGGCACTCCGGAACAGTCAGGTATTACGGAGGAATTGATTAACAGTGAACCGTATCAGAAATATCCAAATATAAAAACGCTTTTGGATGACGATTGGTACTGTACCAAATACAATGTTGTTGAGGGAAATCTGAATTGGAATGTAGAAGTACCGATCCGCATCAATTTAAATAATGTGACCGAAGCGGAGTTTCGTGAGGTAAATACGGTAATAGACGGTTATGAACCTATTTCAAACCCGGGTTTTTACAATATTGACAAAAACAATTACACATTGGTTGAAAATAATACTGTAATGGAACATATTCCCGAATTTGAGAATATAGATATGTCAAAATGCAGTACCATCACATCAAGATTACGCAGAGTTCTCGAAAATAACTCGATTGTTTTTGCAGTTGATAAACCTGTTGCCTATATCAACTGGGAAAAGAAAACAGTCGCAAAGGATAAAAACTGGATAATGCCTTACAAAACAGAGGATACATTATATATACCGTTAAGATATGCGGCAGAAGTTTTAGGATCTGATATAATATGGGATGACGGCAAAATAACAATCGAATATGACGGTACAAGATATATATTGTTTACATCTGATAATAAATATATGTTAAACGAAGATGAAGGAGAACTTTCAGATATAATATCAAACAGAGACGGCAGAACTTATATATCGGCAGAGGATTTTGCGCAATTATTTAACTATGAGCTGTTTACAGATGAAGACGGCTTAATTATCCTCACAGAGGAAAATATTGAGAACGACTTGGATGATGAAATGATCGAAGACTTGAAAAACCGACTCAGATAAGGAGAATGGGTATGTATGTTTTGAAAAAAAGCATAAGCATTCTGATAATTTTTTGCTTTATTTTCAATTCTGTATGTATAGCGGTCAGAACAGAGGAATTTGAAGCAGGTACGGTGTTTTTTGAAGATTTTGAAACCTATTTGCCAAACAGTGTCCCTGACAGTGATTTTATTGAATCCTCATCAGAAGATACTGTCAGAATTATTGACGACGGATCAGAAAATAATGTGCTTGAGGTTAAAAATTACAAAAATTCTCCTGCGCTGCCGGTTTCAATAATCATAAATTACGGGCGAAGCTTTAAGGGCGGAACATATGAATTCAGTTATAAAATAAGATTTAAAAATCATAGCATACGTTTTGCAAAGCTGTTTAATCTTCAAAACGGCTCGGGCGAGGCTACAAAAGCATGTACGAGTTATTACAGATATTTTTATCTTGATAATGTAAGCCCGTTGGATATTGAAACACAGATGGATGCTTTAGACAGATACTGCACAGTTACACAAACAGTTGACTTTGATAATATGACCTACAGGTATCTTATTAACGGTTTACCTTTCGGAAATGTTTATAAATTAGCTCAGAACAGTATAGACAGTGCAAAAACAGAGCTCTTTTACGATCCGCAAACTATAGCATGCAATGGAAATTTATATGAATCGGAAAACAGTGACAGGCAGGTCGGAACATATTATATTGACGATATTAAAGTAAGGAGCACGAAACTGGAGTGTATATCTTCAGGAGTTGATACAAAAGAAAAAGTAAAAAAGGACATAGGAGTTATAAAGGCGGAATTCAACTATTCCCTTTTATCGGAAAATATAAAAAGGAATAATATTGCGATTTATGAAAACGGGTACAAATTAAATGACGGATATAATGTTAAAGCGTATAAAAATATAATATATATCTATTTTAACAATGAATTAATACCCGGAGCACATTATCGGATAAAAGCAGAAAATATAAATTCTTCAATGACAGAAATTGCAGCAGAGCAGGAGATCGAAATATGTGAATTTACCGTACAGGAGGTAAAAGAAAGGCGTGAATGTGTATTTTATGAGGACTTTGAGGACACAGACGCCGGAGTGACGCCTGATTTGATCGGAGATGTCAAACAAAATATGACATACCCGACGGCAGTTGAGTATGACGGAGATAATAAAGCTCTGAAAATACAGAATAATACCGAAATGCCCGAAATACCTGTTGATGAAATAATTAATTTTGGAAGTACTTTTTCAGATGGAGTATATGATTTCAGCTACAAAATAAAATTTAAAAATCACAGTGTATATTTTTCCGATTTGTTCTCTCTGGCAAATGCAACCGGTAATACAACAAGAGCAAGTACGAGTTATTATAGATATTTTTATCTTAATAATGAGAGCCCTCTTGATATTGAACAGCAGATACATGCCATAAATAACTATTGTACAATAACTCAAAGGGTAAACTTTAACGCAGGGACATATTCTTTTTACATAAACGGTGTTCAATTAGGCGCGGTATATGTACTTAACAATGACAGTATAGACAGAGCGAAAATCAGGCTGTATTACCGAACCGATAACCTTGCCTACAACGGAAACCTGTATGAGGTCGGAGGCAGTACAAATGTTGGGACATATTATATAGATGAAATAAAGATTGAAAAGGTAGGATTTATGACCTCTAACGAGGGAATATATTTAAGATCAGCAGAAATATACGATGATAACGGGGAAAAAATCCATAAAATTTCCGGCGGTAATATAACCGCAAAGATCCGGACAGACTATTCGGAAAGTAATCTGTCCGAATGGGTTGTTATTATGGCATTAAAGGATCAAAATGATAAGCTTGTAAGTGTAAAAATTGAGCAATGCAGTACTGGTACAGGCGGTGAGGTACAGGCTGAATTTACTGTGCCGCAGGATGAGCAAGAATATAAAATAGAATATTTTATATGGGATTCGCAGCAGTCTGCGGTTCCTCTTATCAAAAAGGGCGAGCTTGGAACAAGCCTTGAAATATATGTGGATTGCGATGCCTTGCCTGAAGGCGACGGGACATTTGAAAAACCATATAGCAGTATTATACAAGCCAAGAACAGAATAAGAAAAATTGCGGAAACGGGACAATATCCAACAGGAGGAATATCGGTTATTTTGAGAGAGGGCAAATACAATGTAGGTACCGGACTGGAATTTACTTCGGCGGACAGCGGAAAGGACGATTCTCCAATTTTATGGACGGCATATAAAAATGAAGATGTAACCATAACTTGCGGAGAAGAGATAAAGCTGTCTGAATTTTCCAAAGCAAATAATGAACGTATAGACAATGCTTTAGACGGGGAAATTTATTCGGCCAAATTAAGTGAACTTGCTTTGTCAGGATATGAAAAAATGTTTATGACAGGTCATTCGCAACATTATTATTGGGCGTATGGACTGGCGGACGAAGGAGAGCCGGAATATGGAACGCCGGCGCCCGAAATATTTTTTGGCGGCAACGCAGGAACTTTAGCAAGATATCCCAATGAAGGCTATATGACAATAGATTCGGTTGTTGATGCAGGAAGCTATGAATGGAATAACAATGTAAACTCTGATTCTGTATCCGGATTTAAGATAAGCGTATCGGACGAACGTATAAAACGATGGGGAAATGCCGACGACGCATGGATGTGGGGATGGTGGTCCTACGACTGGTCGGATATGTCAACCCCTGTATCACAAATAAATACCGAAGAAAAAACAATTACATCACAGTATGCATCCTATTTTAAAGTTACACAAGGACAGCGTTTTTATATATATAATCTGATAGAGGAACTGGATATGCCGGGGGAATGGTATTATGATAAGGATACCGATATTTTATATGTATACCCGCCTGAGAATTTTTCAGATAATGATACTATTACTTTGGCATTTAAAAATGACAATATCATTACCATGAACGGAACAGAAAATGTAGTATTTAAAAATTTGCATATAACAGGAACAAGAGGCAATGGCATTGAAATCGGACAGTGCAGAAATATATTGATTGATTCGTGCAGGATAGATAAAATAAGCCATAACGGCATTACGGCAGCGGGGAAAAATATTAAAATTGAAAATACTGTTATATCGGATATCGGGGCAAACGCAATCAAGCTTTCGGGCGGAGGAAGCGGTGTACTTTCACCGTCAGGCTCACAAATTAAGAACTGTATTATTCATGATTACGCACGAATTATAAAGGGCTACAGCGCGGGTATAAATATGGGCGGCGTCGGACATATGATAACAGGGTGCGAAATATATAATGCCCCTCATTGCGGAATCCTTTTCGGAGGTAATGACAATATTATTTCTGATAATAATATACATGATATATTAAAGGAAACAAGCGATATGGGTGCGATATATTGTGTAAACAGCATGGTGCAGAGAGGTAATCTTATAAGCGGTAACTATATTCATGATTTATACAGCAATTCTAAAGCGGCTATCAGTTTGTTTGGCATATATTTTGACAATATGCAGTCGGGAAATACAGTGACTGATAATATTCTCAGCGACATAGAAGGAACAGGTGTTTTCTTACATGGTGGACGTGATAATACCGTAACAGACAATTATTTTATAAATTTAGCGGATTATGGTGTAGGGCTTGTTGCTTTGGGTAGAGTTGATTCTATGAAAAACGCCCGGCGTTCGGATTTTGGGATAAGCTATGAGACGACAAGCGGAGCATATCTTAAATATCCTCATATAACAACATTGATGAGTGAATCATGGAAAGACCCTGCCTATAATGTGATATGCAATAATGTAAGCTACAATGTAAGGGTACCGCTGTATCTTTATTTGGGAAATGACGTCGGGTCCGATATGACATTGGAAGAATTATATGCTATGTGTACACTCGATGAAGGCGATATAGTTTTTGAAAATCCTTTGCAAAATATGGGTAAATGATTTGAAGGATTTTGGTAAATATATTAAAAAAGAAAGAGGTTTTGAAGATGAAAAAGAAAGTTTTATCTATCGTATTGACACTTGGACTGTTTGTCAGCACAGCGGCACTTCCTGTATATGCTGAAAATACACAAGATGAGAATGTTGTTTTTTGGGCTGATTTTGAAAATTATGAATTGGAAACAAGACCGATCGATATTATAGGAGAATCAAGCGGCACTATGATTGGAGATACCATATTGGAAGAAGGTGTGGTTGTAAAGGATGACGGTTCTGGGAATAAAGTATTACAGTTACAAAACAACACCTTATCTCCCGCAAATATTGTTCCAACGGTCGTAAATTTCGGGAATACCTATTCAGAGGGTATATATGAAATAAGTTATAAAATAAAGTTGATCAATCATAGCGCGCGGTTTTTCAGACTATTCAATTTAGGAAATGAAAACGGCGATGCAACCAGAACACAAACAAGCGGCGGTGTTTATTTTTACTTAAATGATGAGGGCGGAATACATGTTGTTGATAATATGAACGCCATGGCAGAATATTGTACTGTCACACAGGTAATTGATTTTGGGGCGAAAAATTACTATTATTTAATCAACGGCAATTTTATCGGCGCGTATTATCCATTATTACAGGATAGTATTGACAGGGCAAAAATAGAGTTGGGCTGGGATCCGCAGACGCCTGCGGCAAACGGCTCTCTTGGAGTCGGTCAGGTAGGAACATACTATATTGATGATATTTGTGTAAAGCGTATACAGTTAAGCCTTGACGCGCTGTCATTGGAAAATACTGCCTTTGTAAGCTGTGATACAAAAGCTGTGACGGGAACCTTCAGTCATGACTTGAAGCCTGATACGGTTTCGTCAGACACTGTGAAGGTGTATGAAAATGATGCTTTAATGCCGGCAGGCAGTTATACCGTTTCAGCGGCAGGAAGGAATTTAACGGTTACTTTTGCCGATAAATTAAAATCACTCAGCAAATACAAAATTGTGTTAAACGGAGTTGAGAGCGGCTGTTACGTCCCTGCAGATTTTGTTATGGCGGAATTTACAACCGAAAAAATTTATAACCTTATCACAAATCTGCCGATACAAAACGGAGATAAATATTATGAACCATATACACTACCTGAGTTTGTACCTGAAAAAGAAACAACGGTATATAATATAAGATATACCAAGAATAATGAGACGATCACTTTAAATACAGGAGACATTTTAATGCCCGGTATATACACCGCGGCGATTACCGCAACGGATACGAGCGAGGAATATGAAACAGAGGAAATGACAATATCCTTTGAGATACTGCAATTTAACGGAAGCGTATACAATGAAGATTTCGAGGGATTTGAAATAAACGAAAGACCTGTCAGTGTGATAGGAGAGGCAGGTCCCAATAGCGGTGCGAATGTAAAGGTAGTGGATGACGGAACAGGGAATAAGGTACTGCAGCTTATGGCTGATGATGATCCGTTAAAACCGATTTATACCAATATTAGTTTTGGAGATAAATATTCGGACGGAGTATATGAATTCAGCTATAAAATAAAATTCGTAAACCATACAACCTATATGGATGAGTTATTCTCGTTAAAAAATGACGGCGTTGTCGTTGAGGAAAATAAGACAAGCAGCCAATATTATCTTATAGGAGGTAAAAACTGGGCCGATATTATAACACAAATGGACGACGCTGTAAATAACTATGCAACGGTAAAACAAATTGTCGATTTTGATAATGATATGATACAGACATATGTAAACGATCATTGGTACTATACAAGAGAAGATTTTACGGCTGATGCAATAGACTCCGCAGGATTTACATATTTTATGAGAACAGACGATCCCGGACATAACGGGACTTTGGGCGTGGCCGGTACACCGGGACAGTACTTTATTGACGATATTAAGGTAGTAAAGGTTGGAGTATATGAACTGAGCAAGGGACTTTATAATGCTGACGGTGAAAAGCTATCATCATTAATCGACGGAGCCGGCAAAAAAGTGACCGCAGAGATATTGGTTCGTTCTTCCGAGAATTCACATGGACAGAATGCCTATCTGACTGATGGAAATGTAATTGTTTTTACGCTATTTAAAAACGGGGTGCTTGAAGATGTTGTTGTTAAGGAAAAGTCAGAAATAAGTATCGGTTATGTCGAAGCAACATTTGATATACCGGATGACGCCTCAGGATACAAATTGAATTATATGATATTTAATAGTTTAGAGGGACTAAGACCTTGTATTGAAAAGGGAGTATTTTAGTTAAAATTACCATTCCTTACCAATGAAAATATTATTTCATTGGTAAGGAATTATATAAATAAGTTATTACATTTGTGAAAGGATCCGCATTATGAAAACATTACAAAAAATATGTTTGCTTATATTTTGTTTTGCATTAACAGTAGAGACATTTCCCTGTATTGCTGTGAGTGCAGGGGAATTGGATAATGAACTGATATTTTTTTTCGAAGATTTTGAGGATTTGGAAATAAATGAAAAACCGTCTGAGCTCGGTGGGATTTCTCAGGAATTGATAGGTGATTTTGCGAAAGTTGTTGATGATGGGACCGGTAATAAAGTATTACAGATACAAAACAACAGTGCTTCCCCTGCAAGTCCGACAGCATCTATAATCAATTTTGGTAAAACAGTTTCTGAAGGTGTATATGAATTCAGCTACAAAATAAAATTCGTAAATCACAGTGTACGTTTTACAAGATTATTTAATTTGGGAAATGAGACAGCTGATACAACAACGACAATAACAAGTTTTTACAGATATTTTTATCTGCATCACGAGGGGGCGTTGGATATTGTATCACAGATGAATGCTGTTGATGAATACTGTACCGTTACACAGGTTGTTGATTTTGGAGCAGATAATTATCACTATCTTATTAACGGTGATTGGCTTGGTGCAAATTATCCGCTTTCGTCAACAAGTATAGACAGAGTTACAACAGAGCTGTTTTATGATATTCAAAATGAAGCGACTAATGGAAATTTGTATGAATCGGAAACAAGCAGCAGACAGGTAGGAACATATTATATTGACGATATAAAGGCGCAAAGAGTAGGTCTGTCAATTACATCAATTAATGCAGCAAAGGGCAGCGCCAACGTTGATATATATACGCCGATAAATGTTGAATTCAGCCATGAATTGGATGAATCGACAGTCAATTCGGAAAATGTTGATATATATGTGAACGGAGAAATTCTGCCTAAGGATAAATATAATACACAGGCCTCCGGCAAAAATGCTTCAATAGAATTTATAGATGGTATGGAATATGATTCCGAATATAAAATAATTTTTGGGGAAAATATAAAGCCCAAGGATCCTGCAGTATATAAAATAGAAAATTTTACAATAACAGAGTATCATACTCAGAGTATGCTGGCTGATGACATAGGTGTAATAAATGGCGGAAAATATACCGCTCCGTTTAAACCGGTTTATAATATCGGCAATGATATTTTAGTTGAATACAAATTAGTAAAGGACGGAGCGGAGATAACAGATTACGATGAAGAAGACGCATTGGAAACGGGTGAATATGTACTGACAATCACCGCTGTGAACATTAAAAATGGGAAGCGGCAGATAAAGGAATATCGTTTTTCAGTGATTGGCGCGGTTGCACCATATGCGGAAAATGTGATAATATCAGGAGAACCCGTAGTAGGCGGCGTCTTTACGGCGCAATATGAATGGCATGATGATAATGAAGAGGATACCGAGGGAGAATCAGTCTATCAATGGTACAGAAAAAATTCACAAACAGGTGAATTTACCCCAATAGAAAATGCCAATGAGCTTACATATACCCTGACAGAAAATGATATAGACTGTGAAATCAAATTCACTGTTATACCGAAATCTGTTGCACAGCCGTATGGTGAGCGCGAATATGAAAGCAATATATTAAAATCCGCGTTCAGACCTGCTGCCAACAATGTAAAGGCAGAAAATATTAATGGGACAATAAATCTTACTTATGATTATTATGATGTAAACGGGTTTGAGGAAGATAAGGAAAACAGAGTGTATGCATGGTATCGTATGGACAGTGAGGAAGGCGAAAAAGTCATAATAGATGGAGCTTGTGAAAGCAGCTACACATTAGGCGAAAACGATGTAAATAAATTTATAGTAGGTTCGGTCATACCTGCAAAGGTAAAGGAACCGTCAATAGGCATAGAATATTTTTCCAATGTTGTAAAGGGTGCTTTTCAGCCGAAAGCTGAAAATGCAGAAATACTCGGAAAGGCAACAGTCGGAAATTCTGTAGGGATCTCATATGACTATTATGATGAGAACGGTGATCTTGAGGGCGCTACCGAATTTGTGTGGTATGTGGGAGAAAACGTTGTTTCCCATGATAAAGCAGTGACATTGACGAAGGATATGGAGGGAAAAGAAATTTATTGTGTTGTAACTCCTGTCAGCGTCGAGTATCCCTATAAAGGAGACAGTATCCAAAGCAATCGGTTAAAAGTAACAGCAAAATCGTCCTCCGCCGGAGGCGGAGGCGGCGGTGGTGGCGGCGGAATATATATTCCGATAAAAGAGCCGAAACCCGAGGAAGAAACGGAAAATGATGTAAATACTGGTAATGAGAAAGATGAAGAGAATGAGCCGGAAAATACCTTTTCTGACATTTACGGGCATTGGGCTGAAGAAAACATAAAACAAGCATACAATATGGGAATTATTAATGGTGTTACAGATACGCAATTTTGCCCTGATAAGGATATTACAAGAGCGGAAATTTCAGCTATTATCGTTCGTATGCTGAATCTTGAAACAACAGATATTTGTGATTTTTCGGACATTTATAAAGATGATTGGTATTATTATGATGTTTGTACTGTAAATAAATACGGATTCATGAAAGGCTATGATAATTTATTTAGACCTAATGACAATATTACAAGAGAAGAAATCTGCAGTGTTATTATGAATATCCTAAATTATAAAGGCATTACAAAGGAGATAAATCAAGTCGAGTTCAGTGATAAAACCGATATATCTTCATGGGCGGAAGCTGCAGTAGACACTGTTTCAGGACTGGGAATAGTCAACGGAAGAGGAGACGGTATTTTTGCACCGAAAGAAAGTGCAACCCGTGCAGAATGTGTAACGATCCTTTTGAAAACAATTAATATATTGGAGGGAGAAAGCATATGAAAAAAAGAATTATAAGTTCAATTTTAATAATATTATTACTAATTATGAATATTGCATATGCCCAAACGGAACAAGTTCCTATCCCTGAATGGATCGTCGAAGAAATAAGCACGGGTTCTGGTATGACAGAATACAGATATAAAGATACGTATACACTTTTGAATTATCTGGGTGTGGTTACTGAAAATGCGGAAGAAATCAATCCGCTTGAAAAGGCTACCCGAGGCTATGCCGTCACATTATTTGCCAAATTGGAAACAGATAAATTAATCAGTCCCGCACAACAGGATTTTTCCGATGTGTTAATGTCAAATGAATATGTTGATGGAATACATACAGCTTTACAGTACGGAATAATAGAAAAACAGGGAGATAGATTTTATCCAAATAATGTTATTGCTTATGAGGATTGTGTTGAAATGGCAATATCTGTTTTAGGATATGATATAGTCCCTAATATAGATACAATGGCGCTTGCAGATGAATTGGAGTTGTTCAGGGATATAACCAAAACAGAAGACGCAATGACAAAGGGAGATTTGTTTTTGTTTATAAGAAATATGTTGAGAGCCGAAACAGTGGAATTGGAATTTTCCGGAAACAACGGGGGTTATAAAATAATTGGTACGGAAGAAAGCTATCTTGAAAAATATAAAAATATTCAAATAATTACCGGTTATGTGACATCAACAGGTATGTCTGCAACATATGGAAAAACAAGTTTTTCTAAAGAGGGCATTGAAATCAATAAAATGTATTATAATACGTTAAATATCATTTCGGAATCTTTGTTGGGAAAGAGTGTATATGCATATCTTGATTTTGACAGCAATACTATTATTGAGGTATGGGAAAACAGCAGAGAAAATACCGAGACAATAATTGACGCAAATAATTTTTCGGAAATCACACCCTCATATCTGATATATGAATCGGACAAAAGCAGAAAGAGAATTTCATTTGAGGATAATGCTGATTTAATATATAACGGACAATATTGGGGGAAAATTGACAAAGCAATTGAAAGCGGTATATTTGATAAGGCGGATAGTGTGCGTATTCTTGATAATAACAGAAATCAAAAAGGGGAATTTGTTTTTGTGGAATTTAAAGAATATTATGTAGTGGATAGTGTATCTGCCTATTCTTCATTTATTCGGTTTAAAATGATAGATGAACCGTTGGATTTATCTGATAAAGCCTGTGAAGATTACAAAATTTTCAATACAAAGGGAGAGCAGATAGAATTAAAAGACTTGTTGAACAAAACCGTTATAGAGCTTCGCAGAAGCCAAAGAATAGACGGGAAAAACATATATGAAATGATTAGCTCCACAGAAAAAATTTCCGGAACATTTACCGCACAGAAGACGGAAAATAACATAACATATTATACGGTTGATGGTAAACAGTATGAGGTATCGGATTTTTATTTGTATTATCTCGAAGAAAATGTAACTGATGAGAAACCGAAAATTGGCAGGACTTCTACTTTTTATTTAAGTGCAGACAATAAGATTGTATATTCAGATGCAGATATATACAGCTATGGATTTGTTCTATCCTCATATATTTCCGAAGAAGATGAAAAATGTATGATTAAAATGTATACAATGAATGGTAATATGGAAGTAGCCGCATTGGAGGATAAGGTCACATTATTCACGCCCGACTTGTTAAGCGGTGCAAAAGTTAATGCCAATGTAGCTTTCAACGCTTTACACGAAAATGGAGAAACAGCAAATAAGGTAATTGCATATGAAAAGAATACTGCCGGTAATATCAAAACGGTAGTTACCGAGTATGATATGGTAGGAAGGGATTATGAGGAAATAGATTATCCGCTCATAAAAAGTCACGTTGCCGGAGGAGAAGGCTACAGAACGGAACAAAATCGTTTTTATTACAGATTTTTTGAAAAAAAATATTACCTTCCTGCATACACGGAAACTATAAACATCCCAAGAGATAAGGACAGATATGACGATATTGATTATTTTTCGGTAGGAAATATGTCAAACTTTTCCCTTGATTATTACTGCGTAGATGAACGGATAACGATATATAACTGCGATAAATATTATACCGGACAGTTTTGTTTAATAGAAGGTGGTTCAGTAGCGATGGATGAGCTTATAAGACCGGTAATGATAAGCAGCATTTCAGAGGGATTGGATAAAGATGATATGCCTGTAAAAATAGTTGGTTATATATCAGAAGGACAAGAAAGCTTTGCAAATTTGGATAAAACGGTAATAGCAGATTCTTCATATGATTATTTCGGCGTCCATGGAGGCATTGATGAATTGCAAAGAGGAGATATCGTTCAGATGAAAATTGACAGCATGGGAAATGTAACAATGATGAGAATCCTTCTGAAAGCGGACAATATGGGAGGTTATCGGACACAGGGTGAAACAATATCAAAGGAAAATACATTCGTTGATACCGGATTATTATATGGAAAAGTTACTGATGTTAATACTGACATAGGAGAAAGATTTTTGTTGAATGTATCTGACAGCGGAACAGATCCGAACCATAATTTGAATTTATATATGAGTACCGAAACATGGGCATACGGTACAAATACTTATACAATATATGATTCTGATGCAAAAGAAAAAGTAAGAAATATTACATTTAATGATATAGAAACAGGTGACAGTCTTGTGGCAATAAAGCGTTATAATATGGTTACAGATTTGTTCATATACAGATAATATCCGCTTGAGAGTTATGTAAATTATATTCAAAAAAATAACTGTATGTTATGAAAACAGATAACTGTAAATAATAAAAAATTAAAGAAAGGAAAATTATAATATAATTGTCTTTAGTTTGTTGATAATTCAGTAAGGGTTTGTTCCGTCATTGTGCGGTGACAAGAGCAAAACAGGCGATTCGTGAATTACTCCTACGTTGCTGAACTGTAATCAGTGGGAGATTGTACTCTCACTGATCACAAATATTAAACCCGCCGTCGATCATGTCGGTGGGACAACTTGTGTGCAGTTATATTATACGAGAAGAAAATGGCTTACGATAAAACAAACATGGTATTAAGATACCATATCGGATTTGAAAACCCGGAGGAAAGATTTAAACAACTGAAAGAATTTTTAAAAAGAACAGGAATACACAGGGTAATACTGTTTACGAGCAAATTTTTAGAGGAATCTGCATTTTTTGAGGACGGCTATTATGAAAAACACGCCGATCTTTTAAAGGGATATATAAAACAGCTCAATGAAATGGGTGTAGAAACAGGCATAAACATTTTGAGTACAGTGGGACATGTTTTTTACGCAAATGATGGGAAATTCAATTTTAGACGTGCCGTTACAATAGATGCAGAGCCGTCAAGAGGCTGCGCCTGTGTGTTGGATGAGGAATTTTTGGAATATGTGAAAAAGCAGTACAGGACTTATGCAAAGTTGAATCCGTCCGTTATCTTTTCCGATGACGATATAAGGGGTATTTCACTTGGCCAAATCGTTTGCCTATGTGATGAACATGTAAAGAGAATATCAAAAAGAGTGGGGAAAATACTTACAAGAGAGGAGATAAAGAAGCATATTTATTCCGATTCATTTGAAACAGATGGGATAAAAAAAGCGTTTTTCGATCAGATGAAAGAGGATTTAAATAATCTTATCGTAACCGCGGCCGACGCCGTGCATGAGGAATCTCCCGAAACCGGATTTGGAATCATGACGACGTCTTATCCGTCTATAACGCTTGACAGAAATTTAAAGGAATTTTTTGAAAAAAACTATGATAAAAAAATACGTTATATAAGACCGGGCATGGATTATTATCGTGAGGGGGATCATAAGGAGATACCATTGCCGTTTTCGGTGCCCGCAATAACAAGAAATATTATAGATGACGATCGGATAGAATATCAGCCGGAAGTGGAAAATGACACATATGGATTTTTTTATAAATCAAATGCGGTTACAAATATGCAGATAGTATGGTGTCTTGTAAACGGATTTCGGAATATGGAGATAAATCTATTTGATGTTTTGAGCTGTCCCGCGGAAAATTTTGAAGAGATAACAGATATGTTTGCTGAAAATATACCATATTACAACAAGCTTGCAGAGCTTATCCCGTTAAATCACAGGGCGGATGGCTTAGGTATATATGCCGATGAAAGGGCATTGCTTAGAAGAAGAGCCAACGATGGAGACCTTATTTTCAAGGCAGACTGGTATAATTGGATACAGCTTGACGGCATACCGATAGGCTATGACCACAAAAACACGCCATGGATGCTCCTTGCCGGAGATGATATTTTGGGAGCAAGCCGTGATAAGACAGATAGCTTTTTAAAAAAGGGTGCTCTTATAGATCTTCGAGCAGCCGAAGCACTTTGCTATATGGGCTACGGTGAGAGGATAGGAGTAAAATCCATAGAAGACTTTAAGGCTGAATATTCGGGAGAGAGATTTACCGACAGTGAGCTTAACGGAAGATATAAACTGCATCATAATTCCAACTATCTGAATCCATATCTTTTAAAAAGCTCACTTAAAAATATAACATATTATGATAATGCGGAAAGTATTTCATATATTATTGACCATCATCATAACAGACTCGGCAGAGGTGTTACTCTATTTGAAAACAATGTTGGAGAAAGATTTTGTATATTACCGTTTGATACAAATATTTTCTTGCAATTTACAAATGTAAACAATAAAAGAAAGCATCAGCTTATAAACGTTCTTACATGGATAGCAAGAGGAAAAAGGCCGGTATGCTCGGAGGATGCTAAGGTCGTTGTAAATGTAAATACCGTAGATGATAAAAAGATTATAACACTTTTTAATCTTACCAGTGATATAATAAAAAAACCAAAAATATTATATGAGGTAAAAAATAAACTGAAATTTATCAACTTATCGGGAGAAGAGGAAAATCTTTGCTATGTTGAAAATGAAGGAACGGTTGAAATAGATAAGCCGATAGAGCCGCTTGGTGTGTTGGTTATAGTAGATTTAAAAAAGGAAAATCAATAAAGACATATGAGAATTTTCATAGCGCAAATGATTGTAACCGGCAAGAGGAGCAATAGCTCCTCAGTGTTTTGGCGGGAAATTGTACACTCGCTGTTTATAGATATGAAACCCGCCTGAGAAGGCGGGTGATATCTTTGCTTAGGTTATATTTTCTATGTAATCAGAATATCATCCGCTTTATATTGATAAAGCGAAGCGGGTATTCATAAGTCATTCCCAACCGAAAGGACGGTTCATCGTTTTTTAATTCACTATTTTTTGGCGGTTTCCTCTTGAATATGCTCCCATCTGTTGCGGTGCAGCAAAAGGATAGCAAAAACGGACACCAAAACCGACGTCACCGTAAAATTAAGCCATACCCCTGTAAGACCGAGAGGCCATAACAACGCGATCAGGATCAAGGGAAATACCAATGCGTTTGTGATGGATAAGACGGTTGCGGGCAACGGCTTGTTAACAGCATTGAGCATGCTCTGTGTTGTGAAGCCAAACCATCTGAAAAAATAAGCAATGCAGAATAATCGCAGCGCGTCAGCAGCCATTTGAAGTATTGCGGCATCCTCATTTTTGCCAAACAGGCTCACAATCTGCTCCGGGAAGGAGAACATTAAGGCGGCTGCCGTTATCGATACTGCGGCGCTTCCGATAAAACAACATTTTATCAATGATTTCACACGTTTTGTTGCCCCTGAGCCCCAATTGTATCCTATTGCCGGCTGCAGTGAGTCACATATCCCATACAGCAGCGGCTGAACCATATCGTTTCCATACATCAGTACGCCATATACTGCAACCGCACTCTGACCTCCCAATGTCATGAGAGCAAGATTCATTACAATTGCCGTGAGACGACCGGCAATATTATTCAAAAATGCCGGAGTACCGCAGAAAATAATATCCTGTACCATAGCCAATGAGAATACCGGCTTTTGAAAATGCAGCAACAGCTTTCCGCGTGCAAAGGAGAAAATCGCGATAACGGTACAAACCGCCATGGCAGTACTTGTCGCGAATGCGGCGCCGGCCACACTCCATTGAAATACCGCGATATATACATAGAGCAGGATAACGGTGGTTACGGACATAAATATGTTCAAAAACATGCTTTTGCGGATCAATCCGCAAATACGAAGATAATTATCCGCTGCAAACACAAGGGTGGTAACGGGCGAACAAATCGCGCTGGCGCGGATATATGCAGCCGCAAGCAATGCCAATTCACCGTCAGCGCCCATAAGTCGGACAAGAAACGGCGCTGTCGTAAACATAATGACTCCCATGACTGCGCC
Organism: uncultured Clostridia bacterium; assembly: GCA_944392335.1. Lineage (GTDB taxonomy): Bacteria > Bacillota > Clostridia > UBA1381 > UBA1381 > RGIG1988. The sequence goes on from CALXWJ010000001.1 coordinate 21,731, forward strand.
TGTACCAATTATCATCAGGACAGAGCAAGTGAAAATGTTGTTTGCTTTTTTGTAGTCTTTCCTTCCCAACGCGATGGAAATCGGAACTGAGGAACCGACCCCGATCATATCCGCCAACGAAAAATTGATAAATACTATCGGCATTGCTAAATTTATTGCGGCCAATGCAGTCCAACCAATATACCGGCCCGCAAAAACACCTTCAAAAATACTATAAAGCATACTTGCCAGCATACTGACTGATCCGGGAATTGCAGCAATAAAAAACAGCTTTACCGGTGAAACTTTAGAAAACAACTCGTTTGAATCCATTAATATACACTCTCCTTAAAAACAAAAATGCCGAATAAGACATTCCGTACATGACAGTTGTCTTATCCGGCGTTACCCCTTACGCTGCACTCGCCCTCCGGCAAAAGCCTCTGTACGGCATCTTATCCGGCACTAAAATTACGTATTAAAGTACCTCCGATGACCCAGCAGCCGTAATTATATCAAATAGCAGAGAAGAAGTCAATAGGTTATAGTAATATAACTGAAAACAATTCAAAAACCGTTAAGGTGATGCTAAAAAGGTTGACTTTAATTTGGATTGATGTTATAATATACGGGATGATCAATATCTGAACCAATCAGTTTAAAATATATTTTACGAAAAATGTATATGTGTTTTTAATAACGCAGAATCAGTATATGCCCTCGAAATGCAGTATATATTTCGGGGGCGTATACCGTAAGGAACAAATAGAGCAAAAATATGAATCTTATTTATATTTTTATCGGAATTTGAATCGACCGATACATTGGTCGGAAACGGAGGATCAAAATGGAAAAACCCGAATTGCTTGCACCGGGCGGCAGCCTTGAAAAGTTAAAAATAGCGATAGATTACGGTGCGGATGCGGTATACGTTGGCGCAGAGGCGTTCAGTCTGAGAGCCGCCGCAGAAAATTTTTCCCTCGAGGACATGAAAGAAGGGTTGAAATATGCCCATGACAAAGGGAAAAAAGTATATCTTGCCGCAAACATAATCCCTCATAATGATGATATTGAGGAGTTTGAAAAATTTATTGAACAAATACGCCCGCTGGGTTTTGACGCCGTTTTGATCGCCGATCTCGGAATGTTTGACATGATGAGGGAGCTTGCCCCCAAAATTCCGATTCATATAAGCACTCAGGCAAACAACGTGAATTACCGTTCGGCAATTGCATGGTACAAAATGGGAGCAAAGAGAGTTGTTCTAGCACGTGAGCTGAGCCTTGAAGAGATCGGACAAATAAGAGAAAAAATCCCTGAGGATATGGAAATCGAGGCATTTGTTCACGGGGCTATGTGCGTTTCATATTCGGGAAGATGCCTTCTTTCAAACTATATGACACATCGTGATGCAAACCGCGGCGCCTGCGCCCACCCCTGCAGATGGAATTATTCGCTTGTGGAACAGACAAGACCGGGTGAATACATGGATGTATTTGAAAATGAGCGCGGAACATTTATTTTCAATTCAAAGGATCTGTGTATGATAAAGAATATTCCCGAACTTATTAAAAGCGGGATATCAAGCTTTAAAATTGAGGGCAGAGTGAAAACATCTTACTATGTCGCAACGGTCGTTAAGGCGTACAGAGAGGAAATAGACAGATATTTTGCCGATCCGAAACATTATTCTTTTGATGAAGCTCAGTATGAGGAATTATGCAAGGTGAGCCACAGACCTTATTCCACCGGCTTTTATCTAGCAAAGCCTACCGATGAGCAGCAGGTATACACCGACAGTTCCTATATCCGTGACTATGATCTGATCGGGATTGTTCTTGATTATGACCCAAAAAGCAAAATCGCGACAGTAACTCAAAGAAACAGATTTTTTGTGGGGGATGAAATAGAAATAATACAGCCGAAAAAACCGTTTGTAAAGCAAAAAGTAACATATATGGAAAATGAAAACGGAGAAAGCATAAGCTGCGCTCCCCATGCACAGATGATAATAAAAATCCCCATGGTGCAGCCCGTGGTAAAAGACGCCATGCTCCGAATGAAAAAAACAAATTGAATATCATGCGATCTTTTCTGTATGTATTTCTTATATAAACAGTGAAATGGAGATTGAAGAATGAACGTCAAGGTATGGAAATGGATTTATAAAAACGGGAAAAACTGTATACCTTTTATTGTTTTTTTGACATTGGGAAGCATTTTTTTATCGTTGATCTCTTTGCAGTTTTCAATGGAATCAAAAAAGATAATAGATATCGCAACCGGCGTGAGCGATGAAAGTTTTTTGAGTGCCTGCATAAGAATTGCGGTATTCCTGCTCCTTATGCTGTGTATTCAGATAGCTGTAAATTTTTTGAATGTACATGCTTCCACACGTCTTGAAATGGGTCTTAAAAACAATATTTTCAGATTTCTTTTAAAAAAGGATTATTTGTCGGTGTCAGAATATCATTCCGGAGAATTGCTCAACAGAATAAACAGCGACGTGTCGGTAATAGTAAGCGGAATCCTTACAATTGTGCCAAAGCTGGCATTGTTTGTCACAAGTATTGTGGGAGGGTTTATATATCTTTACAGGATCGACAGCCTGCTTGCACTGGTCATACTTGCCGTAGGCCCTTTTGTCCTGGTGGGTGCAAGGTTATACAGCAGAAAATACAAAAAACTGCATAAAGAGTGTCAGACGGCAGACGGCAGAACAAGCTCCTTTATTCTTGAAATGCTTCAGAATCTGCTTGTGGTAAAGTCATTTAATAATGAAAATATTATGGTTGACAAAAGCCGTGAACTACAAAAAATAAGCTATAGGCTGAGAATAAAAAGAGCAAAAATTTCGGTTGTGGCACATGTGGGTGTTTTTCTGATATTTAACGCAGGGTTTTATCTTGCTTTGGCATACTGTGCGTTAAGACTGTCAAAGGGGGAAATGACATACGGGGATGTTATTGCAATAACACAGCTTGTAAATCAGATACAGTCGCCTTTTAAAAGCATGTCGGGGCTTGTTCCGCAGTTTTTCGGGGTGATCGCCTCGGTAGAACGGCTTATTGAGCTTGAGAATATTAAAGATGAAGCGGATACGGGCAATGAGATCACGAGAAACACATACAGTGAAATGGAGAAAATAGTATTTGACAACGTGAAATTTTCCTATAGTGCGGATTCGGTTGTCTCGGGCATCAATATGGATATAAAAAAAGGCGAATTTGCGGTTGTTGCCGGGGAGTCGGGAGCGGGAAAAAGTACAGCGATAAAGCTTCTTTTAGGTATTTTAAGACCGGACAGCGGCAGAATTTATATACAAACAAAATCAGGGAAAATGGACTTGGGAAGTAAATCAAGGGATCTGTTTGCTTATGTCCCGCAGGGAAATCTTATCTTGTCTGGAACAATAAGAGAAAACATTACATTTGCAAATAACAATAACGATGAAGATAAGATTATAAACGCGGCAAAAATAGCGCAGATATGGGATTTTATACAAACTCTTGACGAAGGCTTAGATACAAAAATAGGAGAAAAGGGACTTGGACTTTCCGAAGGTCAGGCGCAGAGGATATCGATTGCAAGAGCGCTCTTATATGACGCACCCATACTTTTGCTCGATGAATCGACGTCAGCTCTTGATTCAAAAACGGAAGAGGAACTTTTAGGTGCAATAAAAAGCATGACCGATAAGACAGTTATTATTGTATCGCATAAACAAGCGGCTTTTGATGTGTGCGACAAGGTCATATACATTGAAAAAAATTAAAAAATATGTGAGGATAGAATATGGAAGAAGAAATAAAAGCTGCAATTGAACTGCTCAATAAAAATGAATATATAGTTTTGAAGATCAATAAAGCACAAACGGCGATCGCGCAAAATTGCCGTCATGATCAAAAAAGGTGTAATTTTAATCTTCTGGGAATAAAATGTGTAGATCTGCTTTGTGTTCAGGATGCAATAAGAGAGCAGATATTTCCTTATATGAAAGAAGAAACAAAAGATAACGAAAAAGAGTGATATAACTGCACGCAAGATGTCCCTCGCCGTAATCGGTGGTGGGTTCCATATTTGTAATCAGTGAAAGGATAATCTCCAACGTTGCGCGCTTGTCCTCGCCCAAGACGGGCAAGCCCTTATTGAACAGTACATATGATTAAAAGGTGGTAATTAAAATAAAGCTTATAATTGCGGAAAAACCAAGCCTGGCAAGAAATATTGCGGCGGGGATCGGAGAAATGAAAAGATCAAACGGGTATTTTGAAGGACAAGGCTATATTTTAACATGGGTTTTCGGACATTTGTTTTCTCTTGCCGATATTGATTATTATTCGCCGAATCCCGACGGCTCAAAGAGATGGACAACAAAAAATATTCCGTGTTTCCCCGAAAATTTTGTTTTTGAACTGAAAAAAAATCCGGCAACAAAGGATGTTGACGAGGGTATCAGAAAGCAGTTTGAAACAATAAAAAGCCTTATTAACCGTGATGATGTCGATATGATAATAAATGCGGGGGATGCAGACCGTGAGGGGGAAATAATAGTAAGGATATGCGTTGAACATGCCTTGACGAGCAAAAAAGAATTTAAAAGGCTGTGGCTTCCCGACCAGACGCCCGAAACAATACGCTCGGCGCTTGATGAGATGAAGGACGAATCGGAATATGAAAATCTTGCAAATGAAGGCTTTGCAAGAACATACATCGATTGGCTCTACGGCGTCAACCTGACAAGGTATGCAACCTTGAAAACAGGAAAGCTTTTAAGGGTGGGCAGGGTAATCGTGCCGATCGTCAAAGCAATTTACGACCGTGACATGAGTATTCGCAGCTTCGTCCCGCAGATTTATTATGCTGTGGTGAGCAAGGCAGTAACAAAGGGTGAGGAAATCGAGCTTACAAGCAAGGAAAAGTTTGATAAAAACCGGCTTGCACACGCTCAGGCCCTTTGTGACAAATATAACGCGTCAAAGGCCGTTGTGACAGCCAAGAAGAAGAAAAAAGACACATTGGCTCCGGGTAAACTTTATTCTCTGACAAAATTACAGAACGTGCTCGGAAAAAAATATAAAATGTCAATGGATAAAAGTTTGAAAACGGTGCAGGACTTATATGAAAAAGGATATGTTACATATCCGAGGACAAACTCCGAATATCTGGCGGCGGCGGAGCAGGAAAAGGTGAAAAAAATTCTGGCGTCGGTTGCAAAGCTTGGCTATCCCGTAGAGTTTAAGTTTAACAAGACAATATTTGACGATTCAAAGATAGAATCACATTCGGCGCTTACTCCTACATATAAAATACCTAAAAAAGATGATTTGACGCCTGATGAATTTACGGTATACTCAACCATTATGAGAAGATTTGTCGCGGTATTTTGTTCGGAGGATTGTATTGCGGAAAGATCTGAGCTGAAGATCAATGTGGGCGGTTATGAAGATTTTACGCTGAAAGGTATGATTATTGTTCAGCCGGGTTGGACAAAGTACGATGATTACTCTAAAAAAGACAAAATACTTCCCGATATAAATAAGGGGGACATTGTTAATATAAACTTTAAACCGACCGAAAAAGAAACATCGCCTCCGAAGCATTATACGATTGAAACCTTAAACAATTATTTGAAAAACCCGTTTAAGGATGATAAGCAAAAGATATCGGAGGATGATGATACAGAGGAATATAAGGCTGTATTTGAAGGTCTGGAGCTGGGTACGGAGGCAACCCGCACAGGGATCATAGACAATGCCAAAAAGAGCGGATATATTCAGCTTAAAAAAGATGTTTATACCATTCTTCCAGACGGTGAAAATCTGATAGAATCACTGGCAAGGATGAACATAAGCATGGATAAGTACAAAACTGCCGAAGTGGGCAAGGCTTTAAAAAAGGTATTTCACGGTACCTTTACCATTAAAGACAGTATAGGCATTGCCGAGGATGAAATTTCAGCGGTATTTAAAAAACAGGAAATGAAACCGGAAATTGATACCGACGACGGCTTTGTGGGCGAAGAAATAGGAAGCTGCCCGATGTGCGGCGGTAAGATCGTGCGTACAGCCTTCGGCTACGGCTGTACGGGCTATAAAGAAGGCTGCAGATTTATGATAGGAAATGTTATCTGTAACAGGGTGATCTCAAAATCAAATGTCAGGCAATTGCTTGAAACGGGAAGAACATTTCAGATCGAGGGATTTATTTCTCCCAAAAAGGGCACAAGGTTCAATGCACGGCTGAAATTGGATAACGGGAAAGTTGTTTTTGATTTTTGATTTCGGAAAGTTCAAAATATAGATGGGGAGTATGCTTATGAAAAAAATCATATTGAGAATTTTTTGGATAGCGGCAGCGTTGGGAATTATTGCTTTGATATTTGCGGCGATCGTAAATATATATATGGTAAGATCACACAGCGGCAGGATATATTCTCTTGACGATGCGGATAATATAGAGGGGGATTTTGATTGTATAATAATTCTCGGCGCGGGAGTAAAACCGGACAATACCGTCAGCGACATGCTCAAAGACCGTCTTGAAACCGGTATATCGGTATATCAAAGCAATGCCGCGCCTAAAATATTAATGAGCGGCGACCATGGCAGAGTCGATTATGACGAAGTGAATGTTATGAAACAATATGCCGTGGATAAGGGAGTTGATTCCGAAAATGTTTTCATGGATCATGCGGGTTTTTCGACCTATGAAACAATGTACCGGGCAAGAGATGTTTTCAAAGTAAAAAAGGCAATAGTGATAACACAGCAATATCATATGTACAGAGCCTTGTACATAGCTGATAAATTAGGTATCGAAGCAGTGGGCGTGACTGCAGATAGGCATAAATACAGAGGTCAATCATACAGGGAAGCAAGAGAAGTTTTAGCAAGGGTCAAGGATTTTATAATGGTAATATTCAATCCGGAACCGAAATATCTCGGTGAGGCCATTCCCGTTTCGGGCAACGGCAATATCACCAATGATAAAAATACGGAATAAAATGCCGTATTCGGCATATTATAAGAATAAATCGGAATTTAATATATTTACCTGAACGGAGGATATTATATGAAAAGATTTATTTCTTTATGCTGTGTTTGTTCTGTTGTGTTTTCAGTTGTATTTAATACGTCTGTATTTGCCGAAAATGATATTGCCGTGAACGCGAAGTCGGCGATTTTAATGGAACAGAGCACAAAACAGATCCTTTACGAAAATAATCCGGATGAACACTTACCTATTGCAAGCGTAACCAAAATAATGACAATGCTTTTGATAATGGAGGCGTTGGATAATGGGAAGATCACCATGGAGGATATGGTGCCTGTAAGCGAGAGAGCTATGTCTATGGGCGGATCGACCATGTTTTTGGAAACGGGAGAACAGCTTTCGGTATATGAAATGCTAAAGGGTATTGCGGTCGCCTCGGCAAATGACGGATGCGTTGCCATGGCGGAATATATTTCGGGCAGCGAAGAGGCCTTTGTAAATGAAATGAATGCGCGCGCGGCGGAACTGGGGATGGAAAATACTCACTTTACCAACACCAACGGTCTTGATGCGGAGGATCATTATTCCTCGGCAAGAGATGTGGCATTGATGTCTGCTGAACTTTTAAAGCATGAAAGGATATTTGAATTTACAACAATATGGACCGATAAGATGCACGATGGAAAATTTGATTTGGCAAACACCAACAAATTAATAAGATTTTATCCCGGAGCAAACGGACTAAAAACCGGCTCCACGTCACAGGCTCTGTGTTGTTTGTCAGCTACCGCATTAAGAGATGATCTGCAGCTGATTGCGGTTGTATTGGGAGCTCCTACGTCAAATGACAGATTCTCTGCGGCAAGAGCATTGCTGGATTACGGATTTGCAAATTATGCTATCGGAAAACCGATAAAACAAAATGATGAAGTGGGAACCGTTGCCGTAAAAAAAGGAGTATATGATGAACTTGCCGTTTGTGCAAAGGATTCTTTTTCTCTGCTTTTGAAAAAGAGTGAAAAGGGCAGCTGTGAAAGTGAAATCGTTCTCCCCGAATATGTAAACGCTCCGATAGCAAAGGGTGACGTTATAGGTAAAGCCGTATTTACAAAGGATGGCGAAAATGTAGGAGAGGTAGAGCTTACGGCTGCGAGCGATGTTGAAAAGAAAACATTCACAGACTATCTTGTCGATATTTTTTCGGCATTGTTTTCTTTGTAATACAAAACTAAAAGGGACTTTAGAAAAACCGGGTATATTTATCCGGTTTTTCTTGTTTTTTTTATTAAGAATCCATAATTTGTTACAAAATATTTTAAGAAAATATTATTAAAAATGTTGACAATAAAAAAAATATATATTATAATATAGACAAAGTACAGTTAAATATATTTGTGACAAAATACAGAAAGAAGGAGATAGAAATGAAAAAGAAAATATCAGCTATTTGCATGGCTGTTGCATTATCTATAGGTGCTATGCCGGTTTCACAGGCAGCATCGCTTGCAGATCTGGTCGGTGTTTTGCCGGAGGATACAGTAACTGTAGGAGCAGATATGTCATTGGGACAAAGCCCTGCCGAGACATTTAATAACGGTCCGCTTTCAATAAGCAGCAGAACGCTGTCGCCGATTACAGTTGATTACAGAGCATTGATCAAAATGGACGCGGTATTACAGCAGATAGAATTATATGAGGCGGGAGCGGAAGCATTGGGCATCAGTGATGAAGAGATCGCGGCTGCAACAGTATCCGGAGAATTTGTTGTTACAATAAATTACCCGACACAGAATTTCACTGTCCCGGACAGTGTGATAACGGGAACCGATATGGCCGGATTTGAAAGTGTAGACCCCGAAAAGGATTTGACGGCAATATTTAACGAGGTATCAAGAGATGCATCCGAAGCAGGAAAGCTGACCATAACGGTTGGTGTTGAAGATGTCGGTTTGCAGACGCTTAAGGATAACCTTAATGATATGATGTTCACATGCCGTGAGGTTGAGATCACTCAATTTGGTACATATACCGTAACAGGCGAGGTTACAGGAACAACAGTAATCAGCTGTCCGGAAGGCGATTTAAAAACGATAAATTATCAATTTGAACAGATCGCTGATTCGGCTGATTCCGCAAATAGGGATGCTATTAGTGCAACGGTACAATACAGCAGAAGAAGCGGCGGCGGAAGCCTGACCGGCGGAAATTCTCAGGTAGAAAATCGTAATACTTTAACAATTGTTGTCGGTGATGATATTGAAAATATTACATCAGAACATACATCAGGTTCAACGATCAATACAAGTGAAATCCAAAAGCCTTCAAGAGCGGGATATATTTTTGATGGATTCTATTATGATCCGGAATTTGAAAATCCGGTAGGCGAAACAATTACAATGAATGACGATACTACGATTTACGTTAAGTGGATCGCAGTAGGAACAGAAATTCTTGAAATGGAAAAACACTATGCTTATATTATCGGTTATCCTACGGATGACGGAAGAGAATTGGTAATGCCTGAAAATAATATAACAAGAGAAGAGGTTGCTACTATTTTCTATCGTTTGTTAAAGCCTGAACCAAGAAGTGCATTGCATTCATTAACAAATGATTTTAATGATGTGGATGCAAGCAGATGGTCAAATGAAGCTATATCAACGGTTGCAAACGGTGGTTATATCGTAGGATATGACGATGGTTCGTTTAAACCTGCAGACCCTATAACAAGGGCAGAATTTGTAACAATTGCCGCAAGGCTTTTCGGTGCAGGCGAGACGATAGAGGGAACTGATCAATTCAGCGACGTAAGCGGTCACTGGGCAGAGGATTATATTAATTTTGCTGTTGATAATGATTGGATAGACGGATATGATGACGGGACTTTTAAACCGGATCAATTTATAACCAGAGCTGAAGTTATGAGGATCATTAACAATATGCTGAATCGTCATGTTGATGCCGAAGGTATTGTAGATGCAGCAAAAACATGGGATGATAACAGCCCGAGCGCTTGGTATTACTATGATGTAATTGAAGCTACAAATGCCCATATCTATATGAGAGATGAAGGCGAAACAACTGAAACATGGCAGGAAGTAGTTGAAAATGATTTGTTGGCAAATATGATTGATCCTGAAAAGGTTGAAGTTGAAGTAGAAGTTACAACGGATGAGACTGATACAACGGAAGAAACAACTGATCAAACAACGGACGAAACCGATGCAACAGAAGAAACAACTGATCAAACAACGGACGAAACCAATGCAACAGATGAAACATCTGATCAGACAATGGATGAAACCGAAACAACGGATGGTACCGAAGCTGAATAATTAATATTCAAATGAATGGGCTGTAAAAAAATTGCATAAAGAATCGAGGGTGAAAATCCTCGATTTTTTGCATACTTTATTTGGTTACCCCAACATTTATTATAGAGTCATTTTTATAAGCATGGCAATACAGTCCGCCAAATAGCCGTTTTTTTAAGGTGGGATGAAATATAAAAAAAGCCGATAACCCATCTATTTCTAAATAGGTTATCGGCTTTGCGTCTTGCGGCTTTGTTATACACTCTGAGTCTTTTCGTCCGGTTCTTTTATAGCACCGATATTAAATTGTTTTGCATTGATTATGGTTTCATTTTTGTATTTCGAACAGTAGAGGAGGAAGTTTTCAGCATGGTATTGCTATTGATTTTCACCCTCGTCTTATTGTGGCATATCGGGCACAGCAATCATCTGTTATCATACAAAAGGACCACCTCAAATCAGCCAATCTTATATCCTTTTGAAATAAGGGAATTGACTGTTTTTAGTCCCGTTTCCCTGTTTTCAAAATACAGCGGCTTGGTGTTAGGTACTTCTTTTATGAAGATAACTTTGTTGCTTTCATCAATCCATACCGACCATGTTTTTGTAATTTGTCCTTGCATATCACTTTAAAGCATTATACAACATAAGGGCTATATCCCCTCTGGTTGTATTTTGTTTTTGAAATGAATTATCAGCATTTTTAGAGTAGGCAATTTCTATATCATCCATAATTCCTATGCGAACAGCAGTAAAAACATATCCATTTGGATAACCGCCGCAGGATTCAGCTTCACTTTTCAAATTTTTCATGCATACTATCATTTTTAGCGCCTGTTCATTTGTCAAATTTGCTTCGGGTGCAAATTCTTTTTCGGAAATTCCGTTTATAATGCCATCGTTAGCAATTTGATTTATATAACCCGATGCCCAATGTGTTTGAGGGACATCTGCAAACTTTGTTTGTTCATTATCCGGCCTTGTATCTCCATATGTTGCCCGATATAAAACAACAGCCATTTCAGCACGGGTAATAGTGTTCTCAGGATAAAAATAACCATCCTCGTATCCTGTTAAAATATTTTTTTCGGCGAGAGATAAAATTGCCGTTTCTCTTGGGCCGCCTTTGTTAATTATATCGATAAATCCGTCAAATGCAAAGGTATTTATACTGAAAGATAATAGGAAAGTTATTGTTGTAACAAATGGTATAATTTTTTTCATAATAATATCCTTTCATACGTATATGTTATTTTATACCGACCGGCCGTAAACCGGTCGGTATAACTTTAATTTTTACAAAAGCCTGAACATCTTATTTGAATGCATCCGGTATGTAATCCACATACAATTCATATGAAGATATACCCAGTTTTTCCAAAATAATGCATCTTCGTGCAGCCAGAATAATTTCTTTTACGTCGTCGGGTGCAGTATTGTAATCCAATTCCGCATATGCTTGATACCATGTAGGTAAAGCCTCCCATGTTCCATCCGGATTTTGAACATGGATAAGAGCGTTACCGTTTTCATCGACCCCGCTCCATGATGGAGCCGATGCAGAGACGCCTGCACAAACAGCAGTAGATATTGCCATTGCCGCTGCATAACATATTATTTTTTTAAACTTCATCATATTGTTCACCTCCTTGAAATTAAAGTGTGTGCGCACTTTCATCCCCATCCCGCCACCCACCTTAAAATACATTTTTAATCAATAGGTATTATTAAATTACCAACTGTAATACTTTCAATGTCTGATATGTCATATATTGCATCAAAGCAATATCCGATAGTTAAAACCCCGCTGTCATTTTCTGCAATGCCCACATAATTATATGTTGTGTTAAAATCGTTTGTTGGTTCGATCTGAAGGGAGGATTGATCTTTGAATTTAATGATCGGTTTTGTTGCTGATACCACATCATCTCCCTTTATTGTGATCCAAACGGATAATGGTGAAATTTCAATTTTTTCGAGTGTGGTTTCCGCGTTCTGCACGATCTGTACGGGCTTGTTTATATTATACAACGTTGAATTGTCAGTATAGTCAAAGTCCCAGGAAAGTTCAATATTGCATGGTGCGAGAATATTTTCCAAAATAGCATCTTCTGTATGAACATAATAACACAAATCCTTTAAACTGAGCTTTATATGCTGATTTTTGATGTATTTTCTGTTCGCTGTATGGTTCATTAAAATCGTCATTTTATTTTTATCATAGGACAGTATCTTGCTTGAGCTTGCACCCAATACCGTCAGCGGCGCGTCGCTTTCTTCTTCGCCAATTGATAGCATATCGATGCTCCATTGAAGGTCTTTACCGATCAGATCCTGCGTGATCGTGATATTTTCGGGAAGAAGGACTTCATACAGTACATATATCCCGTGGCTGTCTGTAAGAGTCTGTAAGACATTTACCGTTACTCCGTTATCTGAGCCTGTTGCCTGCGGTATATTTACGTTTCCTTCAAGCTCTTCTATTTGCTGCTCGGTCGGGCGGAAGTATTCGATCAATATTTCATGCCAGTTAAATATTGACGACGCAAGAACGGTAAGCCCCGTAAGCGATATAATGACTGCTGCAACCAGTGCCGCGCTGAAAATTTTCTTTTTCGTGTAGACCCTCTTTTCTTCAGAGTCAGCGTTTATTCTTTCATTGACCGTTTTTATAATATTTTTGATTTTGGGTACCGGCTGATCAAATGTCGGCCCCAATTCATTTTGTAATTTTTTCAAGCGATTATTCATCATTTTCTCTCCCTTCGATGATCATTTTTTTCAGCTTTGCCTTACCTCTGAAAAGCTTTGTTTTGACTGTTGACTGAGGTATTTGGACTATATTTGCTATTGTTTTAATTTTTTCATTATAGTAATAGTATCTTAAAAAGATTTCACTGTCCGGTTCGCCGAGCGCCGCGATCATATTAAGTAAAAACTCCCTGTCTTCATTTTCGATTATTTTATCCTGCGGACTTGATTCATTTGACACAATGCCTTCATCAAGTTCTTCGCTCAATCGGATTTTTCTCAGTTTGTTTTTAGCTGAATTTCTTGCAATAGCTCCCAGATATGTACGGATACAGCCCTTTTCCTCGCTGATATTGTTTGCATGCTGCCATAGCGTGAAAAAAGAATCTGAAATAATTTCCTCTATATCTTCCGTTGAGGCAATACCGCCTGTGGTATTATAAATTACAACACTGAGATAGGGCGTATATAATTTTATAATTTCATCCAAACTGTTTCGGTTTTTCTTTTTAAGATTGTGTAAAAGTTTTTGTTCTTCGATCAATTTATGATAGCCTCCTCTCAATTAAAAACAGCGCCATTTTTAACTTGTACGCTTTTATATACACAAAAAATAATAAAAAGGTTTCACTTTTTTAAAATTTAGATAAATTTTTTCTTAACCTTCAAAAGTACATAATAATTATATAAGGCAAAACGAATAATATCAAGGTTCTTATAATATATTTATATAATTGGATTGATATTATATATCATTTATAAAATCTATTTTGAGGTGTAAAATGTATATAGGTAATGTATTAATGTAAAAACATAGACAACAATATGATTTCAAGGCATTAGGACAAGCAATAAAAAGTGCCCGGCTTTCTGAAGGAATTACGAGAGAACGATTAGGCGAAAAATTAAATCTTGTCCCGCGCTATCTTGTATCTATCGAAAATGATGGACAGCACCTTAGCTTACAGGTACTTTATGAGCTTGTTACCATGTTTAATATATCGGAAGACCAATTCTTTTTTTGATAAGAAATCTAAACGTTCAATACTTTGCATACAAATCGACGGATTGTTAGATAGTATTCCGGAAAGGGATTTACCAATTGTTGAAGCAACGACAAGAGAAATCCAATAAGGGCTTGCCCCATCATTCAATGAGGACAAGAGCGCAGGCTGTGCTTTGCTGTAATCAGTGGGAGATTGTACTCTCACTGATTACAAATGATCAACCCTATCTCATACTATTTCAGTTGATGCAGTAACATCTATAGTTGTGTAGTGCCGTATACGAGACCCGTACGTACGGTATAACGGTAGGCGGGAGCTACCCACCCTCCGTCTATCCTATTTAATAACAGTAACCGTTTTTATTGTTTTTATGAGTGAAGTTGTATTGAAAAACAAAGAGAAAATCGCTGATTTTGGCTTTATACCTTACTTTACCCATATATTACCGCTTGAAAACACGTTTTGGTATATGTTATAATTTTATATGTCCGGCAGTGCCGGAACAAATCAAATAATATATACAAGGAGGAAAATCGATGAATAAACGTTTGATGAGCGGTGTTTTGGCAGCGGGGTTGCTGCTGCTGAACTTATCTGAAGCCGCAGTTGCGGCGTATGACAACACTCACCAAAGAGATATCGGGGTAGATATTTATTCTGATATTGTTGTAGATGAAAATGTATTTGCTGATGAAATATTCCGCAATTGGATACTGGATAAGAATAATCTTAACGGTATTGGTGAGGACGGAATATTGAGTTATGATGAGAGACAACTGATAAAGAGTATAGATGTATCGGAAAAGAATATCTCAAATTTAAAGGGTATAGAGGTTTTTATAAATCTTGAGGAGCTTGACTGTTCACGGAACCTGTTAACTTCGCTGGATTTGTCGCAAAACACTTTACTTAAAACTTTAAACTGCAGTAATAACCAAATTACCGAGCTGTCTTTAATTAATCAGCCGGAGCTGACAAGCCTCAGCTGTAATTACAATCGTCTCACATTTTTAGATGTTTCAAATAAGCCCAAGCTTCGTGCGTTAAGCTGTGAATATAACTACATTGAAGAGCTTAATATTACAGGAAATACAAGTCTTGAATGGATCAATGTAAGGACAAATCTTCTTACCGGGCTTGATACAGCAGATAATGTAAAGCTAAAAGTAATAGAGGCATTTGATAATAAACTTGAAACAATTAATATAAGCACGCTTTCTGATTTGGAGTTTTTAAATGTTGCCGACAATAAATTAACAGGGCTTGATTTGAGTCAAAATACAAACCTTTCGGTTGCAGGAGGTTTTGCGGCATCAAATAATCTTTTGGAAAAAATAACTTTGCCCAACAAGCCTGAGCTGAAAGTTGCACTTTCATCATTTCAGGAGCAGGAGCCTGTTTTGGGATATGACAGAGTAAAATGGTATGAGGATGAAGATTTAACTGTTGAATTAACCGATTCGGTTACGGCACAGGGACAAAGTCTTTATTCAAAAAGAATTGCCAATGATTATAAGGTATATTTTTCAGCTAACGGCGGTAACGGAGTAATGCAGCCGCAGGAAGCAGTATATGGTGAAGAGTTTACACTCAGCGAAAATGCATTTACAAGAACCGGTTATATATTTGAAGGTTGGAATACGATGCCAAAGGGTAACGGGACGTCATATGAAGACGCTGACAGTGTTCAAAACCTATCAGGCAAAAACAACGGCGGAAGAATTACTTTATACGCACAGTGGAAGCCTGTTGAGTATACAATCAGATATGATGCAAATTCCGAAGAAGCCGAAGGGAGTATGGAAGATCAATCAGCGGTTTATAATACAGACCTTACATTGAATGAATGTGGTTTTACCGTTGATGGTAAAGAATTTGCCGGCTGGTCACATCAGCCTGACGAACAAGTAAGATACAGCGGGGGTGCAAATGTTAAGAATCTTGCATCATCTCAGGGAGATACCGCAGTTTTATATGCTGTCTGGAAAACACCTGCTGAGGAGCTTCAAAAACCTTATCTTACACAGCTTGAAGAAACCTTTAACAGTTATTCAAGCAGTGATTACACTTCTGAGGACTGGGATTTGATTTCAAATGTATATTATGCTACAGAAATGTTGATAAGAAAAGAAATTGATCCGGAAAATATGAGTTTTTATTGTGACAGCGCCGCTGAAGAAATGGCAGCGATAAAGACAAAGACTGCAAGAGTAGAAGAAATTGCACAAAAATGGAATCTTAAGCATAATGATGTTATCCGGAATATTAATAACGGTGTTCTGAATGAGGATAATTGTGATGCTGAATATAAAAAGGCAGAATCCGCTCTTAATGAAATGACAGTAAAAGAGCTCGAACAATATTCTACACTTTTAAATCCGGAAGATCTTGAAAGAATAGCAGAAGAGGCGCTGCAGCAGATAAATGTTCATTCCGAGGATTTAACTGCTTATGCTGTGGCGGCTAAGTGGATAAGCGGTTTAAACAATGCTGCAAACAGACCTCTTACAGAGGTAAGAACAGACAGCTTTGAGTTATATCAAACACTAAATACGCAATATAATCAACTATCGGAAAAAGAACAACAACAGATCGATGAAGATTTAACAGCGCGTCTGCAGGAACGTTTAAGTTTGGTAACTCAGAAAAATAGTGCAGTTACTGAATTAAAGGGAGTATATTATTCTATAGATCAGAGTGAATATACAGATTACAGCCGTGAAGTTCTTATAAAAGCCTTGAATGATGGAATTGAAAAAATTGAAAAGAGCGAATCGGAAGAAATAATTTTGCAAGAACTTGCACAAAGCAAACAGGATATTCTAAATGTATCTGCCGATGAGGAAGAACCGGAACTTCCGGAAAACGGACCTTCTGATGACGAAGATGACAAAGAAGATGACGATGAAGGCAACGGAGACAACAACGGTGGAAACGGCGGAAGTACAGGTGGAAACGGAAGCGGCGGAAATGGCGGAAGTTCAGGCGGAAGCGGAAACGGTGGAAGCTCCGGCGGAAGCAGTGGCAGCGGCGGAATAACATATCCTGTATATAAAATAGAAATTCCTGCTTTGGAAAATGGAACTGTTACTTCAAGTGTAAAACAAGCATTAAAGGGAACTTCTGTAACCCTGACGGTAACTCCTGATGAGGGATACCGTATAAAGACAGTAAAAGTAATAGATGCTAAAAACAACGAAGTTGCATTGACAAAGAAAGAAAATGGCATTTATACATTTACAATGCCATATTCAAACGTAACAATAAAGGCTGAATTTGTAAGAGAATACTATGATTCTTTTATAGATGTAGACAAGGACACATGGTATTATGATGCGGTATGTTATGTAAATGATAATGGTTTATTTAAAGGTATGAGCGATGACACATTCGGAACTGATATGCAAATGCTTCGTTCAATGCTTATGACGGTATTATATCGTGCGGCAGGTGAACCGGAAGTTAATGAAGATCATGGATTTGCCGATGTTGAGGACGGAATGTGGTATACCGATCCTATCAAATGGGCAAAACAAAACGGTATAACATCAGGAGAAGATGATAATACCTTTGCTCCTCACAAGAGTATAACAAGAGAACAGCTTGTTGCGATGCTTTACAGATTTGCCAAAACTCCTGAGTATAAAGGTGATTTAGTAGAGTTCACTGATGCAGACCAGATTGATGAATATGCATCAGATGCATTTAAATGGGCAGTTAATAAAGGAATTATTAACGGTATGGGTGACGGTACTTTGAATCCGAAAGGTGAAGCAAGCCGTGCTCAGGTTGCACAGATGATTATGAAATTTATGCAAGTTATAAATAACTAAGATTATATTTTATAAATCCCCTTGGAAAGCCGATTTTAAACCTTTTGGCTATACCAAGGGGATTTTTATATTAAAATATTGACTTTAGTAATGTTATAGTATACAATAAGAAAAAAAGGGTTTATAAACGGGAGGGGCAAGATATGCGTTATACATGGATAGATGAGTATTTAATGAAAAAACGGAGTGTAACAAAAGATTTACAGCCAAGCTGGAATTGGATAAGGTATCATATAGGCGGAAAAATGTTTGCCGCAGTTTGTCTTGACAATCAAAACAACCCGTATTACATAAACTTAAAAGCAGATCCGGCGGAAAGTGAGTTTTTGCAAAGTCAGTATGAGGATATTATTCCGGGATTTTATTCTGATAAGCGCACATGGATTTCGGTAAAGCCGGACGGGAATGTCCCCGATGAACTGTTAAAAAATCTTTTGGATAAAGCATATCGTCTGATGCTTGAAGGATTCAGCAAAAAACGAATGAGAGAGATAATCGGGCTTTCCTGCTGCGGAACCGATTGCAATTCATGTGTTTTTTATAAAACCGACTGTGAGGGTTGTAATGAATGTCAGGGAAAGGTATTTCATGCCCCGGCTAAAAAACCTTGTCCTATTTATGCCTGTTCGGTGAATAAACACCGGTATGTAAGCTGTGCTGAATGTAGTGAGCTTCCCTGCAGCATATGGAAAAACACAAAAGATCCGCAGCTGTCCGATACGGAATTTGAAAATTCGATAAAAGAGCGGGTACAAAATTTAATGGATGCATATAAATAATGTACTGAAAATTGAGAAAGTCTGTAGATATACAGGCTTTTTTTACTTTTTGAAAAAAATTATAAAAAAGTATTGACAAGACTACAACTTTAGTCTATAATAATATATGACCACAGTGGTAGTCCGAAATACCGCAGTTTAGCATGCAGCTGCAGTATTTTTGGACGGTTAAAAAAATTGAATTAGATAACTTGAAAAATAAGCGGCGTATCTTGCCCTTTATCGGAGCTTTAAGTATAAACATACGTCGTCGCCTGTAAAAAGAGCAATCTGCTTGCTTCTTTTCCAAGTTATGATTTATGCCGCAAAATGGCGGCGGAATGGAGATTAAAATGGCAAGACAAACCGTAACAGAAACTGAATATGAACTGATGAAGGTATTATGGAATGCAGAAAAACCACTTTCGCTCGGTGAAATTTTAAATGAGGTAAGTGATAAAAACTGGGTGAGAAATACTGTTGGAACAATGCTTGCTCGTTTGTGCGAAAAGGGCGTTGTAAGCTATGAGAAAAAAGGCAAGATAAATTTATACTATGCTGTTTTGGCTGAAAATGAATACAGCATGAATGAAACAAAATCTTTTTTATCACGGTTGTATAATGGTTCTATAGGTAATCTTGTTGCGTCACTTTATCAGAACAGGGAAATTTCAAAAGATGAAATTGAAGCATTGAAAAAAATAATTGATTCGGAGAAATAAACAATGTTTGAGATAGTGAAGACAGTATTCTTATTAAGCTGCATAGGCACAGGGATTACATTGATACTGCTTTTAATAAAGCCTTTTACTGTCAGAAAATTATCTGCAAGATGGCAGTATTTTGTATGGCTTGCGGTAGCAGTATGTATGATAATCCCCGTGTGGAAGATGATACCTGCAAGAGACGCTCAAAGGCTTACCCCTTATTTTGCGCAGGTGCAAACAGAGCAGGAGGGCGCAAAAAACAGCCAATCGGAGCCGCAGACGGTCGTGATCGAAGATACGCCTATGGAGTATAGGGAAATCACGATCCGTTCAAAAGGTATCAGGATCTATGACATTATTTCATATGTTTGGCTGGGCGGTGCATGTTTGTTTCTTGCCTTTGCTTTCGGCAGCTATTTCATTTTTCTTGTCCGCAAAAAGAAAAGCAGCATGGACATGGAAGGAAATGAGACGTTTGAAAATATAAAACAGGAGCTTAATATCAAGCGTAAAATAAGAATACGAATATCAAATGATACCGCATCTCCAATGCTTGTCGGGGTGTTTTTCCCGGTGATCTATCTGCCGGGCAGACCGATCGATGAAACGGCGGAAAAGATGATATTCAGACACGAGCTTACCCATTATAAGCATAAAGATCTGATTTTTAAATGGTTCTCGCTGGTGGTAAATGCAGTCCATTGGTTCAATCCATTTGCGTATCTTGTCAGTGCAAATATCAGCGAAGCCTGCGAGGTGGCTTGTGATATGTCGGTAATAAAGGATATGACCGAGCAGGAACAAAAGATATATATGAACACTATTTTGGATTTGGTTCAAAAAAAGAAACGGAGGGAATGAGATGTTTAAAAATTTCTATACAACACAAATGAGCACAGACCATAAACAGCTCCGGATAAGATTTGTAAAAATGCGGTCTAAAAGCGGCAGACTATCAAAAATTATGGCGGCGGTTATGGCAGTGACCCTTGCTTTTATGATGATGTGCGTAACTATCGTTATGGCGGCAACGGGAGAGGATGGTCTGGAGCATTGGGATAAAAATGAGATATATTTTCGTGATGGGATTGATTTTAGCATTAACTTGTATAATCAAGATGTTCCCAAATGGCTGCAAGACAATATTTCAGGAGAAAATGAACTTGTAAACTTCAAAATCAGGAACTATGATGTGCGTTACGCTGACGGTATAGTAAATTATGGAGGTTTTGCGCAGGTTTCCGGAGAACTAGGTACATACATATTTCCAGTGCAGGTCGGTATAGGTCTGCCGGACGGTGTATTCTCAACCTTATATTCTGAAAGAGATTTACAGAAATTGTTTGATAATACAAATGCAGCATATTTTACAGGATTATCTTTTACAACAGGCGGCGGAAGCGGTCATATAATAACATCTAATCTTGTGGTAAACGAATATTTGTCTGCGAACAATGTAGAAATCGGAGCAGGAGAAAATTTTGAGATTTTATTCGGTTTTTCAGAAGATGATCAGCTTGTTTCCATTGGCTGCACTTCTCAGTATAATGTTGATAGATTTTACTATCTTACGGCAGATATGACTTCTGTAAAAATGATAGGAGATATTAAAAGTAAATTGAATGATGAGTGGTTACTTACTCCCACAGGCAGTGCATTCACATCGTTTGAAAAAAATTATACAAACCGTAATTCTGATGATATTAAAATAAATCTAAAATCTGCGACAAAAGATGAAATTGTTTTAAATGTATCAAATAAACTTGAAGGTAATTATAGAATGGACATTGATGTGTACCGTGATGATGGTGATAAAGTGATAGGAACGGAACGCACAATAGGGTCGGGAGAAATAACGGTTGATTGGAAGGAAAATTTTACTCCAAAATCAGGTGATGTATGCAGGATTAATTTATATATTACTGATGAAAACAGTGATAAAGTTGTTTACCGTTGGCAAGAGTATGTAACAATTCAATAGTAAAGGAGGTAAAGTAAATGTTTAAAAATTTTTATACAACACAAATGAGCACGGACCATAAACAGCTCCGGATAAGGTTTGTAAAAATGCGGTCTAAAAGCGGCAGATTCTCAAAAATCATGGCGGCGGTTATGGCAGTGACCCTTGCTTTTATGATGATGTGCGTAACTATTGTTATGGCGGCAACGGGAGAGGATGGACTGGAGCATTGGGATAAAAATGAGGCATATTTAATCGACGGGACTTCCGTAAGTTTGTCAACTGACAAGGAGAATGTACCCCAATGGGTTTACGATAATGTGACAACTGACGGAAATATGGAACTTATAATGAAAAGATACGAACTCAGGATGATTGATGGTTGGCTGATACCGATGAACTTACTTGAAATAAAAGGAAATATAGGAAGTATAACATTGGCTTCCAGCGCTGTCGAAAGGGGTAAAGTCACTAAACAAGACAAAGAAACAAACTCTTATAATCAATTTTTTCAACAAGCAGAAGAAAATGATCGTTTTATTCAATATACATTTATAGAATACAACAATGAAGGGTACGGAAATGTAAAAAATATTATGGATAAATTTATACGTGCTAATATACAAGATAACGCAGGTGTTGTACTTGGCTTTACTATGTCTGAAGATTTTAAAATAAAAAAGGCATTTGTTTCTTTTACAGTAAATGATGAAAATGATAATATCAAGACAGAGTATCCGTGTATCAATATTGATTATATCAATTTTTCCGATATAGGTGATTTTCAAAATAATATGCAGGAAGCATATATAAAAATATGGGATTATAACTTTTCTGTGTATGAAAAAGATTACGAAAACAAATCAGTTGACGAAATTAAAATTTCAGTAATAGAAGCAAGCAAGGAAAGAATTACGCTGGATATTCAATGCAATCTTCCCGACATTGAAAGACGAGATATAAATATTTATAATGAATATGAAAATCTTGTTTTTACACCATATGAACATGATAAACTTTTTGGAAGTATCTCATTAACTCCTAAGGTTGAAGATATAGCCTCTGAAAAATGGGAGCAGGAAAATATTACAGGCAATTTTTTATCAGGACATAAATACAGGGTTACGGTTTGCTTAATAGACAGCAATAATAAAACAGTATACCGTTGGCAGGAATATGCAACGATCAAATAAAGGAGGATTTACAGTGAAAAAAATAATTGGTTTGTTATTGGTATTATCAGTTTTTTGCACATTGGGAATAAATGTATTTGCACAGGATACGGTAGGCGGAAAAATCACGCTGACGCAGTTTTTGGGAGTTGACGAGGAAAACGCAAAAACCGTTACTCTCTCATACGGCGGAAATACTTACACGGTGGATAAAGCAAAATTTTTTGATTTGGCCGACAGTATTATTCTTACATCTACGCTTGACCCGCAGGAAACAGACATGGACGGGATTTATATCACAGCACAGACAAGCAGCGGCGAATACTGTTACGCTTATCTTTCCGAAGCCGGCGGGGCTGACAAATACAGTCTTGCAATGAGCAGACTGCCTTATGCCATGTATATAGCGGACAACAAAGAAGAATTGAACGGTCTGTATTCCATTGCCGGAATTTCATCAAAAAAGGTTTCTGATTGGGCAAAGGATACCGTTGCGGAATTTGAAAGCACTTATGGATTGTCAGAGCCCGATTTCGGTACCTCAGACTACACACAAAATATCACAAGAGAAATTTTTTGCAATATGGCGGATTATACACTCCGACAGAACGGATACGACACCGGACATTATGATCAAAACCCGTTTGACGATGTTTCATCACCTACAGTCAGCAGACTGTACTATTCGGGCATAATCAACGGAAAATCCGAAAAGACATTTGCACCAAATGATTATATCACCCGTGAGGAAGCTGCTGCAATTTTATATCGTATGGCAGAATTTATGAAAAAGGACATACCAAACGCGGCCGGTTCCTCGTATTATAATGATGAAGAGAAAATTTCCGACTGGGCAGTAGATGCGGTGAGTGCAATGCATGATATGGGAATTATGGAGGGTGTGAGTGACAATGAATTTTCTCCAAAAACCACATATACCATTGAACAGTCGATCGCCACAATGATGAGGTTATATGAATAGTATGGAGAATATCGATATAAGAGTGTGGACAGTATGGATCGATGAAACGAGAAAAATCATTTCAACAAAGCAAATACCGGATGCAAAGCAAATAAATTTTGACAACAGTAATATCGGATTAAAAAAAGTATCCGAGCTTGTTTTAAAGGGCTATAGGATTTGCTGACGGATAATTCATACCGGAAGATGGTATAATTAAATATTGCGGTATTTTTGGAAAACGCGTATAAAACAAAACAGCAGTCAAAATTCAGATGACTGCTGTTTAAAATTTTCTAAATCCCTTTTTTAAAAAGGATGTATGAATATATACATGGAATTAGGACTGATGCAAAAATAACCGATACGATTATCACGGGATGTATTGTTAAAAATGTACACAATGCAAGTAAAAATCCGCATGCAACCATGACTTTGCCGCCGAGACGATGTGTTTTGTTCCAGTTTTCTTCACTGGAAAGAGTCCATGGAAGCCTTATGCCCGCAGTATAGTTTTGTCTGCATTTGGGCAGATAATTTCCCATAACAATAAGTATTATACCGATCAGAAGAGGCAAAAATCTTATTAGATTGATATTGTCGTTGATCGCATAAAACAGTATGGATGACTGTGTAAAAACGGATAAAACGGGAATGATCCAATGGGAAAATGCTTTCATTACCACATTTATTGATTTTTTTCTCGGATCATTTTCAATCATGAACCAAACAAATATATTTAACAAAAACATAATACCGGGTATCATAAATGCCGCCTGCAATTTGGGACTGTATCCGTCCGGTCTGAATTTGAAATCAAAGTGTGTTGCAACCTGATCCGGGAGCTTATCATAGCAAATAAGTGATAAAAGAATGGGAAGAATACATACGGCTGACGAGAGCCAAAAGCTTTTTTCTTTAAAAATATTGTGTTTCACGTTAATTCTCCTTCTTAATTTCTTTAAAATCTGAAAACCAAAGCATTATTTCTTCAAATACTGAAATATTAAGCTCATAATAAATAAAATTTTTCTCTTTTATTTCACAAATCAAATCTGCTTGTTTCAGCTGTGATAAATGGTAGGAAACAGTTGCATTTGTCATATCAAAGTGAGATGCGATTTCCCCTGCCGACATTCGCCCGTTTTTGAGCATAATCAGTATTTCACGTCTGTTTGAGTCGGATAAGGCTTTAAAGGTTTTTGCGAAAATCATATTTTTGCCTCCCGCAATTTATTTAGAAATATTTATAAATAGATTGTAACATAATAACAGATAAAAGTCAAGGGTATTTAGAAAATTTTCTAAATACCCGTTTGATATTGTAACTGCGCACATGTTGTCCCCCGCCGTAATCGGCGGCGGGTTCTATATTTGTAATCAGTGAGAGTACAATCACCCACTGATTACAGCAAAGCACAGCCTGCGCTCTTGTCCTCGCCCAAGACGGGACAAGCCTTTATTGAAATATAGAATTTATATGTCCCTTTTCTTTATAATTAAACTCGCGAAAGCAGAGCATAAAATAATGTAAATAACACAAATAACCAAAAACGGTAAATATCCGCTTTCATATATCTTTTGAGGAGCGTTGGAATTCATGCCATATGCCATAAGTGAATACGGCCATATGTGACCGAATCCCTTTGCCAAAAACATAAGTCCCGATAATCCGCCGCCCAATGCTATTGCAATGGGGAGAGCAAAATTTTTTATAAAAAGTGAAATCAAAAGCTGAATT
The DNA here is from genome assembly GCA_944392335.1 of uncultured Clostridia bacterium. Classification (GTDB taxonomy): domain Bacteria; phylum Bacillota; class Clostridia; order UBA1381; family UBA1381; genus RGIG1988. The sequence goes on from CALXWJ010000001.1 coordinate 46,910, forward strand.
GACGCCATAACCAGACCGCCCAATGTCCCAAATCCGCACCATATTAAAATTTTATCCCATGGAACGGGTGAGGTTAAACCGACTATTTTTCCCGATATTACAAATAACGCACCAATCCATAATTCGCTCAATAAAATCATGGATCCTGCCATAATCAGTTTAGAAATAAATATCATGTTTCTGCCTTGGGGCATAGTTAAAACCTTGTTCCAGTTTCGGTTATTTTCCTCTTCATGCATGATGTATGAACAATAAATTCCTATCATAATGGGGAGGAAAAAATAACAGGTAAACAGTGTGTGCTGCGTCCAAAGACTGTACCACTCACTTTGAAGTATTTCAATATTCCCCAGATAATTAACTGTCCCTAAAAATGCAGGAACAATCGGCATTAATACAAATGCGATCCATATAGGCGACCTTTTCAATTTCATACGCTCTGCCTTTAACATTTTAAAAAACATTGTTTATACCTCCTTTTTACAAAACAAATATCTGCCGATCAAATAAAGCAATATCCCGGCACAAATAAGTACACAAAAAAAAGTCCAATCAATCGGCATAAGATCAAAATATGCGTTTTCATACCTGCTTTCCTTTGTCCAGCCAAACAGCCCCACAAATTGCAGAACCCCGTAGTATCCCCATAAAACCATTCTTCTCAAAAACGGCAAAGAAGGTAAAAACATAGAAAATATTCCTATAAATTCACCTATTATACCTGTGAAAAAAGCAATTGCCTGATTTTTAAACAGCATTGACAATGTATGCTGAAATATGTATATTACAACAGTCGGTATAAGTGTAAAGATAAAATAAAGCAGGTAAAGTTTTATTGGGAATGGACCTAAAAATCTGTTTACTACGCCGAATATAACGGTTACTGCCCACATAAGCACAACACAAACAGTGATTATACCCAATCCATATAGTAACTTTGCGTCAAATAATTTACCTCTTTTTTCCATACAGCAAAGCAGTTTTTGCATTTTTCCTTTATGCTCAAGATTGCATAGTCTTGAGGCAATCACCATAGATAACAGCGGAAGAAAGATCGCATTGACAAGAGGGAACTGATATAAAAACATTCTCCAGCCGTATTTTATGATTTCATCGTCCACGTCTCCGTACAGACACCAGCATAAGCATATTGCGGTAATTGCAAAAGCTGTCGGAAAAATAAAGCAATGTCTTGTTTTAAGATACTCACATTTTAATAAGCGTATCATAAGCTCTGCTCCTTTCCGGTAAGATCAAGAAAGATTTCTTCCAATGTTTTTGACGGGTCTGTATCGTGGAGATTTGATAACGTGCCTTGATACATCATTTTGCCGTTTGCTATTATTCCTATATTATCTGCAAGCTGATCGATCTCAGAAAGAAGATGGCTTGAAACGATCACTGTCATACCGTATTTTTGGGGAAGCGATCGAATAAGCTCGCGCATTTCATGAATACCTGCCGGGTCAAGCCCGTTTGTCGGCTCGTCAAGGATCAGAAGCTTTGGAAAGGATAAAAGCGCGTAAGCAAGACCCAGCCGCTGCTTCATCCCCAAGGAAAATGCAGAAACCTTTTTGCTTTGCTGCTTATCAAGCCGGACGATTTTAAGTACCTCATCAATATTGGAAGACGGAACATCCAAAAGAGTCTGACATATTTTTAAATTTTCCTTAGCTGTTAAATGCCCGTAGTAAGAAGGCGATTCAATGAGAGATCCAATGTCTTTTAAAATTGAGATCCTGTTTTTGTCAGTGACCCTTTTTTCAAAAATATCAATTTCGCCCTTTGTCGGGTGTACAAGTCCTAAAAGCATTTTTAGGGTGGTGGATTTCCCTGCGCCGTTCGGTCCCAAAAAGCCGTAGATACTTGTGTCCGTTACAGTCATGTTTAAGTTGTTTACGCACAGGTTCTCACCGTATTTTTTGGTAAGCCCGTTTGTTTTTACAATTTCTTTCATTTTGTTTTACCTCTTTTCTTTTTGGATATAACAATTGTACCATACCTTCCTTTCGTAAAACTTAATTTAATCTTACATTAACCTTAAATTTATTTAAAATGTTAAAGCTGTATTTATTTTGAAGGTTGTTTATGATATAATAAAAGTAACAATTCTTTGTTAATAAGAAAAACGCATTTTTACTATTTAGGTGATCAGGATATGAATGAATTAAAAAATAAAAAGATTTTGATTGTGGATGATGAAAAAGGACTTTTGGACATGATAAAAGATATCTTATTATCAGACGGATTTTATAATATATATACTGCCCAAAATTGCAGTGAGACTATGGATATAATAAAACAGCAGCCGATTGCACTTTTCGTTTTAGATGTAAATCTGCCGGATGGGGACGGATTTTCGCTTTTTGATGATATACGAAAAATATCAAAGGCTCCCGTAATCTTTTTGACGGCACGAGGCGAGGCGGATGATAAAATAAAAGGGCTGGGGCTTGGCGCCGATGATTATATAGTAAAGCCGTTTTTGACCGAAGAACTTTTACTCAGGATAACAGCGCTTCTTCGCAGAACCTATGTAAAAACAGATAAAGAATCATCGTTTATGCTTTCCGACAGAACCGTAGATCTTGAGAATGCACAGGTTATATATGATGACAATAAGATACAGCTTACAGCAAAGGAATTTATTTTATTAAAAAAGCTCTGGGAAAATAAAAATAAAATTGTTACCAATGACGCTTTATGCATGGCGGCATGGGGTGATGATTATTATGGTTATGAGAATACTTTAATGGTGCATATACGAAGAATACGTGAAAAAATAGAGAAAAACCCTTCAAACCCCATGCATCTTATAACTGCGAAAGGGCTTGGATACAAGTTGGTGACGGAAGATGAATAAGACTGTTTTTAAAATTTTTATTTGCTTTATTTTATTATCAGCTTTCATTTCAACTACACTTTTGTGTATTAATTTTGCCGGAATGGCATTTTTGCAAAGTGATACAAATAATAACTATCCGTACAACGAGCGTTATGTATTGGAGCAAATCAGCAAAAATATTATAATATCGGATAACCAAATAAGATTAGAGAACAAAAGTGTTATTCCTGATAATAATTGGTGCATATTGGTTAATGGGGACGGAAATGTTATATGGGGTCATAATAAACCGGATGATATACCCGATCACTACACTATTAACGACATAGCAAGACTGACACGATGGTATTTAAATGACTACCCGGTGTATGTTCGTACAGAAGAATACGGATTGCTAATACTGGGAACACCTAAAAATTCTGTGGGGAAATATGAACTCAGGTATTCCATGGCATGGTTTGAATCTTTGCCTCAAAGGATATTAATTATTATAACAGTCAATTTGATTTTGGCAGCATTTTTAGCGTGTATATTCGGTATAGTTTTGTATAGAAGATTAAGGACACTGACTTTGGGAATTAAAGATTTAAGGCAGGAAAAAAAAGTATATCTTAAAGAAACAGGGATTTTTAAAGAAATATCTAAAAGTATTAATGAAACATCTGAAAGTATTGAACGCAAAAATGAAGCCCTTTTATCAAGAGATAATGCACGTTCAAATTGGATAGCAGGCGTTTCTCATGATATCAGGACGCCTCTTTCCATTATTATGGGATATTCTGAAGCACTTGCAAGGTCTGTTGATATTTCAAAAGAAAATCAAACAAAAGCAAAAATGATTACCGCGCAAAGCATAAAGATAAAAAAACTTGTTGATGATTTAAACCTGATATCTTCACTTGAGTATGATATGCAGCTGTCAAAGAAAAAACCGGTAAGAATTTGCCTTATAATAAGAAGTATTTTAACCGATTTAATTAATAATGGGCTTTCTGAAAAATATAAGATAAATCTTGATTTTCAATATGAAAAGGCCGTGATCATGGGAGATGAAATGTTATTGGAACGCGCCTTTTTTAATTTGATCAATAATTCAATAGTTCATAATGAACAAGGATGCAAAATTGAAATATCAGAATATATGTACAATGATTCCGTTTATATACGGATTTCGGATAACGGAAGAGGAGTAAGTGACGAGGTGATTCAAAATATCTCACAAATACCAAAAACAGCGCATGGATTGGGGCTTCCGATGGCATATAGAATTATTTGTGTTCACGGAGGGAAGATGACAGCTGAAAATAATAATGGTTTTACGGTAAAAATTATTTTGCCCCAAATAAATGAATAATGATTTTATAACTGCGCACATGTTGTCCCCCCCCGCCTTAATCGGCGGCGGGTTCCATATTTGTAATCAGTGAGAGTACAATCTCCCACTGATTACAGCAAAGCACAGCCTGTGCTCTTGTCCTTGTTGAATGACGGGACAATCCATTATTAAATGAAAAAGAAAATCCTGCTCACATTAAAACAGATCCTGTAACACACAGGTTAAGAATGTTCACAAAGCGGTATGTAAAAGTTTTTTGCCGGCATATTTTGTGCTTGCAGCAGTTTCACTGCTGCAAGGAATTACTTTTACAGTGCGTGTTATAAAATAAATTATTGAAAATGAGCGTATTAAAGGAAGGCGGCTTGGATACTATCATATTTAATATCATTTTTTTCGACTGTTTTTCCTGTGTTGAGAAGGAGTTAGACCATAAAATTCTTTGAATTTCTGAGTGAAGTGCGATGTAGGAACTATATTTACCAACTCCGCGATTTCAGTTATTGATTTGGAAGTTGATGATAGTAAATCAAGCGATGCCAAAAGTCTAAATCTTGTTATGGTTCTGTATGGGGTTTCGTTATAGGTATTTGTATACTGTCTTAAAAATGTGCGTCGTGATGTTTTTACATAATTTGCAATTTCATTGATACTGATGTCATTTAAGGCATTTTTTTCAATATATTGGCGAGCAGATGCTGCAATGTCTGAGGATTGTGTATAGATGGTACTGTTTATATCAATAGGCGACAGCTTAATTAAAATATTGAGGATTTCATGCATATATAATTCTTGAGTACAGGTATCATGTTGTGCAGCATCAATAATTCTTGAAAAATAGGCGGAAACATCCGCTTTTTTTATTGTTATTGGTTGTGATATTTTAAAAAGGTCGCATAGATTTTGTATGTATTCACCATGCACACAAAAATATAACTTTTGATAAGGATTATGCTTATCTGCATTATAACTGCAGCGTATTCCTTTCTGGATAACACAGCAATCGCCGGCAGATAATTTTAATATTTTATTTTTGTAATATATGTTGCCTTCGCCTGAAAGTATATATTCAAAAAGATAGTGGGGAAGAACTTGCCCATATGAACCGTATTCAGGAGTAGGAAAAGTTTTACCGATTATGTTGACATTTAATAATTGATGCTGCTTAATACTAAGATCTCTCCATTGTATTTCGCAATCGTTCAGCATGGGGTGGGGTTGCATATTAAAACCTCCTCAACATAGGTTAGTATATAACTGCGCACATGTTGTCACCCGCCGTAATTGACGGCGGGTTCCATATTTGTAATCAGTGAGAGTACAATCTCCCACTGATTACAGCAAAGCACAGCCTGCGTTCTTATCCTCGTTAAATGACGGGACAAGCCCTTATTGGACATATTTTAACATTATTTCAAGTAGTTTGCAATAATAAAATTTAACAAAAATACCTTATATTGCAAAAATAATTGGCATTTTTTTTATACATAATGGAACAATGTTTGTTGTTTGTGATATTTTAATATGGTACAATATATACATAAGATAACCTAAAAAACATAACTTCGTTTTGCAAAATGAATAAATTTAAGGAGGAGAAATGATGAAGAATGAAAAAAATGTATTATCAAGGTTGATCGCTTTGATAATGGGAATTCAAATGTTTAGTTCGGCGGTTGCGTTTGCTGAAACAGCAGCAGATGTAACAAAGGTTAACAGAGATGCCGATGCAATAATAATAACCTTTGACAATTCTCCAAAAAGTGATGACGCAGTGATATTAGGGACAGATATGAGTGAACAGGATTGTATGGTTAAGGTTGCGGGTAATACTCTTGAAATTTCCACACAAAGTTTGGACAATGGTAAGTATTATTTAAGGGTTGACGGTTTACAAACAAGGCTTTATGATTTCACAGTTAATAATATGCAGGAAGATTGGGTTACAGACAGTGTTGCAGGAATAGGAAATGCTCCATATGCTGCAGATGAATGGATGTTTATGACTCCGAGCAAAGATAATATAAAAATATATGAATATAACGATGATGAAGGAGCCGGGCAGACGGTCAGTTATGCTGCGGGCGCTACATTCCTGCATGACAGAAATTATGCGGATTACATATATAATGACGCTGACATAGAATTTGACTATAAAAACCCAAACAATAGTGATTTGGGTACAAATGGAGGCTATGGCAGTTTTAACGTATTGTTAAATACTGCTGTAAATACCGGAAGCATAAATCAATGGGCCACATATATTCAGTCCAAACAGGGCGCATATATATTGTCGTTAAGATGTGAACCAAAAGGGGAAAGACTGAACGCATATATCTATAAATGGGACGGACGCCCTGATTTATCAACTCAGTATGGCACGGGCTATCAGATTAACGGTTCAATGTTCAGTGAAGAAAACGGTTCGTTTGAATTGGCATACAAGAACGGTATTGTTGAAAATTATGCTGCGGGGAAGGAATATAGATTTAAGATCAAGACAAGGAATGTTACCGAAGGAGTTAAAGTAACTCTTTACGTTGCAGAATATAATGAAGGAGTGTTAGGGGAGTATAAAGAAGCATTGTCTTGCATTGATACTGAATCGGCAATTCTTGGCGGCACTGCATATTTTATGAGTATGTCGAGTGATCCCAACAGTAAATATTTATCAACGCATTATGTTAAAAATATAAAAATAGCAGATACATCAATCAGGGAGATCGCCGCAGATGTTCCGTTTGTTGAGAATGTAACTGCAACAGACAATATTATAATTGATTTTTCAACACCTGTAAATACTGCCTCTTATGACAATATAAAGGTTATGACTATCGGAGAAGAGGTTATGCAATTCCCTTGTGACATCACTGCTGAAAAAGACGATGCATCAAAGGTGATCGTTGATCTTTCAATGATACCGGCTGTTGAAGGGGTCGAGTATCATCTGAGCATAGATAAGGGCGTGCAATCGGCTTTTGGCATAGGGCTTGACAAACAATATGATTATACATTTACAAAAAAACAATTATATGATGATTTTAATGCGCCTGTAAACACAACAGATGAAAGCGGAAAGGTTACAGAACAGGTAAGTGCAGACTGGAAGGTCGGAGAATTTACGAGCGGAAATCAAAACCGATACAAAGCCGAGTATATTTATAACAACCAGCTGTTTTTAGGAGGAAGTAATCCTTTAACCACTACACATACAAATTCTGATAATGTAACAATCCCAATAAATGATGATCCCAGCGTAGTAATAAATAATACTTATATGGATTACAACTTTGAAAATTCAGCACTTGAATTTGATTATATGTCATATGTCAATTCTTCATATGGGAATCATTCATATGACTCAACGAGAGTATTTTTCAGAGGGACAAATTATGTTAACTGCACCGGATATATTTATAATGACAGCGGTTTGGCAACAGGCGCTTACAGAGCAGTGAAATCAGATAGCGGAGCTTATGTTCTGGAAATCAGTTATAACGGGAAAAAAGTTTCTTTGAGAAAGGTAGGAGCTGAAGAAGTAAATTATACCGCAAGAGGAGACCAGCCTGTGGGTGAGGAGCTTGCAGCGTTGAGAGATGTTGAAGACTACAGTCTGGGCGATACGGTAAGATACAGAATAGTAACCGAGAATACTGCAGACGGAGTATTAATTAATGTTTACGCGGCTAAAAAAACAGACGGCGTATTAGATGATTATAAAAATATTTTATCTTATCTTGACACGGCGGCTGATGCAAAAACATCAGGAAGCTTTTGTTTTACCGTGACCGGTTCTAACGGAGGAAAATATTTTTATGCCAATTCAACCGTAATTGACGAGCTTATGTATACAAGTGTTGAAATAGAGAATCTTGAAGATGAGGAAAATCTCATTAAAGAAAGGATCGATAAAATATATAACAGTTCAAATTGGAATATTTATGAGCAGGAGATCCGGCAGCTTAAAGAAGATTATGACGCATATGTTGCGATAACAAATTATTTTGATACTGAATATACAGAAAAACTTAATAAGCTTTTAACAGGGAAAACTAATGAGGAAATTTCAAAAGAGGTAATTGAAGAGCTTAGCTCAAAGGACAGCATAAAAATTGTTTATATCGGAGGATCACTCACAGCAGGCGGAGCGGAATATCAGGAAATGTTTAAAAATTATATTTCTGAAAAAACCGGTATTTTGGCAGAGAATATTACAATAATAAATGTGGGAAACGGCGGACAGGGCTCGGCATGGCATCAGGTGAGACTGTATGATGAGGTCATGTCGGAAAATCCTGATATTGTATTTGTTGATTATGCCGGAAATGACGACGGATATTATTCTGAATCAAATGAAATGGCAGAAGGCGTGCACAAGGCAAATCTTGCTGCGGAAGTGACAATAAGAAGACTTCTTAACATGGAAAATGCCCCTGTTATTTGCTTCAATATAATTCCCGCAAAAGACAGACTTGTAAAAATGTCTTTGTTAAACAAAGGAATTACTCATTACATAAACAGCAGCGGCAATGTAAGAGAAATAGAGATACCGGCATACAGGTTTACTCTTGATGTATTTGAATATTATAACACTCCGGTATTTAATATTACCGAAGAACTCTTAAAGTATGTGACAATTAAAGCTGCCGATGAAGACGGCGCTTACACAAAGGATGTCACCTATGAAACATACAAGAGAACCGATGTGAATACATATGAAAAATCAACCGATGCGGAATACCTGTTTAATGTTACTGAAAATGATTTGTCGGATTTTGAGGTGTTCATTGATTACGATACCATAGAAGCAAAATATGCCAAGGAATATAATTTTAACGAAGCTCAATACGGCAGCACATTCAGAGCGCTGGCTGCCGACAATGTCCATCCTGCAGAGGGATATGACGGATACAAGCTGTATGGAGATATAATCCTTGATCTTGTTGAAAATAATACAGATTCGGCATTAAGGCGTTCAGAGCTTATGGAAAATCCTATAACAAAAAATGCCGATGTGTACGATAGATTCAATATGACAAAAAAAGCCGTTTCAAGCAGTATAATAGCACAAAGTGATGATATTACAATTGATACATCTGCCGGCGGAAATTATGAAGATGCAGAATTTACCAGTGCAAATCTAAGGAAAGTTTCGGGAGTACGGCTTACGGGTCCATTAACCCTAACATATAAATTCAAAGGTCACGTATTCTATCCGGTATATGACAACAAAGATATTCTTGTAAAATATGCAACTGTTGATAATCGTGCATTTCTTTCAAACGCAAGGTATTATAATGATACGATGCTTACAAATTCGGATTCTCATGAATTTAAAGTTGAGCTTCCTGCAGATGTAACATTGTGCATAGGCGGATTCTTTACTGATGAAGATACACTGCTTAACAATTTTGAAAAAAATAAAGAATATACTATGGTAGATCTTTCAACTGCGGCAAATGTTTACGGTGCGTATACAGAGGGAGACGGAAAAGTATTTTCGGCTTACAATGATGAATATAAACGCGGTATGACTCCCGATATACTTGTAAATTATAAAGAAAATAACTGGATCAACTCAAGCCCTGACGCTATTGAAATTTATAATTATTTCACAGCGCAGAGTTATTCGGGAACGCCTTTTAATGTAGAGAGTCTGCTAAACAAGCGATTTAAGGCAGTTTCCCCTGTATATGATATTGTAACGGCAAGATATGCACAATGGCATAACAATAATGTATTGGATGAAGGCAACGCGGAACTGTCTGTTCCGACAATCGATGTTCCTGATGATATATATACAAATATCCATCTTTTAATAGCTGATTACAATACAGATATTGCGGGGGCTGTTATGCGGATAAATTATGCCGATGGAACAAAGGACGACGTCACATTTAATACATATTACAAAACAGATGTAACGGGCATTGATGGAGCGGAAAAAATACTTACAGGTACATCCTATGATAATATAACAGGTAAAAAGGAAGGTATTGAATATAATCTGTATGAGTACACTCTGGCAGTACCGCAGCAGAAGAGAATAGAGTCTATAAGTTTTACAGACGGACAATATTACAGAATTTACGGTCTGACTCTCGAAAAAGCATATGCAAGCGGGCTATTTGATATAAGTTTTAAAACGGCGGATAATAAGACAGTTTACAATTTGGAAAAATATGCGGGAGAAGCACTTAATGTTGAGTTTATGGCAGAGAAGGAAACTCAGGGGGAAATTATCCTTGCGGTTTATGATGGCAGGAGAATGGTGAGTATAAAAGAAATTGATGTTAATACAGTAAATTCTTCTGATTATATAAATATAGTGAGGGATACGATTAATATTCCGGCAGATTATAAAGAAGGGTACAGTATATCGGCATATCTTTGGGATAGTACGGAAGAAATGATGCCTTTAACAGTTAAGATTATTAAATAGTATTTAGACAATTACAGCGGCGGCCGACTGCCTGCCGCCGCTGTATGTTTCTTTATTATGGAGGGGATATATGGTGGATAAGAATTTTGGAAAAACAGCGGCAATATTGGCGGCGGCTTTGGTTTTGGGATGTGTTATTCCTCTTGAGTTTTTATTCGTTGAAAATTCAAAAGCCGAGGCATATGATGAAGAGATACAAAATAACTCTGCTAAAGATATTTATGTTTCGCCGAACGGCAGCCAAAGCGGAGACGGAAGTTTTAATAATCCTTTCAGAGAAATAGAGAGTGCTGTAGAAAAGGCAGATGAATTAAGGAACAGTATTTCATCTTTACAAGAGATAAATGTAATATTAAGGGGCGGGGAATACAGAATAAATAAAACAATAAATTTGAATAAGACGGGGAGTGCCGCTAATGATGCGGCAAAGCTTGTAATCCGGGCATATGAAGGAGAAGAGCCTGTTTTAAAGGGCTCGCAGGAGCTTGATGTGTCTCAGTTTACACAAGTTTCTGATGAAGATATATTAAAAAGAGTAGCCGATAGCGCAAAGGATAAAATTGTTTGTATGAGTGTGGCGGGATTGGGAGTTGCAGATAAGAATCCTGAAATTCCTTCGTCATATATAAAAATATATAATAACGATAAAGAGCAAACTATAGCTCAGTGGCCTAACGGCGAGCATAATTATGCGGTTTTTTCTCCTGTTTCAGAAGGCGGAATAGGAAATGCGCAAGGGGGAAGCTTTAAATATCTTGATACAGACCGGCCGGATAATTGGAGCGATCCGGAAGATGCGGTGGCAGTAGGATATTTTGGTTATGATTACAGACAGGAAGCAATTTCTATAAGTGAGATTGACACGGAAAAGTCTATAATAAAGCTTGCTCACGGCAGTGATTTTGGGATTAACAGCAAACAGTCGAGAAGATGGAAAGCATATAATATACTTGAAGAGCTTGACAGACCGGGAGAATGGTATATAGACAGAGACGCCCAAATGCTCTATTACTATCCTGCAGAAGATTGCGGGAAGGTGGAAATCGGGGTTTTCAGCGATAACATGTTTGATATAACCGGGGCTTCCAATATAACCTTCAGTGGATTGACTTTTAAAAACACCTCCGGCGGTGTAATTCATTGTTATCACGATAAAAACAGGAAAAGTGAAAATATTACCATAGAAAAATGTACCTTTGAAAATATAGGCGGACATGCAATTAATATGTATACATATCAGTTTGCTGATTTTTACGATATAAATCAATGGTCAAATATTGTGGGAAATCTTTATAATGTTGAGATAGCGAATAATATATTTTATAATACATATCAAACTCCTATAACCGTACATTCGGGTGATTTTGAAAATTTCACGGGTCATGGAGTTAAAATATATAACAATTATGCAAATCAAACGGCGCCGTTTTCTTTGAGCGGTTATCTTTTGGGAAGCGTGAATGCTGTGGAGGGAGAAATAAGGAATAATCTTGCCCATAACGCACCATATCATGTTTTGGGAGCTACAGGACTGAGAAATAAGATAATGTATAATGAAACGGTCAGCGCTGTAAGAGAAACGGTTGATGCGGGCGCGTTTTATGTAGGCAGGACCGTTATGCATAGAGACAATGAATACGGATATAATTTTTTCTATAAAACGAATCCCGTTCAGGATATTTTAAAGCCATATACGCACAACAGAGCAATATATTTTGACGATGGCTATTCAAACGGCATTGTACACCATAATATTTCTGTTGACGGAGATAAATCTTTTTATACAAGCGGCTCGGGAAATAAATATAACAGTAATATCTCGGTTGACTGTCCAAATGGGATAGAGATATCGGTACTGGCAGGCGCAGACAGATATTCATCCCTGATAGCAAAAAAAGAGCTTAAAAGTGATGAAAATCCTAACGGGGCTGAAAGTGATGAGATAAAGAATAAGGTTATAAAATTCTTAACTGAATTTCCTGAAATAGAAAATGAATATGATGTAATAAGCCAAAGCGGGTTTGCTGTTACTTCGGGAAATGAAGCAGAGGGAAACCTTACTGTTAACGGAACTAATCCCGAAACCGGAATGAGTACGGCAATGCTTGCGGCAAACAGAATTGAAGATAATATAAATCTTAGCGGTTATAATATGTTTGTCAATCCCGAAGAGTTGGATTTCAGGGTAAAAAAGACGTCTGAGGCTTATATGCTTAATCCTGATTTGATTTCGGAAGATTTTGATCTTTCGGATATCGGGCTGCAGCAGGATCAAGGTTTTGATTTGTCGAGGATAACCGAAAAAAGAAGCTTTAGTAAACTGTATCCCGCTAAAGGAGAAACAGTCGTTGCAGAAGAAGGGGTAGAGTTTATGTGGGAAAGGTCGTTTGACGCCGACAGCTACAGGATTATTATTGCAGAAGACAGTGATTTTAAAGATATAATTGTTGATGAGATTGTTCCGTATAATCATTATACAATGAAATCAGACGACAGTATTTCCGGATATTATTTCTGGAGAGTATATGCTGTTAATGAAACAAGGTCTATGTCCGGAGAATGGGAGTCGGAAGAAGGGAAAACGGGATTTTATATTACTCAGAAAACTTCTCCGATACCGATTGATATAGAAATGGTAGATAAGAACGCGATTATTGAGTTTTCGCAGCCGATGTATAATTATGCCTTGAATGATATTGCGGTAAAAGACGGAGATATTGAGATTGATGTTAAAAAATATCTTGATAATACTGATGACAGAAGAATAATTATAGATTTTTCCGGAGTTGAATATAAAGAAGGAAAAACTTATACTATTGAAACCGGAACAGAGCTTATGTCGGTTTATGGACAGAAAATTTTTATGCCATATGTTTTCAAAGTGACTGTGGCAGAGGGAGTATATTCCATTGAAGCGGTTGAAGATATCCTTACAGTCAAGGAAATAAATGTTAATCAGGTTAAAAACAACATACAAATTGTATTTTCGGGGCATATTTCGCAGCAGAGCTTAGATAGTATAAAAGTAACCTTGGGTGGAACGGAACAAGAGTGCGGTAAAGAGTATGACAAGCTAAACCCATGTGTAATTTATTTAAATACCGAAAATTTGAAAATAGAGAACAAAAAATTATATTACATAGAAATTCCTGATACGGTAACAACCGATTTTAATACAGCCATTGATCGTGCATATAAATATACCTTTAGAAAAAGCGGTGTTGAATATGACTTTAATGCTAATGGTATGAGTACAAGAAAATGGAGATTCGATAACGGCGCAAACAGAAATTCAGATGCGTATATTTATGATAACCGGTTGTTTTTAAGCGACATAAACCCTAATGATACAGATAACCGATATAACGGAATCCCTTATTCGAACGGAAGCGTTTTTGTAAAGCCCGAAGAATTTAGAAATATAGAGATGGAAAATTCTATAATAGAATTCGACTATGTAAATTACGGACGTGGATTCGGAAACGGGAACTATGTAAATATGCGCGTATTTATGAGAGCCGAAGATGTAAATAACAGTTCGGATGCATTGCAAAGCAGTATAAGTACGGCTAACGGTGCTTATATACTTGAAATATCGCAGTACGGAAAAGAGATTGATATCAGAAAATGTACAGGCGGTACAGTCAGCTTTGGAGCGCTTCAGGGCAATGTGGGAACAACACTTTCCGAGAAAAGAACATTAGAAGGATATGAAGTGGGAGATAAAGTGCGGTTTAGGATCACACTAAATAATGAAGAGGATAACAATGCAGCCGAACTTGTGGTCTACGCCGCCCTGTACAATGAAACAGGAGAGTTAGGAAAATATAAACAAGTAGCTTCCGCTAAAGATACGCAAAATCCTTTGCTAAATGGAGGCGTATATTTTTCCGTAAATCCTTCAAATGGCGTAAAATATTATTATATTAATTCTCACGCGATCGATAATTTCAGTTTTTATACCACAGCTTTGGAGTCAAGCTCGGAAGATGACATGTTTGTAACTGAAATGCTTAGCTGTGACGAAAAGATATCTTTAATATTTTCTTCGGGTATTGATGAAAATACATTGAATGCTGTTTCTGTAAAAAATACAGTTACCGGTGAAATGTATATTATATCACCGGAGGTAAATATTTATAATTCAAAACAGCTTGATATTTCGTTTGATTTTATCGACAAAAATTATGAAAATTATGAGCTTAAAATAAGTAAAGATTTAAAAAGCGTATTTGGCAAACCGCTTTTTAATGAATACAATGCAAAGATCAATGTAACAGGAATGTATTCATATATCGATACAAACGTTCAAAACTGCAGTAACTGGTATGTTAAAAGGGCAGGGTATAGTGAAAGCAATGCTTATACAAATGACGGATGGATATATCTTGCACCGTATTCTTTCGATCATAAATATTTTGAAGAAAAAACGCCATATTCAGATGGTGCGCTCGTAAATGAAAAGAATTATGACGAGTATGACTATGCGGATTCAATTCTTGAATTTGATTATAAAAATTTGAACACGTCTTCCGTAAAGGGAAACGGCAATTATTCCGGTATGAGAATTTTTATCCGCTCGGGAGAATTTGATACGGTATTTTCGGACGGCTATAATAAAATTTCATCATCAAAGGGAGCTTATATAATTACTCTTTACCCAAGCTCCGACAAATTATATGCAGGGCTTAGAAAATGGGACGGAAGCGAGATAAACATAGCGGAAAGAGTGGATCTTGGCGGAACGGTATTGATAAGTGAAAAAGCTGTAAACGAGTGGAGAGCAGAAGATGAATACAGATATAAAATAAAGACAACAAATGTTCAAGATGGTGTTTTGATTGAGCTTTATATGACAGAATACATAGACGGAAAAGAGGGGAACTATAAAAAGGTTTTGGAATATACAGATAATGATAATCCATATATAAGCGGTACATTTTTCTTTACAGCCTGTGGTTCTTCCGCTTCATATATAAACGGTTATATAAGTTCGCATTTTATTAAAGATATAAGTTATATTACGGCACCGGAAACGGAGAAGATAGAAAATGTCTGTCTTACAGATAGCTTATTTATAAATGATAACAATGAGATCATAACAGACTTAACAGGATATAAGAATATGGAAATAGGGTTTATTCAGGGTATTTCTTCAAATCTTTCCCGTTCTGAAAAAGCAAATCTGATGTTAGCTCTTTATAATAAAGAAGAGGCTTTGATACAAATTGTTTCAAAACCTGTCACACTGGCTGCAGATGCCAAGATAGAGGAAGATATTACATTTAGAGTGTCAGAAAATATAGGAAATAATTATATAACAAAGGTATTTATATGGAATAATGAAATGGTACCTTTAGGAAAAGCAAAATAAGCTCAAAATAAAAGAAAGGATGGGGTTATTTATATGAGAAATACAGTAAAAAGCATCTCTGTAGTAGTATGTATGGCTGTAATGATCAGTTCGGTAAATTTTATAACGGGAGCAGAAGAAAAATTCGCTATTGATGATTACGAATTTGATGGGATTAATAAAGCGGTAATATCCTTTAATAAAAATATCGGAAGCGATAATTTAGACCGAATTTCTATATTTGATGCAGTCGGAAAAGAGGTCACTCAAAACACAAAAATCAGCATTGACGGTGATAATATTGAGGTGGTGTTTTCCGATATTTACAATTCAATGAAGTATTTTATAAAAACCTCTGAAGAACTTATTTCTGAGGAAGGAGAAACAATTGACGAAGAATACTCCTTTCTTTTGCAAACGGAGGGGATCAGAGAGGATTTTAACGAAGGCGGAGATACATCATCCACATGGAAGAGAACATCAAAGGCAGAGGTCAACTTGCCTGCAAATTTATATGATAACAGGGTTTTTGCGGCAAATAATCCGATAACCGATACAAGATTTATATATAATCAAAAACCCTATACAGAGGCTGCTGTTTTAATATATGACGGTGAGTATGAGAATTATAATTATAATGAAAAATCACTCCTTGAATATGATTTAAATATTAATTTAAAAGGTAATTTGGGAGGAAATTATGACGGTATCTCAACCTTTTTTAAAACAGGAGGATTTACAACCAACGCAAAGGCAAATGATTGGAGCAGTCAATCCCTTTCTTCTCAAACAGGCGCGTATATATTAAGAGTATATGATAACGGACAAAATGTTGAACTGAGAAAATGGCTGGGCGACGAAAAGGAGATTGGTGCAAAAAATGCAAGCGGACAGTACAATATAGGCACAGTTTTGGGAGAAAAAGTAAGCCTTGACCATGAAGTTGATATACCGTATAGATATAGGATCGAAACGGAGGAAATATCAGATGGGACAAAAATCACGGTAAAACGCGCGGAATATGATAATAACGGCAATCCGGGTGAATTTACGAAAGTTATTGAATATCTTGACACTGAAAATATACCTACGGGCGGAAGTTTTTATTTTATGACGGGATCTTCCTGGAGAGCGGGTTCTAATGGATATTTTAATTCATTTTGTATAGATAATGTTGCATATACAAACGGAGAATGGAGTTTTTCAGAGTATACAGAACCCGAATTATCACCTGAGGTAAGTATGGAAGGCCTGAATATAAAAATCAAATTTAATGAACCGGTTGCCATGTCGGAACTGCAAAAATATGTAAAAGTATACTGCGACGAATATAAAAAAGAGGTGGATTGCAGTATCGTGCTTGATGAAGAATCTAAAGCTGCATCTGTAATGCTTCCGGAAATGTCTGCAGATAAAGTATATTATTTAGTTATAAATAAGGACTTAAAATCTGCAATGGGCTATAAACAGAAAGACGGTCATGTTTTTATTTTTAATACAAAAGGATTCTATTCTGCCCAGAAAGAAGGAACAGAAAGCACAGATGAGTGGAAGATATTTTCCGGAAGCACAAAAAATATGGACGCATATCTTAATGAAGGTATGCTGTTTGTAGGAAAAAATAAACCCGGGCAGGATTTGTTTGAAGGAGTAATATACTCTACCGGCGGTCTCATGCAGAAGGATAATTATGAGGAATATATGTTTGAAGATCCTATTATTGAGTTTGATTACAGCAATAAGAATATGACAACTGTTAAAGGAAACGGAGATTATTCCGGATTAAGACTTATGTTTAATGCAGATACATATATAAATGAGATGGGAACGTGGGATACAAATATTTCGTCTGCCGGGGGAGCTTATATGTTGACGCTTGCTGCTGAGGGGTCTGACATTAAGATGGGGCTTAGAAAATGGAATGGTGATAAATTTGCGTTTGCTGAAAGATTAAGCAATGGTAATATAGGAACTGAGCTTGTCGCTTCAAAAAATGTTATGAACTATGAGTTTGGTTCAGATATCAGAATAAGAGTAGTATCACATAACACAGGAGAAGGAGAGCGTATAAATATTTATATTGCCCGATATGATAACGGAATCCTTGGGGAATATGAAAATGTTTTAACGTTTCTTGATACAGATGATCCATATACGGGAGGTACGTTTTATTTTACTGCCTGCGGCTCTAACGCTGCATATGTGAACGGATATATTTCAGCGCACCATATCGGTAATGTTTCCTATATAACAACTGAAGAAACACATAATTCCAAAATGCTTGAAATATATGGACAGTATGTTGAAAAAATAAATAAGTTTGCTGAAAAAACATCTGTTTCAAGTGCGGAATATGATGAATTGAAAACTCTTTTCTCAATTTCAAACATTTTATATGAAAACGGGTATACAGATATTGCCGGATATGAAAAGTTAAATGAGATGAGAGAGTCTATACCCGATGTTTCTGAAATTATATATAAAGATGAATTGAGAAATCATAAAGTTAATGTATGCTTCACTCTGCCTATAAGTGATGAATATTTTACTAAGGATTATATAAAGGTGTCTTGTGACGGGATAGGAATTGAAGATTTTGGGTTGGTAAAGAGCAGCAATAACAAAAGCGCCGAAATTACTTTGTATAACGACAGGGAATATGACAATGTATATACGGTATCCGTTTTGCCCCGAATAAAAAGTATACATGGTATGGAATTAATGAGCGGTTTTGAATATACATTCACTGAGAATAAAATCCTTTCCTCCGATGGCATTACCTTTACAGACAACGAAGACAATACGTTAACAGCTTTGGCACAGATCAATAATTCAACTTCTGATGAACAGGAATATTTCGCTGTGCTTACGGCAACTGTCTATGATGATACATTAAATGCCGACAAAATGATCACAGTACAAGTTAAAACGGGTGCTGTTGAGGCATATGGCAGCGATGAAGTATCGATAACTTTTGAAAAACCGGATGGTATGCCGGAATGTAAATTATATATTTATAAGGATAGTCTATCGCTGATTCAGATGTATAAAACAGTAAGCGAGGTATATGCAGAAGGAGAGGTGGAATAATATGAAAATAAAAATACTGACTGCAGCTTTTGTAACTTTGGCTTTGCTGAATTCTATAGCTTTAGCACAGGTCAATGAGCCGGTGTTGGATTTGAAAAATGAGGTAATAATGGTGGAAGGAAATCTGCCTTCTGGGAAAGAAGAAAGATTTGTTGATATTACGGTTTTAAATCCGGGATTTACTGCCTCCGATATATCAAACGCGGAAAGTCTGCAATATAAAGAAACCGTAAAAAGCGGAGAAAACGGATTTTTTTCATTCAGTATTGCTATAAATAATGGTCTTTTGCCTAAGGATGATAATAATTTTCCTAAGGCGGGTGAATTTACAATTATCATTAATGGTGACGATGGAAATCTGGATGAAAAGAAGCTGTATTTTGCTCCCGCTGCTGTGAGAGAAGAAATAATAAATGAATTAATAAAATCCGAGAATTCAAGTATATTGGCAGATTTGCTTGAAAAGTATAAAAAAGATTTAGGCATTGATACTGTTCTTTTTAACAGCGTAAAAAAACAGGGTATTGCAGATATTATGTTTTCAAAACTTCCAACTCTTAACCTTACATATAAAAATGCGCAGGAGATAATTGCAGAGAATGCTCTGTTAGCCGCATTTAATGAAGGGAAAACAGATATTCTCTATAAAGACGGAAAGTTTTTATATGAGACCATTATGAAAATAGATACTCTTGATGCGGACAAAAACTGCACCGTTAAAAATCTGTTCGATAATGAAATAACTCAAAGCGGTAAAGCGGCGGTTGTAAATAATATGTGCGGTAAAAATTTAACGACTGCAGACGAGCTTATAGCTTTATTTGCAAGTGAGACCATATTAAAATCAATATCTGACCCGGTAAAGAGCGGATATGGTGTTATAAGTGAAATTCTGACAAGTAAAAACGCAGAGCTTGCAGGACTTGATATTGTAAAATATGCGTCTCTTACAGAATCTGAAAAAACAGAGGTAAATAAGTTAATTGTAAAAAAATCGTTTTCGGATATTGCAAATTTACAAAAATATATTGACGATACCTGTGACAATATAAAGGATAAAGCAAACGGAAGTTCTTCGGAAAGTTCTTCGGGTTCGCCGGTTGGAGGAGGAAATTCATCGACAGTAAAGAATCCCTCTTTTGTTTCGAACATTACTGAAAATAATAAAGGCGCCAATATTTCACCGCCGGATATATTTACAGACTTGAATGACGCCGAATGGGCAAGGGAAGCAGTAGAACAACTCGCCCAAAAAGGGATCGTAAACGGAGTGGGTGATTCAAGATTCAATCCGTCGGGTATTGTTACGAGAGAACAGCTTGCAAAAATATTGTGTTTGGGTTTTGAATATGAAATTACAGATAAAGAATGCGAATTTTCCGATGTTGATGCTGGTATGTGGTATGCGCCGTTTGTAAGCACTCTTAATAATGAGGGGATAGTAAAAGGCTTTGATAAAGAGATATTCGGAGTCGGAAGCAGTGTTACACGGCAGGATATGGCTGTTATGATATATAGAATCTTGGGAGAACCGGATGTTGACGCCGTTTTGGATTTTAACGACAGCGTCGATGTTTCGGAATATGCACAAAAGGCAGTGGCATATCTTGTGGAAAAGGGAATTATAAACGGATTTGAAGATAATACATTCAGACCCAAGGATAACTGTACAAGAGCCCAGGCGGCGAAAATTGTGTATGATGCTCTGAATGCGAGGTGAATCATATGAAAAAAAGGATATGGAGTTTTTTGTTTGCGGTATTGTTGTTTTTACCGGGGAATACAGCAGTTATGGCAGAGCAGCCGCCGGAAAACACGATAAATATTTATGTTGCGCCTGAAGGCGGCGAAAATGGGGATGGAAGTTTTGAAAGACCTTTAAATTTGGAAAATTATCAGGAGCATGTAAGAAAAGTAATTGAAGGTATAAAAAATCCTGTTGAGATTCAGGTAATATTCAGAGGGGGAAATTATAGGGTAAATAATAAGATAATACTCACAAGACTTGATTCGGGATTTGATGACGAACATAGAGTAATATATAAAGCGTATGAAGGAGAAGAGCCGGTATTTAAAGGCTCAAGGGCTATAGATATAACAAAAATTTATAAGGTTTCAGACAGTAATATTTTAAAAAGACTTCCTGAAAGTTCACGTGATAAGGTAGGGATTATTGATTTAAAAGCACAGGGGATCGAAGAAATTTACGATAAACCTGAGGATTTCGGAAGTTATCCGAGATTTTATCTTAACGGATCGGAGCAGATGATTTCGCAGTGGCCGAACGGTGATTATAATTATGGAGAATTTGAGCCTGTTTCCGTTGGAGGAACGGGAGAAAACTCCTTGGGTGGATCTTTCAGATATGTTAATACCGAAAGACCAGAAAGATGGCTCGATGCAAACGATTTTGTGGTTCAGGGATATTTGGGCTATGATTACCGTCAAGAAGCTGTCCCTGCTGCCAATATCGATGTAAAAAACTCTCTTATAAATCTTAAATACGGCACTGATTTCGGTATAACAAACAGACAATCAAGAAGATGGAAAGCAGTAAATTTATTGGAAGAGATCGATATGCCCGGAGAATGGTATATTGACAGGAATACTATGCTTATGTACTATTATCCGCCATATGGTCTGGCAGACGGGGCAACGCTTGAGATGACAGTATTTCAGGATGATTTTTTTCAGCTTTCGGGTGCGTCAAATATAACCTTTGAGGGGCTGACATTTACACAGTCGGGCGGCAGTGCCATAGACGGTTATCATAATCCGGATAACGTTATAAGGAATATAACTATTGATAAATGTACTTTCTCGTATCTTGGAGATACTGTGCTTAATTTTTATACATATAATTTCGGGAAGGTGTATGACTACGCGCAATGGATGAATATTGAGGGAAATCTGTATAACCTTAAAATTACAAACAATATATTCTACAGCAATTATGCTGCAGGAATGGATATAATGTCGGGAAGCACCGATAATATTGAGGATCATGGCGTAGAGGTATCAAACAATTATGCAAGCCGGGAAGCGCCTATGTCGGATGAACCTATAAATTTGCTGGGTTCTGTGAACGCTGTGGGAGGGATTGTTGAGCATAACCTTGCGCATAATACCGGGTGGCATGTCCTGAGCCTTAACAGGATAAGGAGCAAGGCGAGATATAATGAAGTAATAGCAACGGTAAGGGAAACGGTTGATGCGGGTGCGTTTTATGCAGGAAGAACCATAATGAACAGAGAGAATGAATATGCATATAATTTTTTCTATGAGACCAATCCTGTAAATCCCAGAGTTTACGCACACAAGCATAACCGCGCAATATATTTTGATGACGGATATGCCGGAGGATATATACATGATAATATTGCAGTTGACGGCGATAAATCTTTTTATACAAGCGGCTCGGGATCAAAATATTACAATAATATCACTGTAGACCACACCGTGGGTATGCAGTTTGGAGTATGGGTCGGAGTAGACAGATATTCAAAGCTTTTATCGGAAAAATCTGATGCGTTGGTTAGAAATTTCCTCGATGAGTTTCCCAAAATAGAGGAAGAGGCAAGAATAATAGAAGAATATGATTTTGGTGTTACGGCTCTTAATGAAGCGGTGGGTAATCTTTCGGTAAATTCTCCTGCACCGGATAATGGTTTGTCGGCAAATATGCTTACAGCCAATCACTTTGAAAATAATATAACCATTGACAGCAAGGATTGTTTTGTAGACCCTGAAAATCTTGATTACCGGGTAAAGAAGGATTCTGATGTTTATAAGCAAAATCCGGATCTGATTTCGGAGGATTTTGATCTGTCGCAGATAGGAATACAGTGGGACGAGGGATTTGATAAAAACAGGATTTTGGTAAAAAGAAGCTTTAGAAAACTGTATCCTGAGAACGGACAGACAGAAGTGGGAACTTATAAGACTGAATTTATGTGGGAAACCTCATTTGACGCCGATGAATATAGGTTTGTTTTGGCAACAGATCCGGAATTTAAAAATATAGTTGAAGATGTTATAGTACCGTATAATTATCATACGGTTGAAAAACTTGATCCTGGCTATACAGATTATTATTGGCAGGTTACAGCGATCAACAAGACGTTATCGTTAAAGGGAGAATGGGAGGCAAATGGCGTCGTATACAGATTCACAACGTCAAAATATGAATTTCTGGATTTTACAAATCTTGAAAAGGCTATTGAAAGGGTCAACAGCATTTATGAGTATATAGAAGAGGGAACAAAAGCCGGGACTTATAAAGAAGGCAGTAAAGAAAGAGTTGACACAGCGCTTTTAAAAGCAAACGAGGCGTTGGGGTGGAAATCGGGAACAAGAACACAGTCGGAAATTGAAGCAATAGAAGAAGAGCTTCTCGATGCAATTTCGGAAGAATATGTTAATGGAGGAATATATGATTTAAGCCCGTGGCTTTCAAAAGAACATTGGGATATCCGCGATGAAGAGAATGCAAATATTATCTTTGAAGATGATGGAACAATCGTTATGGATACTCTGGCGGAAGACGGAACCAAACTGGATTCAACTTATATGGAATGTCAGGAATTTGATATGATTTCAAGAAAGGTTTTATATGCTTTTGGTCTAAAAGTCGATTTCAACGGCGGTACTCCTTGGGCAGGTTTATCTGTAAGAGGACAGGAAACGGAAGTCGATTTGTGGGCATGTGAAAACTATTTCTTTGCAATAAAACCGGATATTATAGAAGTACAGATATGGAGTTCCGGAAAGCAGGGCATAATGGAAACGTTTGAAAATACCTGTCTTGCCGACGGCGAATGGCATGATGTTGTGTTCGGAGCTTATGACTGTGGTTTTGGTCAGGTTATGGTATTAATTGTTGATGGAAGACCTATAAAGACATTCGTAGACAGCAGTGCTGAACAAATTTCAAGAACAGGCGGATTAAAGCTTTACATGAGCAGTGGCGGTACGCTGTCCATAAGAAAGCCTCGTGAGCTTATTTCATACGAAGAAATGGATGAGATCATAAATAACGCTATGTACGAAGAGGTTGTAAACATGTGTAAACAGTTTGAAGAAAGCGCGGGAGGACCTATGCTTCTTACCAGTGTTAACAGCAGCAAATATTATTATAATAATGAAGTGAAAGATAACGAAAGAAGCTTCTTAAAGCTGCATAATGACACGTCTATGATAAATATTGATGATTTAAACGGGATATTTGATATAAAAACAGAATTGGACAAAAATGCCGTGACTATTGAAAGAGGGAACAAAAAGATAATGATGACAGTAGGAAGTAAATCTGCCGAAGTTGACGGCAAGGCTTATACATTGGCTCATGAAGTGTGTGAAATAGATGGCGGAGTATATGTTCCGATAAGAGGGGTTACTGAGGCATTTAATATGAGTCTGGCATATTTTCAAGGGCTTGTAGGAATTTCGGATACGGGTTATAGTGATTTTATAAATCAGATGAGCCTGGCAGGATATACCAAAACAGCATTTGATACAATAAACAAGGAGGGGTGAATATATGAAAATAAAGAGATTTAATTCGTTTTTGTTAATCTTATCATTGGTTTTATCGTTATTTTCAGCGTTTTCGGTTGAAGCGGAAGAAATATGGGACCCTTTTAACGGGGATAAAAATGTTAATATAGTATATTTTGGAGGATCTATAACAAATGGAAGAGGATACCGTACAGATATTGGTGAGTATCTTATAGATACCTATGAAAAAATCGTTCCTGGAAGAAAAATAACCAATCATAATGCGGGAATTGGCGGAACAGGCTCTGACTACGGCTATCTTAGGTTAAACCGAGATGTTATTTCAAAAAATCCCGATTTGGTTTTTGTGGAGTTTGCGGTAAACGACGTCGGGGCCGATGAAACGGTAGTAAACGAGAGTATGGAAGGCATTGTAAGGAATTTACAGAGCCTTAAAAATCCTCCTATGATAATTTTTGTATATACTACAGGTACCAATTTTAAAAATGCATCTGAAATACATCATAAAATTGCAGAGTATTACAATATTCCGGAATTGGATTTCAGACAGTATATGATAGATGAGGGTTATGAGGGCGTTACAGGGGTTACATATGAAAACCTGCCTTCAAGGCTTAAGGCTTTATGGTCAGATTTGACTCATCCCAATAGTGACGGACACAAACTTTGGTCTGATTATGCGATAGAAGAATTTAAAACAAATGCAAAAAATTGGTTTGCCCATCCGATTATTAGAAAAAATAAGTTATCTTCTTCTTTAAAGGATGGTTTTAATTTAAAATGGGAAGCCGCTAAGGAGGCTTATGACAATGGAACGCTTAAAATATCAGGCAAAACGCAGGACTACAGTATATCAGACGAGGGTGGACTGCTTATAAAAAAAGACGTATCAGCACAATATACATTCAGCGGTAAAAATATACATGTATATGGAAAGTATCGTACAGACGGCGGACGTATAAATGTGAGCTGTGAAGGAAAAACGGAAAACAAAGATATGTATTCCTTATATAATAACCTCGATTGTTCGGTATATAAAAATTATGGTTTGAATGAAGGGGAACATATTTTGACTATTGAAAGCAGCGATGTCATTCCGAGCGGCAGTACGGGAAGCAATGTAACCATTGACGGATTTTTTGTTGATGCAGACATGCTCGTATATCCTTCGGAATATCCCGAAGACGCAAGTATAAATATAAGAGAAGATGAATCTGCAAAAAATGAGGATACCGCGCAAGAGCAATCTAAGAGTAAGTTATATGAAAAAGAACTTGTTATGGCTAAGGATATTGGTATTTTAACAGAAGAACAGTTTGAAAAAGCTGATGAACCCATTGCAAGAAAAGAATTTGCACGTTTGCTCTGCAGGATCATTGAACCGTTTAATGATGAAAATCAGCAATGGTACTCTGAGGTTTTTTCGCAGGATAAAAATTTTATAACTGTTGAAAAGACAGAGGCGGGGGAAAATATTTTTGAAGATGTTGAGGTAAATAATGAATATATTGATGATATTCATGCCGTTTACAGCAAAGATCTTATGATTGGAAAAACTGAGACTGAATTTGCCCCTGATGATAATCTTACAATTAATGAAGCATTAAAGGCCTTTGTTAATATGATGGGTTATTCCGAATTGGCACAAATGCATGGCGGTTATACTTCGGGGTACATGTATGTTGCGCAGAGCCTGGATCTATTAAACGGTCTGAAATATTCATCCGCTGATGATGCTATCAGCATTGCGGAAATATCCAGGATATTATATAATATGTATGACCAGAAAATCTTTGGCATAACATCAATTGATGCGGGAAATGCAACTTATGAGCCGACCAATGATACTTTTCTTACAAGATATATGAAGATGGATTGGATAAAGGGAAGAGTTACCAAAACCCTTATGACATCATTGGCAGGTGATACAAGTGCAAATGAAATTATTATAGGCGGTTTCAATTTTATAGCAGAGGAAAAAGATGTATATATAAATAATTATCTGGGAAGAACAGTTACGGCATATTATAAAGAAGATGACGGGGAATGTTATCTTGTGGCTGTATATCCTTCAGATAATGAAGATATTATAGAGCTTTCAGCAGAAGATTTTGTGGATTACAGTGATCAGAAATTATACTATATTGACAATAGTTCCTTGGGCAGAGAAAAAAGTGTATATATCAGCGAAAATGCTGATATCGTATATAACGGCGGGATAATATCGGTATTTGATAAGAATATTTTTGAATTTGCTAAGGGAAATATTACGCTTATTTCAACTGAGAGGGATAAGAAATATAATATTGTCATAATTGACAGTTATGAAGACTGGAATGTGATTTTAAATGACAGCCGGAATTTGAAATTATACAGAAAAGCTGTTGCGGGAAGCAGTGAAGAAGATAATTGTCTGGATTATTCTGAGGATTCGAAAATTGAGGTTCGTGATGCGCTGGGAAATTATATTGATATAGAAACTATAGAAGTCGGAGATAAGCTTTTGGTGGCAAAAAATGCAGATTATGCCAAAATAATAAAATCCAGTGAAGCGGAAAGCAATTTTGTTGTGTCGAGTATTGAAAAAAACGGATATAAAGAAAAATATGATATAATTTCAAACGGCGAAAAAAGTTATACTATAGTTTCCGATTATATAAATACAGACGGATTTGTGAAGCCTGCTTTGAACAACACATATACACTGTATTTAGACAGCTTCGGATTTGTTTCATGGATCGAGCTTACGGCAGCAGCAGAAAAACAAGAGGGATTTGTAAGGCAGGTTAGTGTGGTTTACAGCGATGAAACCGGAGAAGAATCTCTTCTTATAAAAATAATAGGGTTTGATTCTGTTGTAAACAAATATGAAGCAGCGCCGAAAATGAAAATTACAGATGACAAAGGAGAAACGTATACGTGCAAAAATGTTTCTGCCATGAACGCAATACTTGGCGGATATGTAGGTTATATGAGTTATAAGCTTGATGAAAACGGAAGGATAAGTTCTGCACAGCTGGCAAGAAGCGTAGAGGACAAGACAGGAAACCCGGATGTTGTATATGACCTTATAAAGACAGAAAATATGCAGTCAAATGAATTTGGCGCAAAATCATATGTCAACATGTTTTCTTCAGCAACAGACAGAATATATTTGAAGAATAACGAGACAAAAATATTATATTGTCCGCAGGATATAGAAGAATATAAATACCGGGCTTCAAACACTATGTCAGATTTCTTTACTACAGATGTCCAATATACGGTATATGCATACGGGAAAAAACTTAACACTTGTATTGCTGATTATATAATTTGCGATACAGCGCCTGCATCGGAAAGCAAATTTTATATGAGGGAAAATGTATATTTGGTCAATAAGATTGAAAGTACAGTTATAGACGATGAAATAGCGGATAAAATTTATGCTACCAAATTGGACGCAAACGGTACGGCAACACAAACAGAGCTATACACAACAAAAAGGGACAGCACAGATGGAAATGGAAATGAATGTTCCTTTAGGGATGCCTGCCCTAATCTTTTGCAAACGGGCGAACTGTATAAAATTGAAAGCGGAGATATAATAGCGGCAGTTGTTGATAAATTTAATGACGGTTTTATAAATGATGCTTATATGATATATAAATCAAAAGCATATGCTCCCGACGCTACAGATGGTGTAAGGCCGGGCTGGATCGTGGGAGCCGTATCGAAATATGATGATACAAATAAAACGTTAAACGGCAATCCCTATGCAGTTAATAATTCGCTTTTATCCGACGCCAAGAGTTACACAGTATACGGGACAAGAGTTTTGAAGGGATATGTTTTAAGCTATATTGACGGAGTGCTTAAATATACTACTCAGGATCTGTCAGCAGGAGCTTCATATAATCCTGAGCTGAGCGGATATATAACAAATATTGATAAAAGCTTAAAAGTTTATGTTCTGAATTATAAAGGTGATAATGTTAATGTTACAGGCGCTTCAGAGACACAAATAAAGACGTATGATAATTATGGAAGTAATGCTTCGGCGATTCTTACTGTTTCGTATGGTCTGGAGGGAGTTGCGCTCATAATAAACAATAATTAAAAGATAAGATATTGTGAAAAATAGGTTGAGTTTTTGGAAAAACCGTTTGAAGCATATACCGATAAAGGTATGGTTTTGGATGGAAAAAGCAATATTGGCTGTACGCAACAGAAAAAAACGGTTATTATGCTTTGCCTCAGTTCCAAACAGGTTCAAATTTTTTTGACATATCATACGAAAACAATACAGATAGTCTAAGGGATATAGTAGACTTAAATAAAATTTGGATGTTATGGGAGTTTCATGAATCGAAATTTATACATAGATTCGGATATTATGAGGTGATATATAAAACTCATGATGAAGTGAAGGAATGAAAAATATGATATTAAAAAAACCGCCTATGGGATGGAACACATGGAATACATTTGGAGAGAATATTGATGAAAATCTTATATTTGAAACTGCCGACGCTATAGTGGAAAAAGGCTATAAAGACGCGGGATATGAGTATATTATAATTGATGATTGCTGGAGTGAGATAAAGAGGGATAAAAATGGAAGGCTGGTTCCTGATAAGAAAAGATTCCCTCACGGAATGAAATATGTAGCTGACTACATTCATGAAAAGGGCTTGAAATTCGGTATGTATTCTGATGCAGGATTTTATACCTGTATGGGATATCCTGCAAGTTTCGGACATGAAATAACGGACGCTGAAACTTTTGCCGAATGGGAGATAGACTATTTGAAATATGATTTTGGATTTTTCCCAAGTTCAGCCAAGGGAGATAATGCATATCTTACAATGGCACAGGCTTTGAGAATGACAGGAAGAGATATAATTTTTACGGGAAGTACCGGCGGAAAAGATAACGTACAAAATTGGGCTAGATCAAGAGGATGCCATACATACCGTTCTACAGACGATATATCCGATTCAAAAAGGTCATATATGAACATATTAGAGTCACAGATGGATTCTTTTGAAAACAGTACGTTTAATTGTTACAATGATATGGATATGCTGACTGTGGGAATGTATGGCAACGGAAATGTGAGCTGCAATGGAATACATTATCATGGCGGTGATGGAAATGATCAGATGAAATATGAAGACTATGAAAATCATTTTCTGGCGTGGGCATTTTTCGGGACTCCTTTAATCATTGGAGCGGATATAAGAAAAATAGATGATCAATGCCGCAGACTCTTGCAAAATAAAGCAGTAATTGCCATTAATCAGGATCCGGAAAATAGGCCGGCCTTTAGAATAGAAAAATATTACGAGCATGCTCATATTTTTGCAAAACTGTTGGAAAATAAAGATATTGCAGTGCTTGCAGTTAATTTTCATCCTGAAACGCCTGTTCAAAAAAGTATAAAGCTGAAAATTTCATTTGATGATTTAGGAATAAGAACCGGCAGCGGATATGGATTTGAAATAAAGAATGTGTTAACAGGAGAAAATTTTGGAATTCATGAGGCAGGATATGGAATAAATGTGAAGAGTGAAAAAATAATTCTTTTACGATTAAAGCCAGCTAAGTTATATTAATTTTCGGTTCTTCTTGACAACAGGAATGCTCTTTGCATTTATTCGACAGTTCACTAGTCTGTGTGATAATTTTGAAATTTTTATCACCTGTAAAGTTTACAGGGAGATATGTTATACAAATACAAAAAGGTATTGTATACAAAATCGTTACACCGTCAAGTGATTTGGGGGAATAAACGCTTGTTTTTATAGCTGCGGACAAAATGCCCCCGCTTTTTCGGCGGGGGACGTCTTGTAAGCAGCTATGTAATTGTAAGACAAACTAAATTGATTTATTCAGGAATTAACTATGGCGGCGCTTATCATTGCCAAATAATTATCAAAAGGAACGTAATACGGGATACTGTTTCCGCTTCCCAGAGCGTAACCGCCTTTAGCTTCCGTTTTTTTCAGCATTCTGCAGCTTCTTTCATAAATTTCCTGTGGAGTTTTGCGGCATACAAAATCAAGATCGATACCGCCGAGAATCGCAATGTTATCATGATATTGATCATAAGCGTTTTCAACAGGCAAAATTTTGTCTTCATATGAATGTTTTCCCTCATAAAGGCGGCAGATATCGGGCATCATCTTATCAACCTGTCCGCATGAATGTAAAATGGCAGGTTTGCCGCTGTTATGGATTACATCACTGATTTTTTGGTGCAAGGGCAGGACGTATTTTTTCATATCTTCGGTAGATATCATTGTCTGAGAAAAAAATCCCCAGTCATCATTTGAAATTGCCGCACCGACACCGGGATATGCCACAGATATTTCATAAAATTTTACAAGACAGGATCCGACTTTATCAAAAACCATCTGTACAAGTTCAGGATCGTCTGCAAGCATAAAACATAAATTATCATACCCTACAAGGTCAATAACATTCTCCAAAACCCCTCCCGGCCCGTATACAATTATTTTCATATTCCCGGGCAGGATTTTTGCGATTTTCTCCAGGCGTGAATAATCATGATCTTCGGCATTGGGCCACTCAAATTCCAAAAAGCCGTCACGATCCGAAAAGGAAACATCATCATTTGCCGAACGGCTTTTTTTACCGTGATTGGTTGATTTTGAATTGAAGCTGAAATCACAGGGATGCATTGTTATATAATCATAACCGCATATGGAAAAGGCTTCGACACGTCTTGTCAGGTAATCTATAGTATCTGTCGGTGTGGGGATACCTGTAAGAAATGTTTCCAATTCGTCATTTAAGAAAAATTCAAATAATGTATACCTATCCGGTTTTTGTCTTGCGAGTACCTTTAACAGATTATCAAATTCCGGTACTCGATTTTTGCTGTATCTTTTAAAATTAGTTATAAAATCGTCATCGAATGTTTTCATAAAATACCTCTTTTCTTTTATACCCGATTATGATATAATATTCTAAAACCCATAATATCATACCGATTGGTATTTTACTATGTGAAATTAACCATTTAATCTTTAAAAATAATCAAAGTGAGTGATTTTATGCAACCGTTCAGGGAATGTATTTTAATGCCGTCGCTGCCGTTAAAAATTTTCATATCTTCCGCAAACCGTCAGTGCGGAATCACCTCGCATCCGCATTGGCACGATGAAACGGAACTTTTATATGTTCTTAAAGGAAGCGCATTCCAGCAGAACAATGACTGCTTTTTTTCAATAAAGGAAGAAGACTTTGTATTAATCGGCGAAAATTGTGTGCACTCCACCTATTCCGATAAAGGCAAGCCTTGCGAAATCCTGGTCCTACAGATCGCTTTGGACAGATTTTTTTTCGGTAGGGATTGGGATTTTCATCAAAAAATCGCAAATGCATGCTTTGTCAGCAGTATAAGATACCCAAAGGGAGGCGCCCTAATGAAGGATATCCTGTTAACAAGCAACGGCAATGGACTGTATAAGGATGTTTTTTTACGCGGGAAAATATATGAACTCCTAGGGATATTACTGGAGGATTTCGATACCTTTCCTCTGTCGGCAAATCCACACGTGACACAAACACAGAAAGAATTTATAAAAAAAATAATGCAATATATTGAAGCTAATTATAAAAATCCCATCACGGTAAAGGACGCCGCACAGCATACGCATCTGAGTGTTTCGCATTTCGTGCGTGAATTTAAAAATGTAATGGGGATGTCTTTTAAATATTATGTGAATTTTTTTCGGATAAATAAAAGCGGGGCTTTGCTTTTAAAAGGTAACAGTGTGACATATACCGCTCTTGAATGCGGATTTAACAATGTAGATTCCTTTATCCGTAATTTTAAAAAATATAATGGCTGTACACCCTCAATGTACTTATGTAAAGAAAAAAACGATATATAACTGCGAACATGTTGTCCCCCGCCGCCGGCGGGGGATGCATATTTGTAATCAGTATGAGTATAATTTCCGGCTGATAACAGCGCAGCTATGCTGTGCTTTTGTCCTAATTGAATGACAGGACAAGCTCTTTTGAAACCCACGCCAAAATGCTGAGGAGCTAACGCTCCTATTGACGGTTGCAACGTTTGCAAGCTCCATTTTAAACAAGTTTGATGGAGCGTTGTTCCAATTTTAAAATAGCAACATAAAAATATATAGAAAAATATGTGTGTTTCCTATTTTTTATGAGTATTTCTGAATTCGGAAGGAGTATAATGAGTATAATTTTTGAAAGTTTTGTTAAAATTTTTTAAATCATTATAGCCTGTAATTACGGCGATTTCTTTTATTTTAAAATCGGTATTAGTTAAAAATCTGCACGCATGCTGAATTCTTATTGTATGCAGATGTTCGGTGAAGGTCATACCGGTTTCCTTTTTTATCAGTTTACTTGCATAAGGAACAGAGTAGTGCATTTTATTGCATAAATCACTTAGGGAGATCTCTTGAGAAAAGTGATTATTTATATAAGTAAGAATATTTGTGGTGATCTGATTATAGTTCATATAAGTATTATCGCCAAATTCCCTTAAAATGAAAATTGTAAGAAGAATGAGATATCCCCTGACCATTTCAAAATAAGCATCTTTTTTTTCAATTATTTCACTAAAGATATTTTCCACTAAAGACAATATTTTTTTGTTGTCGTCATGAAAAATGCTGTCTGAAAATTTTGTTTCTGATAACGGTAATTTATATTTAATAAGGTAATTAGAAATAACATCGGAATAGTTTTTACAATAATAAAGGGATTGGTCTATAAATTCCGGAAGAAAGCATATATTCAAAATTTCTAAGCTTTCATTTTCGATAATGTTATATGTATGCATATCATTAAAATCTGTGATAAAAAAATCACCGGCTTTAATTTCTTTTTCTATATCGTTTATGACATATATTCCTCTGCCTGATAACACATAAACATATTCAATAAATTCATGATCATGATAAATTACATCCTGATTGCTTGTGATATATTGCTTTGAAGCCTCAACCGGAGTTGAACGCCTTAAAGTCCCCGTTTTTTTGTTAAGCATATTAAAACACCTACTTTATATGGTAATATGGTTATTCTATCATTTATATTTTCATATGTCAAGGCAGCTTGGTTAAATATGACCTATAAATTAGATATTTTTTACCCTTGAAAGACTCAAATGAGAATGATATAATAAAAAAAATTATTTTATTAGAGAATAGGATTGTATATGATATGAGTAAAGTGTTAGATGAGGATTTGTTTAAAAATCCTACAAAGGAGTACAGAGGCATCACATTCTGGGCATGGAACAACGATTTGCCTCAAGAAACTCTTCTTCATCAGATAGATTGCTTCGACAAAATGGGCATGGGCGGATTTTATATGCATTCAAGAATAGGCATGAATGTGGAATATATGAGTGATGAATTTTTAGAAAAAATCAAAATATGTGTGGATGAAGCAAAAAAACGGGGTATGTATGCCTGTCTTTACGATGAAGACGGATTCCCATCGGGATATGCAGGAGGATATGTTTCAAAAAGGCCCGAATATGCAGAAAAAATGTTAAAATTCTTCTGCCCGAAAAACATGGATGAGGTAGACGGAACAGCCGGTATTTTCGGAATTTACGATGTTGAGTTTGATGAAATAGGATATATTAAATCATATAGAAAAATAGACACAGATGAAAAAGCAAACCATCTAAAATGGTACGCTGTTATAAAAAACGGAAATAAAACGCCGCAGTTTAACATGAATCCTTATGGGGACTTGCTGAATTCTGAAGCGGTGGATTGTTTTATAAAGGAAACGCATGAAAAATATTATAAGAAAGTCGGAGCGCTTTTTGGAAGCACAATTAAGAATATATTTACCGATGAACCAAGATGGCATAAAATAAGCGAAGTAAAACAGCCCGAATGGGAAAATTTCGGCATACTTCCTTGGACAGAAAAATTTTTGGAAATTTTCTTTGAAAAATATAAATTGGACATAGCGGACTATATACCTGAACTGTTTTTTGATTTCAAAAATAAATATTCAGAAGTAAGATATAAATATTTTTCGGCAATCAGCGAGCTTTTTGAAGAAAGCTTCATTAAAAAATACAGTAATTGGTGCAGGGGACATAATATTGAATTTACCGGTCATCTTGATTGTGAAGAGACCTTAAGCTCGCAGATGTCAGTTTGCGGCGAACATATGCCCAAATATATGCATTTTGATATTCCGGGAGTGGATGTTCTAATGGATGAAAGAAGATATACCACAGTAAAGCAGGCGCAATCAATTGCACGTCAGACCGGCAAAAAACACGTACTTTCCGAACTTTACGGTGTAACAGGATGGGACTTTGATTTTTCAGAGCATAAATTAAGCTGTGATTGGCAGGTGGCGTTGGGGGTTACAATGAGAGTTCCGCATCTTTCATGGGTATCTATGAAGAAAAATGGGAAAAGGGATTTCCCGGCATCCATTGGAATGCAATCACCGTGGTATGAAAAATATAATTACATAACAGACCATTTTTCAAGATTAAGTACGGTCTTAACAAGAGGTAAACCTATTGTCAGGATTGGTGTAATTCATCCTGTTGAAAGTATGTGGATGATTTACGGTTCAAGAAAAACTCAATGGCCGCTGATTGAAGCCTTTGATAATGAATTTAAAAGACTGGCAGAAGCTTTTTTATTAAATCAAATGGATTACGACTATATTTCTGAAAAAACAATTCCTGATCTGGCAGAGGGGAGAAAAATAGGAGAAATCAAGTACGATGTGATTCTTGTGCCGCAATGTATAACTTTAAGAAGGACTACGGTTGATTTTTTGATGAAATTTAAGGAACTTGGAGGAAATGTTATATTTGCGGGAGATATGCCGCAATATTCAGACGGAAAGAAAGGCGAATACGCTAAAGAACTTTTTGAAAGCTCCGAAAGGGTTATAAATAATGAAGGTGCGATTCTCTCAAAACTCGAAGAGTATAGACTGATTGAGATTATTAATCAATATGGTGACAGAGATTTAAGATATATATATCAATTAAGGGAAGATGGATCCTGCAGATGGCTTTTTTTGGCAAAGGGTATAAAGGAGCCGCATAAAGGGAGTGTTGAAAAATCGGAGCTTAATCTCAGAATAAAAGGAAACTTCATACCTGTTCTTTATGACACTTTAACAGGAGAAAAAAGTGAGTTGTCCTTCAGAACAGAAAATGGATTTACAGAGGTGTTTCTTACAGCATATAACCATGACAGTTTTTTAATCAGACTTGAAGCGGGTGAAGATTGTTGTCTAAAAAAGACGGAAGATATAAAAAATGAAGAAATCAGGCTTGAGAATCCCGGTAGATTTTCACTTTCCGAGCCTAATGCTGCGGTGTTGGATTATGCAAAATGGTCGGTTAACGGCGGGGATTTTCAAGATTTTGAAAATATAAGAAGAATAGAATACAAGGTGTTTGAGAAATTAAATGTCCCGATGGCAATAAGATGTAAAATGCAGCCATGGGCAAAACCTGACTATGAAAAGGATGCTTATGTGAGATTGAAATATGTCTTTGAAAGCGATATTGAATATGAAGGTGCTGAAATTGCAATGGAAGACGCCGAAGAAACAAAACTCTTGTTTAACGGAGAAGAGGTATCTTCACCAATATGCGGATATTTTGTTGATATGGATATAAAAAAACGAAAATTAACAAAAATTCAAAAAGGCATAAATAATTTGGAAATAGGATTTAAACTCAATAAAAATTCGTCTTTTGAATCGATTTACCTTTTGGGCGATTTCGGAGTTAAGACAGAAGGTAAAAATATAAGAATAATCGAGATGACGCAAAACCTTTGTTGGGGCGATGTGACAGGGCAGGGGTTACCGTTCTATTCTGCTAATATTGAATATGAAACAGAGCATAGTTTTACAAAAGAGTGTGCGGCAGAATTACAGCTTACCTCCTTTGAAGGGGCTTGCGCAGAGGTTTTTATAGATAATAAATCCTGTGGGCTTGTGGCTTTGGCGCCATATAGGGTAAGCCTTGGAAATATATCGGAGGGCAAGCATAAAATTAAGATATGTCTTTTCGGAAACCGTGAGAATACCTTCGGTAATCTTCATAATACCGGAAAGATAGAATATGGCCAATACAAATGGGAAGAAATGGGAGATACGCTGTCTTATGCCTATAATCTAAAAAGGTTCGGGATGTTTTCGGAGCCTATATTAAAATTAAAGTTTTAAAATATATCGATTGGTATATTTAACAGAAAAATAAAATGCAGAGAAATCTGCTAAAAAATCAGGAGGAGATCTTAATGAAGAAAACAAATTTGAAAAAAGTGCTTTCTGTACTGACTGCAGTTTCGGTTGCGTCGGGATTATCTGTATTTAATGTATTGGCAGAAAGTTCATTGACAGCAGATGTTTATGCAGACTTAACCGGAGTTGTTCTGGACTTTTCGGCAGATGTGAGTTCTGCTGAACTGACAGGCATCAAGCTGTATAAAGAAGGCGTCGAGGTTAAAGGATTTATACCCGAAATCGAAACAGACGGTGATGTTTTGATATCAACACAGATAACAAAAGATACAGTATACACTGTAAATATTCCTGCAGGATTTACTGAAAATTCACAAGCAATTGAAAAAAAGTTTGTTGTAAAAGAGGTATTTTCAGAAAACTTTGATGAAACTGAAAACGGAAAACTCCCTGAAACAATAGTTGCATCAGCAGATGACGAATGCAGTGTACAGGAAAAAGAAATGCAGCATATTGACGGTGTATTTTACCTTGATTATACCGGTACGAATTATACTGTAACTTATGATATAAAGGTATATCAGACCAGTACCGGAACAACATCAGCTGCCGAAAACAAATATGCCGGAGCAACAGCGCCTCAGTATATGAGACTAATTTATAATGCTCCGGACAAAACCAAGTATTTAACTTCTCAACCGTGTTATACGATGTCACTCAAAAACCATGAGGCTTCAAGAGCTGATTGGATGAGAATTTCAAGAGGTGGAACATCATGGGATTCTGCAAACAGCAATTATGTATTCTCTGACGAAAATTATGGATATGATGCGCAGGCGTATATTGATTATAATTATCCGCCGGCATACGGTGTAACGTCCAATGCGGCAATCCCACTTGATATAATAACTGCAGAAGAGGACGCTGAAGCACCTCAGGCTGAGGTTATTAAAATAACTTCAAGAAAGATTGCAAATGATATAGACCTTTATATTGATGGCCGTCATGCAGTCAATTACATAGGAGCTGAAAGAACTGCCGATGGTAAAATCCTAACAGAAGGTTATTTCGGTGTTCAGGAGGGCTATGGTAAAAAGGCTGCAACTGTTTATGACAACATAAGCATAACTACCTGTATAGAACCTAAGGAAGCAAACGTAACAGATATCTATGCAGATGCTGACGGAATATATCTTACATTTGACAATGAGGTTTCAGGTATTGCAGACTTTGACGGTATAAGTCTTGCGGATGGATCGGGTGAGGTTGCATTTGCCCCAAGTGTAAATAAAAATGTTCTCACAATTGCGGCAGAACTTGAAACAGATACACTGTATTCAATAAGCCTGAATGATAAATTCGGTGATGGGATTGTAAACCTTAAGGAAGAATATATAAAGCAATTCAGGGTTAAGGAAATCGCAGTTGCAGACGAAGATTTTTTGGGCGCAACAGTTGCCGATAACACAGTTACAATTGCGAATAACGGCGAAATGACGCTTTTGAAGGGCAATGAAATGGAAAAATATAGCTTAAGCTTTACACTAAACGTTAAGGACGGCGGGGATCCGTATCTTAGAATGTGGTATAATGCCGCAACTACCGGAAATTTTCACAGCACTTCAAATAAAGCTTATGTTATACGTTTCTGGAAAAACAGAACAACTCTGAGACCTTGTGCAAATCAGATGTTTGTCGATGATAACGATATATCGATATCGCATACAGAAACATATTCAGACGGAAGTACAATCAAGCTTAAAAAGAACGGAAGAAATTCAGATGTATATCTGAATGGTACACAGATTGCGGCATATACGCCTAATGAAACATATACAATCGGCGGGGCAGATTATACTTTCGGAACGACCGGATATTTCGGGATATGGAACTGTTCGGTCGAAGCAAATGGATACTCCGGTTCGTGGCCTGTTACATTATCTGATTTTACTATGACATATTTTTCGGAATATGACCCAAAGCCTATGACAGTTGAAGGCTATTATGCTGATAAAGAGGGTATTTTGATAGATTTCAGCGGCGATATTTCAGATATTGATGAGAATGCTGTAAATAGCGCGTCAGTCAGCTCGAACGGTGATAAGGTGACTGTTGAAGGCTATATGGTACAAAGTGATAAGCTGGTGCTTAATACTGCACAAGAGCTTGAATTAAATACTATTTATGATATTGAACTTCCGGCAGGGTTTGGCACAGATAATTTAATACTCGAGGATAAATATCTTGCGCAGTTTAAGTTAAAGGAAGAGTTTGTTGAGGATTTTGCAGATATCGCATACAGCGGAGGAATACAGCTTTCAAGTGAAAAAGATAAGATATATAACGGAGAGCTTTATTTATATGACAGTACAGTTTATGTAAAGGATACAAATAACTATAAAGAATATACTTTAAGCTTTGATTTAAAATCATATCAGGTTGTAACAGGGACAAATGATGACGGTTCTGTACAATATGCAGCTAATGCACCGTATGCTTTCAGACCTTTCTTTACAAAGGAAGACGCGTTCTTTACTTCGTGTGAGGGATATGTGTGGCAAATCGAAAACAGACCTACAGAAGGAAGGGTAATAATTAACAGAGGCGGTTCAAATCAGAGCGAGGACGGAACATGGAGCGGTTACAGCTCCGGAAAATACAATGTAAACGGTGTTGCTGACAGCTATGCTGTTGTTTTACCTGAAGGAAAGCTTTCTACATCCCATGCAGATATTACGGTTCCTTATACAGTATCTGCTGAAACAACGGGAACAACAGAGATAACCGTAAGGAAGGTTGAAAATCTTGCAAATCTCTATCTTGACGGTGGGTATGCTTCAAGTCTTAGTTTGAGTGATTGGGAAAACAGTTACTTTGGTATTCAGGACGGAGCGAATCAGGCGGCATATGTAATTGATAATATAAGCCTTACGATCTGTGAACCTGTAGCATCAACTGTAAGGAGCTTAAAGGTTACAGTCAAGGATTCAGAAGGTAAAGATATAGAACAATTAAGCGGTATCACCTCGGCTCAAGGAGAGGTTCTGGTTAAAAACTATACAGATAATGATATGCCGGCGGTATGTGTAATTGCAGCATATGATGAAAATAATAGGTTGTTGGCAGCTAAAATCCTTAAAATGGATACTATTGAAGCAAAAACACAGGAATCATTTACATACGAGTTTAATAATATTAGCGGAGTCACAGAAATTTCGGCATTTTGTTGGGACAACTTTGATACAATAGTTCCATATTGTAACGCGATTACAGTTAGATAATAAATGTTAAAGTGCTCTGCAAAAATAAAATTTTTGCAGAGCATACTGTGGAATTTTGTATTGCGCGAAAAAGAATGGAGGACTACAATGCGAAAGATTTTATTGGCATTGCTGATTATGGGCATAAATATTACAGGCGTATCGGCAGCAGGAACTATTACAAGCAACTTATTAGTGACAGACCCTGCCAATGCTAAGGTGAAGGTCAGCGGCAGTATTGGTGAAGCAGCAAGCAAAGAGCTTTCGCTCTTAATAAAGAAGAGTGATGCAGAATTTTTTGAGGGAGATAATTTAACGGGAAAGAATTTTTACACAAAAACTATAACTACTGATATGGACGGCAGTTTTGAGCTTGAGTTTGTTTTTGATGCTGAGAGCGGATTATATGAAGTGTATTTTTCAGATCTATATAATAGCGGAAGCGGTTATGTTTATGATTTTAATTATATTGCTTATGAGGAAGTGTTGGAATTTGTAATCAGATTGGGAGAAAACAGTGTTAAAGAGCAGGATATGATAGCAGAGCTTAACAGATATTCCGACAGCCTTGGTATAGGATTTGAGGAAATAGAGAATTTTTTGAAAAAGGAATATATATCGGAAGATATAATAAATAATTCAGAAATAATTAAAGCTGATAAAATAGATGGATTAAAAAGAGTAGTGAATTTCAGCGGCAGTCGTTTTGATATATTAAACGGAATATATGAGGCAAAGCTCCCGGGAGATGTATATAATGTAATTACTGAAAATGCTGCATTAGCAGAGCTCCCTTCGGAGATTATTTTGGATTTTAATAATTTAAAATCTTCAAAACAGACTGAGGTGTGTAAAAAACTGCTTGGAAAGGATTTCACATATGATGAATTTTTAAAGACCTTTGAAGAAGAAATAGAGTCTATAAAAAAGGCAGTTACAGTTACGGGGGGAAACTCCGGCTCCGGCGGAGGCTCGCCTGTTTCAAATAAAACCGGCATTTCCGGCGGCGGATATGTTATGACAACTGAGAGTGATGAAAGCGATGCTGCTGTAAAATATAAGTTTGGTGATATCGAAGATGTTCCGTGGGCAATTGAAGCTATAGAATATTTGGCGGAACAAGGAATTGTCAACGGTGTGGGTGAGAATAAGTTTGACCCGAACGGAGAGCTTACAAGGGAACAATTTGCAAAATTGATTGTAGAAGCATATAATTGCTATGACGAAAATGCAGAATGTATATTCAGTGATGTCCAGAATGGATCATGGGCAGAAAAATATATTGCATCGGCTTTTGATAACGGTCTTATGAATGGTATAAGCGAAACCGAATTTGGTATCGGTAAAAATGTAATTCGTCAGGATGCGGCGCTTGTACTTTATAGATTTGCCAAGCTTATTGGTGTGGAAATGACCGCAGCAGAGCTTGATTTTGATGACGCGGAGGAAATAAGCGAGTATGCAAAAGAGGCTGTAAGCGCTATGTATGGCACAGGAATAATAAACGGAATGGATAACAATACATTTGCTCCCAAAAACACA
Source organism: uncultured Clostridia bacterium (assembly GCA_944392335.1). Taxonomy (GTDB): domain Bacteria; phylum Bacillota; class Clostridia; order UBA1381; family UBA1381; genus RGIG1988. The sequence goes on from CALXWJ010000001.1 coordinate 88,541, forward strand.
ATAACAAGGGCACAAGCCTGCAAGATGTTATATGAGGTCATGAAAAGAGGTGTGGAAGGATGAAAAGGAGAATTTCGTTGGTTTTGCTCGTGAGTATTGCGTTATCATTATTTTACCATGTAAACGCGGAGGACAATAAAATCTACGATTTAAAGGATGAGCAAAAAGCCTTGCTTGATGCAATAGGTTTTAAAAACCTTGACAAGGATTTTTCGGATAATATAACAAGAGCCGAGTTTGCATATCTTACAGAGCAAATCGCTTATGACCACACTAACGTCGAATATGCCTATACAGAATGCTTTGTTGACGTCACTGAAGAAACGGCATACAGTGCAGCAATATCCTCATTATACAATATGGATATTATAAAAGGATATTCAGACAGTTATTTCAGACCTGAGGATAATATAACTGTTGATGAAGCGCTTGCCATCGCGTCACGTTTGTTTAACAGATATACATATTTTGATGTTGAAGAACAGACAAATTTTGCATGGAAAATGGGATTGACAGACGGTGTTGATACAAAAAACGGAAAAGAACTAAATCTGTATTCGGCAATGGTAATTCTTTTAAATACTCTTGACAGCGATTTGACCGGTATCGCGTATTACTTTGGAGAAAGTGATAAGGAAGAATACGATACATATCTTACCAGAACGTTTTCTGTATACCCAATAAACGGAGCAGTGAGAAATGATGGAAAAATTTCTTCTGACGGTGTAAGTGAAGAGGTTGGAGACACGATAGTCATAGAAAATTTGGAAGTTAAAAGAGCTGTAGAGTATAAAGAGCTTTACGGCAGAAAGATTTACAGCTTCTGCAAAAAAGATTCTAATGATGAATATACCATGCTTTCATATTATATGAAGGAAGAAGAATCGGTATTTATAAATTCAAAGAATATTGAAGAATTTGCGGATATGAGAATTAAATATTATCCGGACAGCAATGCCGCAAAAACAAAAACCGTTACAATACCTGATGGAATAGAGATTGTTTATAACGGTGTGCCGGTTGATGCTTCTGATGATTTCACAACAGATATGCTTATTCCTGAAAAGGGAACGATAGAGCTCTACAGTAACAATAGGGATCCCGGTTATGATATTTGTTATGTGAATTCTTATATTTCCTATGTGGTGATGGGGACGAATGAAGCTGAGGAAGTGATAAATACAAAGAATGAAGTCAGTTTTGAACTTGAAAATTATGACTATATTATAACAGATAAATTTGGTGATCACGTACCTCTTACACATATCTGGGAGGATTCGGTCATATTGGTCGCAAAACCGTTGAAATCGGATCTATTACATATAATTGCTTCATCGGACAGCTTAACTGACAGAATAACTGCATATGACTCTGAAAGTAAAGTGATAATAACAGAATCACAAGGCGAATTTGATATATCTTGTTATTTTGATAAATACGGTTATAGTGTAACGGTCGGAAAAATATATGATATTTTTCTTGACCCGTTTGGAGAAGCGGCATATGTACGAATTGTTGTGGATGCGGATGAATACAATGTGGGATATCTTATGTGGTGCAGATATATGGAGACAGATGAAAACGGTGAGGAATATTATGCTATAAGATTTGTAGATACGGAAACAAATGAACAGACCGTAAGGCTTTCTGAGAAGGTTACATTTTTTGAGGCAGAAGAAATATATTCAAAAAGACTAAAGGATGAAGTGGTTTTTAAAAAGTTAGATGGTGAAAGCGGAATATTCAGGTACAAACTTGATGACTATGATATGATAAAAACCATTGAACTGCCCCTTGAGGGAAATGTTAATGCTGAAAAGAGTGACAGACTTTGCCTTTTAGCTGACACTGATGCGGGAAGTTTAAGATATATAGGGTATCCTATATATTCTCTTGGCGGAGTGGTTAATTTAAACAGTCAGACTTTATTCTGGTCAGCTCCGATAGACCGCGAGGGAAGTGAAAATTTCACTGTAGCAAAAGGAATACCTTTCGATCATCAGTCAAATTATACAGTAACTGCTTACGGAACAAACAGGAGAACAAATCTTGCGGATATTGTGGTATATAGTCCGACAGCGCTTTATATTAAACCTCATCCTATGGTAATTACCGATATAATGCAAGAATATGATGAAGAGCTTGACGAGGTGGTTTACAGAGTCGAGGGGATGTGGAATTCTGTTTCATATAAATACCGCATCGAAGAAGAACTTTTAAATAGACCTATAGATATGTTTAATAAGGAGGCTGTAACGCCTCTGGCAAAAGGTGATGTTATTAAATTCGCGGAGTATAAGGGTGAGATTATAGAATATACTCTTGTTTATGATGCGGATTGGAATTCGGGATTTTATTCCGAACAAGGATTTATATCAGGTGCAATTTCGGGAAAATATGATCCTGCCAACAATATGGGAAATCCTTGTGCTACCAGATACAATATCATTTTAGATGATACCGATAATAAATATAAATTAAACCGTCTTGCTCCGTTAGACGCAAAGCTTTTCGGTAATGGGCAGCATTATCTTTTGGGATATATCTATTCTTATGAGGACGGAATAATAAATATAACAAATCAGGATTTGGGGTCGAGGACGTATGACGATACCCTTACATTGGAAAAGGATGGAATTATAAGTGAAAAATATGCTTTCAGCACAGTTTCAAATGCTTTTATGACTGTAACCTTAGGACGAAGTGATGTAACGGCTTCCAAAGCTGTTGAGTCGGATATAAAACCTTATACTTCTTATGGTAACAGATGTTCAAAAGTATTACTTTGCGGAGACGGTTCAACGCTTGTCGGCGTGTTTATAATGAATGATTAAAGGATTTTATGTAAATTGAGAAAGGAAGAAAATGTGTATGAAGAGAATAATTACATTTATATCAGTGCTTGTAATGCTGTTTTCAATAAATTATTTCCCTGAATATGCTTTTGCCCAAAATAAAATGAATGACCTGACCGACAATTATAATGATTGGCAGATTATAAGAGGAAATGGTTTTAAAAAGGTAAACGGAGCCTTGGTATATAATAGCGAAGAACCAAAAAATTACGATGATATTATTCTGTATTCAAAAAATGAATTTTCCTCTGGAGAATATATTGCCGATATTATCGTTAAAAAAGGCAATTATATCTCTATGCTTATAAAAGCCGATGAAGATAAAACAAACTATTTATTAAAGCTTGATTATAAGAACGGGAAAATGTCTGTATTAAAAAAGATTGACGGGGGAAAAGAAAAGTTACTGGCGTCTGCGGAGTGTAAACTTGAATATGACCGTCAATACCGTATTCACATAACTGTAAATGGAAGTGATATAACGGTAAGTCTTGATGGAGAAATTGTTGCTTCCGTAAATGATAATGAAATATCATCGGGAAGAATAGGATTTGCTCTAAAAGATGCAGTTGTATCAATACCGGCTGTATATTGCTATAAAGATGAAAATGTTGTATATGAAAATGCTATTGTTGAGGATATATATAAGAACAACAAGGAAGCAGTGAAGATATATGTTGCTCCAAACGGAAAAGATACAAATGACGGAAGTGAACAAGCGCCGCTTGCGACAATGCAAAAAGCTAAAGAACTTGCAAGAGTACTTTCAAAAAACAAGACGCCTGTTGATGTGATTTTTAAAGAGGGTGAATATGTTCTTTCTTCAGGCGTTGAATTTTCAAAAGAAGATTCCGGAAAAAAGGGGGCATGGATTACATATAAAGCGGAGGAAGGTGAAAAGGTAACATTTACCGGAACAAAGAAGCTGGATGTTTCAAAATTTGAACCTGTTACCGATGAAAAGCTTCTTTCTAAAATTTGTGATGAGGCTAAGGGGAAGGTTATGCAGCTTGATTTGGCTGCACAGGGAGTACCAAAAGAACTACTTCATTGGACAAAGCGTGCAGATGAATATGATGTAAAACAGCCTATCGGAGTTCTTGTAAAGCCGCAGATTTTCTTAAATGACAGACTGCAGCACATTTCAAGATGGCCCAACAGCGGACAGGTAAAGACTTACGGTGTTGTGGATAAAGGAGCAACGTTTTCATACAATGATCCGCAGAATGTAAAAAACGGCGGAACAATAAATTATAAAGAGTCCCGTCCTGAACGATGGATTGAAGCGGAGGATGCTTTTTTACACGGACATTTTAAAAATCCGTGGTATTATGAAGAAGCGAAAATAAGAAGTATTGATACATATAATATGACAATTACAATGGACCATTGGGTGTCATATAATTTTACAACCGATTATCCGCTTTGCGGCTGGCAGGTAATAAATCTTATAGAGGAAATTGATATTCCGGGAGAGTGGTATATAGATAAAAACACATCAATGCTTTATTATTATCCGCCTCATGAGCTTACAGAGGAAGATGTTTTTGAAATCGGTATTTTGTCGGACGATATGATAACTTTGAATGAAACAAAATATGTTAAGTTCGAAGGCTTGGAATTTGCAAAAAATTCCGGGATTTATGGAGGAAGAGCATATACACGTTTGGACTATTACGGTGAAAATGGAATTATGCTTAAAAATGTGGAAAATATTTGTATAAAAGATTGTACCTTCAGGGATTTAGTAAGTTGTTGTATACATGTTGAAGGAAAAAATGTATTAATTGATTCTTGTGTTATGTATAACTATGGAAGAGATGCAGTAAAAGTATTTGATTCGGGAAATTATGAAACTATAGAGTCAGGAAATACAATAATAAGAAATTGCCATATCTCGGGTGAATCGATGCGATATACGGGAGATAATGGCTCGGGAGGAATAAATATCAGCGGTGACGGTGATATTGTGGGAGTTGTTGTTGAAAACAATATTATTCACAATATGCCGATGCCTGCGATATATTACGGGGGAATGGCACATACTCTGCAATATAACGAGCTTTATAATGTTCAAAACAACGCCTCTGACGGCGGAGCGATATATTGTGGCAGAAGCTGGGGACAGATGGGAACGGTTTCTCAGTATAATTATATTCATGATGTTGGTATACAGGAGGAGATCCATATCGCGACAGGTATATACTGGGATGACCAGCATTCCGGTAATATTGCAAGATATAATATAATAAAGCCGGATAATATGTATGATGGGCACGGGTTCTGGTTAAACGGCGGAAGTCATAATCAAGTTTATGCCAATACAATTATTAATGCTAAATATGGCATTCGTGCGCACAGCACAAGTATGACGGGTGACGGAACAGTTATGGATCAACTTCTTTCTAAACCGTTTACATCCAAGGTTTATGTGCAGAAATATCCGGCAATGCTTGAACTTTATACCGAAAAGATGCAAAACGGTTCGGTTAAGATAAAAAATGATTTCAGCGGAAACTTTATTGTTAATGCCCCTAACTGGTACCATGAAGAACGCTATAAAAACGATGAAACCATAAACGGAAATGTAATATTGGAGGAGTATGATGAAAGTATTTTTGTTGACCCCGAAAACCAGGATTATAGGGTGAAAAAAACCGCAAAAGAAAAATACGGACTTGACGCAGGTATTCTTGACGAGGATTTTGATATCAGTCTGATCGGAATTCAGACAGACTACAGGATCGATGAAGAAAAGATGGAATTTAATCTTTTATCGCCTGAAAACGGCGGCAAAAACATTTCTCCGGAAGGAGCTGAAATTGCCTGGGAACAGTCGTTATTTGCCGACAGGTATGAATATAGGGTGGCAGAAGATCGGGAAATGACTAAAATAGTTGCAGAAGGTTCAACAAAGTATTATTCAGTTACATTGCCGGAGCTTGAAAGCAATAAGACCTATTACTGGACAGTTACCTCTGTTAATGATTCAAGGACCCTTGGCTGTAAGCATGAAACTGAAAGCGGAGTATTTTCATTTACAACAGGAGACGTATCAAAGCTTGACAATGCAATGCTTAAGCTTAAGATAAGACAGGCAAAGGAAACCTTATCAACAATTGTTGAAGGAGAGATTCCGGGAACATATAAGTATGGTACTGCTGAAGAATTTGAGAGGGTTATTGAAGAAGCAGAAAAAACGGCAGAAATAGAATACGGAAAAACTGAAATTGTTGATAATGCAATTGATAGTATAGATACCGCAAATTCTATGCTTGCGACAAAGCTGAATGTCGGATTCACTGAACCAAAACTTACACCTGATACAGGATGGTATGCTACACAGGCAACTGCGGCAGTAACGGCTGATTCAGGTGAGATTTCAATAAGTGCACAGGGTGAGAAGATGAATGTTGTTTTAACAGAGAGGCTTGGAAGCCATAATGTTCAGTGTTTTGATTTTATGATTGAAAGAGAATCAGGTTCCGATTGGTACGGCATCGGTATACGTCAGCAGGTTGAAAATCAGATACTCTGGACAGACAGCTATTATATTGTTGTTAAGCCGGATATTATAGAATTTCAGGGAAGCGGTAACATATTCGGAACAATCCCGAATGACGGAAAGATTGTTAATAACAAATGGTATTCCTTGAAGATGGCGGCGATAAATATAGCAGAAGGTGTATATTATGCAGTTTATATTGATGATGAGCTTTTGTTTGAATATATTGATAAAGACGGTGCAGTGTATGAAGACGGTATGATCACAATGTATATACCTTCAGGTGCAACCATGAAGATAAGAAACAGCGAAAATGTAGAAACGGGACTTTTTAATCTGAGCGAAAGGATAGAAGCTTTGAACAATAAAAGAGAGGAGTAAAATTTCTATCAGATTTAAGCTTTGTGTCTTTGGCACGGAAAGGAATGGTTATGAAAATGATGAAGAAAATACTGCCCATTTTAATGACAGTATCGATTGTGTTTTCCGCCCATACACTTGTATGGGCAGAAAACAGCATTACAGCAAAAAACATTCATGAGTTAACAGACAATATTTTTATTGAAGGAAAGCTTTCTGGAGAGGCAGAGGCAGACGTTGTTACAGTGCTTATGATGAAGGATAATGAGCTTAAATATATAAAGGAATTCCCTTTAAACGATGACGGGAGTTATCAGTGTAAATTTAAGTTTATACCGGACGAAGGAACAACTATAGCGGATTACAGCTTAAAGGTCAATGCAGGTGGACTTGATGTTACCGATACCGTTGCGACTGTGACCGATGGGGAATTATATGAGTTTGATATTAAATATTCAAACGCGTTCGGTGACTCTGTTATAGATTTTACGGGTGATGTTAAGGCAACGGTTATGGTTAAAAATAAATATGCAGACAATGGGACTTTGCCGGTTTATTTCAGTTCATATAAAGATGATTCTTTAACAGAAGTTATAAGTGATAAAATAAATTTTAATTTTAATGTGAATCAGGCTGTAACTGTTAATCAAAATTTAACATTGGATTTGACAAGATCAAAGCTTATGCTTTGGAACGGACTTTCGGGAATGTTACCTTTAGCAGAAGCAAAAGAGCTTAAAAAACAGACTTATGGCGCCGATAAGCTTGCGTTAACAAAAGATGAGCTTACAGCATCGGAAAATAAAATAACGATTGTAGGAATTGCTGCATCCGTAACCCAGGGGGCGCATGCAGGCAATGATGGGACAAACCATACCGATGCAAATATAAGCGATGAGGCTTTAGCAGAATATGGCTGGGTTGGAAGAACTGTAACAGGTTATTTTGAGGAAAAATACGGTGCACAAAATGTTGAATATTATTCTGCGGCAATTGGAGGCAGCAATACAAGAATGGCTCTTTACCGTTTACAAAAGGATGTGCTGTCATACAGCCCGGATGTGGTATTGCTGGATGTTCCGGTAAATGATAGTTGGAGTGATCCATCATATAATCCGAAGTTGTATGCCGAAGCCATTATAAGACAGCTTTTAAAGAATGAACATCAACCTGTTATTATATTAAACCAGTTTGCAGGCTTTAAAAATTCAGGGAAAATTGATGAGGAAGGTAATAATATAAAAATTTTAGATGAAGACAGGAAGAATAATCCGGTAAAAGCCGCAGAGGAACTGGCATATAAATACAATCTTCCTTTTATGAATTTCTATAAGCTTATGGAAGATGTTATTGCCGGCAACGCAGATGAATATCTGACAGTTGACGGGACGGATTACAGCAGCCAAATTACAGATGCACACAGCTGTTGGGATATATTGATGTTCGATTCGGTTCATCCTAACAGAATAGGGCATGGAGTTTATGCAAATTATGCGATTGCCCACCTTAAAAATGATGTAAATCTTTCAGGAGAAAAACATACAAAAACATTTGAAAATCCTTTAACAGGTTATGAGTATAATAACCCGCATATGATAAGCTGGAAGGAAGCGACAGAATCAGGGATGGCTGAATGGTCAGACGGCTGGTACGAAGAGGAAGAGGTCTGGGGAGACGGATACAAATCGGCAAATTATACTGTATGTAATGGGAAAGTTTGGGAAGACGGTGCGTATAAAACAATAAATGCCGGAAACAGCGTCACCTTTAAATTCAGCGGGACTTCGATAGGGATTTATGCAAGACGCGGAGCTGCATTTGATGCAGAATATAGTATTGATAACGGCAAAATTACAGGTACATTTACTAATAAGGGGGACAGCGCATATTGTGTCCCGTGGGAACTTCACGGAATTGAGGACGGAGAACATACAATAACAATTACAACTATAGGCACAGAAGAACTTGAGAATAATACTAATCCAAACAATCATTTTACAATAGCATATTTTTTGGTTGATTGTGAATGATAAAACAATAAAAGGAGAGCTGATATGATAAATAAAAAAGCTATAGCACTGCTTTTAAGCTTTGGTCTGATATTGGGGATAATACCCCAATATCAGGTATTGGCTTTTAATGATACCGGATTGATATCGGTTACAGCTTCGGAAAACAAGATAACAGTATCGGGAAAAGCAGCAGCGGAAAATGAAAATATAAGCATTATTCTTACGGAACAAACTACAACAAGAGATGATATTTCTGCGATTGAGACGGATGAGGATTTAGTTAACAGATTAAAAAACTTTTATATAACTGAAAGTGTAAATTATAATTTTGAAAAAACTCTCAGTACAGAGGAACTGAGTGATGATTTTAAAATAATTATTTCATCTGAAAATATGCTTCTTGAAGAAAATATATCAAAAAACAAAATATCAGAATGTCTTTTGGAAAATTATGAAATCGATGAACAGGGCGGAATAACTGTGTGGGGAAGCTCAGCGGAAAATGCACAAATTTATATATTGGACGAAAGCTTGTTTGAGGGGGATCCGGGGACTGCAACAAGTGATGAAAACATAGAAAAGTATATAATTAAGAATGTAGCCGCAGGAAGCGGGGAGTATAATGTCACAATTGGTAATGTATTTTACAATGTAAATACAGTGGCTTTATGTGTAAAATCAGGTGATGAAAAAATTGTTTACAAGGTAGAGTCAAACTATATTCATGTAGGGAATAATATAGGTGAGACCGGTAATGGAACAATTGCAAGGCCTTTTTCATCAATTGAGACAGCAAAAGAATATTTAAGAGAGAATAAATCAAACAGGGAAATGTTTGTTATAATACACGGCGGTAGATATGAATTTGAAGAAACAGTAGTGTTTGATGAAAACGATGGCGCAACAGAAGATAGGCCTATAACCTATAAAGCGGCAGAAGGTGAAGATGTTATATTTACCGGTGCAAGGGTGATTGAAAATTCATTTTTTGAAATTCCGGGTGATGATGTTAAGGCAAGACTTAAAGGCGCAGCGGCAGACAATGCGGTAATGCTTGATTTGAGTAAAATAGGGGTAAATTTTGATTTTGTTTCTTTTATGAATGAAGGAAATAATCAGTTATTCAGGTATCTGAATATTTTTTTAAACGATAAAAGACAGGATATCGCCGGATGGCCAAACGGTGAGAAATTCAAAATAACAAGCGTTACTAAAGGGAGCGATGTAACTACAGACAGATACCTTGAAATTGACGGGCTTGATACAAGCAAATGGCAATACAGTGATAATATTTTTATCTATGGTTGTATCGGAAACTGGTGGAATCATGAATGGGATGAAATAGCAGCGTTTACCGAGAATATAAAGGAGTTGAAAATAAGCTCATATTCATCCGACCCGACAGCATATCTTGGTGAGGAATACAATAATCCTCAGTTTACCGGCAGAGTACTCAATGTTTTAGAAGAAATGGATATACCTGGAGAATGGTATTTAGATGTAAGCGGATTAAAACTTTATTATTATCCGCCCCATAAGCTGACAGATGAAGATACATTCGAAATCGCAGTTTTTGACGATGATTTTATAAATATAAATGAATGTCAATATATAAATTTTAAAGGGATTAATTTTGAAAAAAATGCTTCGAAATCTGGTACGATAAATACAAATAAGAACCATTCGGGACATGCTTTATCAATAGAAAATTCAGAAAATATAAATATAGAAAATTGTAAAATCAGACACATTGGAATGAGTGGCATAAACGCAGATGGCAGAAATATTTTAATTGACCGGTGTGTTATTTCGGATGTAGGACACTGCGGAATAAGTGTTGGTCTGAAAGGCTGCCGGGAAGAACTTACAGAAACGGGAATTGTGATAAGTAACAATATTATTTCCGATGTTGCAAGGGAAAGAGGCGGAAACGGTTCTGTCGGCATATATTTAAGAGATGACAATGTAGGAACTGTTGTTAAAAATAATATTGTACACAACACAAAAAATATTGCCGTACGCTATGGTGGACTTGGTAATAAAATACAATATAATGAGATATATAATGTTATAAATGACAGTTCGGATTCGGGGGCAATTTATGCAGGAAGAAGCTGGGCAGATTACGGTAATGTGATAGAATATAATTATATTCATGACTACGGTGTTAAGGATGAAAGTGAATCTCCGGCATGGCTTGCCTGCGGTATTTACTGGGATGATAAACATATAGGAAATACTGCAAGATTTAATATAATTGTTCCGAATAATACTTATGACGGATATATTGCACATATAAATGGCGGTGCACAAAACACCTTCCAAGAGAATATTTTTGCAAATTCCAAGGTTGGGGTAAGATATGCATCAAGTGCAATTAATAATACCGATATAGGAACTTGTGAAGACAGGGTTCTTGAAATTCCATATAACTCGCAAATTTATCTTGAAAAATATCCTGAAATAAATAATACATATACAACATGGAAAAATGAAGGTGAATTCTATTCATATAATTATCTGAAAAACAATTTTAATGTGGGAGCTGCAAATGAATTTGAAGGGCCGATTCAGATTAGTCTATGGAATGAAACAAATAATACAACGGATGTATCTATTGACTACAATGACGAGGTTTTTGTTGATTCTTCAAACCATGATTATAGGGTGAAAGATGAAGCAAAGGCTCAATACTGTTTGATGGATGGAATACCTGGAGAAAACTTTGACATGGATTCTATAGGGCTTCAAAGTGATTATTTGCTCTCAGATAAGGATAAGGCGTTTGAATTGTTATATCCGGAAAACAATGCAAATGGATTAACGGCAGAAAAAATTTCGATTGTCTGGGAAAAATCTGATTTTGCTGATGAATATAATTATTTTGTATACAGTGATAAAGAGGGTAAGAATATTGTCAGGAGCGGAAGTACACATCATACTAATGTAACTGTTGAAGGGTTGGAATATGGAAAGGACTATTATTGGCAGGTAGTTGCTAAAAATATGTCAAAAGAGATAAATTTCGAAGAAAAATCCGAAATATACAGATTTTCAACTAAGAATAATCCGAGAATATCAGAAGTTACCTTATTTGAACAGAATATTTCATTTGTTGCGGAAAATCTTAATGATTCAGAAGTTTCGTTTGTTGTTATCGGGGCTGTGAAGGATGGATCGGGAAAGCTTTTGGCTGTAAATACTGAAAGTTTTACCATCCCGGAAAAAGTAACCTTGGAAAAGTCAATTTTTTTAAATTATCCTTTTGTTTCTGATAAGCATAAGATTGAATTTTATGTATGGCAGGATTTGGTGAAAATGAATCCTATAATATGTAAAACAACACTTAGATAATGATATGAATTAAAGTCAAAATTACGTGTAAAGAAACCGATAATGTGTATTAATAAAAATATTTATAACCGATATAACTGAGGACAAGATGTTCCCCGCCTCTTCAAGAGGCGGGTTTTATATCTGTAATCGGTATGAGAATACAATCTCCTGTCGATTACAGCGCAGCTATACTGCGCTCTTGCCCTCATTCAATAAGGGCATGCCATTATTGGATGAAAGATATCATATAGACCGCAAAACCCCTGTTCAGTATAAAACCGAACAACGGTTTCGCTGATTTTTGGTAATAGCTGCCCGCTTTTAATTGTCAATTGCATTTTATAGGCAGTTTTTACCGATATCATACGGTTATGGGATATCAGTGGGGACAACTTTACTTAGGTCATATTATTTCAAGTTCATCCTTATTCAAAAGCTTCGGGAATGTATCACAAAGTGTATCCTGGTACCAATACGCGACGGAGGAAATATCGTCCTGCAAAGGGAGGTATCTTCCGCCGCTTCTCCATCCAAGCGCTTGAATGGTTACTTTGATATCCTGTCCAAAATATATGGGATCGCATATATGCCAACGGTATAATGAAAATCTTTGCTGTGAATTATATAAACCATCCGGTTTTATTACTTTGGAAAGCCCTGTATAGGGTGTGGTAAATTCTTTATAATTTCCGTTAACATCAAAGTTATAGCTGCCGCAGAAATAATCCTCCGTTCCTGTCCCGCATATGGTAGGGTATTCCTTGTCTCCGTCCAAATAAAATTTTATTTCGCCTTCGCCCCACCATCCGCAGTTTTTCACACTCCAAAATAAATAAGTTCCTACATACTGTCCCTTGCCTCTGACATTATCGAGTATTGTATAAACATCTTTATACGGCAGCGGATTGACTCTTCTGAATTGTGCATGAAAATAACCCATTGAATCATCAACATTTGTTTGCTGATAATCGATCTGATAATATAAATACACATCTGCGGTATCTAAATTTTCAACCGTAATTTTAAAGCCCTTTTTAAATGGCATCTGCCAATAGCAATTGTATGCATTCGCGGGATTTACACATACTGCAAGTGAACTGATATATCCGATATTTTTTTTGTCCGCCGATGCAAAAAAATCGCCTAACGGAGCCTCCACGGAAGGATATTCGGAACCGTCCCAGTAGATACGAAGAATAAGGTTTCTTGTTGAATTGCTCGATTCGGTACACCAAATATGATTGATAATTCCGCTGTCCTTTATATCCGCAAGCACAAATGTGCTGCCCGGCTTTATCAATATACTCGGGGAAATTTTCCAGCCAATGCCCAAATCCCTCGCGCAATATTCTCCTGTTCCATTTTGTGCCATTGCTCCTTTCCCTTTTTCGGCGGTGAAATTTTCGGGAGAAACAGAACGTGTTTTTGCCGATGACATTTTAAATAATTCATTTAACATTTAAAGACCTCTTTTCCTTTTTTATCTTTACTTTATCATAAAAACGTGATAAAATAAATAACATAATTTGATTTATATTTAACATTTATTGGTTTGAAAGGGATTTTGATATGTTAATAGATGAACTGTCTCCGTATGTAAGACTTGCAATGCACTCAAATATAATCCCGCCGTGGCATTTAAAACGAAGAGTAATATTTGATTATGAATTGATTTATCTTGAAAAAGGAAGTTTTATTTTTATATATGGCGATAAAGAATACATATGCAAAAAAGATGATATTATCCTCATTCATCCGGGAATACCTCATTCGATTATAAATATTGACAATAAAATGATTTCACAGCCCCATGTGCATTTTGATATGAAATATGATTTTTACAGTGAAACGGTAAAAGTATCATTTAAAGATATCGATGAAATGACTCAGCAGGAAAGAAAGCTTATCAGAAGAGATATATTAAAAGGAATTATCGATACCCCCGTCATAAATACTGCACAAAAACCTTTAATAAAAAAAATATTGTTTGATATTATAGATAATTTTCAGTCTGCGCAGACTATGAGCGGTTTAAAATGCAAAATAGGTATGCTTGAATTATTAAGCGTTATAATATCCGAAAAGCAGCTACCGCTTTATGACAGAGAATATAACATCAGCTATTTAATAAAAGAATATATAGATAATAATTATACAAACCGTATCACGCTCGATACCCTTGCGGCACAGTTTAATTACAATAAATACTATATAGAAAAAAAATTTAAAGAAAACTTTGCAATACCCATAAAGAAGTATTACACATCGGTAAGGCTTGATGAGGTGAAACGGGATATTGTTAAAGGCCTGCGTATCACAGATATAGTAGATAAATATAATTTTAGCTCTGTTTACGCGTTCAGCCGTTTTTTTAAAAACAGCGAGGGTATAAGCCCGACTGCATATAAAGAGAGTAAATCGAATATTTTTAAATCGGAGCAACGCTCCATCAAGCCTGCTTGAAATGGAGCTTAAAAACGTTGCACCGGCAATATGATAAAACAGGGCTTCTTTTATGAGGTCCTGTTTGTTGTTATGATATGCTTTTTTTATATTGCATCGGCGACATTCCGGTTACGCGTTTAAATACCTGACAGTAATAAGCCTGTGAGGAAAAACCGAATATATCACTGATATATGAAATTTGTTTCCCTGAACGAATGTGTTTTTTTGTTTCTTGGATCTTCAGCTCTGTGAAAACGGTAATGACTCCTTTTCCGGAGTATGTTTTAAAAATATTTTTAATCGCGGTTTCGCTGATATGAGAGTAATTTGCAATATCAGACACCGTTAGATTTTTATTTAAATTATCTTTTAAAAAATTTATTGACTGATTATAAATAAAGGCATTTTTTGAGTCAACGAAATTGATAGGCTGTTTTTTTTGAGTCAGGATTTTATGCAGCAGGACTTCGATAAGTTTGCAGATTGAATCGGTCAAAGTATTACCCGAAACGGAATAGCTCCCGAAACCGTCGTTCCACATTTGCGGATTCATATTTTCTTTGATTTCTTTATAAATCAATTCAAGAATAAACTTGTTGTCATCGGATAATTTATAAATTGTAGGGGTGTGTGAAAATGTTATGTCAGACAAATGAACCTGAATTACATAAGCCATGTTGTTAGGAGTTTTGTTACTTTTTAAAAAGTGAAATGTGTTTGGCGGAATAATCAGGATATCATCTTTCTTAAGAGTGATAACAATGTTTTCATATACGTGTTCAAATTGACCGCTGCTCACAATAACGATCTCGGTTTCGGGATGGGAATGACCCGAAAGTTTGGGATCGGCAACCGAACAAGAGTATGACAGGTAATATCTATCGCCTGTTATTTTAGGCGTCAATTCAATAAGATTCATAATTTCCTCCATACCTTTTGTGTCTGATATTATAAAAAATATATCCAATATATAAAAAAAGAGCTATTTTTTTATAGTATAATACAATTATTGGAGAATGTCAAGTAAAAAAACGGAGGCGTTTGTATGAAAAATAAAAAAGTAAATGCATTGATCATAGCTTGTGTTGCCGCGGCGAATGTATGCGCATCAATATACGCGGAAGGAAAAATTGAAATTGCCACCCAAGGGGCTCAGGTTACCGTTAATTTAGATAATATCCAATGGGCAGGAAAGGAAGTATCGGTGTTTATATATTCAAAATCCGATGAAAACAACGATCCCATTGACTTTTCAACAATAACGAACGATATATTTTCAAATGTTGTTGTATATGCAGATGAATTTATGACAGACGAAAACGGAAAGGCAGGGTTTGCATATTTGATGAGAGACGACGACATAAGCGGCGATTACTGTGTCAATGTTTCATTGACCAATGGGGAATACGAAGAGACAGCGGAATATTTTTATGCGTCGGCGGATGAAAGACGGGAATTTATCGAAGAAATCGGCCGGGCATTGAAGAATAAAGATACAGATGCTTTGTCAGAGATATTTAAAAGAAGTGACAAGGATGAAAAAATTTTGGAATCCTGCGGATTTTTAATCGGAGGATATAAAAGTCTGCCTGACGGGAAAAAGTCTGACGTATTAGAAAGAATGACAGAATTGTATACCGATGATGAGGTAGAAGCATTCAATGAAGCCGTAATTGTGCAGACAGTCAACGATTCATCAAATATAGAAGAAGTGTTTGAACAATATAGTTCATATATAGGAGATATGCTGTTTGACAATAAAAATTATCAAGAGTTAAAGCAAAACAACAAAGATTCTGTTTTGCTGGAAGTTTTATCTAATATTGAGTTTGACAGTTTTGAAGATATACAAGAAAATATTTTGATCCAATCGGCATTGACTCTTGTGAATGTTCAGGAAAGCTATGCCAATATTTATGATAAATTACAAAAGAATAATGATATATTTGAATTGTCAATGACCGATTATTTGTCTTTAAGCGATTATTATAAGAGCGTCGTAATGAAAAAAATGACGTCTCAGAACTTTAAAACGGTCGATGATCTTAAAACCGACTTTAATAATGCCGTTCGTGATGCTTTATCGGATCAAAACGAAAGCAGCAACAGCTCATCATCGGGCAGCAACACGGGAAGCGGAAACGGAGGCAGAGGCAATGCAATTGTGCAGGGCGATATAATAAACGCCGTAATTTCGCAAAATAAAGATCAGCAGGATACGACCGATCAAACAATAAAGGATGATGTACCGATGTTTGATGATATTGACGGAGTCGAATGGGCAAAAGAAGCAATAGAAAAGCTGTGTGAAGCAAAAGTGATTTCGGGAACGGGCGACGGAAAATTCGAGCCGGACAGAGAGGTTACAAGGGAGGAATTTGTTAAAATGCTTGTAATCGCAATGGGATTGGAAATTACGGAAGAAACAACACAGTTTGAGGATGTGGTAAGCGATTCATGGTATGAAGAATATATCAAAACCGCCGTTGAAAACGGTATAGTAAGCGGGATCTCCGAATATGAGTTCGGAATAGGAAAAAAAATAACAAGACAGGATATGGCGGTAATGATTTTCAGAGCTTTGAATCTTGACAACAGCGAGGATAATAACGATAAATTCGCGGATGACGCGGACATAAGTGATTATGCAAAAGACGCCGTATATGCCGTGAAACGGGCAGGCATAATTTCCGGAGTGGGAGATAACATGTTTTTACCTAAAACATATGCGACAAGAGCACAAGCTGCCAAAATGATATATGTGGGTATAAAACAATAATACGCTTTGTGCCTTGCGGTACGGAAAGGAATGGTCAAAAATATGAAAAAACTGATGTCAATGTTGATAGTATTTACAATTCTGATCTCAGGTGTTGTAAGAGCGCAAATGGCTGCGGATGTTGAAAATACGAAATATGAAAAAGCATATGTGCTGCTTTGTGCCTTGGATATTATTGATGAAGCGGTTTCGGGAACGGCAGGAATCGGGGAAAAATTAACAAGGGCTGAATTTGCAAAAATGACGGTCAGAACATTTGGTTTTGATGTATTGCCCGAAGGAGAAGAAGTGTTTTCTGATGTTGATTTGGATACATATGAGGGACAGTGTATCAATGTACTGTATCAAAAAGGTTTTATATCTTATGCGGAAAACTTTTATCCTGAAAACAATATATCATTTAATGAAGCAGTAAAAATTATCGCTTCCGCAATGGGTGCGGGTATTGTTGCCGAGTCCTACGGCGGATATCCCAACGGATATATAAGATATGCAGATGAGATAGGGATTTTAAAAAATATAACGAGAGCCGAAGAATTAACAAAGGGCGAGGCTATGCTTTTGTTATATAACACCTTGAACACTCAAGTATATGAAGATATTTCATTTATTTTTTCTCAAAATCCGCAGAAGGATACGCTTTTAAAAAATGTATTTAATGTTGAGTCGGGAAAAGGGATAGTAAGCGGAACAGACAAAACAAAGCTTTACAGTGAAAACGGAGCGGGAGCCGGATATGTTGAAATAGAAAATGAAATATATATAACCAATGATACTTCTATTTACGGCTATCTCGGCTATGAAGTGGAGTTTTACTATACAGCGGAGCCGGGCGACGAAGAATTAATAGCATTTTTACCGACGTCAAAGAACAGAGTTACGGTTATAAACAGTTATAATTTGGTCAGCGCTTCAAATAACAGGGTCGTTTACATAAATCATTATGACAGAGAGACCGCTGAAAAAATATCCGAAAACAGCGACTTTATACTAAACGGAGTGGCAAAGCCCCTGCAGGAACAATCCGATTTGATGATCGATAACGGACAGCTGACATTGATCGACAATAATGCCGACGGGGTATGCGAGGTGATTATATGTGAAAGCTACATCAATTATGTTGTGTCCCTTTACAGCAGCGGGAAAATATACTCAAAGGACACAAAAGGTGAAATAGACATTGACAAACTGGAACAGGACGGGATAATTTTTGAAAATAAAGATGAATTTGAAAATATTCGGGAATTTACCGTTTTATCGGTATATGCGGATTGTATCAAGGAAGAAAATTCCGTTAAGGTCTGTGACTTTGAAAATTCAAAAAACGTGCAAATAAAAATAACAAATAATTCGGTAAACGGTTACATAAACTCGATGGGTGAAGAATATATCGTTATTGACGGCGTTGAGTATAAATACAGCTTTGGTGTGTATGAAATGATGAAAAACGACGGGGTGACGACCGGTTCGGATTGTACGCTGTACCTTGATGTTTCAAACAGAGTCGCATATTATGACAGATCCTCGGCAGGCGGCATTCTGCCCGGTATTTTGGGAAGGATTTATTTTGAAGATGATTCGGACGAGGATGTAAGCGCAAAAATTTTTACCGAAAATGCACAATGGGTCAAATATCCGCTGGCACAAAAAGTTACCATAAACGGGGACAGAAAATACAGCCGGGACGCATTGAATGTATGGCTGAAGACCGAAGGGGAGAACATACCGTCGCAGCTGATCCTGTATAAGGTAAATGAAAACGGGGAAATCACCTATATCGACACCTGCGATGTGGGAAATAAAGAGGATGAAGACAATACCCTTACAAACGGATTTACATCATATCAAAAATTCAGGACAGGAAGCTCAACATTTGAAGGACTCGGAGGTGTCGGGAAGGATACAAAGCTGTTTGTTGTCGCCGGTGATGTAAATAGTTATACCATCGATCCGTCAAGCGAGGATAAATTTCAATACTATTCATCGGCATTAAGTTATTTAAGAGATAATACTTCATATCATTTCAAAACATATTGTGTAGATGACGCGTATGTTATGAAATATTTGCTGGTGTATGTGGAGAGCAAGGCAAGTGCCACGGTAGAGAGCGGTACCAATATATCTGTTTTTGACAGTATTTCGATGGGCATCAATAATGATGATGAAACGGTATATATATTAAATTATTATGATACTAACGGAAAACTTGTCTCGGTAACAACAGAGCCCGACGCCGTATTTTATAAAACCGAAAATTCCGTGAATGAGAATATCGATCCAAATACTTTAAAGCGGGGAGATTTGATCAGAATAGATACTTCGGGCGCAATGGTAGGAGCCATACAGTTCGTTACGAGGACAAATACCGACACGCCGCAGTACGGAACCGTTATCAGCGGCGGCGCACAAGCAGGATACATTCAGCAGATGAGAACGACCTGCGGCAGGGTTTATGCTAAAAACGGTACACAGTATTCAATATATTACGGTGAAGATATAGAAGCCCTAAAGGACATGGAAAACGCGTATACACAGTTGGAAGCGTTAAGCGCATCAAATGTCGGGGTATTGATTTTTGACAGAGAGGATAACATAATCACGAACGGTACAGCTGAAGATATTACGGATTTTGTTTCAACCAACAACAAAAATACCTTCATATATCAATGCCAGAACTACGGGACTCCTGTATTTATTATGATCGTGAGATAGTAAGTATATCGGTACAAAAATTATTTTACTGTTTGTGCTGATATTGTGTCAGCGGAATGGAGATTTTTATGAAACATATTGTATGTATTTTATTGGCAGTTGCTGTTATCATCGGAGGAAACGGGACTTTTGCCGAGGATTTTGAAAAAATCGACGGTGAAGAATACAGAGGCTTTATGATTAACTATGAAATAAGCCGCAGTGAAAGTGCATCGCTGGAAATGACCTCAGATACTGCTTCATATACCGTCGAAGCCCCTGAGGACAGCAAGGTTTGTGAAGTTTGGTTTTTTGATAACATTTCAAATAAAACAATTAATACGAATGCATTGTGCAAAGCAGGAGACGGAATTATCGGAGTATGCGGAGATGTATCCACAGATTATTATGTTGCCAAAATATCTGAGGATGATGCATGGATCGTAAGCAATGTTGCAAGAAGCGGCGGATGGCACCAATTTGTTTTTGATTTTTGCGGTTCTTGGGCAAGTCTGTACATTGATGGGAAATTAGTTAAAAATTTTAAAGCAAATAACAAAATTTCCGGTCTTAAATTTTATGATCAACTGGCAAATGGAAATATCTCCGGAATGTGTATAGATGATGTGGTTTTTGCGGGCAGCATGGATGAGATCGAGCTGGGAGGAAGCGGAGCGGCTTCGGCAAAAACCGATTTTGATTTTGATGTGGTAATGAACGGCGCCGTTGTTTTGAAAACAGGATCGGATATTGTATTTGTTAAAAATTACAAACAGGTAATTGACCAGGCGCCATTTATTAAAAATGACAGGACATATGTGCCGGTACGTTTTTTGGCTGAAGGCTTCGGAAGCGAGATCCAATGGGATGAATATAAAAAATGTGCAAAAATAATTTACGGCGGCAAAGAAATAATCATGACAGCCGATGAGGATCGGATATGGGTAAACGGAGAAAAGATCGATTTTGATACCGCGCCTTTTATTGAAAACGACAGATTGATGGTTCCGGTAAAGCCTTTTTGCGATGCGGCCGGCATGAATGTATATTGGGATAACAGCGGTATCGTTGCCGCTGTGCAATCAGACATCAGGATAGACGATACCGATATCATTAATAAAATTATCGATTTATATAACGGATTGGAAAAAAACAGTGTGATGGCAAGTATTTATGTAAGCCCCAACGGAAGCGACGATTCGGACGGAAGTATGGATGCGCCGTTTATGACAATAAACCGTGCGAAAGAAGAGGTAAGAAACATAAAATTAAGAGGGATGACCGGTGATATTGAAGTAATACTGTGCGACGGTGTATATAATGAAAATATAACTTTTACCCAGGATGACAGCGGTCTTGGATATTATAAGGTAATATACCGTAATGACGAGGGCGCCAAGCCTGTTATTTACGGCGGCGATATTGTTACCGGTTGGGAAACATATGATGATAAAATTTACAAAGCCCATATAGAAAAGGAAGAATTTCATTTATTGACCGAAAACGGTGAACTGTCGACAAAGGCGCGTTTTCCCAATGCCGATTATGCATTTGTTACCGAAAATTCATCCTCGACCAAAACAAGCTTTTATTATGACAAGAATATGGGTTTGCCGGAAATTGCAAACAAAAACGATCTGGAGGTTTACTGCTGGGGCGGCGGCGGTATAGCATGGGCGTCGAATACATTGGATGTTGTAAAGCTTGACAGCCAGACAGGTTATATAGAAATGAACGGAAATACGGATTATAATATGACCGTCAATTCAAGATTTTATATACAAGGCGCTTTGGAATTAATAGATTCACCCGGAGAGTTTTATTATGACACCAAAAACGGCGATCTGTATTATTATCCTAAAAATCTCCCGATAGAGGAACAGGAAATAGCTGTGCCGAAACAGCATAATTTTATTGAATTTATAGGTGAGTCACAGGATAATCCCGTAAGGAACATAAAAATCACCGGAATTGAGTTGAATACCGTTGACAGAGATTTTGACGGTGTGTACATGAAATGTGCAAGGAATATTGAAATTGATTCTTCAAAAATCAAAAACGTCGGCGGAAATGCCGTTTCAATGGATATACATTCCTATGCAAACAGAATTACAAATTGTGAAATAGGAAATATAGGAATACACGGGGTTGTGATGTCAAACGGCGATGATCTGACCACAACAATGTACGGTAAGTATAATGAAGTAATAAACAATGAGATATACAGCTTCGGCAGATTTACGGGTCATGGCTGTGCGGTAAATATTTCGACCGGATACAATATCGTGAAAAACTGCATGATCCATGACGGGCCGAGAATGGGTATCAATATCAGTTCATCAAGACCGGGTACGATCATAGGGCGGACCGTTGACGGGATCGTATTGGACAGAGACAATGTAAGGCTTGCCACTCATTCGCAAAATAATTTTATAATGTTTAATGAGATATATGATGTAATGAACGATTCTCAAGACGGCGGCGCGATATATTCGTGGGGCGGGGATTATGACAATGTTGTTGCATACAATCACATTCACGAAGTAATGACGCCGTTTTCAGAAGGGCATGGTATTTATTTAGACGATGCTGCCGACAGATTTATTGTTAAGAAAAATATTGTTGACAATATGTATCGTGAGGGCTTTGAAGGAAGAACAATGTCAAGCTTGTTTGCAAAGGGGATAGAACATACTATAGAAAATAATTTCATAGTAGAGAGCCCTCAGAATATGTATGCGGTAATGACCGAAACAATGGTGGGTGAGCCTTGTTATTCGCAAGTCTGGAGCAGAAATCTTATAAGCAATTCCGGACCGTATTCATATTTTAATAAAGCATATGCTCTAAACAGATTTAAGTCCACAAACTATAATTTCTTTTATAATCCTACGGGAGAATATCTTGTAAACTTAGGCGGATTTAAAGGAACGGCAGCAAAAGACCTTTATGCATGGAAAAACTGGTTTAACGGAGGGGTATATGACTCATACTCAATTATAGACACCGATCCCAAAATGTATGACGAGGAAAACAGAGATTACAGATTGTTATATGATTCCTATTGTTATACCTTGGGAATCACCGATATTGACGAGGGCAGCATTGGATTAAAGAGCGATTATCCATTCCCGAAGGAGGAAGGGTTGAGAAAACTTTATATCGATACTTCCGATTCAAGAATATACGGATCAACAATTGATCTTAATTTAGGTGATAGTATAACGCTAAAACCGTTTGCAAGAACATCAGAATCTGGATTTATGGTTAATGCGGACAACGCGCAATTTACAATACAGGATAATTCAATAGCGCAGATAGAAAACGGTAATTGCATTAAGGGTTTATCAAAAGGAGTAACAAAACTCACCATTAGTTATCAAGGCTTGAGTACAGAATATAACATAATAGTCGCAGACAGTTGGAAAGAGGGAGTTATATACTCAATGCCTAATGAAACAATCAAAACAGGTGATACTATAAGCACAAATTCATATGTTGTAACCGAACTCGGACAAACCAAAAAATATTTCATGGAAAGAGTTTATAAAAGCAGTGATGAGAGTGTTGCAACGGTAGATGAAAAAGGCAATGTAAAAGGATTAAAAAGCGGAAATGCAACAATTAGTGTTGAATTTACACAAGATGATAAAACAATCACTGCTTCAATGGAGATATCAGTACTTGACAATGTGTTAAGTTCAATTAAGATAAAAGATGATGATTTACTGACGGTTGTAATTGAAAAGAGCGATACTCTTACTCCGGAATTTGAAGCTGTGTTTACCGATGAATCTGTAGAACCGATCAATTCTTCTGATATGACCTTTAAAATGGGTGATGAAGAAATTGCAAGTGTTGATGAAACAGGTAAAATAACAGGATATAAGCTCGGAAAGACTACTCTTTCGGTTACGTATACAAAAGACGGTGTGACAAAATATGCAGATTTTGAAGTGAGGGTGAGAGAAAAAGCTTTAAAAGCAAATGAGTTTATATGGCTCTCATCATGTGACGCAAGTTACGGTATCGGTCAAAGTGATTCAATGACTGCTGCTTTGGGCGATAATGACGCCGGAGAATGGGCTTTATTCAAGGATGTGGATTTCGGTGACGGCGGATATACCACCTTTACCACAGAGTATGCCCTGACAAATGAATACGGCGGGAAAGTCGTTCAATACAGACTTGACAGTATGGACGGCCCGATCATTGCTGAGATCAAAGTAACCGCGTCAGGTTCATGGTCTGAGTATCTTGAACAGTCGGTATCGGTATCAAACGCGGAATTATTAAAAGGCGTTCATGATGTTTATATGTGTAATACGCAAGACGCAACGGGGACATGTAAAGGATTTGTATTTGAATAAAGGAGAAAGATTATGAAAAGGTTTAACATATTTACGGTTACGGTTTTATTTGCCATTTTGATTTGCTCCGTATCCGCAAATGCCAAGCTCATATTTGAGGAAAATTTTGAAGACCCCAATTGGGCGGACAGATGGAGCGGGAGCAATGAAACGTCAACGGACAAATCATTAAGCGGCAATACATCTCTTTATTGGAGAGCCACAAATACAATAAATGAAAAAGATAGGGTCACGTCCGGGAATTATGTCTATGAAATGTGGTTTTATGACGTTGTGGAAAATGTCGGTGAAAACGGAGTGGGCGCGTTAATGTTCGGAACAGAATATACAGACGGAGGCGTTGCGCAGATCGGATTCAAATCAAACGCGTGGGGAGGTTTGTATATATTCGGTCACAGATCGGGCGGCGATGATGTACAGACAACATCCGTTCATCGTTCGCCCGGCTGGCACCAGTTGATAGTGGATCTGTCACAATCCCCCAATGCCGTATTTTATATAGACGGTGTAAAGACCAACGAAAAAAGTATTTCTCAAACACAGCAAAATATCGGGGTACAGCTGAAAAATCCCTGGTTTGACAGCGCGGGGTATTATATAGACGACATAAGAGTTTGGGAAAATATCAATGAGGTGCCGCCGTACAATAATGGTGAAATTACAACGGACAACGATGTGATGAGCGTTCCGATAGAAGCACCGGAATTTTCGGTACAATTCGCAATGGAAATGGATATATCGACTTATGACGGAGCTGTAGTGTTAAAAGAAAAAGACAGTGATACATCGGTGGATGTTGAAATTAAAGAAGTAAGTGATACGGCATTTAAAATTTGTCCGATGTCGGAATTGAAGTATGAGACCGAATATATATTAACAATAAATGATACCGTAAGGACAAAGCAGTTTGATTCAAAGCTGCCGAAGTCACTGGTTTTGGATTTTACAACACAAAAAGATCCCTTCCAAATATTAAGCTACGGATTTTATGACGAGAATGATAATCCGGTAACCGAATATAAAGATGGAAAATATGTGTTAAAGGCAAGCTTTGAAAATAAACAGGATATACCGATGGGAGTAAACGTGGTTTGCATATTGTATGAACTGGTTGACGGTATTCCAAGACATGTTTCGGCTTCTTTTGATTCGCGTGTATTGGGAAATGAACAAAACGAAGTTGTCCTTTCTTGCGATGCAATGGAAATAACAAATGACAAAGAATATATATTAAAAGGATTTTTGTGGTCCGGATTTGAAAACAGAACATCATTAAGGAAAATGATAGAAATTAAAAAATAGAAAGGAATGTGAGAAATGAAAAAGGTAAGAAAATTGCTGAGTATCCTGGCTGCAGTTTCAATAATATTGCCGGCGGTGCCAAAAGCGTTTGCTGAGGATACTCAAATCCTGTATTATGAGCAGAGCTTTGACGAAGAAACATTGCCATCCGATTGGAGTTTGGGCGGGACGCAGGACGTTCAGATCGAAAATTATGTTTCGGTTTCAGACAAAGTATATCATTCGGGCGGAAGAAGCCTTGAGGTGAAGGACGGACCGTGGGAAAAGGAGGCATATGCGGTATACAGCGGAGAAGAGGCGCTCGGCGCAAAAGTATATGCGTTTTGGTACTATGATCCTTCAGCTATACAGGGTTCGAGTGTTTATGCCGAATTAACGGGTTTAAAGGAAGACGGGACTCCAATAGACCAAAGAGCAATGTTCGGTGTTAAAACGGGAGCATACGGCGGGACTTATATCGGCGGGGACACATACGGTACCGGTGTGTCAAGAACAAAGGGCTGGCATTTTATAGTTATGGACGCGGCAAGCAATGCCGGAAGACTTACGATCTATATGGACGGAAAAATAACCAATGTAAATCAAAGAAGTCTCAGAGAGATGACAACGATAACGGGAATAAGATTTATGCATAAATTTAATTCCGCAACAGGCGAAAAGTTTTATTTTGATGATTTAAAAGTGTATGACAATATAGATATGGTGCCCTTGCATATGAGCAACGTTGTATCCGACATGAAGTTCGAAAGCGGTGTAAATGTTTCGGGTGCAAGTGATGTTGTTTTGTCGGACGGCGATATTGTAATCGGATTTTCTCAAAATATGGCTGTACCGACAAAGGATAATTTCACATTGTTAAAAAAGAGCGCGGATTCTTTAAGTGACGCGGATTATACGGCTGCAAATATAACATTAAAAGATGCTGATTCAACTCACGTTACGTTATCTGTTGATAATATCGAAGCCGATACCGTATACAGACTGGAATTTAACGGTTTAGAGACCGAAGAAGCTAAAAATGTTGAACCGGATTTTATATCCTTTACCACATATGACGATCTGAATTGGGACAGAACAACGCCCAAGGGATTGATCTATACAGAAAATTTTGATGAAAATCTTGACGATTGGATTGTAAGCAACAGTGAGTATGCTTATCTTTCGGACAACAGATATCATACGGGAACAAAGAGCCTGGCAATCAATAATATGAGTGAATCCAAGGTTTCATACAACGCAGAGACCGAAATGGGAAATTATGTTTATTCATTCTGGTTCTATGATCCAAAACTCAATGACGGAAAAACACTGGTTGACTTGGTAGGTGTTGATTCTGAGGGGAGCAGTGTCACTCAAAGAAGTATGTTCGGTATAAAGTATCCGGCATACGGAAATTATTATATCGGCGCAAATACAAATACAACGGGCGTTGAAAGAACGGTGGGATGGCACTATGTTGTAATGGACGCTTCTGATGCCGGAAAACTTACCATTTATGTTGACGGAAAAGTAACCAATATCAATAATTACACATCGGGACAGCCGGCAAAGGTTACGGGAATTGAAATTTTCCATGCATGGGACAATCACGGAGTTATTGTTAACGTAGATGATTTGAGAGTATATAAAAACTATGAAAACGTACCTGTTTACAGAACCGAAATGATAGACAGTATAACCTTTGATGATATGAGCAACGTGGAAAACGCGGAAGGAGTTATTAAAAATAACGGAAATATAAATATTAAATTCAAAAAAGAAATGTCGCAACCGACTGAGGAAAACTTTGTGCTGCTTTCAAGAAACTCGGATTCGGTAACAGACGCCGATTTCATCCCCGTGGCGTTTGATCTGATATCCTCAAATTCAAACACCGCGGTTATCGCAATAGACGATCTGCAGGCGGATAAAGAATATCGTCTTGTAATGAATGGTATGAGGGCGGCAGACGAAACGGCTATGGCAGATGATTTTATTGCATTTAAAACAGCATACAATGTTGAGCTGGAAGATTCGGTGGTTGAAAAAATCGCGTTCTCAAACGGTGCAAGAATACCATCTGTGGGAATACCCGAAACATTCGGAGATTTGATAGTACATTTTGCAATGGATATGAATACGCAAACTTTAAATAAAGATACAATTATCCTGGCAAAAGAGGACGGAACCGTTATTGATTACATTGCAAACGCGTCGGCAACGGAATATACCATAAATTCATCCAGTATTGATCTTGAGCCTTCAACTACATATACCTTGACAGTGACACAGGACGCAAAGACCGCCAATGACAATTTTGCAAAAGAGGATTACACCGCGTCCTTTACAACAAGTTCTGATTTGGCACATCAAGAGCCTATTGTAAATGAAGGATTTGAAGACGGAGCGGTAAACTGGACCTTGGGAAGCCAGATGTATTTAAACACAGACAGCACATATGCGCACAGCGGAAACAACAGTTTAAAAGCAGTTAACGGAAAAGCAGAATATAGCGGCAGCGTACATCCAAATGCCGTTTATGAGCTATGGCTGTATGATACAGGAAACGTAAATGATGCGATGCTTCTGTCTCTTGCGGGAGTGGACGCAAACGGAAACAATGTTTCTGTTCAGCTTGGGGCTAAAAACGGTTACGGGGACAATTATTTTATAATGTCTGATCTTAGCACCGGATTTACCGTAGGTAAAAGAAGCGCCGGATGGCATAGATTGATGATCGATTTTACGGATCCCGAAAAAACAAAATACTATATAGATGATGAAATGGTTTATGAGCGTGCAGAAAAAATGGTTGCGGTCAAAACCATCTCGGTTGAAAATCCGTGGCAGTGGCCTACAATGTATGTGGATGACGTAAAAATATGGAATGTTATCGATTACGACGTTATCAGCAGAATAGAAGAAAACAAAGCGTTTATATGTGATGAGAACTATAACAGGATCGTAGACTATAATATGGGTGATGACGTATATATTGCAGTAAATGTAAATAACCAGCAGCCTCAGAATCAATCTGTGGTTTTGGCTGTGGGTGAATATTCAAACGGTAATTTATCAAGAGTATTGACATCGGATAATATTGTTATACCCTATGGAGAATCCGCAAACGTAAGTGTAGCTTATACCATACCCGATAATTTTGAAAATATTGAGTTAAAGACGTTTGTGTGGGATTCATTAGATACAATGAGACCGATAATGCCGGCAAGCAACCCGAAAGAAATAACCGCGGTTTTTTTGGGGGGTTCAATAACTCAGGGTACAGGAGCGACAAGTGACGAAAAATGCTACGTGTCGCTTGTCGGAAACTATTTAAAACAAGCATATGGCGAGGAGCTTGTAACTATTGTAAATTCCGGTGTGGGAGGCAAAGGCTCTGATTACGGCAGCGAGCATTTCGCATCGGATGTTGCGGCATATTCGCCGGATATATTGTTTGTGGAATATGCGGTAAATGACAGGATACGCCAAGATACTGACGGAGTTAAAGCTACAATGGAGGAAATCGTACAAAAATCCCTGGCCTTGCCCAAAACTCCAAACATTGTATTTATATATACCACAACCTATCAGCTTGATGCATGCACCGCACTGCATCAGGAGGTTGCTGATTATTATCAGATCGAGTCTGTAGATCTGCAGACTGCATTGGAAAACAAAGTAAATCAAGACATATTGGAAGATCCTTCCATTGAAAATACATGGAAAGCAAACGGTATGCCGTATTTGGGTGACGGAGTCCATCCTACCGATTTGGGATATCAGTTCTATGCGGATAAAATAATTGAGGCTTTGCAAAACGGCGCGCTAAAAGCTCCGCAAAGATTAAGTGAAAACTTCTGATTATGTTATTTTCGGAGCTGTCTTTTAAATATCAAGATAGCTCCTGATTTTTAGCCGAATAGGATTTAATCGGCTGCCCGGTTTTTTGATACTGTATTTCTTTTGTCTCTATGCGATATCGGTGTATGATAATTGAAAAATATTATTTGTCTGCGAGCAGTTCAGAAATTGAAAGGATAAAAAATTATGAAAAGAATACTCCCTGTTGTTATTTGTATTTGTATGATGTGTCCATATTTTATAAATGTTTCATATGCGGATATTGTACCGGTCAATGACTTTTTATGCGGCAGCTTTGCCGTTATTGACTCAAGCAGTAACGCACTGGTTAAAAATTATCATAAACAGCTTTCAAAAAATGCAGTGATAGAGAACGGGAAGATGTTTATCAACGTGTCAGACCTTGAATTGTGGGGCGCCGACGTAAGTGTGGGAAAGAATGAAATTAGAATAATTTACAGGGAGTTTAGTGTAAACATAAATATATCCGAGGATTTTTATTGCGTAAACGGCGAAGTTGTTTCAAAAAATATTTTAAACCATAGCGATTTTCAAATGATAGATTTAGAAGAAATATGTAAAGTATTAAATTTAAAATACTGCCTGTATGATGACGTAGCTATAATGTATGACGGTGTTGAAATAAACGACGATATCAAGCAATCGGTGTACAATACCATGTCAGATCTGAAAAACCCCGGCACGATGCTTGAATTATATGTGTCCCCGGATGGAAATGATTCATCCTCCGGTTCCGAGACAAGACCTTTTAAAACAATTAACAGAGCAAAGGAATATGTGAAAAAAATTATTCAATCGGGTATGAGCGGAGATATATACATTTATATAGGTGACGGAATATATAATGAACGATTGGATTTTTCGGCATCTGACAGCGGCAGGGGACAGTACAGGGTTATATACAAGGGGATCGGTGACGGAGCCGTAATAACACAGGAAGAAAAAGTGACTTCATGGGAAAGTGTGGACGGACAAATATACAGAGCGTATATCGGAAAAAACAGAGAGATAAATTCGGTTTTGGAAAATGATGAGATGGGAACAAAGGCGCGTTTTCCAAATGAGGATTATGCATATGCCACCGGTGAGGGAAAAATTACAAAATCGGGATTCTCATATGATTGTGAATTGCCGGACATAACCGATATTTCAAAGCTTGAAGCATATGTATGGAGCGGAGGACCGAATGCCTGGGCAGCGGATACAATACCTGTGACCGCTATTGATACCGAAAATAAATACATAGCAATGGCATCGGATGCGGCATATGATATGACAAAAACATCAAGGTTTTATCTGCAGGGTGCATTGGAATTTTTGGATTTGCCCGGAGAATTTTTCTATGACGGGGAATATCTTTACTATTGTCCGAAAAATTTGCCGATAGAAAATACCGATATTTCCATTGCCGGTGAAAGCGCATTAATAAACTTTGAAGGTGTAAGCAGGGAAAATCCCGTATGTAATATTACTGTTTCAAATATGCAGATAAAGAATACCGACCGGGATGCCGACGCCGTTACGATTCAAAATGCGCGAAATATTGAGATCACGGAATGCAGAATAAAGAATATAGGCGGAAACGGCGTCAGTATGAGCGACTATGCTTTGGCAAACAGAATTGAAGGCTGTGAAATAACGAATATCGGCAAAAACGGTATTGTGCTTTCAAATAATTCAAGCGGGAATGAAACTTTTTCCATGAACGGGAAATACAACGAAATATTGAATACACATATTAACGGCGTGGGAAAAACGGACGGGGACAGCTCCGGCGTAAGCATTGCCACAGGATATAACATGTTAAAAAATTGTGTGATCCAAGACGGAAAAAGAATGGGCGTCAGTATTTGTTCAACACGCCCGGGAGTTTTAGTGGGTCAAACTGTTGAAGGAGTTTTAATTACCCGTGAAAACGCGAGACTTGCCACCCATTCACAAAACAATACCGTAATGTTTTGCGAAATATTTGATTTTATGAGAGATTCGCAGGACGGCGGCGCTGTTTATTCATGGGGCGGAGACTATGACAATGTTATCTGCTATAATCACATTCATGACGTATGTTCGCCGTTTTCCTTCTCATTCGGTTTGTATTTGGATGACGGTGCGGACGGTTTTACCGTGAAAAACAATATAATAGAAAATTTAGGGACATATAAAGAGGGAACGGTCTATGCGGCAATCTTTACTAAGGGGAGTTACAATAAAGTATACAACAATATTACTGCAAACAATGAAAACGCGCTCTATGCCTATATGACTCAGACCATGGTCATGGAGCCGTGCGATTATCTTGAATATTCAAATAATATTATGTATAATTCGGGCGGGGGCGCTTATCTGCATAAGAGTTATGATATCAACAGAATGCGGGATGCACAGAATAATATTTATTATTCGGACAATAAAAATTACTCAATAACGGGAATAGACGGAATAACCGATTTGTACGAGTGGAAGGAATATCTGGATAATAAATATGACAGCTTTTCATTAATCCATGAAGATCCCGGATTTTACGATACCGGTGATTACAGGTTAAAATATGACTCACCTGCGGGAAAGCTCGGGATTTCAGATATTGACATGGGTAAGATAGGGCTTTTGGAAGAATATCCGTTTTCCGGAGAATTTTCCGATGGCAAGTTATTTATAGATACATCGGATGAAAGAATAAGCGGTTCGACAATCGATTTGTCAATAGGCGATGAAATAAAATGTGATATTTTTATGAGGAGTGATGCGGGTCATATAAAAACAGTTGAAAACGCCTTGATCGAAATATCCGATAATTCCGTTGCAAGATATGAAAACGGTAAAATAATTGCCGTAAACAAAGGTAAGACCGAGGTGCGAATAACATCGGCAAACAGCCATACAGCGTATGATATTTTGGTTGGCGACACAATACAGGAAATATTGATCGAGGCTGACAGTATATTATATGAAGATCATTATTCAAGATACAATATTTATGCTGTTACCGAATTTGGAAGGTATACAAAATGCGGCGGCAAAATTGTTATAGATACATTGGATAAAAATATAGCTTCCGTTGCAAAAAACGGTGAGATAATTGCAAATGCACAGGGAAAGACAAGTATTATTGCAACCTATGGCAGCGGAAATAAAACCATCAGTTCGGAGCATGAAATTGAGGTGGTGGGCAATGTTATATTTGAAGAAAGCTTTGATGATGAAAATATGTGGATATCGGATGATTCAAGGTATGCAAAGCTTGATGAGAGCATTTTTCATGACGGGACAAAAAGCGCGGCAATAACCGGATCGACCGGTACGTTAACATATAACGGTGATACCGGTATTCTTTCAAATAATGCATACGAGTTTTGGTTTTATGATGATATGAACGACGGGACGGCCTTGATGGAATTGTCGGGACTGAATTCTTCGGGCGGTCTTGAGAGTATTGTGTTCGGGGTGAAGATAAATGCATATAATAAGTATTATGTTGCAAATCAAACACAGTCAACAAATGTTTTGAGAAGCGAGGGCTGGCATCATGTGGTTTTGGATATGACGGTCGATTATAAAATAACGGTATACATAGACTCAAAAGAAACCGATATAAAAAATTATACACACAGATTAAAAGATATTACCGGGTTAAGAATAATAAATTTATGGTATGCCGGAGGGACTTTATGGAAGTATAATTTTGATTCGTTAAAGGTATATAAAAGTATTAGTGACGTCCCAAAATACAGGGATGATTATTTAAAGGTGTTTTTTGATGACCGGACTGCGGATAATGCACAGGATATCGGAATAGATAACGGGGCGATACGGATTGAATATACACATGATATGAAAGAAGGGAGTTATTTTGAATTGTTTGAAAGGCCCATTGAAAGCCATGACGACTCGGATTATGTAAAAACCGAATGTCTTTTTTGGACCGACGATCCGAAAAATATTACAATATCTCCGCAAAAACTGAACAGCAACTCATCCTACAGGTTATATATGAAAAATCAGCAAACTATTGACAGCGTCAAGATTGCGGATGATTTTATTGAATTTTCCACGGGAGAGATCGAGCAGAATATTTATGATCCGATAAAAAGCATTGTGTTTGACAACGGAGCGGTTTTGCCCGTAAATGGGGCGGCGGAATATTTCGGAAACATTACCGTTAATTTTTCTTTGGATATGGATACCGATTCTCTTGCAGAAAATATTTTTATTGTAAGCGATGAAAATAAAAAAATTGATTGCAGCATTGATGTATATCAAGACAAAGCAATAATAATACTTGACACGGAAAAAATCGAGCAGAATAAAAAGTATTATGTAGTTATAGGTAAAAATGCAAAGACGATCGGACAAAATTATATTGCTGAGGATCATATCACTTATTTTAATACAAGCGAAGATTTGAAAATTCAACAGAAGCAATTTTATGACAGCTTTGAAAACGGACTCAAAAATTGGCTGGGAGACGCAGCTGTCAGAAATGACATGTCACATTCGGGAGAATATTGTGTCGGGATGGAAAAAAATACCCTTGAATTTGCCGGTAATATCCCGCCAAACGGAGTGTATGAATATTGGATGTATGATACAAATATTTCTTCCGATTCATGTCTTATAATGGAGATACGGGGACAGGACGAAAACGGAAATGACAGCAATATCCGTTTCGGGCAAAAAAATGGCTACAGCGAATATATTATTTCAAACGGGGACAATAATTTGATAATGACCGGAGTTGAAAGAAGCACAGGCTGGCACAGATTTACGGTTGATTTTACAGATCATCAAAGCACAGAATATTATATTGACGGTGAAGCTGTGGCTGTGAGAAATGAGCCTGTGAAATACGCGGAAAAAATTATTATTGGAAATTATTGGAATTATGGAGAATACGGAATGTGTCTGGATGATGTAAGCATATGGAATGATATGGATGCGGATGTTTTTGAACGATTTGCTGTCGATGACTTGACGGTTGTAAATATGTCAGCCGATATTCCGCAATTTGGTGCGGGAGACAGAGTCAGGATAAGTATGGATATAAATAATATTACAAAGGAGGATATAAACGGAATATTGATATTTGCTGCATTTGACGATAATAAACTATATGAAATTGCTGAGCTGAAAAATTTCTTTGCATATCGAAACTCAAGCATAGATTTACAAACAGATCACATATTGCCGGATAATTTTGAAAGCTTGGAATATAAGCTGTATGTTTTTGACAGCCTTGAAGGTATGAGGCCATTATATAAAACACAAACAATAGAATTTAATTGAATAAGCATTAAGGGCTTGTCCTCATCGAATAATGGGACAAGCCTTTATTTGAAAAATAGTTTATTACCGAAACGATTTAGTGTATAGGTCTATCTATGACAAAAAATGATTAATAAAATTTTACAGCACGTCATTTAAAAATATACAGCATTAATTAAATTTTGCATTTATTTGAATTGACATAAGAATAATGACATGATATAATGATGCTGTAATGAATAAACGGGAATATAATGAAAAAAGTGTCTTATAAATCAGAGGTGATAACGAAAATTACCGATCACACATGATTTAGCAAGACAAAATGATAAAAACGGAGGAATTTATAATGAATTACGGTATTCAGCTTTACAGCTTAAGGGATATTTCAGAAAAAAATTTTGAAGAAACATTTAAGGTGTCAGCGGAGCTGGGATTTGAATTTGCTGAAACTGCGGGATTTTTCGGGCACAGTGCAGAACAGGTAAAGGAATGGCTTGATAAATATAATTTGAGAATTTCAGGAACTCATACATCTTTGGACGAACTGGATAATGATTTTGAAGGCGTCGTGAAATATCATAAAATTATCGGCAATAAGAAAATAATTGTACCATGGGCGCCGATGTCTAATAATGAAGCTCTTGAGCAAACGGCAAAAAGAATCAACAAGTATCAGCCGATGCTTTCGGAGCATGGAATTGAAATGGGATATCATAATCATTTTAAAGAATTTGTGCTTAATGATGATGCGGTCTGCCCGATAGCATACTTATCGGAGAAAACAAATATAAAATTTGAAATCGATACATATTGGGCGTTTGTTGCAAATCATGACCCGATCGCGGTTATGGAGGAATACAGAGAAAGACTTATCGGCTGCATCCACCTTAAAGACGGACGCAGATATCCGCATTTTAAGGGATGCTCACTGGGAGAAGGCTCTGCCCCCGTAAGAGACGTTATTGCCAAGGCTAAGGATATGAAGCTTGAAATGATCGTTGAGAGCGAGGATCTTGACCCTACAGGTAAAGACGAGGTTGCCCGCTGCGCAGATTTCTTGAAGGTGAACGGATAATAAACAATAATTATTCGTTCTCATTAAGAATTACAGCAATGATGTATGTACATATTTGGTATATTCATTGTGTTTATAGCATAACCATGTACACAACCGGTAAATATTTTTACATTATCAATCATCATATTTATATAACTGCGGACATCTTGTCCGCAGTTATATTATACTACCGTTACCATATTAATACTTATAAAATATCATATTCTATAATTTGCTGCAATACTTCATAATTTTGTTGATAAATCTTTATTTGAGCTTTGTTATTAAGTTCATAGTTAAGTAAACTAATTCAAGATCGATTTTACAAACATGGATGGAGAAACGCCAATATGTTTTTTAAAAATATTACTGAAATACTGAGTTGTTTCAAAACCGCACATATGACTTATTTCGGTAATAGAGTACTCCTTAGAGAACAATAGTTTTTTCGCGTATTCGCATCTTAGTTGGTTAATGTAATATACAATATTTATATCTGTAAAGTATTTAAATTCACGCGATAGATATGATTTATTTAAATGTAGTTGATTACATATATCGTCAAGTGATATTTTTTCGGTATAGTGAGATGTAATATAACCAAGGGCAAATGATATGTTTTCTTTCCTTTTATTATTGTTTGGCTTTATATCTAATGTATATAAAGCAAAGTTCCTTGTAAGAAACGAACATAACTGAAGTGTCAAACCTGCAATATATGACTGATAATTGGTTTGTTTTGCGTGGAATTCTTCAACTATTTCCAATAAAATTTTTTCTGTTATATCAGATGTTATTTTTTTTCAAAGTGATAATTGTCAAAACAAAGATTGTTAGAGCGGCAAAACATAGTGTCTATAATAAATACTTTATACTCTATATAACTGTTTGTCAATACAGTGTGTGAATAATATGGATTTATAATAATTATATCCTTTTTTTCAACGATAGTGTTTCAGAACCGTAGATAATTGCTCCCTCGCCATTTATGATGTATATAATCTCAATATCTTCATGCCAATTTAAATCGTCATGCGGCCTGATTGAAAATTGCATTTCAAGTAAATATATAGGCACTTTATTAAAAACTTTTTTTTCAAAATTCAGCTTACTCATTGTACATATTAATTAAATATAATCGATGTGAATATTTGTAAAGATTATATTATTACTCCTATCAGAAAATTTAATATTAAACATATATAAATATCAAAATATTATAAATTACAGAAAAAATAATATATTGAATTTTATATAATATTATTATACACTATATATAAAATAAAGTCAATAAATTTTAAATGATTTGGTGATATTTTAGAATGAGTGCGCATTTTTTTGACATGGAGAAAGAATTAATAAAATTTATAAATGTAAAAAAATATAAATACAGCATAATTATAGAAAAAATCATATACCCATATACAAATTTATACAGATTAATAAGTTGTTTAATAAATGACAAGAGAACGGACTTAGCATTTATAAGTTTTTAACAATATTAAAAATCTCTTTTTTTGTTAGTTGTTTATGTATTTAAAAAAATCCCGTATTTACGGGTTGCGGCATTTTGAAAATGCCTATAGAAAACGGAAAAACGAAAGGAGAAAATGGAATTATGAAAAAATTAAGTTTAGCAGTATCGGCTGCTTTGGTATCAGGATGCTTTGTAATGCCGGCTGGTGCGGAAGAAGGGTTGAAGATTACAAATTTTGATGCAAATACCCAAAATATTATTTTGACATTATCAAACGAAACGAACGATGATATCTTTGAAGGAACAGTTATATTGAAAAAGCAAAACGTTGAGCAGACAACAACAGCGAGTATAAGTGCAGACAAAAAAAATATTGTAATTATACCATCAGGCGGAATAGAACCAGGGGTCAGGTATACCCTGTCGGTAAGCGGAGATGAACTTACACAGATTTATGATAAGACATTCTGTGTTAAAACGCTTGAATACGCGACAGTACCTGCAATGGGCGGAAAAGGCTGGGGAGCAAGTGCAAAAAGCAGTGACAAATATGCATATAACGAATTAGAAACTGAAGGGGAAATAATCGGTTACGATATAACTGTATCGGAGGGAGAACCAAATTTTATTTTATATCCTAAAGGTGCGTGGGCATGGAATATTTGTTGCAGTGCTTTCGGAAGGCAGGATTATACGTTTAGCTTTGATGTTACTCCAAAGAGCGATGAATTTGATTTTGTAACAATGATGAGAGCAGATGATCAGCGTTGGTGGATTAATTTCCCATCAGAACCCGGATATACTACCTATCCGAATGAGATTATGTTAAGAAGTAAAAATACTATAAATATATTAGGAAATAATGTTAACGGAATATATGACAACAAATGGAATACAGGGTCAGTTGATGAGAGTAATATTCTTACAAAAGATACAAAAACAAATATTACAATGGTAGTTAAGGGAGATAATTTAAAGGTATATATAGGTGGGAATAAGGTATTTGATGAAACGACCGAATGTATTCAGCCGGGTTTGCCGGGGTTCGGTATCAATACGGGAACATCGGTAAAATTGGAAAATATGACAGCTACATATGTTGAGAAAGTAAGTGATGTGTATATTCGATCAATTGAAGGCTCTGATGGAATATATACAGTTGAAGAGGATTCGGTGTAAGATGCAAAAATCTATTCCGTCATTATTACAAAAAACAAGATGGAAGCATATAAATAAAAACTTATGGTTTTGGCTGTAAATAATTTGATTTGAATAAGAAAAATACAGTGGATGGAATGTCAAGGTAGAGACATACGGAATCATTTAAAGAAAAAGCATGCGGTGATGGTTTTAGCATTTGCAGCTTGGCTTGCCCGGTTAATAAGAAAGAGGTATTAGCATGAAACAATTATTTAAAACATTTTTTATAACGACAATTATATTTTTCTCAATAGTGCTTGCTGCTAAGGCAAGCATAATAAGTGATGAAATTCAAAACAGTCTGTTAATAAACAATAAAGAAAAAATGGATTTAATTATTGATGAAAATAATAGAAAATTGCAAGAATATATAGACTATTATACTGCATATTATAATTTTCTCGGTCGTGGTCAGGATTATATCGACAGTTTTATACGTGAAGCAAATTATAAGTATACCCCGATTCTTAAAAGCGGTTTTGCATATCATCTTCTGGAAATACAAAAATACGGATACCAATATGCACAAAATCATTGTTTTGACGATCTTATTAGTGATGACAAAATATGGATTATTCGAAGGCAATATATGTATGACGGCCATTTTAAAGATCTCAATACGGATGTTGTCGATATGAATATTACTTCAAATGGATTAATTAGGTATACACCTAGTGATTTATGCGATTTTCTTATTGATACAGATAATATTGAAAAAATTGTTGCTGAATCCGTTGATGAAGAAATTATTGACTGTAAAATTATTTATCTTACTGCCGGAGTTTTTATGCTTTACTTAAAAGGTGAAGAAACCGATTACGGTATGAAATTCTATCACGGTGAAAGATTTCAGGATTATGAACAAAGCTTTGAACTGTACAAGGTATATAAATTATCTGATTTATTAGAAAACTTTGCAAATGCAGATTATTGCAAGCAACCTGAAATGATGGAAGAAAAATCAATGTACACAGCGGAAGCCGAAGCACTCAACTCTGCCGGAATATTGCAGGGGACTGAAAATGGGCTTGAATTGTTAAAGCCCCTTAACAGAATCGAAGCTACAACCATTCTTGTCAGAATATTGGGACTTGAAAATAACCAAACCTCTGATACTTCTTACTTTAACGATATTCCAAACGATAATTGGGGAGTTAAATATGCAAATATCATATGACGCCGGTATAACAAAAGGAGTGGAAAACGGTAATTTTGCTCCGAATGATATAATAACATCCAGTCAGTTTGCAACATTGCTTTTAAGAAGTCAAGGAGAAACGAATGTGGATTGGCAGACCGCTGTTAATATCTTAGTTGAAAGAGGAATAATCACACAGGAACAGGCAGCTAAAATGGATCTGTTTACAAGGGGTGATATGGCTAAAATAATATATGAGTGCCGTGAAAGAGGTATGTTAGATTAATAACGTACTGTTGTATTGGTTATATAATAACAAAACACGAAAAGGAGAGATCTTGTATAAATGTTAAAATAAAAGTACACAAAAATTATCAAATAAAAGTGCACAGTTTAAAAAAACAGAAAAATACAGTATAATATGTTCATCCATATATTCGGAGGATGTTCTATGTTATACAAATCAAATATTCCTGTTACAATAGAAATCAACACTGTTCAGGATTTATCTAAACTGGGGGCTTTTATGAATCACAATAATTTAAAAGTAAACAAATC
>CALXWJ010000002.1 GCA_944392335.1 uncultured Clostridia bacterium
GGTGACTCAATTATAACACAAAAGGGGGGTTATTGCTATATTTTTATGCAACGAAAAACGAATCGCTTAACTACGGCGATTTTGAACAATATTCACATAAAAACGGGGTGTCTACTTGACACTACCCTTTTATAAAGGGGGATTTTAAAATGAAAAAAATAAAAATAACTGTTTTAAAAACTACTTATGATAAGGAATTGGCAGAAGAATACGGTGCCGAGGGATTAACTGCATGCCCTATGATGAAAGAGGGTCAGGTGTTTTATGCGGATTATGCAAAACCGGACGGCTTTTGTGACGAGGCATGGAAAGCAATTTATCAATATGTCTTTGCTCTGTCACACGGAGCGGATAAAGAGTTGTTTTATTACGGTGACTGGATAAGAAAACCGGGGGTTGCGATATGCAGCTGTAATGACGGAATAAGACCCGTTATTTTTAAACTGGAGGCAACGGATGAAATATCGGAAATAGACTATACTCCGGTAAGATAATAAGGGGAATTGAAATGGTGTTTAAAGAAATTATAACGTTGGAATGGAAAAGACTGTATGAAGCAGCAAAATCAGTTCAGAATAACAGAAAAATTTCCGATTATGTTGAAGCGGGAGGCGTGGCTGCTGCAATTCTTTCATCATCGGGTAAAATTTATACCGGAGTATGCGTTGATACCTGTTCGACGCTTGGAATATGCGCCGAGCGCAATGCGATCTTTAATATGCTCACCAACGGGGAAAATGAAATAACAAAGGTAATTGCAGTGATGTCTGACGGACGGACAGGCACGCCGTGCGGGGCCTGCCGCGAATTGATTGTTCAGCTCATGCCGAAAAATTACAAGTCGGTAGAAATTATGCTGGATTATGAAAAAGGTGAAACAATAACACTCGGTGAATTGACTCCGTTGTGGTGGACCGAGAAAAGATAAAGATAAAACAGTATTTTGGTTATGTACAGATAAAATTTTTTTTTGAGTGCCCGGGGCGAAGAAGATGCTTGATATACGTTTTGCAAAAATATATTTAAAACTCCGAAAAAACTGTATGACCTGAGTAAAGATATCCCCCGCCGTTATCGGAGGAGGATTTCATATTTGTAACCGGTGATATAACGATCTTCCGCCGATTACAGCAAAGCCATGCTTTGTTCTTGTACTCGTTATATTACGGGACATGTTCTTATTGAATTAATTTATAATTAATGTAAAATTTACTTGACATGAGCGACCTGACATGATATAATGACATTATGGAAAGTTAACTTTACATAATGCTGTGAGGAGTGAGCCTTATGAAAAACCGGTTGGAGGAGATAAGAAAAAGTCGCGGGATCAAGCAGGAAGAACTTGCCGACGCGCTTAAGGTTTCAAGACAAACCATTGGCTCGCTCGAAAACGGCCGTTACAATCCTTCTATAATCTTGGCGTTTAAGATAGCAAGATATTTTAATATGCCTATTGAGGATATTTTTATTTATGAGGAGGAGGAGCAATGAAAAAGAAAACAAGAATGTATGCATCAGCCTTAATAGGGATTGTTTTACTGATCGCAGGTCTTATGCTGCAAAGATCTATCCAACAGCCTCAAGGGATTATACGGGTATTGCCGTATGTTTGTATCGGGCTTGGCTGCGGTCTTTTCGGTCATGGAATGGGTGACGTCATAAGCGGTCGGCTGCTGAAAAACAGCCCTGATATCGTAAAGCGTATGGAAATAGAGAAAAATGATGAAAGAAATATTGCCATTGCGGCTCAGTCAAAAGCAAAAGCCTTTGATATGATGACCTTTGTTTATGGCGCGCTTATGCTTTGCTTTGCATTGATGCAGGTAGATTTGGCGGCAGTTTTGCTTCTTGTTGCCGCATATTTGTTTGTAGAGGGATATGCTGTATATTTCCGTTTTAAGATAGAAAAAGAAATATGATTGAGGTAAGAGTATGAAATTTACTATTGAACATTTAGCAAAGGGATTTGAGCAAAAAGAAGTCTTAAAGGATATTGATTTTACATTTGAAGACGGAAAAATTTACGGGCTTTTGGGACGAAACGGCGCCGGAAAAACCACGCTGTTTAATTGTTTAAACCGTGACATAAAAGCAGACAGAGGAAATTTTTATATTGAAGAAAACGGACAGCGGCGCAAGGTAAAGGCCGATGACATCGGCTATGTCCTCTCCACCCCTACTGTGCCGGAATTTTTGACGGGACGGGAGTTTCTGAAATTCTTTATAGATATAAACGAAAGTGCTATCACGGATAAGAAATCTATAGATGAGTATTTTGATTATATGAGTATTGCACCCAAAGACCGTGACAAGCTGTTAAAGGACTATTCTCACGGTATGAAAAATAAAATGCAGATGCTTGTAAATGTTATTGCAAAACCAAATATTCTTCTTTTAGATGAACCGCTGACTTCCCTGGATGTAGTTGTTGCAGAGGAAATGAAACAAATGCTTCGGACGTTAAAGGATGATTGTATCATTATATTTTCTACCCATATTCTTGACCTTGCTCTTGATCTATGCGATGATATCGTACTTTTAAGTCACGGCGAGCTGGAGCTTGTGGAGAAAGTAAATCTTGATAATAAAGACTTTAAAGATAAGATCATTGAAACATTGCGGGAGGATGGGAATGAATAAGACACTGAAAATTTCCTTTGCGCTGAAAAATACATATCGTGTAAACAGTATTTTGTATGCTTTAAAGCAAACGCTGTTGATTAAAATGATCCTGCCGTCCGCATTATACGGTGTAAAGGGCTTAAAAATATTCGCAAATATTCTTTCTGTTATATGGGAAGTTATTTCATTCTTTTTGGGAAAACTCATTTATTTGGGCTGTATTTATTTTATAATTGCCGACGGATATAACGGTTTTTTTCCAAGAAGGGAATTGTTTTTACATATGCTTTTGTTCCTGACGATCATCGGAGCATTTTTGAATACCAATTTATTCAATCCCTCAAAGGAAAAATATTACGCCGTATTCCTTATGCGCATGGACGCAAAGCAATATGTTTTGGTAAATTACGGGTATGCTGTTTTAAAGGTCATAATAGGATTTTTGCTTATTATGCTTATGATGAGATCGCTCTTGGATCTGCCT
Source organism: uncultured Clostridia bacterium (assembly GCA_944392335.1). Classification (GTDB taxonomy): domain Bacteria; phylum Bacillota; class Clostridia; order UBA1381; family UBA1381; genus RGIG1988. The sequence continues at coordinate 3,110 of CALXWJ010000002.1, forward strand.
GTGTGGCTTTGCGTCATGCTGCCCTTTTCCATTGCGGGGCTGAAGCTTTTTGTGGCTGCGACCTCACTTTGGGATTATGAAAAGCGGGGTTTTTCGTATAACGAAAACAAGCTTGGAAAATTTTTGTGGGCTTTTGTTGCTTTGATGATCATTCTCGCGGGCGGTTTGCCTGCCGTTGGGCTCGCAGTGCCGCAAATTGTGAGTACATCATTATTCATTGCCTTTGTGCCTTTAGGACTTATCGGCGTTTTAAAGGTTATAAGATTTAATGAATACAAGGCTGTATTTAAAGACCTGTTTGCGCAGACACAGCCTTTTGAGGACAAAAAAACACAAGCCTTAAGAAAGCAGTCCGAAAAGTATATATCCGCCGATACAAGCATTACCAGTAACCGTAAAGGATTTGAATACTTGAATGAACTGTTTATAAAAAGACATAAGAACATCCTTTGGAGCGCATCAAAAAATATCGCATACGCGTGCGTTGTATTGAGTGTCGGAATGATAATTGCATCTTATTTGTTCCCTGAAATAAAGGAAAACGTAAATCATTTGATTTTAAACTGGCTGCCGTATTTTGTATTTATTATGTATATTATTAATCGCGGAACAGGATTTACGCAGGCGTTGTTTATAAACTGCGATCACAGCCTGTTGACATATCCATTCTATAAACAGCCGGGCATGATTTTGAAATTATTTGCGGTACGTTTAAGAGAGATCATGAAAATAAACGCGCTGCCGGCTGCCGTTATCGGAACGGGAATGTCGCTTTTGCTGTTTGTTACAGGCGGGACGGATAATGTGCTCAATTATGCCGTCATTATTGTATCAATACTGTGTATGAGCGCGTTTTTCTCCGTACACTACTTAACGATCTACTATCTGATGCAGCCGTATAATGCGGCGTCGGAAATAAAAAGCGGTACATACCAGCTTGTAAAGGTCGCAACATATTTGGTATGCTATTATATGATACAAGTCAGGATGCCCACAATTGTTTTCGGTACACTTACCATAGTGTTTTGCATTTTGTATTGTATTGTTGCATGTGTATTGGTTTACCGTCTTGCGCCGAAAACATTTCGGTTAAGGCAGTAAACTTTATATAAATAGAATCAAAACAGGAGAGATGAATATGAAAAAAAGAATTATTTCGCTTATACTGTGCGGCTTCATGATTTCAAATGTGCCCACGGTATTTGCAGCAGCGGATGAGGACGCAACAAGAGGAGAGGTTGCCGCAATGCTTTTACAGGCAGCGGACGACTATAATCCCGGAGTGGAAAAAACGGACATTATCAAAGGATATGATGACGGAGAGCTTCACGAGGATTGGAATGTCACCCGTGCCGAAGCGCTGGTAATGCTCAAGCGTGCGTTCGGTGAGCTTCCCGAGTCTACAGGACACAATGCAAGAGTTGCAATACCGGCCGAGAACTTTACCGACATTCCGGAATGGGCAGAGGAGGAACTGAGCGACGTATTTGATGCAGGGATTGTTGCAGGAACGGCGGAGGGTATTTTCTCCCCCGATGAAAACGTAACGATCGGGCAGATGGAGTTATTTATCGAGCGCGTTTATTCATTGTTTGGAACGAATCTTAAAGACGATTTCTATGCGGCTGTAAACAAGGATACCCTAAACAGCCTTACGATCAAGCCCGGACGTGTGATAAGCGGAACGCTTTATGATCTTCAGGACAAAAGCACCGAGAACGTCGATGCAATTATAAACGAAATTATTGACGGTACATATGAAAAAGGTACAAAGGAGCAGAAAATCGCCGACTTTTATCAGAGCGTTGCCGATATGGATTCAAGAAACGAAGAGGGTATCGAGCCGATAAAGCCGTATCTTGAGACAATAGACAGTGCAGAAACCATTGACGATCTGATAACAATACAAAGCACGCTGGCAAGAGAACTGTTTATTTCCCAGTTTATGGGCTTTGGTCTGACGGTTGATCTGAAAGACAGCAACAGCTATATGCTGTACTTTGCAACATTCTCCCCGACACTTCCCAAGGATACTTATCAAAACGGAACCGAGCAGCAAATAAACGCCTATCTTGAATACCTAAAAACAATGTTTATTCTGGGCGGCGAAACAGAAGAAGACGCCGAAACAATGGCGGATCAGTATTTCGAGATGGAAAAGCTTATGTCAGAATCAATGATGAATACCGAAGACAGCAATAACGTGGATATGATCTATAACGAATTTACCATGGATCAAATAAAGGAGCTTTTCCCGAATGTGGATATAGACGCAGTGTTTGCCGATTCAGAGCTTCAAGCGGCAGACAAGATCATTATTACGGACACAGGCCTTACAGAGGCGTTTGCCGAATACTTCAACGATGAAAATATTGACGCACTGAAGGCTTGTGCAAAGCTTTCCTTACTCCAGGGATGGGGCGGTGCATTCAATCAAGAGTTTATAGACGCATCGGATAAATTCAATCAGGATTTTATGGGAGTAAGCGGAAGCTATTCACCGGAGGAAAGAGCAGTATTGACGGTTCAAAACACCTTGCCTGATTATATCGGCGAGATCTACGCAGAAAGATATTTTACGGAAGAAGCAAAAAAAGACGTTGAAAAGATGGTACAGGATATCATTGCCGTTTATAGGAACCGTATAGAAGGTCTTTCTTGGATGAGTGATGAAACAAAGCAGCGTGCGCTTTTGAAGCTTGATACAATGAAAATCAAAATAGGTTACCCCGACGAATGGGAATCAGCCGTAGATAATGCTGAAATCAGCTCCACAACAGACGGCGGCAGCTATTTTACCAATATGCTTTCAATCCTTGCCGCGCAGAAGGAGGAAACGATTGCTTTGCAAAATCAACCGGTTGACAAATCCCAATGGCTGATGTATCCATTTACGGTAAATGCCTGCTACAGTGCAACACAAAACGATATCACCTTCCCTGCGGCGATCCTGCAGGCGCCAATGTATGATGTAAATGCCTCGTATGAACAGAATTTGGGCGGTATTGGTTATATTATTGCACACGAGATCACCCATGCCTTTGACAACAACGGCGCAAAGTTTGATGAAAACGGAAATGCTGCCGATTGGTGGACAGAGGAAGATTATGCGGCATTTAACAGGTTATGTGAGGAAATGATCGCTTTTTACGACGGTGAAGAAGGCGTACCCGGAATACCAATGAACGGAACTCTTACATTGAGTGAAAATGTTGCGGATCAGGGCGCTGCATCGTGTGTTACCGAAATTGTCGCAAATCTTGAAGACCCCGACTTTGAAACGCTCTATAAAAGTATGGCAAACTGCTGGGCGGCAACTGCAAGCCGTGAATATTGTCAATATGCGGCACAGGCCGATGTGCACAGTACCGAAAAATTAAGAGTAAACAGAGTTGTCGTAAACTGTGATGAATTTTATGAAGCGTTTGATATTGATGAAAATGACGGTATGTGGGTTGCTCCGGAGGACAGAATTAAAATCTGGTAAAAACACAAAAGCGAATAATAAGATAAAGCTGTTACGATCAAAATACGGATCGTACAGCTTTTTGCTGTGTGTCGGGCATGACATATATCTAGTTGGTGAAAGTCCAACCGCGGGTATTTACCGCAAAGTGTAGCGAACCGCAAGCCTCTAACAGCAATGTCAGAGGGGGAGGAAGCGGAGTAGCAAAGCTCTTGAGCCTACGAACAGAAACTTGATATAAGGCTGGTGACAAGGCTGCAAGACAAACCGAAGGCCAAAGGGTAAACGTAAAGCCAAGACAGTAGATCAAGAGGTTGACGAGTGAAAGATATGTGAATTACCGCGAGAGATTTGTCTGACATATCAGAGGATATTTACGAAAAGTTCACAGTCGGTGGTCAGCTGAGATCATAGTAGGTAAGGACCCCGAAATACTGAAGGATTTAATGCAGCTGTAGTTTGAAGATACCTAAAAGAATATACAAAAATCTATAAAAACTAAACAGGCTGTTCAAATGCAACATGACAGATGAAGATATATTCAAAGTGAAAACTCGCGTCTGAGCTGGTACAGACGATGTTTAATGAATGAAGTTAACTTTCTGATGTCACCAAAAGTACCTGCAATTCCAAATAGAAAGAGGAGGCGGTCTGGCTTGATCGACCCTCTCTCATACTATTTTAGTTGATGCGGTAACATCTACAGTTGTGTAGCGCTATATACGAGCCCCGTGCGTACGGTGCAACGGTGGCGGAGGGCTACCACCCTCCGTTTACCTTATTGGCGGTTACCGAATGATGAGGAATTGCCCATAATAAGAACCCTGCAAATCAGTTCGATTATGAACAATAGTTAAAGGCACTAAAATTCTGTTATTTTCGCAAATAAAAATATGCAGTGCGGAAAAGCCGCACTGCATATAAAAATATTTGAGTAAGAATTATTATTTGCTTTCTTTGATCTTAGCCTGAGCAGCAGCCAATCTTGCAATTGGAACTCTGAAAGGTGAACAAGAAACATAATCTAAACCGATTTTGTGGCAGAATTCTACAGACGTAGGATCTCCGCCGTGTTCTCCGCATATACCAACGTGCAATGTAGGACGAACACCCTTACCGAGCTTGATAGCCATTTCCATTAATTTACCGACACCGTTTTGATCAAGCTTTGCAAACGGATCGTTTTCGAATATTTTTGCATTGTAATAAGCTTCAAGGAATTTGCCGGCATCGTCTCTTGAGAAACCGTATGTCATCTGTGTCAAGTCATTTGTACCGAAGCAGAAGAATTCAGCTTCCGTTGCGATCTCATCAGCCAATAACGCAGCACGGGGAATTTCGATCATGGTACCTACTTCATACTTCAAGTCTATACCTGCAGCTGCAATTTCTTCGTCAGCTGTTTCAACAATGATGTTTTTAACATACTTTAATTCTTTAATATCGCCGATTAAAGGAATCATGATTTCCGGAGCGATGTTCCAGTCCGGATGTGCTTTTTTAACATTGATCGCAGCTCTGATAACGGCTCTTGTCTGCATCTTCGCGATTTCAGGATATGTTACTGTAAGACGGCAGCCTCTGTGTCCCATCATAGGATTGAATTCGTGAAGTGAATCAATGATATTCTTTATTGTCTCAACACTCTTGCCTTGAGATTTAGCAAGTAATTCAATATCTTCTTCTGTTGTCGGAACGAACTCATGAAGAGGAGGATCAAGGAATCTGATCGTTACAGGGTTACCCTCTAATGCTTCATACAGCTTTTCAAAGTCGCCTTGCTGCATCGGAAGGATCTTATCCAGTGCCTTTTCTCTTTCTTCAACTGTATCTGAACAGATCATTTCTCTGAATGCATCAATTCTGTTTCCTTCAAAGAACATATGCTCTGTACGGCAAAGTCCGATACCTTCAGCACCAAGTTCTTTAGCTTTTTTAGCATCAGCAGGAGTGTCTGCATTTGTTCTTACCTTCATTGTTCTGTACTTGTCAGCCCAGCCCATAATTCTTCCGAAATCTCCGCCAATTGAAGCGTCAACTGTAGGAATAATACCGTCATAAATATTACCTGTTGAACCGTCGATTGAAATATAATCGCCTTCAACATATGTTTTTCCTGCCAAAACAAATTTCTTGTTTTCTTCGTCCATTGCTATTTCAGAACATCCTGATACACAGCATGTACCCATACCGCGGGCAACAACGGCTGCGTGAGATGTCATACCGCCACGAACTGTTAAGATACCTTCAGCAGCTTTCATACCTTCGATATCTTCAGGTGATGTTTCAAGACGTACAAGAACGACCTTTTCTCCTCTTGCTTTCCATTCTTTTGCATCTTCTGCTGTAAATACTATTTTACCGCATGCAGCACCGGGAGATGCAGCCAATGCTTTTGCAATAGGTGTTGCAGCCTTTAATGCTTTTGAATCAAATTGTGGGTGCAACAATGTATCAAGGTTTCTTGGATCTATCATGAGAATTGCTTCTTCTTCTGAGATCATACCTTCATCAACCAAGTCGCAAGCAATCTTTAATGCAGCTTGTGCAGTTCTCTTACCGTTTCTTGTCTGAAGCATATAAAGTTTTCTGTCTTCAATTGTAAATTCCATATCCTGCATATCTCTGTAGTGATTTTCAAGAGTATGGCAAATTTCAACGAACTGATCGTAAACTTCAGGCATAACTTCCTTAAGCTGATCTATCTTTTGAGGTGTACGAACACCTGCAACAACGTCTTCACCCTGAGCGTTCATTAAGAACTCACCCATTAAGTGCTTTTCACCGGTTGCCGGGTCTCTTGTAAATGCAACACCTGTACCTGATGTATCGCCCATATTACCAAACGCCATCATCTGTACGTTAACCGCTGTACCCCATGAATAAGGAATATCGTTGTCACGGCGGTATACGTTTGCTCTCGGGTTATCCCATGAACGAAATACTGCCTTGATGGCGCCCATAAGCTGTTCTTTAGGATCTGTAGGGAAGTCCTCGCCAATCTTATCTTTATATTCAGCCTTGAATTGAGAAGCAAGTTCTTTTAAGTCGTCAGCCGTAAGTTCAACGTCCTGAGTAACACCTTTCTTTTCTTTCATTTCATCTATAAGCTGTTCAAAATATTTTTTGCCGACTTCCATAACAACGTCGGAATACATCTGGATAAATCTTCTGTAGCAATCCCAAGCCCAACGTTCGTTTCCGGACTTTTTTGCTATAGTGTGAACAACTTCTTCATTCAAACCGAGATTGAGGATGGTGTCCATCATACCGGGCATTGAAGCTCTTGCGCCCGAACGAACCGATACAAGAAGAGGATTTTCCTTGTCACCAAATTTTTTGCCGGTAATTTCTTCCATTTTAACAATATTTTCCATAATTTCTTTCTGGATGTCATCGTTAATTTTTTTACCGTCTTCATAATATTGTGTACAAGCCTCTGTTGAAATTGTAAAGCCTTGCGGAACAGGTAAACCGAGTCCTGTCATTTCGGCAAGGTTGGCGCCTTTGCCGCCGAGTAATTCTCTCATTGAAGCGTTACCTTCCGAGAATAAATAAACATACTTCTTACTCATTATTTTTCCTCCTATTTTTTATCTTTTGAGTGAAATACACCCATACCATTTTATTATACCATATTTTTTGAAAATGTCTACACTTTTTTTGAAATTATTTCATATTTATTACATTTTTATAATAAATTATATTTTATTGTTGATTTTTTTTGCCTACTTATATTAAAAGATATTATCGGAAAATTTAATACTTTAAAACATATTGATATGTCAAATATGTCAATATCGGAACAGATGAATAAATTTTATTGACATTCTTTGCGAAATTCAGTATAATATGTGGGTAATTTAATTTAAGAGAAATAAGATAGTCAATTTTGAGCAAAATATATTAAAGAAATCCAAAGTACGAAAGGGCTGATCATAACAATGAAGCACCGTGAAAAATTCGGATCAAGGTTGGGATTTATTTTGATATCCGCAGGATGTGCAATAGGCCTGGGGAATGTTTACCGTTTCCCTATTACGACAGGAAGCTACGGGGGCGCGATTTTTGTATTAATGTATATTGTTTTTCTCTTATTACTCGGAATACCGGTCATGACGGCGGAACTGTCGGTGGGCAGGGCAAGTCAGAGAAGTATCGCGACTTCATTTGACAGGCTTGAAAAACCCGGACAAAAATGGCATTGGATGAAAATCGCTGGTATTGCGGGAAACTATTTGCTAATGATGTTTTATACAACAATTTCCGGGTGGATGCTGATATATTTTTGGAAATATCTTTCGGGGTCTATGTCGGTGTATTCGGGAACGGAAGAATTTTTAAATGTATTTAACGGTATGCTTGCAAATACAGGTCTTATGGTAGGCGTCTGCTTTACTGTGATTGTTGTTTGCTTTGGGATATGCTCTCTCGGTCTGCAAAATGGTGTTGAAAAAATTACGAAGGTAATGATGATCCTGCTTTTGTCACTTATGATCATGCTTGCAATATATTCGTGTACATTGTCAAATGCATCACAAGGGCTCAAATTTTATCTGATACCCAGTATTGACAAGCTGAAAGAAGCCGGAATTTCAACTGTTATTTCTTCTGCAATGGGACAGGCTTTTTTCACTCTCAGTATAGGGATAGGTTCAATTGCGGTTTTCGGAAGCTATATTGACAAGGAACGCAGCTTACTCGGAGAGGCCGTTACGATTGTGAGCCTTGACACCTTTGTTGCGTTGATGTCGGGCTTCATCATTTTTCCTGCTTGCTTTACCTATAACGGAGGACAGACTGCAGACGCGGGAACGGTTGGTGCAAGCTTCATTTTTACGACATTGTCATCAATGTTCAATGCGATGCCCGGAGGAAGGATCGTTGGCACACTGTTTTTTCTTTTTATGATTTTTGCATCATTTTCAACCGTTATTGCCGTTTTTGAAAATATTATGTCTTTTTGGATTGAATTCACAAATTTGGGAAGAAAAAAAATTGCGCTTATAAATATTGTTTTGGTCATGATTCTATCGCTGCCCTGCGCACTGAGTCTGAATGTATGGAGCGACATAAAAATTTTTGGAAAAAACTTTATGGACCTTGAGGATTTTACCGTTTCAAATCTGCTGCTGCCGCTGGGAAGCATCGTTTATGTCCTGTTTTGTACCTCGAGATACGGTTGGGGATGGGATAATTATTTTAAAGAGGTAAATACCGGAAAGGGCTTGAAAATACCTAAATGGATGAGGGGTTATATGTCGTATGTGCTGCCCTTGATAATTATAGCCGTTTTGATCATGTCGATCATTTGATCCGATGGGATCAAATATGACCGTTCATCTTGCCGAGATAGCCCTCCAATATCATACAAGCCGAAACGGTGTCAATGATGTTTTTCCTGTTTTTCCCGCGGGTGTTTGTGGTATTTAATACTTTTTGCGCGCTGACGGTGGTAAGCCTTTCGTCCCAGTATATTATTTCACCCGAATAGATCGTTTTGAGTGTGTCAACAAATTTATATGTTTCCTCTGCACGAAAACCGAGCGTTCCGTCCATGTTTTTCGGAAGCCCCACAACTATTTTTTCGGGATCGTATTCCTTTATGACAATGTTTATTTCTTCAAGCAGCTTTTTTGTACCTTTGTTCGGGACTGTTTTTATCCCTTGAGCAGTCCAGCCCATCGGGTCGCTTACTGCAAGCCCCACACGGCTGTCGCCGTAATCTATCGACATGATCCTCATATAAACCGTCCTTTTTTACATTAATATAATAGGATAGTGTATATTATACTATACACAATGACATTAATCAAGTATTTTAAATTTTAATTTATGTATAATTTTTTTTGTAATAAATACTTGTAAAAAGAAAAATAATGTTATATAATATAAAAATGAGTGAAATTAATCTCTGATATGGATCAAACAAGAAAGGAAATAAAAAGATGAGTACATTTATTGAGAGAATCAAGGAAAGAGCAAAAGCCGATAAAAAGAAAATCATATTGCCCGAATCAATGGACAGAAGAACATTTGAAGCAGCCGAAAAGATATTAAAGGAAAATATTGCCGATATTATCATAATAGGGACTCCCGAGCAAATAGAAGCAAACAGCAAGGGGCTTGATATTTCAAGGGCAACAATAATTGATCCTTATAAGTATGAAAAAACGGAGGAATATATAAACCTGTTTGTCGAATTGAGAAAATCAAAGGGTCTTACATATGACGAGGCTAAGAAAACCGCCTTGGGTGATTATATGTATTATGCCTGTCTGATGGTCAAGGCAGGAGATGCGGACGGCGTGGTGTCAGGTGCTTGTCATTCAACGGCAAATACATTAAGACCAAGCTTGCAGATCATTAAAACCAAACCGGGAGTTAAATTGGTATCTGCATTTTTTTTGATGGTTGTTCCGAATTGTGAATACGGGGAAAACGGTACATTTATTTTTGCCGATAGCGGACTCGAGCAAAATCCGGATCCGGAAAAGCTTGCCGCCATTGCGGCGTGCTCTGCGGAAACTTTTGAATTGCTCGTTGAAAAGAAAGCAATTGTTGCAATGCTGTCGCATTCGACAAAAGGAAGCGCAAAACACGCTGATGTTGATAAAGTCGTTGAAGCTACCGCAATATGCAAGAAAGACAATCCCGGTTTGCTTGTTGACGGTGAACTGCAGCTTGATGCAGCAATTGTTCCTGAGGTGGCAGAGTCAAAAGCTCCGGGTTCTTCGGTTGCAGGCAGGGCAAACGTATTGATATTCCCCGATCTTGATGCCGGTAATATTGGATATAAATTAGTACAAAGACTTGCAAAGGCTGAAGCCTACGGACCAGTTACCCAGGGTATTGCAATGCCTATTAATGATTTGTCAAGAGGATGTACGGCCGATGATATAGTCGGAGTTGTGGCAATTACTTGCGTACAAGCTCAAGGTAAATAATAGCGGGAAATATATTTTTATTTTGTATGTCTATATAAATATGAAATAATACCGTCGGCAGACGGTGAAACGGAGGATTAATATGAAGGTTTTGGTTATTAACGCCGGAAGCTCATCGCTTAAATATCAGCTGATAGATATGGACAGCATGGAGGTTATGGCAAAAGGATTATGTGAAAGAATCGGTATTGAAGGCTCAAAACTGACTCACAAAAATACAGCAAAAAAATCCGAAACGGTTTTTGAAAAGCCAATGAAAAACCATTCGGATGCTATTTCGATGGTCGTAGATGCATTGGTTTCTCCCGAATGCGGAGTTATCAGTGATATGAGTGAAATTGGGGCAGTAGGACACAGAGTGGTACACGGAAGTGAGATTTTTGCTGATTCCTGTATTATTAACGATGATGTTAAAAAAGCTCTTGAATTATGCAGCCCTTTGGCGCCTTTACATAACCCTGCAAATATTATAGGTATAGAAGCATGTGAAAAGATTATGCCCGATGTGCCTCAGGTAGCAGTCTTTGATACGGCCTTTCATCAGACAATGCCGAAAAAGGCATACATGTATGCCCTGCCTTATGAATTGTATGAAAAACATAAAATAAGAAAGTTTGGTTTTCATGGAACAAGCCACAGATTTGTTTCTCAGGAGGCTGCAAAGCTGTTAAACAAGCCTATTGAGGATTTAAAAATTATTACATGTCATTTGGGTAACGGGTCTTCGGTATCGGCTGTGGATCATGGAAAATGTATTGATACATCAATGGGCTTTACTCCGCTTGACGGTGTTATTATGGGTACAAGAACCGGTTCAATGGATCCGGCTGTTGTTACATATATAATGGATAAGGAAAATATGACAGCAAAAGAAGTTGATCTTCTTATGAATAAAAAATCCGGTGTATATGGTGTATCAGGTGTGTCAAGTGATTTCAGAGATTTAACAAAGGCAAGCAAAGAAGGTAATGAAAGAGCCGCGCTGGCATTGGATATGTTTACATATAGTGTTAAAAAGCTGATTGGCGCATATGCCGCGGCTATGGGTGGTGTTGATGCGGTTGTATTTACTGCCGGTGTAGGTGAAAATGACGCTGCAGCAAGGAAATCCATAGTTGAAGGCCTTGAATTTATGGGTATTAAAATAGACGATGAAGCAAATAATCAAAGAGGTAAAGCAATAGATATTTCCTCTGCCGATTCCACCGTTAAAACTCTTGTGATCCCCACAAATGAAGAACTTATGATCGCAATGGATACAAAAAGATTGATCAATAACGAAATATAACTGCACACATATTGTTTCCCCCGCCGTAATCTGCGGCGGGTTTTATATTTGTAATCGGTGAGAGTACAATCTCCCGCTGATCGCAGCGCAAGCTTTGCCTGCGCTCTTGCCCTCGTTTAATGACAGGATAAGCGCTTATTTAAAATAAAATGACCGTATCATTTACACAGACCTTGTTATACAGAAAAGGATACGGTTTTTTACGGCTGATTTATAAAAAACTGAAAAAAACTGAAAAAAATCAAAAAAAGCCTTGACAAGTAAAAAGAAATATGATAGTATGATATAACCATCATCGGAAAATGTCTGAAAATAAAATGAAAAAGTACTTGACATTTACCGATTGGTGTGATATAATATAAAAGTTGTCGCAAAAGAGAAGCGCAGCCGTGGGGAAAGAAGCAAAAAAAATAAAAAAAATGCTTGACAAACCCAAGGATATGTGATATACTCTATAAGCTACTAAATTTTAGGAGCGACACGAAAGTGAAAAGATTGTACATTGAAAAATAAACAGTG
>CALXWJ010000003.1 GCA_944392335.1 uncultured Clostridia bacterium
GACTGTTTACTTAATTATTATACACCTTTTCTTCAAAAATGCCAAGGAAAAAGTTGATTTAATTCCACATTTTCTTTGACATTCCGGAATTTCATTTGTCACCGGAATTCATTTTGACATTCAACCATATTTCCATTACAAAGCAAAAAAATAAAACCGTGAATCTGCACAACGCTGTACAAACCCACGGTTTTACTTTTACGCTTCAATCTCTGCCCCTGTTTTGAATTTAAAAACCAATCTTCCGTCATGGTATGCGGTAACGGTGTCTATTGTTGCAATCCATAGCTTATCGTCAAAGGCATTTAACGGTTTATCGAACTCCATAATCTCAAGCATAAATGCTGCGATTGCTTTATACTGCATTTTTTGTTTCTTCTTTTTTTCTTTAAGCTCTCGTATCTTTTCATCAAGCTCATCATATTTAGCTTCATAGGCTGCGTACCTTTCGTTATAATCCTCCTGGCTTTGTACCATGCAAGCGTTTTCGTCTATACTTTTTTGCATCAGTTCCGACACGATTTCAGATTCACGGGAAAGCTCAACCAGTTTTTTATCAATCTCTGTCGTATCGGTAAGTGCTTCTTGTATTATTCTGCAATCCTCCAGCAATGCTTCTTTATCACCCGTCAGAATGTTATATGCTTTTAAAAAGCGTTCCTTAATTTCCTCTTCATCATAATGCGGAGTTCTGCAGGATTTTCCTCTGAATTTCTCATTGCACTGCCATATAATCCTTTTATATTTGCTTGTAGAATGCCACACCTTTGAACCGTAAAACCCTCTGCAGTCTCCGCATATTATTCTTGCCGATAATATGCTTTGCCCGCTGTAATGCTTACCTATCGCAGAACGCCTTGCTATTTCTTGCTGAACCAATTCAAATTCTCTCGGATCGATTATCGGTTCATGACTGTGTTCTACATAATACTGCGGAATTTCACCCTCATTTTTCTTTATTTTCTTCTGCAAAAAATCCACTGTGAATGTTTTCTGCAAAAGTGCATCGCCTTTGTATTTTTCATTTGTAAGAATACTTTGAATTGTTGATGAAGCCCACTTGCCTTTCCCCGACGGTGACGGAATATACTCTTTTGTAAGCTGACGTGCGATATATCCTATTGACTTCCCCTGTATGTACATACTGTAAATTCTGCGTACCGTTTTTGCCTCTTCGGGAACTATTTCAGGTGTTCCGTCCTCACCCTTTTTATATCCTAAAAAGCATTTATACGGCATACTGACTTTACCGTCCGCAAAGCGTTTCCTTTGTCCCCATGTTACATTTTCCGATATGCTCCGGCTTTCCTCCTGTGCAAGGGAACTCATAATTGTTATAAGGAGCTCACCCTTAGAGTCAAGCGTATATATGTTTTCCTTTTCAAAATATACCTCTACTCCCTTTTCTTTAAGCTTTCTCACAGTTACAAGACTGTCAACCGTATTTCTTGCAAAACGGCTTACCGATTTTGTTACTATGAGGTCGATTTTGCCGGAAAGTGCATCATCTATCATTTTATTAAATCCGTCACGGTGTTTTGTATTTGTTGCGGAAATCCCCTCATCGGTATAGACCTCTACAAACTGCCAGTCTGATCTTGACTTTATGTAATTTGTATAATAATCGACCTGTGCCTCATAGCTTGTGAACTGTTCATCGCTGTCGGTTGATACTCTTGCATATCCGGCAACTCTGCGCTTTGTGTTTGCAAAAGACGGCATATGCGTAACAGGATTTATTGTTGCATCAATTTTTGTTACCTTTGGCATTATTAAAATTCCTCTCCATAGTTTTTTTCTCGCATTTTTCTTCATTTCATCATTCCAGCTATCGGCACGGGAAGGCTGAATCCAATGCTTTATGATTTCGGTATTATCATCAAATATGAATTTAACATTATTTTCAGGCATGACTATAATTTTCTCAATCGGTTTATCAAATTCTTCAGCAAGCTCATGAAGAATATTGTCGGGAATCTGCTTTGAATGGCAGGCTTCGGGGCCGTTTATACTGTAAGCCCCGCATTTCCATACATATTTTTTATAGTTTTTCTTCCTTCTGTACCGCCAGCCGCAGCAGCCGCAGAAAACCATGCCTTTGAAATCATAATCATATCTTACTGTCCCTGAACCTATATCTCTTTCGGAAAATATCCTTTGAACTTCATCAAAATCCTCTTTTGAAACAATCGGTGGGTGCGTTTCTTCTGCATAGTATTTCGGAAGTACACCGTTATTCCGTATTGATTTTTTTGATAAATGGTCTTTGGTGTAATATTTTTGCAAAAGCATATCGCCTACATATTTTTCATTCTTCAAAGTACCCTTAACAGTTGTCGAAGTCCAAGCTGCTCCCTTTGGAGACGGTTTGTTTTGCTGTTTTAAACACTTTGCTATTTTTGTAGTGCCCATGCCTGAAAGATACATCCCGAATATTTCTCTTACAATTTCCGCCTCATCTTCTTTTATTTTAATTTCACCTCCGACTTTTTCGTAGCCGTAAAGCGAAAAGGTATTCGCTATTCCCTTTTCAAAGTTTTTTCGTATTTTCCATTTACAATTTTCGGAAACCGATAAGCTTTCCTCCTGAGCATACGAAGCAAGAATGGTAAGCATAAGCTCACCATCGTTGCTTATTGAGTGAATGTTCTGTTCCTCAAAATATACATCAATTCCTAAGCTTTTAAGCTCTCTTATTGTTTCTAAAAGAGTTACGGTATTTCGTGCAAATCTCGATATTGACTTTGTGATTACAAGGTCTATCTTCGCGTTCCTGCAATCAGCAAGAAGTCTCTGGAACTGTTCTCTTGTATCCTTTGTCCCTGTCAGCGCCTCATCTGCATAAACGCCAACATATAACCAGCCTTTGTGATGCTGTATCATATTACTGTAATGGCTCACCTGTGCCGAAAGCGAATGCAGCATTGCATCCTTTCCGCTTGATACTCTGGCATATGCGGCTACCCTTGTGAAGGTTATTTTATCCGGCATACTTTTCTTGATTTTTGTTACGGTTTTTTCCATAAATAACTCTCCTTTCATATGCCATATTACCCTCCCGCCATACCGGAGGATGCTTTTGCATTTGCTCCGACAGCAGCACCTCCCACGCCGCCCAACGCTGCACCGTTACCGCCGACAAATCCTCCGTTGTATTCCTTATCTGCCTTTTTATTCTCCAGATAAATTCTTCTGTCAATTTCCGATTGCAGACGATTGTATACAACCCCCGAAGCAACAGGATTTTTGCTGTCCTTTATAAGGTCCGAATCAATATCGGAGGATTGAATATAGCTGCCGAGTATTTCTTTGATTTCAGTCATAATTTCTTCTTTTGCCTGTGCAAAACCTGTTTCGATGCGGTTGTAAATATCAGCTATAATTGTAGGCGGAGGAGTTATGCATTCCTCTGCCTTATCTGTATAACCTGTTTCATGTACGATCACACTTGTCGTATCGGAGGTTATTAAATCACCGGCACAAACCGAAACATCAATTCTTCCGGATTTTTTTAATACCTCATACGGAACAGGACACCGTCCATCATTTACGGGCTGTGCATATGTACCGCACTGTGATGAAAATATAGCAATGATATTTTCATTCCATTCCTTTGAAAATGTGAAGTTTGCAAACAGATAATTCTTTGAACCGGCAACCACAAAATTGTCATCGGTTCGTTGTATGTTTTGGTTTTCCACCAAAAAATATAGTTCCATTACTGTTCATCGTCCTTTCTCAGCTTAGCAAGTGCACTTTTAAGAGCAGTCGGCAGCGGCAATCCCATAGCACCCCAATTTTCAAGAATTGAAAAGCCTTCATTTGCTATGTAATATGAAACAGCTACTGTTCTTAGAGCCATAGAATCAATGCTTATAAGCTGGTCGAGCTGTGCGGCAACTGCCACGATGAGCAGAATACCGATTTTCTTCACTCCGCCTATATAGAACTTGCTTGAGTCAAATTCCTTTAATGCCCACGCCTTGACAAAGCCGCTTATAAAGTCAATCGCAATGAACACGAGAAGAATAGCGAGCATTTTATCCATGCCGCCGAATATGTATGCAAGTGCGGTGCATACGGCCGTGTAAAACAGTTTTATCTTTTCCATAAAATTATGCATCCTTATAAATCTGCAGATAGCTTTCACTTGTATCCGCACCTCTGTAATGTGTTACCGTTATATAATAAAGAGTCCCGGCGGCAAG
The DNA here is from genome assembly GCA_944392335.1 of uncultured Clostridia bacterium. Taxonomy (GTDB): domain Bacteria; phylum Bacillota; class Clostridia; order UBA1381; family UBA1381; genus RGIG1988. The sequence continues at coordinate 4,209 of CALXWJ010000003.1, forward strand.
GTCGAAACTCCAGTCATAAAAATATCCGTCATATAGCGGTGTAAAATCACTGCCGTATAAACGGATTTCATGGTCGCCTGATATTTTCTTTTGCGTTATTCTGTAACTGCCATTAACGGATGGTGTAAAACCGTATAGAGTCATAGAATCGGATGTAGTTTTCAAATATGCCGACTGCACTTGAGGGAGTGAAACAAGTGAACTGTCTATGTTAACCAACACATCTGTTGCCTGTTTCAATGCTCCATCTATATTTGCATACACCTCAGTGAGTTTCTGCTCCAATCCGTAGTAATTTGCGAACACTCCGTATTGGAAAGTACCCGTTGTTAATTCATTTACAGTTACTGTTTCGGTTATTGTCAGCTGTTCAATGCCATACCAAGTATTCCATGTTCTGCTTGAACCGGGATTTGAGGACGGAACACAGGCAATCTGCGTTATGGTGTATCCGGGCATATCACGGTCAATCGTATATTTGCCGTCATCCGGCAGAGTAAACGAGCATACCTCATACCAACCGTAGCTTTGCCGGTAAACAAAGAAATCCCAAGACCGTCCGAGCACTGTGCCGGAGCCGGTGTTTTCTATCTCAATCTGCATTTTTATGTGTTTGCAGCTTGGAACGGCGGTATTAAATACCATCGGGTATGTATAACAGCCGTTGAGCGTTACCCTTGATTCAGACCATTTATTCTGAAATCTGCCGTCCTCACCATATCCGGCATAGGGATAATCATAAGTAAAGTTTACAGTTGCCATATTTCACCTCAAAACGTCTTAATTACAATGTCACCGTAGCTTGTAGCCGGAGGGGTTGAACCGCTTGTCCACAGCACAATGTTTCGCACCTGTTTGGTTGTGTATGAAGTGTTGGAATATGCCGTAAGCTTGGCGGTCATTGTTGTATCGGCATTCTTCTTTACAAAGTTTGAGTCGACATAGGTTTTGTTTGCTATATCGTAGTCACCGCTCGGAGTTTTCACCTTTGCTCTGCCATTGGCATCACGCATCATCAGTCGGCTTGCGGAATGGTCCGATGTGGCATTATCAAGCTTCTGCTTATCGGAGTAACTCATGAACCCGTTTGAGTTTATGGTGGCATTCTGATGTGTTCCGTTTGAAATATGATTACTGCATTCCGTAAGAGAAACAGGCGGTGATGCCTGCCATGAATTTTGACCGGTTATTGCCTTTATCCTGTTTGCAAGCCATCCGAGAACAACCAAAAGCTTGCCCTTTACAGCCGCACTGTCGGGTGCAGTTGCGGCATAAACGCTTGGTGTCAGCAGTTCATCAATGGCATCAAAATTCTCATTAATTACCGCAATGTCCGCATTATCTGAATACAACGGTTTCTTTAATTTATGATTTGCAGTTTCCTTTGGCATAACATCACCCCTTAAACCATATTAAGACCTTATCATCAGATATACGCTTGAGAACGGTATATCCATTTTCTATGGATTTTATAGCTTTACCACCATTTCCGCATCGGCATATATCACCGCTTTGAAGTGTTCCGTCATCGTAGACTATAAGTTTTCCAAGAACTCCGACAGCCGCCCATTCCGGTCTGTCCTTTCTTGGAATGTATTCTTGTTCAGCATTCCATTCCGGATTTAACACCGGCTGCGTTTCTGTGTGTTCTTCAATAACGACATTTCCGTCCTCATCCTTTTCAGCCGGGACAATAACCTCATGATATTGTATTCTTCCGAAATCATCGGTTGCATATTTTCCCTGCCAGTGCATCTCACCGCTGTCACCGATGATTGCCGGAGCTGCGGAAACAACACCAAGCGGTGTGTCAAAGTCCTCGCACAGCACAATTTTACCGTTTTTAAGCTTTACAAAATATCCGGCTCTGTCCTCGTTATTGGGATTTTTGTCCTCCCATTCGAAATACTCCGCATAGTCGGCACAGGGCGAGGTATATTCCTTATCCGCATGAACACTGCCGTCCGACAGCACCTTAAACGCAAGTCCGGGAGTTTTTATTGCCGTACCGTTTGCAAGAGCAAGAGAACAGCTGTCGGTATTCACACCGTATTTTCCGAAAGTGACAGCATTGTCGGCTGCGGAGATAATGTGCATACCGTCCACAAAGGAGTATTTTCCGCTTGCCAATCCATAGTACCCTCCGGCGATTGACGAAGTTGCATAAGACGCATTACTGCCTTGTATAAAGATAATGCCGTCCGGGAACAGCTGATGTGCGTATTGCCCCGAACCGCCGGCACTTGCGTCATCGGTCAGATATATCGTGTTTCCGCTTACCGATTTTACCGTCAGCGTTGAAAATATGATGGTGTTGATACTGTTAAAGCATCTGAATATGATTGTATCTCCGCTTTTTATTCCGGCAAGGCTGAATTTTGGGTCAATGGTGAGCGTTTTGTTGTTCCAGTCAACATTGGTGCATTTTAAGGCACGGGCATACACCTTTGAATTGTTTCCTGTTGAAACCGAATACGGTGTATACGCTTGGCTTGCATTAAAAGCCGCCGCTTTTTCGCCGCCGGCGGTTGACGAACCTGCGGCAAAGCTGTACTCTCCGTTTGCGCCTGATGTTCCGAGAGCTGCCGCATATCTGCCTTTTGCCGTTGCGGAATTTACCGCAAACGAATATGCACCGCTTGCCGTTCCGCCACAGCCTGTAAAGCTGCCGTCACCGCTCGATGTGCCGCCGAATGAAATGCTTGATTTTTTTGCTGTCACCTTGCACTCGTCAACCAAAGGAACAAATGTATTGATGTACTGATATTCTCTAACTGTATGGTTTTCGTCCGGCGGATCGGTCGATATGCCGACATCGGTTGTAATTCTGAGATAGTTGTCGGTGTCATTAACCTCTAAAATCTCAACGATTTTTGTGGGTGATTCGACCGTTATCCAGTCGCTCCAGTCCTCATTTGTCCATGATATGGACGCACTGAACACCACCTTATCGCCGACCTTAAGCGGTATATTCATTTGTTTTTCGGAATACAGATAATAAAATATCTTTCCCGTATCGAAATCGTAGTTGTCATATCCGATTTCCGAGGACTTATATTTTTTCCTTCCGTTTGCGATGAAGTTGATATTATCTCCGACAATGATATTGTCCGAGCCGATGACAAGGTTGTCACTGCCGTAAACAATGTTGTTTTCACCGAGTATGATGTTATTCTCGCCGTCAACATACCACTGCTGTCCGAACGGACTGCCGCCATGCGTTCCGTTTTGATAAATCTCGTTTAATGCGTCTACCACATTCTTTGCCGTGGTTTTGAGTTTCTCCACATCACCCACATCGGCAAAGGTGGCAAGACCTATATCGTTTGGATGTATTTCCGACATTATTCATTCCTCCTTGCGTAAGCTTTACTGTTTTCCCACACTATTTTTCCGTTTCCGATGCCGTCCGGGCAATAAAAAATGCCGACCTCCGAGATGTTAAGATTAGACTTAACCTCGAATGTCAGCAGCCATTCCCAGGAATAGTTTTTTGCCGTTGTCCATATTTGTATTTCATCTGAAATATCCTGCCAAAGCCGATATGTAAAGATGTATTCCACCGCCAAATGCGTCGGTTTTATTCCCTCAATCATTGCCTTTATATCCTCCAAATTATACGGCACACCCGTCTTTGATGTAAACTTCACCGCAAAGCAGTATTTTGACGGATATTCGATAATTTCGATATCACCGTTTACAAAGGACTTTGAAACATTTTTCATCATTGTTTTTGTCACCGTTCCCGTACCTCGAAGTTTGGATAAAACTCGACCTCTGCGAGTTTCAATGTCAGCGGAGGTATCGGGAACAAGTCCGACATCTTCCTCGTGGTTTTTAATGTCCCTGTCCGATAGAATGACAAAAAATTGATTTTCGGTCAGCGTGATTTCGGCATTTAATCTTTCAAATTCGTTTTCAATGGAATGAACCAAATCATTCATTACTTTTGATTTTCGGTAATATCCGGGCATTTTTTCAAGCAACCGTAACCACCCCCAAAACAGGCACCTGTGTTTCAGAAACGGATATGTTTTGTGTATCGTTGTTCAGGGTGAGATTACTGTAATCGGCAATCTCATCACAAGCCAAGATACAGCCGCCGATTTGCGCATATGAAATATATCCGACCGAGAACGCATTCTTTTGCAGATATTTTGTTATGCTCTCGGTAATTTTCTCTTTCGCAATATCAAGACTCGCACCGCTTGCAAGGGTGAGCGTGACTGAAATATCAATCGTGAGCGGTGCGGCACTTTCGACCGTAACCTCCGCACCGATAGGACGGTTCTCTTCAATATGGTTTTTGACCTCATCTATTAGCTCATCACTTGCCACACCCTTATCCGCATTGATTATGATTACCTTTACAGTTCCATTCCCGTTCCAAAGCGGCAGACATTTAGCGTCCCCGACACCGTTTATCTCTTTTGCCCATTGAATGTAGTGATACTTACTTCCGCTTGTTGCCGGGAGTGAAACCTTTTCAAAATATCTGTCACGCAACTCATCATCGGTTTCCTCATTAAAACCACCCGTTGCAGGTTCGTTGTTCGTTACCGAAACAATGCCAGAGAGCGTGACAGGGAAACGGTTTATGCTGCCTGTCGGAATATTTCCTACAGTGCCGACTGTATCGCAAATAACCGTAACATCAGCAGTTCCGCTTTCATTGATTTCTTTGTTTTCGATAGCAGAGAAGATAAGATTGTCAGATGCGACCTTATCACCGACAGAAATCACACTGCCCGGTGTGCCTGTTATGGTAACCACTACTTGTGATGCAACACCCGACTTTCTTGTTATGCCTTGCTCGGCCGCTTTAAAATCAAGATATTCACCGCTTGCGGTTAAGGCAAAACCGTTTTTAGTATTTCCTCAAGTCTTGCGTATGCCGTTTCAAACTCCTCGGATGCTGGCTTTGTAACATCATAAAAAAAATGAGCCGACACCTTTGTCGAACTCATTGGAAATATCAGACAGTAACCGTGACAGTATCTCGTCCTTCGTCACTTAACACCACCTCCAGTGTTACCGTAATCGCGTTTGTGTTTCGTGTAATCTTAAAGTTTGTGACCGAGGAAATCTGCGGATTTTGTTTTAATGCATCCTCGATTTCTCGCTTTAATTCAGCCTCAATAAATTCAACCGTGTAGCTGTTGCCGATAATCAAATCCTCCAAATGACACCCGTACTCTGTATTGTTGTAGATATTGTATCTGCCTTTCTCGGTGCGGAGTATCTTTTCAATCCATACCTTTATTGCGTCTATGCCATCGCATTCTATGAGTTTTCCGTCACGCACAACAAAATCACCGCTGCCAAAATCAAAAAGATAGGATTTTGTTCCGCTTGATGATTTGCTTTCATTATTAAGTGTTACGTCTGTTGAATTCGGAAACATCAGATAACCACCCCAATCACTATGAATTTCTGACCGTTAGAATACGGCAGTAAAACAACGGTATTACCAAGATTGACGTATTCACCGTCAGAATTTTGTTCTTTTAAATTTATGCAAAGCGTAATGTGGCTGTCGGTAAGTATTACCTTATCACTTATGCGTATTTTCGTGTTCGGCAGTTCAATAACCGTACCGAACACAGGCGAATACCCGTCACCGTTTTCCCGTTCTTTAAGCAACTTTGCAAGTTCTGTTATGCCGTTCAATACCGCCACCTCCTAAAAATGAACATAGAAAAAGACGAATACAAATGCTCGTCTTAATGTGTGTTTGGTTCTATAAACCGGAAGTTGTTTATTAAACCTTTTTAACCTTAACCAACAACATCATAGGTCTACGCATTTCATTACACATTCCCGGCATACCCATCATATCTGCCGGAGGCATTGCTTCCTCAATAGCCTCAA
>CALXWJ010000004.1 GCA_944392335.1 uncultured Clostridia bacterium
TATTTATTTCAGCAGACTTTATCAATGCGAACTATGTAAAATCTTCGATTTTACATGAAAAATTTTGACAATAGTCATAATTTTTTTAAATGCGATTGAAAATCGCATTTATTCAGTGAGCATTATATTACACTCTCATTTTTTCGTTGAACCTTTTTATCCCTTTACTCCGCCAAGATTAATTCCGCCGATAATCTTTTTCTGGAAAATGATAAATATAAGCAGCTGCGGAATTATGCAGATAAATGCGGCAATCATTTTTGTATCCAGCGTATACACCGCATTGGATTTCATCATATACAGCATAACGCCGATTGTCCTTTTCTTCTCAGCAGGCACAATCAGATACGGCCAGAAGAACGAGCCAAAGTTACCGTTAAACGTGAAAATTGCAACCGTCGTTATAACCGGCACGCTCATCGGAATAATAATGCTCATAAAAATCCTTATAGCCGATGCACCGTCAACCTTCGCCGCCTCTACAAGCGAAATCGAAATTGAGTCAAACGAGGTCTTAAACAGCAAAATATTAAACATATTCGCCGCCGCCATCATCCATATAGGCCAATAGGTTCCGAGCATATTGAAATGCCCTATCGGAAACTTTACAAACGACATATATAAAGGTATCATAGGCGCGTTTACTAATAGCAGCACAGTAACGACTGCAAAATATGCTTTTGCTCCGCGTGGTTTTAATTTTGATAAAACATAACCCGCAAGTCCGTTGACTATAACATCAGCCACTACGGCGCCAATCGACATAATAAGTGTGTTTATAAAGTATTTGTGAAGTTTCATACGACTCCATGTTTCAGCAAATTTTTCAAAACGAAACTGTTTTGGAAAAAAACTCTGCTTGACACTTGCTAATTCCGCCGGTTCCTTAAAACAGGTCATTACCATCCATAATGCCGGAATAACAACTATAGCAATCATAGTCAGCATAAAAAGACATATTATAGCATACAAAATTTTGTATTTTATCTGCTTCATATCAAGCGGCGTCAGCGCTCCGTTTTGAAATCCGGAGGAGTATATTTTCTTTTTTATTTTCATACTATTCTCCCCCTCTACATTTGATTTTCTTCTATGCGCTTATCAATTCTGAAATAAATAAACGCAAAAATCATAGTCACAAGCAACATAATCACTCCGAGAGCCATCGCCGATTGCGGCTGATAATTTACAAATCCGTAACGATAGTTCAAAAGTCCCAGTGATACAGAGGCATTATTAGGTCCTCCGTCAGTCATTTGCATTGGCTGATCCATTATATTAAACATTCCGATACAGTTACGGATTGCAAAAAGTACCAGCATACCGGACATTTGCGGCATCGTAACCGACCAATGCCGCCGGAAAAATCCCGCACCGTCAATAATTGCGGCTTCATACAGCTCACGGTTTATTCCCTGTAATCCCGCAAAATAATACAATGCTGTACTTCCGAAACCAGCCCATGACATACTGATAATAATATATACAATAGTCAATTTTGTGTCCTGCAGCCACAAATACGGTTCCATTCCAAGCTTCAAAAGAATTGAATTCAAAAGTCCGCTTGCATCGGGATAGTACATGAAGTACCACAAAAGCGATACCGCCACACCGGGCAGTATTGCCGGCAAATATATTATCACTCTTGATGCCTTTCTAAAGCGAACTAATTCGTTCAGCGCAATCGCTACAACAAACGGCAGCGGAAAGCCCAGTATAAACGACCAAAAAACATATTTACATGTATTAGTAAGTGCTTTCCAAAATACCGGATCGGCAAGTATGCGTTTATAATTATCAAATCCAACAAAGCTCGTTATATCATAGCCTTTCATATCAAAAAAACTATAAACAACACCCAAAACCTGTGGTCTGAGAATAATAAAGAAAACGCAAAACACTGATGGGATTAACAAAACATACGCCGCAAGGTCCATACGAAATCTGCTTCCGCACTTCCTTGCTGACTTAACAGCATTAGATGCCTTTTTCATATTTTCACATCCTCTTGACAATTATTCCGCTGTGTCCAACTGGTTTTTCTGGAACATTTCCGCGGTATCGGAAATAAGCTTCTCTATATCTGCATCTTTATTATTTAACACTTCCTGAATAATTGCGTCAATAGCAGTATACAATGCTTGTGCCGCTACAGGCTCTTCCGCCTGAAACTCAAGGCCATCCAAGTTATTACCCTGTTCAATATTTTTCGGATTTACATTCAGGTTCTTTTCGATAAGCTCTCTCTTATATTTAACACTCGGCGCGTCGTCCTTCCACAGGCTTCTGAAGCCCGGACCTATCATCTTTGTCTGTGCATCTCTCTCCATTGCCGCATCCATGTTTTTCTTAACAGTGTCATTCAGAACCGGTCCCATACCGATAAATTCAAAGAAATCAAGACATGCAGAAATCTGTTCCGGAGTTGCATTACCATCAACAGCATAAATATCACCACAAACAAGTGAGACATTACGTTTGGGACCCGAAGGTATTCTGAGAACTCCCAAATTATCCTTGTCCATATGATAAGTGCTCATGATATTGTTGACATAGTCGTAATCACCAAATGTCATTCCTACCTCGTTTGCCGCCATCATTTGCATAGGTACGGAATAATCTATCATAGTTGTTGCAGGCAGGCTGTTATCCTCCCAACGCATTTTTGAAATTAGTTTAAATACTTCAGCATATTCCGGTGTATCAAATGTTGCTTTCCATTTTCCGTTCTCGTCCTTTTCCATAAAATCCACACCGTAGCTCCATGCCATACACATAGTTCTCCAACCGCCTTGATTTCCAATGGCGGGTACGACAAATCCCGGAACTCCGGTCTTATCCTTAATTTCCTTTGCAACACGTGCTAAATCTTCCCAGTCTGTCGGCTGATAGAGAGTTCCGTCATCTGCAACCAAGCCTGCCTGTTTATAAAGCCCTATATTTACTAATATTGTAAAATAATTCGTCCATGTCGGCATAAAATAAATCTTTCCGTCACGGCCGACCGCCTGCATCCCTTCTTCAGTCAGCCACTCTGTATAACCGCGCTTATTAAATTCGCCCGAAAGATCTGCCGCATAACCTAAATCCTTAATCCTTTCTGTTTCAGTAAGCGGCACAACGTATGCCGTAGGCATTGTTTTTGCTTCAGCCATAGCAATGTATGTATCATTGCTAAATCTCCAGTCCGATTCTTTAATTTTAATATTCGGATGTAACGCTTCAAATTCTTCAATCTGCTTCATCACTTGCTCATACTTTTCCGGCTCAGCCTCCTCCGATGGAATAAATCCCGACACTGTAATCACAATGTCGTCATCGTTTGCGCTCTCCTGTTTGTTTCCGCAGCCCGACAATGCCACGATTGCCATCGCTGCCGCCATCACTGCTGAAATAGCTCTTTTTTTCCATAATTTCATTGTTTTTTACCTCCACTTTCATTAAAATACTTTTTTTATAAATGATTTTTAACCACTTACTGCTTGAAAATATATACTGTTCTTGCCCATTCATATCTGGTATCAACCACAACATAATCTCCCGGCATGGCATCCGCATATGTTCCGATTGATATATTATCATTTCTTCTATCTGAATCCCATATCACAATCGTACTTGATTTGCAGTCAATACGCAAATCGTCTGCGTCAACCCAGCCTTCCGGATCCTCATCTGCATCTCTTGTATCAATCATTAAAATACCGTCAACCACGTCAATTATCTCGCCGCTATGAATGGAACCCAATCCCCAGCTGCCGTCAAAACTCTTTTTTCTTTTTTCAACGTCTTCCGGTGTGGCAATCTTCTTTATCGAAACAACTTTTCCTCTTTTATCCTTTGCTATCTTAATAAGACAGCCTCTTGTTAAACCCATATCTGTAAACGATAATCCATCTGCAGCCATAAAGCGTGCTTCCGCATTTCCCAGATATCCCGAAATCTGTTCTCTGACTTCATCATCGTCATCTACAATCACTTCAATACCCTGAATCAAGAACGGTATTTGCTCAAAAGTAGCGTCACTTGCCTGTTCCATAACAACATATTGCTCACTGCCTACTTTTTCTTTCGTTTTATAAGATGTTACATAAACTCCGCTTACATATTCTGCAGTGTCTGCCTGCTTCACTATCATATAATTATCGTCATTCGCTTCAACTCCTGCAGGCGGAACAATAAAAATCCGTGTAGCACCGTTAATTGACATTCTTCCATCAAAATCACTTCGTCTCCATATTCCCTTCATACGGTTTACATGAATTTGCAGATTTCCTTCTCCTTCTCCGGGTCCCATCGCGGCCGTATCAATTTTTGTTATTTCATTATCTTGGTTTAGAGTAAGCATTACAAGCTGCTGAATTGTCTCGCCGCTACTGTTTGACAGACATTTATATGCATCCTCCATATTTTTATATTTTTTGCCGTCAATTATTATCGCGTCTTTACAATCAAATTTTTCTACCTCACCGCTGCCGCCGTAAAGCACCTTTAAATACATTTTATCATCGTCGGAATCGTCCTTATATGCCATTGCCTTTATTAAATACGACACCTCGCCGCCGGCTGATTTTGTTTCTATATCTGCCACCTTTCCAAATGCATCCAGCTTTAGATTGACACTACTGCCCGCTGAACACGAAAAAGCTCCTGCCGATTTCGGATATATGTACTTTTCTCCGTCAACTGTTAATTCGTATTCATAAGCCTGCTCAGAAACAGCGCTTAATGTGCCGCTTACTTCATCTGATGAAATAATAATCTCAAGATATTTTCCATCCTCTGATTCAAACAGACTCAAAACATTCCCGGCAATAATATCCGTGACAGCGGCTTCATTTCCATTATTTCGCAGAACCTTCAGAGAGTCGTAGCTATCACCATTAAGTTCAAGAATATGTGATGCGTTGTACTTATCTGAAACCTTTAAATTGTCTTTATTTACGAAGCCTACAACCATATTCTGATATTCACGCATAATTGCAACATCATTTTTACTCCCGCTTCGTGAAATCAATTTTAAACTATAGACGCTTCTATTAAAATAATCATCATAATTATCTGTAACCACCTTGCCGTTGTATATCAAGATGCAGTTACTATCAAGCTTCACATTTGCCTTTCTTCCGTTTTCTTTAATATATGTCAAAGAAAAGGTGTTTAAATCAAATGACGCATCATTGTCAACGCTGATATTTAAAGCTTTACTTTCGCCATATTGTTTCATCCAAATAACTGTATTACAATCTGTCTTCTCATCGTGATGATAAAACGCTTCTATCTTATCGCCCAAATATTGAAATACATCAATCTCTGTTTCATAAATCGTATTGTCTATCTGGACATTGTTTGTGTTATTCGTGTTTCCATCTGTCAGACTGACTCCGCCCGCCCCGTTGAGAGTTCCGCGCACATAATAAGTATCGTGATACAAAGATAGCAGTGTATCGTCTGACAATGTATAGGTTATACCGCTTGCCGAATATTGTTTTTCCTTAAACATCTCGGTTGTCATGGCTTTGTATAACAGGAGATACATTTTCGCGTTTGAGAATGTTCCTGATAAATCTATTCCTTTAGATATTCCCGTTCTATTTGCAGTTGTTATATATCCTGTGGGATAACCGCCATTATACTGCTCGGCATATTCGCCGTAACCCATAACACTTAAGAGAATTTTTATCGCATCCACAGCTACGATTGGTTCATCGGGTTTGAATAACTTTCCGCCTAATCCACTTATAATATTTCTTGAAGCAAGCGTATTAACCGCCGAATATGCCCGATGAGCGACGGGCACATCGTAAAAGTAAGATGTTTCGCCCGAATATTTTTCCGCATTGATAAGATTTGCAATTATTTCCGCAAACTCGCCTCTCGTTACCGCTTTTTCAAGCTGAACATTATATTCCTCATAATCCGGTATAATATTAAGCATTTTAAGTATTTCCATTTTATTGAGAGCATCCCGATTGACCTTGTCAGACAAATCCTCATCCGCAAAAACCGCTAACGACCCTGTTATCACAAAAACACTCAAAAGCAAACAAATTGTTCTTTTAATAAACTTCATTATTTCATTTCCTCCTTTTACTTCAGCATATCAAGTGCCCGATAAATAATCGTTGCCGCCTGTGCTCGGGTCGCCTCGCCCATTGGAGAAAATTCAGTTTCGCTTATACCGTTTACAACTCCAATTGCCGTCATATTGCTGACAGCAGTCCGCGCATAATCTGCAATATCATCCTTATCATCAAACATCAATTCTCCCGAATTCGGAAGGTCAACTCCCTTCAGGCTTAAGGAATTATTCAAAAGAACCACCATATCCTGACGTGTCAGCTTGCTTCCGATGCCAAAACAATCATTGCCGATTCCGTTACAGATTCCATTTTCATAAGCAATATTTACCCATGAACAAAACCAATCATCATCTTCTACATCCGCAAAATGATTTGTATAATTTGAATTACCTAAACCCATAGCTCCAATCAGAATTTTTACAAACTCTTCTCTTGTCACCGCATTATTAGGTTTGAATACGTTTTCTTCAACTCCGTCCACAATTCCTTTATCCGCAAGCGCTAAAATTGCCTCAGACGCCCACTCTACAGAATCAATATCTGAAAAGCTTTTGCGTATTGGCGCGGCATTTTGCGTACTTCCGATTGGTATGGTATATTCACCGCTGACTTTATTGGACGAAAAACTTCCGCCGCTGCCGGAGCCGCCTCCACCGCCGGAGCTATTGCTCCCTCCGCCCTGCGGTTTATCGTCTGATACCGCATCAAACGCGGCTTTAAGACTATCCGCAGTATAATCTTTACGGAACAGCTGTTGATAAACGCTGTCAGATTTTGTACTGGTAATGCCTATTTCAGAGCCATAAGCAAGCAAAGCGGATTTGAAAGCCCCATAACCACTTCCATAGCGCGCATTTGTTAAAATAACCGCTATCTTCCAAGCCTTTGTAAATTCATTCAGTGTTGCCGTTCCCGAACTTTTTAATGTTTCTGTAAATTTCTTCTCAAAGTATTTCTGTATTTCCGCATTTTTTACTACGTCATCATATGCTTTGATTAAACCATCCTCTGTTTGATAAATGTTGTCCTTATATTTTTCCAAATCAATAGAAGTATTTTTCTTTGCCGCTTCCATAATCATAAAATCAGTAAAAATATTCACATTATCAATCATTTCTTCAGTGCTTGCCGCATTTGCCGCAAGATGTTTGCGGTACGCTTTTAACATATCTGAAGTTAATTCATTTACCTCAACCGGTGCAGGATTCAGTCCAAGATTATCAATCTCTGATTTAAGCTCCGCAGCAAATTCTTCATCTGATTTTGCAGAATTTGCCGCCAAGGCGTTTATTTTACTAATAGTCTCGGCATAAACTGATTTTGATACTAAATTCACTGTTATATTCTGAACGTATTCACCATGATTTCCGACAATTCTAACCTCATGAGAAAGAGCTTCTGCTGTCTGAGTCGGCATATCCTCCTCCTTGTAACCGATAGTAAACAAAAATCTGCCTGTTGTAGGATCTGCCTTCTGCTGACCTATATACAAAATTGCTTCCTCTTTTTCCTTATCTGTTTTTTCATGTAATCCGTCAAATGATGTTCCGCTTTTCAGCACCTGAATTGTTACAAGTCCGTCAGTATCTTTCCCGCTTTTAAGTTCACCATAAATTTCAAACTGTTCTTTGCTGAAATCACATTTCTTGTCGCATTCAATGCCGCCTTTCACCGTTAAGTCGGCTATATATCCGTCATATGAAACCATAGACTCCAAATCTCTCAACAACATAGCCTTTACAGATGCACAATTTTCTGGAACTGCCTTTGACGATATTTCTAAACTATTGCTGGTGCTCGCCGGTGCTGTAATTTTATGAACAGCTGTTTCTATGGCTCGATTGTTCTCATCGTAATAGCTGACAACACAATCTATATTTTGTTCCGTCAGCAACGAATTGATATATTCTATATTCACCTTCAGTTGACCGCCTGCAATCGGCATCGTATTCTCCAAAACTGTATCATTCTCGCAAATTGAAGAAATCTTTGCAGAGATACCACCATCTCCTGTAGTAAACGTACTACTCAAATTTTCACTTATTTTTGTACCGATTTCGTTTTCCACATCCTCAATGGTCAGCGTATAGGTCTGATTCGGCTCTAACAAATGTTCAAGGCTTATCAAATATTTTGTTTTGTCTTTTTTACCCTGAAACAAAACCTCTGTTCCGTCCGTTTTTGTGAGATGTATTCCGTTTTTTGCCGATTTGTCTGTAATTGATGTACCAAAATCCAGTGCTATACCATTAACTGCCGGACTGACCTCTTTCGTATATCCGATTTCCGTTCCATCGGCTTTAATAAATGAAATATCTTCTTCCGTAAGCCTTGGGTCTGTAAACTCACGCTTTATCGAAATATTATCAATAAGCGTGCCGACATTCTTCCAATTTCTGAAACGAACTCCCGAGAAATGATTAATCGCATTGTCAGTAAACTCAGAGTTGACATTTGTAAATTTACGTCTTACAACATTCCCTGTTTGCGAACCGTCTGCTTTATACGCTGTAGTTGTTACCATTCTTGTATTCACGTCAATTACATGCTCAAAGCAATACCATGTTTTTTCTCTGATTGGCGCAATAATCAATCCTTTCTGTCCGTCACCAAAATTAGGATTTACCGTTGCCAGATTATCAGATAACTGAAGAAGCATTAGGCTTCCTTCTTCAAAGCCTCCCATCACCATAGGCGCATCTACAACAAATTCCGTGCCTATATCTTCAGTATAAATCCAATATGAAATCTTATATATTCCTTCATATGCACCGCCCGGAACCGCCGTTATCTCCACTCCGTAATCTGCGCGATTGATACGCAGCGATGGGCCCATAGGGTCATTTTCCTGCGCCATGCCAATACTGCAATTGTCGTTGCTGTTAAGCGAAACTCCAAGACGACTCACATCACTTAATGAAGCACAGCCCGAGAAGTCAATCGTATCAACAATCACTGTCGGATCATAATCCGGCGGACGCTCTGCCGGTGCTTCTGTAACAATAACATCTTTCACCTGCACAGCTGCTCCTGACAGATTATATACATACACCGCTGTAGACATAATACTGCCTGCATATTCCGTATCCCATGCATCCCAGTTATCTCTCCAAATACCCGGTATTTTATCTGACTGTGCAAGGATGTTACCCATATCATCCTTAATGGTATATTTCATATAACGGTTTGGAAAACCCTCGTACCACTCTGTCTCAACTGTATACCATGTGTTAAGCTGCTCAAAATTCTCACCTTTGGCACTGAATTTAGGCTTAACGCTGCCGTCCTTGTCCTTATAATATGCTCCTTCAAAGCCCTGACCCGGAATATAAAGTCCGAAGCTTGCAACAGCTTCGCCATACACGCTTACCGTTCCGGATGATGCTTGTGTCGCCTTAATTTTATAACTGAGCGTATGTACCATAGTACCATCGTATTTTATATCCCCAAAACTTATTTCCGGATATGAGCCATCAACTACATTTATCGGGTTGCCAATGCAATTTGACCCTATTACTTTTGTTCCCTCCGGAACCTCCGGGACCTCCGGTTCTGTCGAATCGTCTTTCTCTGTTTTTGTTTCGGTAATAACAATATTTTTAATCTGAATCGTTGTATTTGTTTGATTCCATGGAAAAATTACTGTCGAAAGAAAGCTCTCGTTATCCGGTACATCTCTCGTGTCCCAGTTATCTCTCCATAAGCCGTCAATTTTTCCTGAATCTGCAAGTATATTTGTTCCTGTCTCATCCTTAATAATATACTTCATGTATCGGCCGCCGATTTTTTCGCACCATTCTGTTTCAACAGTATACCATGTGTCAACTGCCTTTAAATTATCAGTTTTTGCGCTGAATTTTGCTTTAGCAGAGGCTCCGTCATTATAGTACGCTCCTTCAAAGCCCTGTCCCGGAAAATAACGTCCGAAGCTTGCAACAGCTTCGCCATACATTCCTACTGAACCGGTTACAGCCGCATCATCAGCAAGCGGCAATGCTTTAACCTGATAGCTTAAAGTATGAACTGCTTCATTGCTGTACGATACCCCTGTCAATTCAATGTTCGGGTATGCTCCGCTGTCAACATTTAACGGTTCATCAACACACCATGAACCGAGCGTTTCTGTTTTATCCGCCGCAAAAGCGAATGGAATAATGTCTTCGCTTAATGCAAATATCATCCAAAATGATAGCATTATACAACATAGCCTTTTATAATAAATCATTTTTTTCTCCTCTCTTTCCTCTCTTTATTTTTCTAAGGTCATAATTCCAAACGTATTCAGGTCTTTGTTTGTCGCCATGTCTCCGTTATATTTGAGCCATCCTCTTGAACCTGTATCGGAATCGTTTAACAGCATAGCAAATTTTAACTTTTGATTAGCATAGGGGACAAATTCCTCATTTATCAATTCTGACCATGGAATTGCATATTCGTAAATTGTATATCCCCCACTGCGCTTTACAGCCGCTTGGCAATTTTCTATCACTATCCAAGTGGGCAATCCATAATAGGAAGAATATCGCACAACCGCTGCTCCCAGGTCAGGAACATCGCCTACTCCTATCTCTGTATAATATTTTCCTCCTGTTTCTTTTCCGCTGACACGGTCATCTATACCAAATTGAATACAGTCCGCACTCCACATATATGTTGCATCACCATCATACTTTGTGTAATGTGCATCATCTTTAACACATACCAGCATATACAGATTTTCTTCATCCCACATAGAAAGTGCGGAAAAGCTTGCATCTTCCGGTCCTTTCCATTCTTTATCACCCGAGCCTTTATCCGTTCCGTAATGTTCTGCGTCATAAGCGCCAAACCAAATCCCATCCCATTCTCCGTTATCGTTTTTTCCGTCAATAATGGGTTTTTTATCGGCATATTTCGCTACTGTAAAATCAAGCTGTTTTGAAATATCAGATTCATATCCGTTGTCAAGTTTCAGTTTTAGTTTCAAATCATAGGTTGTTTTCGTGGGAGCATCAGGTAGATTCAAATAAATTGTTACCGATTCTCTCGGATGAAGAGATGAAATCACTCTCGGCTTGATATATTCTGCCTTATCCTTAGGCTCTGTGACAGTAAGTATACCGGATACACTGTTTTCATGGCTGAGATTGGTAATCTCTACTCTTGCTCGCCAATGGTCAACTCCCTTAGCTGTTTGCTCCGAGGTAATACTAATGTCTATCGGTTCCGGACATATCCGCGCTACAGCCGTATCACGATATATCATTTCCCCAGCCTCATTAAACGCCATTAATTTCACATCTATATCCTCTGACATATTCTTTGATGTGCGCAGCATAACTCTTAATGTTCCATCCGGAGTCTCCTCTGTTTTTTCTATATGAATAAAATCATTTTTTTCAGTTACAAACTTAATTTTTTCATTAGTATTTTTTTTCATTGTTAATGTTATACATTCACCCGGTATAACATTGTTTTCCATATATTCCGGTACAATTGCCGCCTGTGAGTTGTCTGCCTGTTTAATATCGGAAAAATCTCCTACCAAATAGATTGGCTCTGTGCTTACTCCAAGACCATATACTCCATTTTCCGATGTAATAGTATCAAGCTGATTTCCGTACGCACTGTATACCTCTATCTGTTTTGCCCCAAGGCTAAGTGACATAAACTGCGCGTCATATTCACTTTGCAAAAGTACAACATCTTTCTTCATTTCGTTGTTATAAAAATGAAACGCATAGGTGGTTCCGTCTTTGATAACCTCTTTAGCTTCCGCCGCAGAACCAATTAAATTATTCATTGCACAGACCGCAAGATATGACGGTTTTGCACAGTTCATAATCTCTGCTTCTCTGTAATCCTTTATGTAACCCCAATTTCCTTCTACGCTGCCGCCTTCCAGATCATCCTGCATTCTGAACTGAATAACAACATCTGCCAAATCATAATGTTTTTGCAGCGCGTATGTCATTACATGATTGAACATTCTTTCTTTAAACGGATAATGCGAGCTGAAACCAAACTCCGTCCACCATATGGGTTTTTCATCTCCGTATTCACGCATCATCTCTTTCATATCATTTGTTAAATTAACTATCCTCTGTGTGTCAAAATGACCTGTCCAATCATACGGATGCACTCCTGCAACATCCATATATTGAAGTCCGCCCGCTTCAAACACACGCT
>CALXWJ010000005.1 GCA_944392335.1 uncultured Clostridia bacterium
GATTTTGATGATTATTCTAATTATCGTTGCTGTGATAAAAAATGCAATCATTCTTTCTTCCAAGCCAAACCTACAGTAAAAATTCCACCTTCCATGTCTAACATCTTTGGCAAAAATGACTTCAAGCGTATGCGACATAGCATTCATCTTGTTATTACTGCTCTTGTGATGTTCTACATAGGCGGTACTTCTTTCCGTAAGATCGCTTTAAGCCTGAGACTGTTGTATAATATTAAAATCTCTCACGTCACTATCAGTGATTGGTGCAAAAAGTTTGCTCCTATCTTCCATACCAAAATGATTACTTTAATGCCCGCTTTAGACTTTAACTCTAATGAGTGGCACGCTGATGAAACTGTTGTTAAAATCAAAGGTGTAAAGCATTATATCTGGTTTATTATTGACAGTGAAACACGTTTTGTTTTAGGCTTTCATTTATCACCGCATAGAGATTCTCCTCAAGCCTTTTCTTTGTTTGATAGTGTAAAAGATTACGGGAAACCCAATTCTATTGTTTCTGACCGTTATTCTGCTTACAAGGTACCAACAAAGTCAATATTTGGTGTTCGTCATATTCGTGTTGCAAGCTTCAAAGATGATATATCCAACAATGTTATTGAAGCCTTTAACAAACAGTTCAAATACTGGTACAAAACTCGTTATGGCTTTAATTCATTTGAAAGTGCTAACAGTATGATTATGATGTTTGTTTTCTTTTACAACTTCATAAGACCTCACAGTTCACTTTCTAATCTAACCCCTGCTGAAGTTGCCGGTTTTAAATGTTCAGAACGTCAGCGAAACTCTTTGCTACTCGTTAGCTGATTTTTGCCTTAATTAATATACAAATGGTCGCACTGTGATTTGTCATAGGGCGTGCTTTGGCACGTTCATTTTACCCTTGACAAATTTCAGTCGAGCATTTAAAAGCTATTTGGCAAAAATCGGCGGAATTTCGTGAAATCATTATGCTATTTTTTCATTTTAACTTTACAAAACTATCCGGAAAATTTTCCGGAATAAACCGGCTCATGGAATTACCCGGAGACTGTTTCAAATTGTACTTTTGAATAGTCTGCTTTAAATCGTTATACACAGACTGCATTTCCTTTTCAGATATTGTATCGAATGGCCTGATCCGGAAAAGTCTCTGCTGCTGATATAGAGTGCGAGCAATTTCCAGAACTCCAGAGGCACATCACCATCAAAATATCCGTTCACCATACCGTATGCTCGGATGCCTTCATTCTGGAAGCAACAAAATCAGCCTACTTTGCAATCCCGCCATTATTTATAATAATCTATTTAGCGTGTTCTCTGGTGTTCACGCATTCACCTTCTTTATAAAAATTCACGCTCTATATAAATTTATTATAACAGGTAAACTAATGAATTACAATAAAAATACACATTTTTTCAAAAAGTGTGTAAGATTATAACCTAAGTGCAGATGCCCCCCGCCGTTATCGGCGGCGGGTTCTATATTTTAATCAGTGAGAGTTCAATCTCTCACTGATTACAGCGCAGGCGTTGCGTGTGTTCTTGTCCTCGCCCAAGACGGGGCAAGCCCCTTATTGAATCTCCCGCCGAAACCCTGAGGAGCTAACGCTCCCTGCACAGGTTGCAATCTGTCGCAATTTCTGCTCCTTGCAAGCAAAACAGGAGCGTTGCTCCGATTTGAAATATATGTTGCAAAATTAAATACTTTGCGCTATAATATATTTGATGATACAAATCTTTTTGCAAATATTTTGGCTTTGCAAACGATAGTGTTATCAATCCTGATAAAAATTTGATAACATTGCGTCAGATAAGGCGGATAATATGAATGATATCAAATAGTACAAATACGAGAGCAAATATCTCCTATATAAATTTGTTTAAGTTTTGGATTTGAACGAAGAGTGGGAATGATGTTAAAAATGAAATTTTCGGCTTAAGCATACGATGTTTGTGATGTTAGTATCTTGAGCGGCAACGTCTTGACGTATTTGAATTATTCATTAAGAAATAGCTAACTGATTTTTACCGGTTAGCTTTTAACATATGTGCCGAGCAAAGCTTTACATGGCTTTGGTGTTCCAAACGACAATCTCGATTGTTTCGTATTTAGGGAAAACCTGATATCACAAAAATGAAAATAAGCTTTTTAAAATTTTTATTATTGCCTGCCATGTTTATTTTTAGCTGTTTATTGGAATATTATGGATATGAGTTAAATAATAAAAAGGAGCTGCAAGCTATGCTTCAGATTAAGCACATTTGTAAACAATATAAAACCGGAAGTTTGGTGCAGAATGCTTTAAACAACGTCAGTCTGAATCTTCGTGATAATGAATTTGTGGCCATTCTTGGTCCAAGCGGTTCCGGAAAAACCACCCTGCTCAATATTATAGGAGGACTTGACCGTTACGACAGCGGAGACCTCATTATTAACTCAATCTCCACAAAAAAATACAAAGACAGGGATTGGGATTCTTACAGAAATCATACTATTGGTTTTGTTTTTCAAAGTTATAACCTGATCCCCCACCAGACGGTACTGTCCAATGTGGAGCTTGCCTTGACCATTTCCGGTGTATCCAAGGCTGAGAGGAAAAAACGGGCAAAACGGGCTTTAGAGCAGGTAGGGTTAGGGGAGCAGCTGTATAAGAAGCCCAATCAGATGTCAGGCGGTCAAATGCAGCGTGTCGCCATTGCACGAGCTCTTGTAAACGACCCGGATATTTTGCTTGCCGACGAGCCTACAGGCGCATTGGACAGCGAAACCAGCGTTCAGGTTATGGAATTATTGAAAGAGGTGGCAAAAGACCGCCTGGTTGTCATGGTGACCCACAATCCGGAGCTTGCCGAGCGTTATGCTACAAGGATCGTGAATCTGAAAGATGGAACAATCCGTTCGGACACTGATCCATATGAGGTCAACGAGACCGATCAAAGTGCACCTGTCCATAAGAATATGGGAAAATCGTCAATGTCTTTGCTGACAGCGCTTTCCCTCAGCTTTAACAATCTGCGGACGAAAAAGGCCAGGACAATTCTGACCTCCTTTGCAGGCTCTATCGGCATTATTGGAATTGCCTTGATCTTATCGATCTCCAATGGTGTAAACGGCTATATTAAAACGTTGGAAGAAGACACGCTTTCTGAGTACCCGCTTCAAATTCAAAACTCAACCATGGACCTTGCCTCCATGATGTCCGGCTCTTCTGCAAGCCGATCAGAAGACAGAATTGGAGAGGTCACGGTTTCCCAAACGTTGAGCAATATGTTCTCAAAGGTGGAACCCAATGACTTGGAATCTCTAAAACAATATTTTGACAGCGGCAGCAGTGGAATAGAACCATATACAAAGGCAATTGAGTATTCTTATAACATAGCGCCTCAAATTTTCAGCGTAGATGATGACAGTGTCCGGCAGGTAAACCCCGACCGATCTTTTTCTGCATTGGGCATTGGCACAGATTCCGGAAGCTTCATGTCCTCACTGATGAATACGGATGTATTTTATCAAATGCCTGAGAACACAGAATTGTTTCGGGAGCAGTACGACGTAAAGGCCGGGCGCTGGCCGCAGAGTTATAATGAATGTGTGGTCGTCCTTTCTTCCAACGGCAGTGTCAGCGATTTTATGCTGTATACGCTGGGGCTTAGAGACCATATCGAATTGGATGAAATGATCCGGTCATTTCTTGAGGATGAAGCAGTAGATGCACCGGAAAATATGGGCTCGTACCGGTATGATGATTTCCTTGGCATCACTTTCAAATTGGTAAATGTATCGGATTATTATGAATATGACAATAGCTATAATGTGTGGAAGGATAAGTCGGATGATAAAACGTATATCCGGAATTTGGTCAGCAGCGGCGAAAACATTTCTATTGTTGGCGTAGTGCAGCCTGCGCAAGATGCCTCGGCCGCTATGCTCAGCATGGGTATTGCGTATCCGGCTTCTTTGACAGAACATATAGTGGAGCAAGCCGCAGTCAGCCCGATCGTTCAGGAACAGATGCAAAATCCCGACATCAACGTGCTGACGGACAGCTCCTTTGGTGAGGACAGCCAACAGAGCCGTTTTGATGTAAACACTCTGTTTACAATTGACGAAGATGCTTTGAAGAATGCGTTTTCATTTGATACCAACGTATTGAATGTTGATCTGTCGGACTATTTGGATATGGACAGCAGTTCTCTAAACCTGTCTGATATGATTGATTTTGATAATATTACTTTTGATTTATCGGATTTGCCGGAGACGGACTTGGGCGATCTCATGGGGCAATTGGAACTTTCCATCTCACCTAAAGAGATTCAGCAGCTTGCGGCCGATCTCTTTCAAGGATATGATTCTTATGTATCAGAACATCCGGAGGCGGACTATTCCAGACTGAATGAATATTTCATAGCATATTTGCAAACGCCGCAGGTGCAACAGAGCATAAAAGACGAAATTGGACAAATTATCCAATCGGAAGCGGATGTGACCGTATTTCCGGAACAGCTGCAGATGTTGATACAGGATATTATGTCCGGATTCCGGGAGTATGCGTCTGCTAACGGGCTGACCGATCCGAAGCACTTTGGCGAATATCTGACAGAGTATTTGCAAACACCTGAAGTACAACAAAAGATCACAGAGGGCGCCGCTGATATTTTGCAGATAAGCGGCGATATTACGGCTTTTTCAGAGCAAATGCAGTTGTTGGTCAGCAATATTGTGACCGGCTATCAGGAATATGCCGCCGCGAATCAACTTCCAGACCCCAGAAAAATGGGTGAACATTTTGCCGCCTATTTAGAGACGTCGCAGGCCCGGCAGCAGATTGCCGATGGAACGGCCTCTCTTCTGGATATGGAAGCATTGCAGGCACAGATTTCCAATGTGTTAAGCGGTGTGCCCTCTTACACCAATGCGATGACTCAGGCGATGCAAAATCAAATTTCCTCCGTTATGCATCAGGTAATGGGACAAATGTCGGCAAGTATGGGAAGTACTATACAGCAGGCGATGGGTCAATTGGAAAGCAATATGGAAAATGCTTTTCAATTTGACACAGACGCCTTTGCCGATGCCATCCGGATGAATATGAGTGAAGGCGAACTGGCCCAACTGCTGCGTTCGCTTATGTCCGGTGAAGATACGTCCTATAACACAAATCTAAGAAGCTTCGGGTATGCCGATTTAAAGAACCCAAGTCAAATCTCTATTTATCCGTATGATTTTGAGAGCAAGGCGGCTATCACTGAAATTCTTGATAATTATAACAGCCTCATGGAAGCACAGGGAGATGAAGGCAAGATGATCAGCTATACGGATATAGTGGGGACACTGATGTCCTCCGTAACTAAAATCGTGGACACTATCTCTTATGTCTTGGTTGCGTTTGTTGCGATTTCGCTTGTTGTGTCGTCTATTATGATAGGTGTCATTACTTATATCAGCGTTTTGGAGAGGAAAAAGGAAATAGGTATTCTGCGTGCCATCGGTGCATCTAAACAAAATGTTTCGCAAGTATTCAATGCGGAAACCTTTATTATTGGCTTGTGTGCCGGCGTAATCGGTATTGGGCTGACGTTGATCCTTTTGGTCCCGGGAAATGCTCTCATACATTCTCTTGCCGGGACAACTAATATCAATGCATCGCTCCCTGCTGCTTATGGAGCTATTCTGATTGTACTCAGTGTGGTTTTGACACTGATCGGCGGTCTGATCCCATCCAAAAAAGCGGCCAAGAGCGATCCGGTCACAGCATTGAGGGCAGAATAAAAAGGAGGAGTGTGTACTATGGCTTATAATGAGCTTATAAAGAATTTTGAAAAGGTCAGAACATATATGCGTGAGTTTTATGTGTATGGCTTCAAGAGTAGAACTGAATATGATGCCAAAAGCGCACGCTCCTATGATGATGAGCGTCGCCGGCTTGAGAGCTGGCTGGGAGACTATATGCGCTTTACTCAAACTGCTGAAGGTAAAAATGTCTTCTTATCGGTTGACAGCCGTGTCACTCGAAAGAATCCCTTTTATAAAGCGTGGAAAGCAAAGAGCTTTACGGATGGAGATATCGCACTGCACTTTGCGATCTTTGATATCCTGTATACACCGGAAATCAAGAAAACTCTTACTGAGCTTATTGAGGAAATCGACGAGCGTCTGTCCTTGGGAATGACCTTTGATGAATCTACCCTCAGAAAGAAACTGAAGGAGTATGCCGGGGAGGGTATCATTCAGATTGAAAAAGAGGGACGTAAGGTTTTATACAGCAGAAGCCCGGATACCGATATTTCGGCGTTGGACGATGTGATTGACTTTTTCAGCGAGGTGGCTCCCTGCGGAGTTATCGGTTCTTTCCTGCAGGACAAGCGTCCCGAACACGATGAGCTATTCTCGTTCAAGCATCATTACTTAACTCAGGCTATGGACAGTGATGTGATGGCAGAACTCTTTGAGGCGATCCATGAGCACAGATACATTACCATCGACAATCTGGAAAAGCGCTCGGGCAAAGTGAGGGCAATTTGCCTGGTACCTCTCAAAATCTTTATAAGTGCTCAGAACGGCCGCCAGAATCTGATTGCATTCCATGAGAAAACTAACCGCCTTAACTCATACCGATTGGATCATATATACAATGTCCGGATCGAGAACGAGACCTGTGAGAAGTTTGATGATTTGCGGGAGGCTCTTTGCAAGGCGGAATGTTATATGTGGGGTGTGAATGGCAAATGGAACATTAAGCATGCGGAACATGTGGAGTTTGAAATCAAGATCGAAGACGACGAGCAATTCATAGTTCGCAGATTAGAGCGTGAGAAGCGATGCGGCCGTATTGAAAAAATTGACGGGAATCATTATCGTTACATAGCGGATGTGTTTGACACAACGGAAATGCTGCCATGGATTCGTACCTTTATTTCTCGTATTACAAAAATGAACTTTTCTAACCGGACAGCTGAGAACAAATTTAAGTCTGACATCCGGGAAATGTATCGTATGTACGGTATTGACGGAGGTGACGATCATGATATTCAGTGAGTTATACTCTGCCTATTATAATACGGTTGCAAAAATTATTGAGGCATCATTTGATCCGGAGGCTACAGAGAAAGACCTTCAGATGTGCGTTGTCAAGGAGGCTTTCTCTGAAAGTGTGCTGACCATTTTACCTGCATTGAAATCGGGTAAATGGCCGTTGCTGAAAGAAGACCTTTCTCCTGTTCTGCTCCATAAGCCGACAATGCCGCTGACTATCCTTGAAAAGCGATGGCTAAAAGCGATTGCTGATGATCCGAGAGTAAAGCTGTTTGGTATTGAGTTTCCTGAGTTGGATGATGTAGAGCCTCTTTTCACAAGGGATGATTACAAAATTTATGATCAGTATGCGGATGGGGATCCTTTCGAGGATGAGAGCTACATCAGGAATTTCCGGCTGATGCTCTCGGCGATCAAGAATGACCGTCCCGTTAGAATCACAATAATGAACAGACACGGAAAAGAAGTGCGGGTCCGGTTCTATCCCAAGGGCTTTGAATATTCCGTAAAGGATGACAAGCTCCGTATAATTGCCACAGGATGCAAATTCAAGCAGTTCAACCTGGGAAGAGTGGTAAGCTGTGATTTCTACAATGGATATGGCCCGTGGAGAGAGAAGCCGCGGGTTGAATGCCGGAAGGAGCTTACCTTGCTGATAACAAATGAGCGTAATGCGCTGGAAAGAGCGATGCTCCACTTTGCGCATTTTGAAAAGCAGGCTGAACGCCTTGAGGACAATAAGTACATACTGCGTTTGAAGTATTATGAAAATGATGAAACCGAAATCGTTATTCGTGTGCTTTCATTCGGACCATATGTGAAGGTTTTAGAGCCTCAAAGCTTCGTAAATTTAATAAAAGAACGATTGATTTCTCAAAAAAGTTGCGAATTAAGATGAGTTCGCAACTTTTTTTCCGTGAAATAAAAGGTTATGATCTGTATAATAATAGTCGTAAGATGCAGACAACAAATGGCAGCCACGTGCAGAAGGTACTTACAGCAATCCTTCCAATCACAGAGAAGAATTAAAGATATTTGGAGTCGGCGGGCAAAAGTCCGTTAAAGAATGTACCTTGTTGTTAAAGATGCATACAAAAACCGTAGTCAATGATGACACGCTTCTCCTTGAGTTGGCGTGAGGGTGATGCCGAAAGACTGCATCTGAAAAGGCACCGACAGCAATGACGAATAGCTAAGTGGTTATAGCAGGCGGTTTATATCCGTCCCTCGCGGGTCCGAATCCCGCTTCAAATGGTGCCTTGTTTTATAAAAGACGCGAACAGCAATTACATATTTTATATTACTGAATATTGACCTGATGACCGGTACTTGCTTTCGGGGCAAGCGAGGGTGATGTAAATGTCATCACATGTAAAAAAGCGCGTCTTGTAATTAAAGGCATCTACAGCAATGAATTGGAAAGATATGTCGGAGCACATCCATTGCCGCGATCGGTAACACTTGACACCGACGAACTATTATACGGGTTCAAATCCCGGTGATGCCTTGCAGAAAAAATGTGCAGAAAGGAGCAGCACAATGTTTGAAATCAAAGGAAAATCAAATACCGCGATATGCTATGCTACAGTAGTTGAAGATGAAGCCATTGAGCAGATCCGGAGAATGTGTGACTATGATTTTACAAGCGGATCCAAGATCCGGATTATGCCGGATGTCCATGCCGGAAAGGGATGTACAATCGGTACTACTATGACGATTACAGACAAAGCAGTACCCAACATCGTCGGCGTCGATATAGGATGCGGCATGTATACCGTGGAGCTCGGACAGGTCAATATTGATTTTGAGAAAGTAGACGAAGCTGCTCACTTTATTCCCGGCGGCAGAGATGTCTGGGAGGGCCGTATGGAGCGTTTCGATCTTACCGGCCTTTGCTGTTATAGAAATTTGAAGAATACAAAGCGTCTGGAAAGGAGTTTGGGTACTTTAGGCGGCGGCAACCATTTTATCGAGATAGACGCTTCATCAGACGGCACCAAATATCTGGTTATACACTCCGGCAGCCGTAACTTGGGTAAGCAGGTCGCTGAGTATTATCAGCAGCTTGCCATTGACCTGAATTCCGGAAAGGAAGACTACTTTAAAAAGAAAGATGAGCTGATACTTACTTATAAAGAGCAAGGCCGTCGTGCGGAGATTCAGACTGCTTTGAAGGCTATGGAAAAGGAGTGGCAAGCAAAAGAGCCTACTATTCCTGCAGATCTTTGCTACCTTTACGATTCCTATCTGGAGGATTATTTGCACGATGTTGAGATCTGCCAGCAGTTTGCAAAGCGCAGCCGTGAAAGAATGGCACAGATCATCTTAGAGCATACCGGAATGGCTGCTCTGTCAGCGTTTCACACAATACATAATTATATCGATACTGAGGAGATGATCCTGCGTAAGGGCGCAATTTCTGCACATAAAGATGAGCTTGTTTTGATCCCTATCAATATGAGGGACGGAAGCGTGCTGGCAAGAGGAAAGGGAAATCCTGATTGGAACTTCTCCGCGCCGCATGGCGCCGGCAGGATCATGTCAAGAGCCAAGGCAAGGGAGACGCTTGACCCGGAGGAATACAAGATGACAATGGAAGGTATTTATACCACTTCCGTAAATGAAGCAACAATCGACGAAGCGCCGATGGCGTATAAGTCTCTTGCCGATATCATAGGTGATATCCGGGAGTCCGTCGATGTGGTAGAAATTTTGAAACCTATTTATAACTTTAAGGCGTCGGACTAATGGATTCTGACGGGCTGTATATGAACGGAGGGAAAAAATGTTAAACTATTTGAAAGAAGAATCTGATATGACTCTGACCGAAAACGGTGCAGCAGCCTATAAAAGCACCTCATCCTGTTGTTTGGATCTGTTTGCCGTCATTGGTGCAATCCGCAGAGAGTCTGAGAAGGAGATCATTGACCGGTTTATAAAGGCGTATGCTGAGAACAGCGATATCGCGATGAAAATCCTGTTTTTCGGCCGTGATGTGCGCGGAGGTTTGGGTGAGCGCCGGGTGTTTCGTGTTATCCTGAACTGGCTGGCAGATCACGAGCCGGAGTCTTTGCGTAAAAATATCGCATTGATTCCGGAGTACGGCCGATTTGATGACCTGGCGTCCTTGATTGGTACTGCATGCGAGGAGGATGCAATGAAGGTGATCCGTGATCAGTTAAAAAAGGATATGGAGAAAGATGCAGAGGTTTCTTTACTTGCAAAATGGCTTCCTTCTGTCAACGCGACCAACAAGGAGACTGTACATATTGGTAAACGAATCGCCCGTTATCTTGGCATGAGCGATGCTCAGTATCGTAAGACCCTCGTGGGGCTGCGCAAAAAAATCCATATCGTGGAGAACAACCTGCGTGAAAAAGATTACTCTTTTGACTACTCCAAGCAGCCGTCAAAAGCAATGTTTAAGTATCGAAAAGCGTTTGCAAGAAACGACGGTGAGCGTTACCGGCAGTTTCTGGAGCAGGTGCAAAACGGTACAGCCACCATACATACCGGTACTTTGATGCCGTATGATATCATCGCTCCATGCTTTGGAGACTTGTCTGCAAGACGCAGAATACCTGAATCCGAACGCAGAGCAATGGATGTTTCATGGAATTCTTTAGAGGATTTCGGTACAAACGAGAATGCTCTCGTAGTTGTTGACGGTTCAGGTTCTATGTATGCCTATGACGGGCCTATGCCGATAGCAGTGGCATTGTCTTTGGGAATTTATTTTGCAGAGCGTAATACCGGAGTATTTCGTAACCATTTTATTACTTTTTCCGAAAGACCTCAGTTGGTGGAGATCAAAGGAAGGGATATAGTTGAAAAGGTCAGGTACTGTGCTGAGTATAATGAGGTCGCAAACACTAATCTTCAAGCTGTGTTCGAGCTGATTTTAAAGGCTGCGGTAAAACATTCTGTTTTGCAGGAGGAGATGCCTAAAAAGCTTTATATCGTTTCGGATATGGAGTTTGATAGTTGTATATGCAAAGCAGATGTCACCAACTTTTCATATGCGAAGAAGTTATTTGAAGACAATGGATACCATTTGCCTGAGATAGTGTTTTGGAATGTGGCAAGCAGAAATAGGCAGCAGCCTGTCACAAAAAATGAGATGGGTGTGGCGCTTGTTTCGGGCTGTACCCCAAGACTCTTTTCAATGGTAGCCGGTGGCGCAGCTTCCCCTTATACCGTGATGATGGAGATCATCGAGTCAGAGCGTTATGCGGTTATTTCCGCATAATCCGGTCAAGCCTGTCTTTAAAGAGGTGATGGATGCAAGCATCACCTCTTTTGGTATCAAGAACGAAACATTCCAAAAAGAAAGCAGGAGATGATTATGAGACCCGGGAACAAGAAAGCTGATAAAAAAGATTTGCACCTTTTTGAGCAGCTGCTGCCGTTACAGAAGATATTCTTGCTTTATTAATGATATTGCTGATTAACAGCATTCAAAAAAAGCAACAGAGACAGTACACATATATTTTTATATCAAAGGTAAAAGCCTCCAGCATAAAAGCAGGCGGCTTGATTACATACAGCAATTGGTTTTAATGATTTTTTTTGTATTCTTTCGGCAGCATTTGAAAGTAGCCTTTAAAAGCAGTTGAAAATTTGCTTTGACTGTCATAACCCACAGCTGATGCGACTTCAGCAATACTCATATTTGATTCCAGCAGCATTTTAGCCGCTTCCCTCATCCGGTGTTCTTTCATATGTGCGGCAATAGATGTCCCGTAAACAGATTTAAACAACGATTTCATTGTAGTAGGATTGATGAAATATTGCTTTGATAATTCCTCAATGGTGAAACGCCGGTTGAGATTGTGCAAAAGTTGTTCATGAATTTTGCGTATTACTTCTATTTGATCAGTTTGATACCCTGTTATACGATGACCGGAGATATTTTCTGCTTGATAAAGATAAAGCAGCAGCTCAAGCACCTTTATTTTTTGATATGCCAATTGCATATTCATCGGTTGATTGTAAAAAAACTGAAAGATACATTCTGTCTGTTCATTTCCCGTCAGAGAGATAAAAGTCTCATTTTTACATAGTTTTTCATACAGTGTAGTGCCGGTGATCCCTGTTTCAAGCAACAGCTGCGGCGGATTTTTTGTCAACTCATTCAAATCAATATAAATCATAATGCCTTCATAACAGTTATTTGGCAGGTTAATTTCAGAGTCAGCACATAATTTCATTGTATGGATAGAAAAGTCTCCAGCACCTAGATAAACATAGTTTCCTTTTTCCAACTTCCAACCGATTCGCCCGCTGTGACAATAATTAATTACCATAATATGGTCGTATTGTTTATGATGAATGGAAAAATTATTCCCTGTAAGGGATAAATAACGCAATTCTATTCCCGAAAAGAGGAGAATTGTGTTTATATCCTCAATACAAGACAACTTTTGTTGTATTTGACTTAGTTCTTGTTTCATTGTTGTATCTCCTAAATTATCGGTTTGGACAGGCAACCTCAATAACCTTCTCTATCATTTTATGAAGCAAGCGGCTTTGCTCCGTGTCTGATGCGTGATAATAAACCTCTTTTCCATCTCGACGGCTTGTAACTAACCCGCTGCTGCGAAGCAGCCGCAGGTGATGTGAAACTGCCGGGCTGGATATATCCAGCATTGCGGAAATATTGATAACACATTCTTCACAGTGGCATAAAAGCCAAAAAAGCCTGATTCGTGTTGTGTCACCCAATTGCTTAAAAATGTCAGCAATCATTTGAAATTTCTCAATATTGTTTAATTCTTTCTTTATGCTGCGAGAAATGGTTTCATCGTTGTGCTTGTGTGGTAATATATTATTTTTCATATTTATACCTCTTTTTCTCCCGATTAGAAATGCTTTTCTCCCTTTCGGCAAGAAGAACATTCAAAGTATTGACTTCTTTGCATATTGATATTATACTATAGATACAACAATTAAACAAGTATTTAATCGTAAAATTAATAAAAAATTCAGAAAGGAAGATCATAAATGAAAAAAACTTATAAAATTGAAGTGGACTGTGCAAACTGTGCTAATCTGATGGAAGATGCTGCCCGTAAAACAAACGGCGTACAGAACGTTACAGTAAACTTTATGACACAGAAAATGATCGTTGAGTTTGACGACGGACAGGAGCAGCAGGATGTTATGCAGAGAGTTATCGCTGCCTGCAAAAAAGTAGAGCCGGACTGTGAAATTTTTATGTAATATAGACTGTTTTTGACTAATGCACTTTGAATACGGTCATGGCAGTTTTAAGGTGTTATTTTCACTGCACAACAATTAAACAATTGAGCAATTTTTGAAGGGAGTTTTTATATGCAAGAACTAATAATAAACATATTGTTAGGTGTTGTTATCTTAACAGCTCTGATACTTCTTGCCGTTATCGGCAGCCGCAAGAATGGTATGACAAAAAAACAAAAAACGATTATGGTGCGTATTTTGATTTCTTCAGCTATGCTGTTGGGATTGCAGTTTCTCTCGTCAGAAATGTTTTCACAGCTTGACGAATATCTGTTTTTGTCAGCAGGACGTTGGATGCGCTTTATTTTATATTTGATCGACTATTTTATTATCGGTTATGATATTTTGAAAAAAGCTTTCAAAGGAATACTTAATCGCCGGGTATTTGATGAAAATTTTTTGATGGCAGTTGCAACTGTAGGGGCATTGGCATTAGCGGTGTATGAAAACGGAGATTATTTGGAAGCTATTGCGGTTATGTTGTTTTACCAAATCGGAGAATGGTTTCAGAGCTATGCTGTAGGAAAAAGCCGCCGAAATATCAGCGATCTGATGGATATCCGCCCTGATTACGCTAATATTGAGAGAAATGGAACGATAGAACATGTTGCTCCTGATGAAGTTGGAATTGGCAGCGTAATCGTAGTGCAGCCGGGTGAAAAGGTGCCGATTGACGGTATTATTGTTGAAGGCAATTCCAGCTTGAATACAAGTGCTTTGACAGGCGAGAGTATTCCTCGTGAGGCTAAGGCCGGCGATGAGATAATCAGCGGCTGTATCAATATGACCGGCGTTTTGAAAATTCAAACTACAAAAGAATTTGAAGAATCCACGGTTTCCAAAATATTGGATTTGGTTGAGAATGCCAGTTCCAGGAAGTCCAGGTCAGAGAGCTTTATTTCAAGATTCGCAAAAATTTATACGCCTGCTGTGTGTTACAGCGCGTTGGCTTTAGCAATTTTCCCTCCGTTGATCCGTATGCTTGCAATGGGATTATCTGCTGATTGGGGAACGTGGATATACAGAGCTTTGACATTCCTTGTAATAAGCTGTCCGTGCGCGCTTGTTATCAGTATCCCTCTTAGCTTTTTTGCCGGAATCGGCGGAGCAAGCCAGGCAGGAATTTTAGTAAAAGGCTCTAACTATCTGGAAACGCTTTCAAAAGTAAAAACAGTTGTATTTGACAAAACGGGAACACTTACACAGGGCGTTTTTGAAGTAAACGGAATTCATCATAATGAAATGGAAAATGCAAAGCTCATTGAGTATGCTGCACTGGCGGAAAGCGCCTCGTCGCATCCAATCAGCAAGAGCTTGCAGCGGGCTTACGGAAAAGAGATCGATCGTTCCCGTGTAAGTGATATTCAGGAAATCAGCGGCAACGGTGTTATTGCTAAAGTAGACGGTATCGAGGTTGCCGCAGGCAATGATAAACTGATGAAGCAGCTCAACATCGCATATATAGACTGCCATAGTACGGGAACGATCATTCATATGGCAATCGGAGGTGAATACAGCGGACATATTGTTATTTCCGATATTGTAAAGCCCCATTCGAAGGAAGCGGTTTCTTCTTTGAAGGCAGAAGGTGTTGAAAAAACGGTTATGCTGACCGGTGATGCAAAAAAGGTTTCTGAGCAGGTTGGTGCATCTCTTGGTATTGATACCGTTTACAGTGAGCTTCTTCCTGCGGATAAGGTGTCTAAGGTTGAAGATTTACTGAAGACGAAAACCCCAAATGCAAAATTGGCTTTTGTAGGTGACGGTATCAATGACGCACCGGTATTGTCAAGAGCAGATATTGGAATCGCAATGGGCGCACTGGGATCGGATGCCGCAATCGAGGCGGCAGACATTGTTTTGATGGACGATGATCCTATAAAAATCTCAAAAGCAATTAAAATTTCGAGAAAATGTTTACGAATTGTATATGAGAATATTGCTCTGGCATTGGGAATCAAGTTTGCCTGCTTAATATTGGGCGCTTTAGGTATAGCAAATATGTATTTGGCAATTTTTGCTGATGTAGGCGTAATGATTATTGCGGTACTCAACGCGATTCGCTGTCTGTACGTGAAAAAGCTGTAAGGAATGATGATTTATTATTACACAGAATTTAAGTGATAAGAATTAGATGTGACTGACAGGCTTCTTTTATATCACCGGTTATGCGGTTCGTAAAAGGCTATTGTATTCAGGTGAAGAAAACCGTATAGCATGACGGATAAGCTTTTATGTATAGCAGAATAACAGAAAGAATACTCAGTAATATCAGAACAGATATAGAAATGAAAAATTTATCCCCCGTAACATATCAACACATAATTGTTACAGGGGAATTTTTCATTTCATCTTTTCTTTATAAGCTGTACCCCACTCGACCATAGAATCCAAAATCGGTTTTAAACTATAGCCTGTTTCAGTGAGAGTATATTCAACCCGCGGCGGTACTTCGGGAAAAACCTTTCTTGTCAAGAGACCGCTTTCCTCCATAGAACGTAAATTGGCGGTGAGCACCTTTTGAGATATCGATCCTACAGATTTTTTCAGTTCTCCGAACCGCTTTGTCCCCTCTAACAAATCACGTATAATAAGTACCTTCCAACGGTCTGAAATAAGCATTAAAGTGGTTTCGACAGGGCAAGCCGGTAATTCTTTTTGCATAATAAGCTCCTTTCTCTTTTGTATCAATAAGAAACCAAATATCTATTATGCTATAAGTATAACACTGATACGCCCTGTTGTCAAGACTGAAAACATCTATGGTTTCCAAAGAGTAACTATACCACAAAAAAGTGCTTACTTTACAAAAAAAACTGTTTAAAGTATAATAAAAATAATATATGAATATGGAAGGCGATAGATATGACACAAAACGAAAGACGTTTATTTTTGCTTGATTATTTGATAAACGAGTCAACACAATACAAAGATTTATATATTCCCAAAAAAGAACGGGAACAAAAACAACTTTTACGTGCTTTACTGAATGTCCGCCCGGCAAAAATGAGTTCAGATACATTTTTGGAAATACAGGACGAATATTTACAGCATGAAATTCAGCACAAGGGAATAACAGACTGCAAAGATTTGCCCTTTGTGCGTGAGAAAATCAGTATATGGCAGGGGGATATTACCACTCTTCGATGCGGTGCGATTGTGAATGCCGCGAACTCGGCAATGCTCGGATGCTTTGTCCCTTGTCATGGCTGTATTGACAACGCAATACATACATATGCAGGTATACAGCTTCGCATGGAGTGTCATGATATTATGCGGAAACAAGGCAGCGCGGAGCCTACAGGACATGCAAAAATTACAAGAGCATATAATTTGCCATGTGAGTATATTTTGCATACGGTAGGTCCGGTGATAACAGGCAAGCTTACCGAAATGGACTGTGATTTACTTGCGTCCTGTTATTGGTCCTGTCTGCAATTGGCGGAGGAACACAATGTGAGATCGGTTGCATTTTGCTGTATTTCAACGGGTGAATTTCATTTCCCCAATGAAAAGGCGGCTGAAATCGCGATAGAAACTGTTACAAAATATCTTAAAAAATCCAAAATAGAAAGGGTGATTTTTAATGTTTTCAAAGACTCTGACAAAGCAATCTACGAAAGATTATTGGGATAAGATCGATCAGCTTAAAAATCTGCTGCATGAGGAAAATGCTGTAGTGATAGGTGCGGGTGCGGGGCTTTCAGCTTCTGCCGGTTTTGAATATACGGGAGAAAGGTTTAATAAATATTTTTCTGACTATAAGGCAAAATATGGCTTTAATGATATGTATTACGGTGGTTTTTATCCTTATCGGACACAGGAAGAATTTTGGGCATATTGGTCGAGATACATTATGGTAAATCGGTATATGGACGCACCAAAGCCTGTATATTCCGAATTGCTGTCAATTGTAAAAGATAAGGACTATTTTGTGCTGACAACGAATGTAGACCATCAATTTCAAAAGGCGGGATTTGATAAAAAACGTCTGTTTTATACGCAGGGGGATTACGGCTTGTTTCAATGTTCAAAACCGTGCCATGATAAAACCTATGACAATGAAGAAATCATAAAAGAGATGTTAAAAAAACAACAGGACATGAAAATCCCGTCAGAGCTTATTCCCAAATGTCCTGTATGCGGTGAGTCTATGACAATGAATTTACGTTCGGATGATACTTTTGTGCAGGATAAAGGATGGTATCAGGCTGCCGCGCGTTATGAGGATTTCATAAAGCGTAATCATTCGGCAAAAATTCTGTTTTTGGAGCTTGGCGTCGGCGCAAATACCCCGATAATTATAAAATATCCGTTCTGGCAAATGACCGCTGAGAATAAAAATGCCGTTTATGTCTGTATTAACCAGGGCGAGGCAGTATGCCCTGCCGAAATTGAGAAGCGGTCAATTTGTATCAATAATGATATAGGTGCAGTGTTGAAAGCGTTGAAATAAAAAATTTAAATTTTTTTAATTTGTTAAAAGGTGTGAAAATCCCTTTATTTACACAAAAGTTTCCATTAAGTAACCACCCAATAGTATCTTATAGGTAACTACAGCACAAAAAAGTGCTTACTTTACAAATAGAATAAAAGCTGTTATACTGAATTCAAGAGCTGAGGGTAACGCCTCAAAATTTGAAAGGAGCGAAACACTATGAACAAAAACACATTTACAAAAATCAATTTAACAAAAGGTGAGGTCAATGTATACGATTTCGGAGAACTGAAACTCCATGCGTATAAAACAAACGACTTGATCGACGATGAGGTATTTATAGTAGAAAAAAACTTAAAAGCGGTCGTTATTGAATCTCCTTGTTTTTTTGATAACAATTCAGAGCTTGAAAAATATATTGCTGATAACGGCATGAATGTGCAGGGTATGCTGTTGGCATATCATATGGCAGGGGCGGGATTTTTGCCCAATGTAAAGAAGTATGCCACAAAAAATGCTGATGAATATGGTCACAGCGGCGGCGGTAAAGGTCTAATTGATAACTTCACAAATGCATTTGGAGATATTTTCGACAACAGTATTCACACAATTACCGATTATATTGAGGAAGGCACGATAACAATCGGCGGTATCAAGCTTAATATTACACAGACGCAAGAAGCCTATGATATTGAAATCCCCGAAATCAATGCGGTATATACGCATATGCTCGGTCATGACTGCCATTCCATTGTTGCCGGTATGGGTCATGCCGACGCGATTATCAATCAGCTTAATACTTATTTGGAAAAAGGGTATACACTGATACTTACTTCACACTATACGCCGGAAGATTTGAAGGATGTAAAAACAAAAATCGCATATTTGGATAATCTGAAAGCGATCGCGGGAAAATGCGGCAATGCGCAGGAATTTAAAGAAGAGGTTCAAAGGCAATATCCTCAATACAGCGGTGAAAATTATCTGGATATGACGGCGGGATTCTTCTTCGCATGAGCTTGTCTGAGATGAAAATATATAGAAAAAACAGCGGATTTGTGTTTTCAATTCCGCTGTTTTTTATTGGGAAATTTATTTGTGCATTGCTGTTTGCAGCCCTTTTAAAGTTGTACGTTATAACTGCGGACAAGATGTCCGCCGCCGTAATCGGCGGGGGTTGCATATTTGTAATCAGTGAGAGTACAATTTCCCGCTGATTACAGCAAAGCACAGCCTGCGCGCTTGTCCTCGTCCAAGATGGGACAAGCCCTTATTGAAAAATGAAAGTCAATTGTGGAGGGTAAGGATAATAAATTGTATTTTATCCTATATGGTATTTTTTAATAAAAAATAAAAAATCATGTCACCTTTTGTGTTTTGTATGCATCTATATTTTAGAACAGCGAAACGGTGGTGTGATAATGGTATTCAGCAGCATAGAATTTATTTTTGTTTTTGTTCCGATATTTTTTGGATGTTACTATCTTGTACCTGACGGTATCAAAAATATTATATTACTTATAGGAAGCTTATGTTTTTATTTTATAGGCACAATACATAATCCTGAATATTTTATACTGTTCTTAATAAGCATTATTATTGATTATATGATAGGATTACTCATTGAAAAAAATACAAAATATAAAAAGCTATATCTTATGACTGGGATTGCTTTTCATGTGATCTGTCTTTGCGCTTTTAAGTATTTGGGATTTATAATTGGGGAAATCAACCGATTTATACCAACCCTTAATGTCAGCATTGATATACTGCTGCCCATAGGTATATCATTTTATACCTTTCAAGGCATATCTTACATTGTTGATGTTTACAGGGGAGCAGAAAAAGCAGAAAAAAGCCTTATTAGATATGCCGTGTATATATCAATGTTTGAACAGCTCATTGCAGGCCCCATAGTAACCTACGGTCAGGTCAAAAAAGAGCTGTATCACAGAAGGATCAGCATATACTCCGTATTCAACGGCATCAGGATTTTTATTTTCGGTTTGGGTTTAAAAGTACTGCTTGCAAATCCTATCGGAAAACTGTGGACCCAGGTTTGTTCGATCGGCTTTGAAAGCATATCAACGCCTCTTGCATGGATGGGGATAACAGCATATTCATTTCAAATATATTTTGATTTTTTCGGTTATTCTCTGATGGCAATAGGACTTGGTAAGATGCTGGGGTTTGATCTTCCGAAAAATTTTGATCATCCGTATGTTAGCTGTTCTATGACAGAGTTTTGGCGGCGATGGCATATTACGTTAGGGACATGGTTTAGAGAATATGTATATATCCCGCTCGGCGGGAACAGAAACGGAAATATTGCAACGATCAGAAATTTACTTGTTGTATGGTTGTTAACAGGAATATGGCATGGTGCGGGATATAATTTTATAATGTGGGGAATGGTCTTGTTTATAATCATAATAATTGAAAAATTCTTTATAGGGGGATTTTTACAAAAAGTCCCGGTTATCGGCCATGTATATATGATTTTGCTTATTCCTTTGACTTGGGCAATATTTGCAATCAATGATTTTGAGCAGCTTAAAATATTCTATACTCGTCTTTTTCCATTTTTCGGTCAAGGAGTTTGGTCGGTTTTTCGATATGATTATCTGAAATACTTAAAAATGTATTATCCGTTTTTTGCAGCCGGAATATTATTTTCAACCCCGCTCCTATTTCGCATGTTAAAAAAAATAAAAAATCAAACTGTTATATGGCTGCTGCTTATTGTAATATTTATTGCCTGTGTATATTGTATGTATAGTGGTTTAGATGACCCATTCCTATATTTTAGATTTTGAGAGGTAAAGAATAATGAGAAGAACAAATTTAATCACACTTTTGTCTATGGTAATTTTACTAACTGTCGCTACAGTGTTAATCTTTTTTGGCGAGAAACCTTCTGTGAGGGCGGGAACAGAAAAATACAATAATACTTTACAAAATGACAATACAAAAGAAATGCCGGTATCAGCCGATAAGAATACAGAAACGGCTGACTCAACCGATACTGACACAGAGCCGTCTGAATCAGACGCTGTAAATCTAACTGAAAATAAAACTCCGCTTACAGACAGTTCTGAGATTTCAATGGACGATGCATTATTTATTGGTGATTCAAGAACTGTAGCTCTTTCGGAATATTCCGGTATAGAAGGTGCTGATTTTTTTGCGGAGATTGGTATGAGTGTGTATAATATTTATAAAAAGTCTGTTTCTGTCCCATCTGTGGGTAAAGTTACGTTAAAAGAATTGCTGAATAATAAAAAGTATGGTAAAATATATATTATGCTTGGTATCAATGAAATAGGATATAAATTTGACAAGACTATAGCCAAATATAGTGAATTGATTAAATTCATACAAGAAAAACAGTCGGATGCTGTCATTATAATACAAGCCAATCTGCATGTTACAAAAAGCCGTTCGGACGGGGATAAAATAATAAACAATAATGCTATTAATGAACTTAATGCCGGACTGGCTGAACTTGCAGACGGAAAAAATATCTTTTATATTGATGCCAATGCTATCTTTGATGATGAAAACGGTGCTTTACCGGCTGATAAATCTGAAGATAATGTACATCTTTATGCGAAATACTGTATTCAGTGGGGTGAATGGATCGTAAGCCAGACAGCTTCATTGATAAGGGAGGGTCGATTTTGATAGATAAAAATAAGTTTTGTGAATATATACGGCTTTGTGAGAGAGCAATGTATTATCTGGCTTTTTCTATCGTAAGAAATGATGCAGATGCAGGGGAGGTTATAAGCGAATCGATATACCGTGCATATAAAAACCTTGATACGCTTAAAAACGAAAATTCTTTTAAGCCATGGATGCTGCGCATTGTTCACAATACGGCAGTTGAAATGATTCGCAAAAATTCAAAAATAATATCGATGGAAGAAATGAAAGATATTAATATTAACGGAAACGAGAATGAGATATCAACAAAGCTGGATCTGCGTGATGCTGTGGAAAGCTTAAGACAACCATATCGTGTAGTTGTTGTACTTTTCTATTATGAAGATCTGCCTGTATCAAAAATTGCACAAATAACAAGCACAAATGCTGTTACCGTAAAAAAACAACTTTCCCGTGCAAGAAAAATGCTCAGAGAAATATTAAAGGAGGATTGAGATATATGAATGATTTTGATAAATATATAAAAAAGAAAGTATTAGAGGAAAAAACAGATATTCCTGATCGAATTAAAATTCAAGTAGAGCAAACCCTTGATAATTTGCCGGAAAAAACAATCGCTATAAAACCGGCGCAAAGATTTTCTCATGTGGCAGCTGCTGCAGCCTGTTTCCTTTTTATAACGTTGTTTTTGCTACCTAATGTCAGCTCAACGTATGCACAGGCATTAGAACAAATACCTGTTATAGGTAAAATTGTCCGGGTAATTACGATAAGAAATTATTTTTATTCTGATAAGTACCATGAGATGGATATTAATGTGCCGGAACTGGAAGAAGGAAACAGCAATGCATTAGGGTTGATAAACAAAGATATAAGTGATCTTACACAAGTACTGGTCAACAGGTTTTATGAAGACCTTGAAGCTATAGGAGACGATGCACATGGTTCGGTTTATGTTGATTATGAAACTGTGACCGACAATAATAATTGGTTCACCTTAAAGATTAGAGTCAATGAAGTTGTCGGAAGCAGTAATACTTATTTTAAATATTATCATATCAATAAAATGACAGGTGATATTGTAAAATTGGGAGATATGGCAAAGGATGATGATTTTTATGATATTCTGGAACAGGAAATAAAAAGGCAGATGAAAGAAGAAATGGAAAAAGACAGTAATGTGATTTATTGGTTAGATGACAGTATAATAGGACAGGACTTTGTGTCGATATCGGATGATCATAATTTTTATTGGAATGAAAACGGAGGTTTGGTGATTCCGTTTGATAAATACGAGGTGGCTCCTGGATCTATGGGGACGCCTGAATTTACAATAGATAAAAAAATTGTGGCAGATATTGTAAAACCTGAGTTTTCAAAAATAATTCCGTAATATTATTAAAAATAAAACTTATATTAAAATTTTTTGCTTAGGTTATATCATAACAATTGTATTAATTTTACAATTTTTTTGCGGAAGTACAACATCTTTTTGTACATTTACAAAACAAAAAAATTTTGATTTCTACTTGACAAATTCGTAAAATAATGATACACTATTGGTAAAAGAGAGCAAAGATGTTCCCGGGAGACGTCTTTGCTCTTTTTTGTTTTATTATTTAAATCTAATTAGAGGTGGTGCTTGTATGATGGAATATTCTTTAATTGATACGTTATGGGTGTTCTTATCAGCGATTCTGGTGTTTTTTATGAATTTGGGTTTTGCTAGCGTAGAAGCAGGTTTTGCCCGGTCAAAGAACACGGTTAATATTTTGTCAAAAAACTTCATAGTATTTGCTGTTTCATCAATTGGGTTTATGTTGCTTGGCTGGGGTATCATGTTTGGTGGCGATAATCCCTTTATTGGCACAGAGAACTTATTTATACTTGGTAACCGGGATTTGTCGGCTTACGATCAAACATTGACGTCTTCCGTTCCATTTTGGGGCAAATTCTTTTTCCAACTTGTATTCTGCGGTACAGCAGCGACCATTGTATCGGGTGCTGTAGCAGAACGTGTAAAATATATATCGTTTATTATATTTTCCTTCGTTTTAACCCTGATAATATACCCAATTGTCGGACACTGGGTTTGGGGCGGCGGCTGGCTTGCAGATCTTGGATTTATGGATTTTGCGGGAGATTCGGTCGTTCATTCTCTCGGCGGTTGGGCAGCACTTGCAGGTGCTATGATTCTTGGACCGCGTATCGGAAAGTATGATAAAAACGGAAAATCAAAGGCGATCCCCGGACACAGCATGTCATTGGCAGTTATCGGTTTATTTGTTTTATGGCTGGGTTGGTTTGGGTTTAATCCGGGATCTACTATGAGTTTTCAGAATCCGTCAGATGTATTTCACATACTGGTGACAACCAATACATCGGCAATCGCTGCGGTTTTGACTTCAACTGCTACATCATGGATTGTTCAAAAGAAGCCGGATCTCGGTATGACGGTCAACGGTTGTTTGGCAGGTTTGGTTGCTGTTACAGGCGGATGTGCTTATGTTACTATTGAAGTATCCCTGCTTATTGGTGCAATCGCCGGTATTTTGGTTGTATTTGCGGTTTTGTTCTTCGACAAGGTAAAGATTGACGATCCGGTTGGCGCAACATCTGTTCATCTTTGCTGCGGTGTTTTTGGAACGATCTGCGTCGGTCTTTTTGCTAAGGAAGGTGTAACAACCTTGTCCACGGCTAACGGGTTGTTTTATGGAGGAGGCGTTGGCCTTTTGGGTGTTCAATTATTGGGTATACTTGCTATAGGAGCATTCTCTTTTATTGCATCGGGTATTGTATGGTTCATTCTTAAAAAGACAATTGGAATTCGTGTTTCCAGAGAGGAAGAGATACAAGGCTTAGACATTGGAGAACACGGCAACATTGCTTATCCGGATTTTGCGCTCGTTGCTGAATCAGTTAATCCGGACGATATTCCAGCGGTTGTAAAGCCCGAATATAAGCATCCGGCTGTCAGCGTAGAAAAAGCAGTTCCAGTTGAACATCATGAGACTAATGGTGTTAAAATTACTAAAGTAACTATTTTAACTAATCAAAGCAAATTTGCTGAACTCCAGGAGTCGCTTG
This sequence comes from uncultured Clostridia bacterium, assembly GCA_944392335.1. Classification (GTDB taxonomy): domain Bacteria; phylum Bacillota; class Clostridia; order UBA1381; family UBA1381; genus RGIG1988. Next base: position 24,486 of record CALXWJ010000005.1, read on the forward strand.
ATAATCTAGGAATTACAGGTATCACAGTTACAAACGTATTCGGCCATGGTCTGCAAAAGGGTCATCCGCTGTACTTTAGAGGAAGTCCTGTTTCATCTCGCTTGTTGCCTAAGGTCAAAATTGATATTGTTGTATGTAAGATTCCCGTCGAGACATTAGTAAAAACTGTACAGGATACCTTATATACAGGAAATATCGGTGACGGTAAAATCTTTATTTATGACGTTGAAGATGTTGTAAAAATTCGAACCGGTGAACGGGGATATGATGCTTTGCAGGACGAAGTGTCAGGTGATGACTAAACATACGGTTGTGTTTTTCGTAATTTTCCTGCACAGAGCAACAGGTCATGCTAAGGTTCATCAAATCGAGCAGAGGCTAACTCATAATGAGTTTCATCTCTCTCATATCACCGTAAATGCCGTTAGGTATACGGCGGTTCAATTTATATTTTAGTATGTACGTTTACATAGTGGTCTGTTAGTGATAGCAGACCTCTTTTCTTTAGGCTTTTTGTCAATAGTTGGGGTAAAATAATTAAAATGAGATTTTGCAGCAAGCAGTTGTCATCAGGAAGCTGATTGTTCATTTATTGTTTTTTTAATAATTTTTCTCGGACAAGAAAATTCCCGTACTCCGGCATTACCCAATTATGAGAGAGCCGGGATACGGGGATTATTTTATCGGCTTGTCGGAGCGGGGGACAAGTTAATCCAACTCCAGTGTGCCGGTGTATAGTTGATAGTATGTGCCTTTTAGCTTGAGGAGTTCCTCGTGGGTTCCGCGTTCAATGATACGACCGTGATCCAATACCATAATAGCGTTGGCGTTCCGTACTGTAGAGAGACGGTGAGCAATAATAAACACAGTACGTCCGGTCATCAGTGCGTCCATGCCGCGCTGTACAATGGCCTCGGTGCGTGTGTCGATCGAGCTGGTCGCCTCGTCCATGATCATGACAGGCGGGTCGGCCACGGCTGCACGCGCGATAGCAAGCAGCTGGCGCTGACCCTGACTGAGGTTTGCACCGTTGCCGTGCAGCATTGTGTTGTAACCCTCCGGTAGACGGCGGATGAAGTTATCCGCACCGGCAAGCTCTGCCGCGGCAATACATTCCTCATCACTCGCATCCAGATTGCCGTATCGGATATTTTCCATTACTGTGCCGGTGAAAAGATTCGTATCTTGCAGTATGATGCCCAGACTGTGACGAAGATCCGATTTCTTGATCTTATTGATATTGATGCCATCATAGCGTATCTTGCCATCGTTGATATCGTAGAAACGGTTGATAAGGTTTGTGATCGTGGTTTTGCCGGCGCCGGTTGAGCCGACGAAAGCCACCTTCTGACCGGGCTTTGCGTACAGCGAGATGTTATGCAGCACGGTTTTCTCCGGCGTGTAACCAAAGTTAACGTCATAAAAACGTACATCGCCCTGCAGGCGGGTATATGTGATAGTGCCGTCGTGGTGCTGATGCTTCCATGCCCAGACATTAGTACGCTCTTTGCACTCGCTCATACTGCCGTCAGCATTTTCCTTAGCATTTACCAAGGTAACATAACCCTCGTCAGTTTCTGGTTGTTCATCCATCAGAGCGAAGATACGGTGTGCACCTGCAAGCCCCATGATAACCATGTTTATCTGGTTGGACACCTGTCCGATGGCGCCGGCAAATTGTTTTGTCATGTTCAAAAACGGTACAACAATGCTGATACTGAAAGCCATGCCGGAGATACTTATGTTGGTTACGTTTGACAACATCAATGCGCCGCCTGCCAGGGCAACCACAACGTACATTATGTTGCCGATATTACTCAGCAGGGGCATTAGGATGTTAGCAAAGCGGTTGCCGTTTCGGGCATTATAGAAAATTTCGCCGTTGACTTTGTCAAAATCGGCCTTAGCGCTTTCTTCATGACAAAAAACCTTGATTACTTTCTGCCCTGTCATCATCTCTTCCATAAAGGCCTCGGCCTTGGCGAGTGTGACCTGCTGGCGCAGAAAGTATTTAGAAGAGCGGTTGGTAATAGCACGAGCTGCAAACACCATGCAAATAACGCCAACAACAACAATCAGCCCTAAAATCACACTGTAATACATCATGATACAGAACACCGTCAACAGCGTCACACATGAGATCAGAATCTGCGGCAGACTCTGGCTGATAAGCTGACGCAGAGTGTCTACGTCATTGGTGTAATAGCTCATGATATCGCCGTGACCGTTGGTGTCGAAGTACTTAATGGGCAGATCCTGCATATGGCTGAACATTTTTTCACGCATTTTTTTCAAAGAGCCCTGGGTAATGATAGCCATCATCTGTGTGTAAAATGTTCCTGCAACGAGACTGATAATATACATCACGATCAGAACAGCCACGTAAGTGATAATACGCCCGGACACAGACGCCCAGTCGCCGCTCTTGTAGCTATCATCGACAATGGCAATAATATTCTGCATAAATATCGCGGGTATAGAACTGACAATGGCGTTAATGAGGATGCACACCAGTGTGATAGGCAACAACACCGGATAGAATTCAAACAAAGTACGCAGTAACCGGCGCAGCACACCTTTTGGCGCACGCTGACCCCGGGAAGTAGTAGTGGGAGCAGTATTGGTTTTATTCTTTGTCATCTTGATCACCTGCCTTGTTTTGGGAAGTGTATACTTCACGATAGATTTCGTTGGACTTCATCAATTCTTCATGGTTGCCGATAGCGCTAATACGTCCGCCGTCCATAACGATAATGCGGTCTGCATCCTGTACGGAGGCTACTCGCTGTGCAATGAGTATCTTTGTGGTTTCAGGGATATATTTACGGAAGCCCTGACGGATCAATGCATCGGTACGTGTGTCAACGGCGCTGGTGGAGTCGTCCATAATCAGCACCTTAGGTTTTTTCAAAAGGGCACGCGCGATACAAAGACGCTGCTTCTGACCGCCGGAAACATTGGCGCCGCCCTGTTCGATCCATGTGTCGTATTTGTCTGGGAATTGCTGGATGAACTCGTCGGCCTGTGCCAGTTTACAGGCCTCCAGCATCTCTTCGTCAGTAGCATCGGGGTTGCCCCAGCGCAGATTATCTTTAATAGTACCGCTGAACAGTACATTCTTTTGCAGCACCACAGCTACGCTGTTACGCAGGGTTTCCAGATCATATTTGCGTACGTCTATGCCGCCTACTTTGACGCAGCCTTCAGTAACATCGTACAAACGTGGGATCAGTTGAACCAGTGTGGATTTAGACGAACCGGTGCCGCCGAGAATGCCGATGAACTCACCGGACTTGATATGTAGATCCACATCGGCAAGTGCCATGCGTTCGGCCTTTTTTGAATATTTAAATCCAACATTCTCAAAATCAATTGAGCCGTCCTTAACCTCGGTGATGGCATTTTCGGGACTGGTTAGGCTGCTTTTTTCCGTAAGAACTTCAACGATACGTTCGGCTGATTCCATTGACATGGTAATCATTACGAATACCATGGAGAGCATCATCAGGCTCATAAGTATTTGAAAGCTATAAGTAAGAATGGCTGACATCTGACCTACGGCGATTTCAAGACCTTGACTGGTGATAACAGCATAAGAACCGAAAGATAATACAAATGCCATGCCCGCGTAAACGCAGAACTGCATCATGGGATTGTTAAGAGCCATAATGCGCTCGGCACGGGTAAAGTCCTTACAAACGTCCTCAGCAGCGGTGGTAAATTTCTTTTTCTCGTATTCCTCACGTACATAGCTCTTTACTACACGCATAGCCTGTACATTCTCTTGTACAGAGTCATTCAGCGCATCGTATTTGCGGAATACCCGGCGGAAAATCGGTGTGGCCGCACGGATGACCAGTATCAGACCAATGCTGAGCAGCGGTATGGTAACAAAAAAGATCATTGCCAGCCGGCCTCCCATGGCAAAGCCCATGATAAACGAGAAAATCAGCATCAGTGGACCGCGGATGGCTACTCGGATGATCATCATGAAAGACATCTGCACATTCACGACGTCGGTAGTCATACGGGTGACCAGGCTGGACACTGAGAATTTATCAATGTTCTCAAAAGAATAATCCTGGATACGGTAGAACATGTCTCCGCGCAGGTTACGTGCAAAGCCTGTGGAGGCTGTGGCGCAAGTGTTTCCGGCCGCAACACCGAAAACCAGCGAAAGAATGGCCATAACAATCAACTGGATTCCATAATTTATAATGACGTCCATACCGCAGCCGGCCTGCATTTCGTTCACCAGGTTGGCGATAATAAACGGAATGATACATTCCAAAATTACTTCTACAATAACTAGAAGCGGCGTTAAAATGGAAGTCTTTTTATACTCGCGTATACTGCGAGCAAGAGTTTTTATCATATGTGACATTCCTCCTTTACAGTATTACATAACAGCGCGCATGCGCGCTGTATTTTTTATAAAAATATATAATCCGGACACCGGCTATCCATCAAGATTATCGCACATACGCGCGGCAGTTTCCATGAACAGTTCAAGCTGCGTACTTGATAAGCCCTGTGTGAGACACTGTTCGGTCTGACGAAGAGACTCACCGATTTGCTCACCCAGATGTGCCGCTTTTTCCGTAGGGATCAGACTCTTTAAGCGCGCATCACTGACCACGCTCTTTCGTATGATCAGACCGTTCTTTTCCATCAACCCCAAAATGCCGGTGGCTGTGGAACGGCTCAAGCCAAATGCACTTTCTACATCACGCTGGTACACAGGAGAATCAGCGCACCTCATAAGGATGTAGTACATCACTCGGCTCTGCACACCGGTAAGCCCCAGGCTTTGCATATTGGCATTCACGCGCTTTCTTAGCTTATGGGATAAAATATTGATCCATAGCCCACAGTTCTTTTCCATTTGATTTTTTCCTCCTTTCCAACTGAGTGTATGCGATACCTTTTAAAAATTGTTCGGATACAAACAATTTTATCGCATGAAAGAAAAAAAGTCAATATAATATTTAAAATTTTTATAATTTTTGTTCAAATACAATGATAAATTTGCATATAGACATACTGAATTTTTTGAAGTTATATATACAAATGGCTGCTGAATGATGTAATGACAAAGTTAACGTATCTAAATGTAATGCCTATGGCTGTCAAAACTTCAAAAGATTTCGTAACAGGATACAGCATATGTTTTACTGCGAGCACAAAAATTTAATACTACCATGCGCAAGTATCTAACTGTGGATAAGATATCCCCCCGCCTCTGCCGGCGGCGGATTCCATATGTGTAATCAGTGAGAGTACAATCTTCCGCTGATTACAGCAAAGCACAGCCTGCGCTTTTGGCCTCGCCCAAGACGGGACAAGCCCTTATTGAATAAAATAGCTTTCAATCAGGAAAAGCTATTCAATTATTAATTTTTCAAGATTCTCACACATCCATTTGGTTATCTTTTTATGCACACTAAAAAGGTATCTATAGATATTGGTTATTGAAAATAGCATATTAATGTGGTATAATAATATAAAACCGAAAGGGGGCGGCCAATGTGGAGCTTCGAACACTCCGGTATTTTTTGGCGGCGGCGCAGGAAGAAAACATCACCAAAGCCGCGGATATTTTGTATGTGACTCAGCCGACCCTGAGTCGCCAGATGATGGACTTAGAAAAAGAACTGGGCACCACGTTGATGCTTCGGGGGAAAAACGGGCTGACACTGACCGATGATGGTATCTTTTTCCGCCAGCGGGCAGAAGAGATTGTTGCGTTGGCAGACCGTTTGGAACAAGCTTTTGCAGAAAAGAATACGAATGTCAGCGGTGTTATTTCTATTGGCGCTACCGAGGCTGTGGGCAGCCGACTGTTTGCCAAGCTCATCAGGCAGTTTTCAGAAAAATATCCGTTGGTACAGTTCAATTTATACAACGAAATGGCAGATTATATTAAAGACCGCATGGACAAAGGACTGATTGACGTAGGTTTACTGTTAGAGCCGATCGATACTTCAAAATATGATTTTATCCGTCTTTCTCAAAAGGAGACTTGGGGAGTGCTCATACGGGATGATCATCCTTTAGCGGAGAGGGAGTCTATTTCGCCGGATGAAATTGCGGAATATCCACTGATCCTTCCAATACGTGAGCGGGTACGTGCTGAAATTTTGAACTGGCTGAATCGGGAGGAAAAGGACTTACATATCCCATTGAGTTATACGCTTCTTTCCAACGCTGTGCTGCTTGTGGAAGAGGGGATGGGATGTGCCTTTTGTCTTGACGGTGCTTTGGCTATTCACAGCAGTTCTTGTCTGCGGTTTATTCCCATTCATCCGGAACATACAACGCGCAGTGTTCTGGTATGGAAGAAAAACTATCTGTTTGCTCCTGCAACTTCTTTATTCATTCAAGAAATCAATATGCTTCGGGCAAGAATGGAATAGTGTTGTTATAATATGTTTTAAGGACCTCTAAGGTAATTTGACTTGGAGGTCTTTATTTGTATTATCCATACACAAAACACATTGAAAAAAATAAAAAATAGGTATTGGACATTGAAGCAAAACTGCACTATAATAAAAACGGAAACATAAAAAGGTTCTTGTTCTGAAATCAGCCCCGCGGATTCATAATGGATTTATGCGGTAGAGACAGGAGGCAGTATAAATGAAAAAATTTTTTTTTGTATTTTTAACAGCGGTCATGTTTTTTTCAGTTGCAGCATGCGACACAACGGAAAATGATAATAGTACCTCCGGATCCACAGAAACGGAAACTCCTATTTCGGAGTCGGAGACATTGGGCTCCGGTAAAGAAACCGGTGGTGAAGCGCAGGGCGGCAACATTCTGGTGGCATATTTCTCCTGGGCGGATAACGCTGTTTTGGCGGATGATGTGGATGCAGTGTCCTCTCCCAGTGTGATCCCGCCCGGAAATGTGCAGCAGCTGGCAGGTTGGGTGCAGGAGGAAACTGGCGGCGACCTGTTTCCCATCCGGATCACCGATCCCTATCCCAGTGATTGGGATGAATGTTTGTCCCGGGCTAATCAGGAACGGGGCGATAACGCACGACCGGATTTGGCGGAAAACGTAGATAACATGGATCAGTATGACACGGTATTCTTGGGATACCCCAACTGGTGGTACGGTGTGCCTATGGCGTTGCTTTCCTTCCTGGAGCAAAATGATTTTTCTGGAAAGCAGATATACCTATTTTGCTCTCATGGCACCGGTGGTCTTGCCAACAGTGTAGAACTGATTACCGAAGCTATTCCTGATGCGGCAATCTCTGATAATATCTTCGACTGCTATGAAGAAGATGCGTCTTCTTCTCAAGAAGCTATTCAAAGCTGGGTCACTGAACTCGGTTATTGATGAAAAGCGATGCATATGAGAAAGGTTTTAGATAGAATCTTCGCAGATGGTTGTACAGTTTGAGAAAAATACAGTCATTTATGAATTGAATATCTGTAAAGACATGCTGTGTTAGAACCGACTGTTGAGTAGATTGAAATGATAGAGCGTCTGGACGGTGAAACACCGCTGAACGTCGTCCGCTATTGGGAAAAGGAAATGAAGTAAGGAGGTGCAGAAAATGAGAATAGTCGTTTTAGAAGGAAGTCCTAATAAGAAAGGTTCTTCAAATATTTTGGCGGACTGCTTCCGCCAAGGTGCGGAGGAGGCCGGTCACACTGTTGAGATCATTGACACAGCCTATGCCGATATCCACCCCTGTACCGGATGTATCCACTGTGGATACGAAGGCCCCTGCGTGCAGAAGGACGATGTAGAGAGCATTCGAAAGAAGATTCTGGATGCAGACATGATGGTATTTGTCACTCCGCTGTATTACTATGGGATGTCTGCCCAGCTGAAAACTATGATCGACCGGTTCTGTGCATTTAATAGCTCCATCCAGCGCAAGCATATGAAGTCTGCCTTGCTTACCGTCGCATGGAACAGTGATGATTGGACATTTGAGGTGTTGGAAGCGCATTATAAGACCTTAGTACGGTACTTAAATCTTGAGGACATGGGCATGGTGCTGGGTATCGGCTGCGGTGCACCATCCATGACCCAGCACTCCGAGTTTCCGCAGCAGGCGTACAATTTAGGAAACCGCTTAAAGTAAGGCAGTTATTATATCAGTGTGAGAGTACAATATCCCGCTGATTACAGCGCTGCTGTGCAGTGCTCTTGTCCTCTCCCAAGACGGGTCAAGCCCTTATTGAATACTCATGTGAAACAAAGCAATCAAACAAAAAGTCAATCAGGGTGACAATAAAGCGGTTGCCCTTTGATAAAAGAAAGGAATGGTTAATATGAAAAAATTGTTATATCTCCTGTTATCCATGACATTGGCATTTTCTCTTGCTGCATGTAGTGGAGGGACTAAGCCGTCAAGCGAGAATGGTGAATCTCAGCCGCCCTCTGAGGCATCCGTTGAATCTGAGGAGTCTTCCGATTCTGAGATGCAGGATGAATCAGCAAAACCTGCAAATGGAGCCGGTGACACGCTGATTGCATACTTCTCATGGTCCGGCAATACCGAGCAGATGGCACAGATGATCCGGACCGAAACCGGTGGTGATCTGTTTGAGATCATGCCGGCTACCCCGTATACCGATGACTACGACGCCCTATTGGATGTTGCACAGCAGGAACAGCGCGACAATGCCCGTCCGGAGCTGGCTGCCCAGGTAGAAAACTGGGATAGTTACGACGTGGTGTTTGTGGGGTATCCCGACTGGTGGAGCGATGCTCCTATGCTGATATATTCGTTCCTGGAATCCTATGATTGGGAAGGCAAAACCCTTGTTCCCTTCTGCACCAGCGGCGGAAGCGGATTTGGCCGCAGTCTGGATAAATTGCCTGACAGTGCGCCGGAAGCCACAATTTTAGAGGGACTTCATGTATCCGGAAGCAGCGTAGAGGGTGCCGGTGAAGATGTATCTGACTGGATCAACAGTCTGAATTTGGATTGATTTTGAAAGAGAGGAGGGAGAGCCCATGAAGCCAAAAGTCATTTTCAAAATTGCAGTGGATGCTTTGATGACCTTGGCTCTGCTATTTTTGATGGGATACCAGTTTTGGGGCGATGTTGCCCATGAGTGGGTGGGAGCCGGGATGTTCAGTATATTCATTGTCCATCACATTCTCAACGGAAACTGGTATAAAAACCTGTTTCACGGGAAGTATTCCCCCTCCCGCAGCTTTCAGTTGATTGTAGATATAATGGTATTTATTGCCATGATTGGACTCATGGTCAGCGGGATCATACTCTCTAATCATGTTTTTGTCCGGTTGAACATTCAGGGAGGAATGTCGTTCGCCCGTCTGCTGCATATGGCCGCTTCCTATTGGGGCTTTGTGCTTATGGCGCTGCATCTCGGAATTCACTGGGGAATGTTTTTGGGACTTTTCAAAAAGGCGCTGCACTTGAAGCAGCCATCCCGTTTGCGTAAGATCCTGCTGTCCATTCTTGGAGCCGGGATAGCACTTTATGGTCTGACAGTATTCATAAAGCGGGATTTACTCACATATATGCTGGTGCGTACCCAATTTGTGTTTTTGGATTTCAGAGAATCGGTTCCGCTTTTCTATTTGGACTATCTGGCGATGATGGGTACATTCATTTTTCTGGCTTATTATGCTTCTAAACTTTTTCGAAAGCTGTCAGGGAAAAAGGTCGGACACAAATGAGATTCAATAAGGGCTTGTCCCGTCTTGGGCGAAGACAAGAGCGAAACAGGCGATTCGTGAATCGCTCCTATGGTGCTGCGCTGTAATCAGTGGAAGATTGTATTTTCACTGATTACAAATATGGAACCTGCCGTCGATTACAGCGGGGGGGACAACATGTGCGCAGTTATAAGACAGTAAATTACAAACGATTATTATTTTTAGGAGGCAACTTATCATGAAAAAGAACATTGGAAATTCTTTGGCGTTGTATCCCACGCCGCTTGTGGTGGTAGGGGCAATGGTAAACGGGAAGCCTAACTGGCTGTTGGTAGGACATTTAGGTATTATGGGGCATGATCATGTAATGGTCAGTCTGGCAGCAGCCCATTATACCAATCAGGGCATAAAAGAAAGTAAGAAATTATCAATTAACATTGTGGATGAGGAGATGCTCGAAAAAGCCGACCGTTCCGGCTGTGTCAGCGGCAGCAAGGAAGATAAATCCACACTGTTTGATTATGTGATGGACGATTCGGGCGTGCCGATGATTACACATGCCCCGGTAACAATGGTGTGCAGCGTGGAGGATATCTACGAGACGAAGGGGTTTGAGAACTTTATTTGTACAATTGATGCTACCTACGCTGATGAAAGCGTGTTGAATGAGACCGAAAAGATCGACTACCACGTTCTGAAACCTGTGCTGTTTGAAATGCCCACCTATGAATATCTGAAAACCGGTGACGTGATCGGCAAGTGCATGTCCTTCGGAAAGGAAAAGAAGGCATAAGTTATGATTGATACCATGGGACATAATCAATACAATAAGCTGCGTGAAAAGCTGCCCTTTCCATACAGACAAATTTCCCGAACAGGACGGTGAGGCTGATGAGCATACAAAACCAGGCAACAACCACAACGAACGGTTCACTGATCATCTCTTACTCTTATTCGGGGAATACCCATCAAATTGCACAAGGAATTCAGGCTATTACCGGCGGCGACTGGTGTGAGATCCACCCATGGCAGCCCTATCCCACGGCGTTTCCGGAATTGCTGGAACAGGTGAAACGGGAGGTTCAGTCCGGATACCGCCCACAGCTTCTTCCCGGTTCCCGTTCTCCTCGTCCTTATAAGGTAATTTTTGTCGGTTCTCCCAACTGGTGCGCAACGATCGCCCCGCCGTTGTCTGCATGGCTATACAAAAATGACTTATCAGGAAAGATTATTCTTCCCTTCTATTCACACTGCGGCGGGGTCAGCGGAGATCTTCGGGGAGATATTGTCAAGCTATGCCCGAAGGCGGATGTATGTGAGGCGCTGGGTGTGATCAATGATGGAGGCCGCGAGCTTCCGGAGATTATTAATAAATGGTTTATCAAAACCGGTATAGCAGATATTTAATCTGTTCAAAATGGTAAAAGAGGGACATTTATCTGTTACATGTCTAAAGAGGTTAGCAAAATGTAAACGGCAACATCAAACTCAGTTACTTTGCAGAAATCGTCTGACCAAGAAAAACAGTCAGAACCGAAGCGGGTGCTTGTCACAGAGGCCGACGGTCTCGTCAGGCTTTTTAAAAATATTAGAATGAGAAAATTTTTATTTAATAGGAGGAGAAGAACATGATGCAGTACACAAAATTAGGAAATTCTAATCTTACTGTTTCCCGTATCTGTATGGGATGCATGGGTTTTGGCGACGCCAAAAATGGTCAGCACAGCTGGACATTGGACGAAGAACATTCCCGCGGGATTATCAAACGGGGGCTGGAGCTTGGAGTTAATTTCTTTGATACGGCTATCGGTTATCAAAGCGGCACCAGTGAGCAATATGTGGGATGTGCGCTGCGGGATTTTGCAAAGCGTGACGAAGTCGTTGTAGCTACCAAATTCCTGCCCCGTACAAATGAAGAGATAGACGCCGGAATTACCGGACAGCAGCACATTGAGAGGATGGTGGATAAAAGTCTGGAAAATTTGGGAATGGACTATATCGACTTGTATATCTATCATATGTGGGATCACAGAACTCCTATCCATGATATTCTGGACGGGTTGAACAATGCGGTCAAGGCCGGAAAGGTACGTTATATCGGCATATCCAACTGCTTTGCGTGGCAGCTTGCAAAGGCTAACGATCTGGCAGAGAGTGAAGGTTTTGCGAAATTTGTGTCCATTCAGGGACACTATAATTTGATCTTCCGCGAAGAAGAACGGGAAATGGCGCCGCTTTGCGCTGAAGACAATATCGCAATGACCCCGTACAGCGCATTGGCAGGAGGCAGACTTTCCAAGCATCCCGGAGAGAAATCAAAACGTTTACAGGAGGACAGCTATGCCAAGTTCAAGTATGACGCCACTGCACAGCAAGACAGTGTGATTGTCGACCGTGTTGCCGAAGTGGCAGAAAATCATGGCGTGAGCATGACGGAGGTTTCTCTGGCGTGGCTTTTGACAAAGGTCACTTCTCCCATTGTAGGCGCAACCAAACTGCATCATATCGATGGCGCGGCAAAATCGGTTGACCTTGTGCTGACGGACAGTGAGATTGCTTATTTGGAGGAAGCTTATGTTCCCCACAAACTGGTAGGAGTGATGGCACAGAATACAGCGGCATCGTCCGGTACTGCACATGTCTGGTCTTCCGGAAACCAAAAAATATAAATAAAAAACTACGAGGATGCCATAACGATGTACGTAAAGGGCGTCCATCCAAAAAAGAATCAAAATAAGAGAGGTGTTAAAATTGAAAAAATTGTTATCCTTGCTTTTATGCATATCATTATGCATTTGCGGTATCATTGGCTGCGCAGCAGAAGGTACGGATAATTTGACGATTGTTCTTCAAATAAATGATCCTGTAATGCTTGTAAATGGAGTGGAACAGGAGATCGACCCCGGAAGAGGAACAACGCCTATCATTCAAAATGACAGAACGCTTCTGCCGATCCGTGCGGTAGTTGAGGAAATGGGAGGCAGCGTAGGCTGGGACGAAGAGGCACAAGAAGCAACGCTTACGTTAGGTGAAGATATCATTCGCCTTACAATAGGCAGTACAACTGCTTATGTAAATGATGAAGCACATACGCTTGATGTTGCGCCGATCGTGGTGAATGATCGAACGATGCTTCCTATCCGTTTTATTGCAGAGAGCTTTCAGTTTGATGTAGCGTGGGATAATGCCGCGCGAGAAGTTCAAATTACAAAGATCCCCGAATCATCCGGTACTACGGTACCGGTCGAAGACGATGATATGGTGCTGATCAGCGGAGGGACGTTTACCATGGGAAGCCCCGAAAATGAAGCAGAACGTGATACTGACGAAGTGCAGCACGAGGTAACCGTCAGCGACTTTTATATTGCAAGAACAGAGCTGACACAGGAAGAATACCAAGCGGTCATGGGCAATAATCCCAGCGAAAACCAGGGAGGAAATCTGCCTGTTGAAAATATAACATGGTATGATGCAATCGAGTATTGTAATGCATTGAGTGAAGCAGAGGGCCTTACTCCCTGTTATACTGTCACTGACAGCACGGTGGTATGGGACAGAAGTGCGGATGGATACCGCTTGCCCACAGAAGCAGAATGGGAATATGCCGCAAGAGCAAATACCGAAACGCCGTTTCATTTCGGCGATTATGTATATGATGAAAATGCAAATTGCTACAATGCCTACGGTTATAACAACAACGCAAGCGGAAGCTGGGTAAACGGGTACATTTCCCATACCGTAGACGTTACGGATTATGAACCAAATGCGTATGGATTATACAATATCCATGGTAATGCGGCTGAGTGGGTATGGGATTGGTACGGTGCGTACAACATACAAGAAACTGAGGATCCCACAGGGCCGGAGCCGGGCAATTATAAAATTGCACGGGGCGGCGGATGGAACGATTTTCCAAAGCATATCCGCAGCGCATACCGCAGTGCTTATCCGGCAGACGCCCCTCTTTACAGCATTGGCATGCGTTTGGTGAGAAACGCAGAACCTATACAGGAAACTGTGACAAGTACAAATACTGCAACTGCTGTGAGTAACGGCAGCACATTGATTGTTTACTTCTCACAGACTGGTAACACGGAAGGTTTAGCGGAAATTATTGCAGAGATGACGGGCGCAGATGTGTTCCGTATTGAGCGTGAAACGCCATATTCATCAACGCAGAATTCACAGGGCTTATACGCAGAGGCATTGACGGAGTATAGAGAGAACGCGATTCCGAATCTGCGTACTTATTTAGAGGACGAGGGTCTTGATATCAATCAATATGATACGATTTTACTCGGCTATTGCAACTGGTGGGCATCCATTCCGGCACCGGTGCGCAGTTTCTTAACACATTACGATTTGAGCGGTAAAACAATTATTCCGTTTTGCAGTATGGGAGGCGGACGTTTTGGTCAGACGATCAGCGCAGTTGCAAAGCTTGCTCCCGACAGTACTATTAAAGCAGGATTGGATATTACATATTCTTCATATGACAGGGATAAAATTGCGCAATGGCTTACACAAAGCGGAATAGAAATTATAAATTAAATAACAGGAGGAAACTGAAGTAAAAAAAATTTCATCTTTGTTGATTACCGTCAATGTACTGATGATAAATCTGTGCGGTGTTGTGCAGGCGGCGGAAACCTTTGAGGCTGTTTTGTAAATAGATAATCTAATAATGAAAGTAAATGGCGTGGAAAAAGAAATCAATCCCGGGAGAGGGACAACGCCTATCATTCAAAACGGCAGAACGCTTCTGCCGATCCGTGCACCGGTCGAGGAAATCGGCGGCAGCGCAAGCTGGGACGAAGATGAACAGGGAGCAACGCTGCATAGCTGTGCTTCCTTATTGAATATAGCAAAGCACAGGAATATCAAGTGGTGTAAAAAATCGTCCAGAGCGTTCACGGGCAAAAAGCTTGATTGTACTTGCTTTTAACGTTTCAAAAAAAATTTAAAATACTCCTTAAATGTAGAAAATCCACCTTTTTGGCGGATTTTCTGTGTTTATGCCCTTGCATTACGAACGAAAATCACCCTCGGAGTATGCCAATACGCCGTCGGGCAAGGTTTACAGCGTCGGCTGCGATCGCTACTGTAAACTGATTTTCGCCCGTTCTGAACGATTTTTTTGGACATCTCATACGCACTCATTTTATACGTCGAGTTTTTTTACAGCTCCCAGCTTCTCAATTGCTTTTAGTAAAAACTCACTTCTGCTCAGATCGTTTGATTTGCAATAATTATCAATGAGATTAAAAAGCTCCGGTTTTATCTGAACATTAAACTGTTTATATGCTTTTTTATTGTAGCGAGCCTTTACTTGTTTGTATAATTACATATATAAAATGGTGCAAAGAACAATATATAATTGTAATAAAGTAATAAATATTAAAAAAAGTATTGACATGAATCCGAAATCGGAGTATAATAACTTGCAGAATCCGAAATCGGATTAATAAAACATCAATTGAGGACACTAAGCCTATGCAGCCAAAAGAATTTTATTATACCCCATCTACTCACAAAGAGTGGAAAAAAATAATGAATAGCAAGCTCCAAACGGCAAAGACCTTTGAGATTCATTGCTGGAATGAGGAAATAGACTGGATCGAGTTTGCATTAAAATTTGGTAAATTGAAAGATTTTAATTGGAGGTATGGAAAAGTAATATCAGGAGATGTTACAAAAGATTTTGTAGGTATGCTTTTGAATATGCCTAAACCAATGGATATTGAAATCTATAATAAGATGACGCCGTTCTTTTCTATTTTTCTTGATAATGGATTTGCGTCAGCACACTATGGCACAGAATTAATTCAGCACTAGGTATCACATTTGATGAAATCAGATGAATGTATAATTTGATAAGATAGAAAACCAGAATCACGGAGGGTATGTATGCAATACAAACAAAGTCATGAGTTGCAAGAATTTTCTCGGCTATATCGGGAATTAGACGGCTTTTATCATATATTGGCAATGCGGTCGGGATTGTCTGACAGCGCATTTCTGATTCTTTATGCAATGATCGAGTTTGGAGAAGGATGCCTTCAAAAAGAGATTGCAAACCTATATTCTATCAGTCCGCAGACCGTCAATTCTTCTGTTCGGACCTTGGAGAAGAAAGGGTATATATATCTTGAAGCCGGAAAAAAACGAGATATGCACATTTATTTGACTGATTTAGGAAAGCAGATAATTAAGGAAAGGTTAGACCCCATTGTTGAATTTGAAAACAGCATTTTCAAAGCAATGCCGCCGAATGAAAGTCAAGAACTTTTACGCCTTACACGAAAGTATCTTGATTTATATCGGCAAAAATTAAATATTGTTTCATCGGAGGACTGAACATCGCAATGTTCTGCCGGACTTTGTTTTCGGTCCAAGTCGGATAAGGTGACGAGTGCGCTCGGTTATTTTAACAATAATCGAGCGCACTTTTTATTTTATAAGGAGGATGAGATTTTATGAAAACAAGAAAAAATTTAATTTACATTATCATCGGTGTTATCACAGCAATGGCATCAATATCCGGGATAATATACATTATATATTCCCGTAAGAAAACATCTGTCTGCACCAATGATTCAGAGGTGGGATCATGAACACTGTTATAGCTGCGCACATGTTGTCCCCCGCCGTAATCGGCGGCGGGTTCCATATTTGTAATCAGTGAGAGTACAATCTCCCACTGATTACAGCAAAGCACAGCCTGCGCTCTTGTCCTAGTTGAATGACAGGACAAGCCCTTATTGAAATGATATATATTCTCGCATTGCGCGAACTTTAGGAGGATCCTATGTTAAAACTAATTAAATTTCTGTCACCATATAAAGGCAGGGTGACAGCCATGCTTATTTTACTTTTTTTACAGGTGTTGGGAACGTTGTATATTCCTACCCTGACAGCCGATATTGTTAACAACGGCATTGTAGCCGGAGATCTTAACCACATTTGGAAAATCGGCGGATTTATGCTGGCGGTGGCTGTTTCCATTGCAGCGGTTTCCCTTACGGAAACCTATTTGTCTACTACCATATTTTCAAGAATGGGCCGAGATATCCGCAACGCGCTGTTTGAAAAGTCGCAGAAGCTGACTATTGACCAGTTCAATCAGTTTGGCCCTGCATCTATGATCACCCGCAGCACCAACGACATTATGCAGATCCAGATGGCCTACATGGCCGGAACGGAGATGATTCTACCCGCCCCTATTATGACCATAGCGGGACTCTTTCTTGCCTTTTCCAAAAGCCCAGCTCTTGCAATGGTTATTGTCGTTGCCATGCTGGTAGTCTGCATATTTACTATTTTTCTTGCCGCAAAGGTTATGCCGCTGTTTTCCAAGCTGCAAGCTCTGCTAGATAAGATCAACCGCACTCTGCGTGAAATGCTTACAGGAATCCGGGTGATCCGTGCCTTCAACCGCTCTAAATTTGAGCAGGAGCGTACTGATAAATCCTTTGTTGATTATGCGCAGAGCGCCATTCGTATTAATAAAATTTTTGCTGTGATGATGCCGGTTATTATGTTGATTATGAATATCTGCACAGTCATTATCTTGGCAAACGGCGGCCAGCAGGTTGCCGATGGCGCGATGGAGATCGGCGACATCATGGCTCTGACAGAGTATGCTATTATGATCCTGATGTACCTCATTATGGGCATTATGGTCTTTATGATCTTCCCAAGAGCGCAGTCCTGCGCCAACCGTGTCAACGAGGTGCTGGCTGTCAACACAGATACGGCTAAAAGCCGGCAAAATCCCCGGCAACATTTTGCCAAAGCCAAGCTGGAATTCCGCAATGTTACCTTCCAGTACAAAGGTGCCGAGGAACCGGTGCTTAACAATATCAGCTTTACGGCGGACATTGGTAAAACAACAGCGATTATCGGCGGCACCGGTTCAGGTAAATCCACCATTGCAAACCTGATCCCTCGTTTTTATGATATACAAAGCGGTACGATCCGAATCGACGGGGTGAATATCCTGCGTATGTCCAAGCAGGTTCTGCGGGATAAGATCGGTTTTGTACCACAGAAGGCATTTCTGTTCAGCGGCACCATTCTGGATAATTTCCACCACGGGAAAAAGGACGCGACTATGGAAGAAATCCGCCACGCAGCCGAAATTGCACAGATCGGCGATTTCATTGAAGGGCTGGAGGACGGGTACAACACTCGCGTCGCCCAAGGTGGTAACAACTTCTCCGGCGGTCAGAAGCAGCGCCTGGCCATTGCACGTGCTCTGGTGAAGAAACCGGAAATTTATATTTTTGACGACAGCTTCTCGGCGCTGGACTTTAAAACAGACGCAAAGCTGCGTGCAGCCTTGAAAGGCGAAGTAACAAATGCCGCAGTCATTCTGGTTGCCCAGCGTATCAGCACGATAATGGATGCTGACCAGATTGTCGTACTGGATGAGGGACGGGTAGCCGGGATTGGCACACATAAAGAGCTGATGGAATCCTGCACTGTTTACCGGCAGATTGCACGTTCGCAGCTCAGTGAGGAGGAATTAGTATGAGTATGGAAAAAGATACCCGTGAAACAACGGTAGATACCTTTGATAATGATATGAGCGCGGAAAGGGCGAAAAATGTCAAAGGCACGGCGCTCCGGCTGTTAAAAAAGCTGATGGAGCAAAAATGGAAGCTGCTGGTAATCGTCCTCAGTATCATTGTAAGCTCCCTGTTTAACATTCTGTCCCCGAAGGTGATGGGAATCGCCATCAACGACATTTTTGACGGTGTTAAAAATGCCGTTGCAAACGGACAGGCTTTTCAGGTGAATCTGGAAACAATGGGGGTTGTCCTGCTGGGACTTCTGGGGCTATATCTGCTGTCATCGCTGTTTTCGTATATTCAGCAGAACACCATGGCCAGCGTTTCCCAGACGCTGACCCTTACCCTTCGCCGGGAAATCAGCGCCAAGCTGAACCGTTTGCCTTTGCGTTATTTTGATCAGCATAAAAAAGGCGAAGTATTGAGCCGCGCTACCAGCGACCTTGAAAAAGTGGCCGATACCCTGCAGGAAGGTTTGTCACAGTTGGTAACCGCGTTTTTTGGTATTGTAGGAGCTTTCGTGATGATGCTGCTGATCAGCCCTACACTTACTTTGATTGCGCTGGGCACTATTTTTGTCAGTCTGATTGTCGCTGCACTGGTATCGGGTCGAACGCACCGCTACTTTGCCGCTAATCAAGAGGCGCTTGGACGTCTCAACAGCAGCATTGAAGAAAGTTTTACAGGAAATATTGTGATAAAGGCCTTTAACTTGGAACAATCGACTGTGGATAACACGAAAGTACTCAACGAGAATTTGTTCCGTGCCAGTAAAAAGGCAATGTTTATGAATTATATGATCAGCCCGATCATCCGTTTAATCAATCAATTTGGTTATGTAGCTGTAGCGGTCGGCGGTGCTTTATCAGTTATACGCGGTACGATCTCCATTGGCGATATTCAGGCGTTTATTCAGTATGTCAATCAGGCTTCGGAACCGGTTACACAGATTTCCTACACCGTAAACTCTCTTCAAGGCGCTATCGCCGCGGCAGAGCGTGTGTTTCAGTTGCTGGATGAAGAGGAGGAAATACCTGACGCGGTCAGACCTGTAAGAATAGATGCTCCAAAAGGTAATGTACGTTTTGAACATGTCCGTTTTGGTTACAGCGACGACCATATCCTGATGCAGGACATTTCTTTCGATGTGAAAGCAGGAAGTAAAATTGCTATTGTCGGCCCCACAGGTGCAGGCAAGACCACCCTTGTCAATCTGTTGATGCGCTTTTATGAACTGCAGGGCGGACGTATTACCATAGATGGTGCGGACATTTCCAAGATGACGCGCAGCCACCTGCGTTCTCTGATGGGAATGGTATTGCAGGACACGTGGCTGTTTGGCGGGTCGATTCGTGACAATATTGCGTACAGCAAGGAAAACGCCACGGACGAGGAAGTATATAAGGCGGCAAAAGCAGCCCGGGCCGATCACTTTATCCGCACTATGCCCGACGGCTACAGCACTGTTTTGAGCGATGAAATTGCCAGCCTGTCACAGGGACAGCGGCAGCTTCTTACTATTGCCCGTGCGATTCTTGCCGATCCTGCTATCCTGATTCTGGATGAGGCGACCTCCAGCGTAGACACACGCACAGAATTAGAAATCCAGAAAGCAATGGACGCGCTGATGAAGGGACGTACCAGCTTCATTATCGCCCACCGGCTTTCTACTATCAGGGATGCCGATCATATCCTTGTGATGAAGGACGGTACAATTATTGAGCAAGGAAATCACGATGAATTGATGAAGCTGGGCAAATTCTACGCCGACCTATACAACAGTCAATTTGCTTCAAAAGCCGGATAAGAAATATTAAAATCACTTGCTAAATAAAAGTCCAACCTAAAGCTTCGAGGATTAGTATGTCAGGTGATCTTATGCTAAACATATACCATAATTCCATCTATTAAAGAAGTTAAATATTTAACTTGAAAGAAAGTCATAGAGCCTGTGGGTTTTCTATGGCTTTTTTATACATGTATTTGAGCGCCTCCGAAATAAATTACAAATCGCAAAAATTGATGGTTGTGAATTTTAATTTATATTTGTTCCCTACATGAGCGACCAAGAAACACCGGCATTCCATTGAGGAGACGAGAACTCGAAAGACAAAAGGGATAAATGTATCTCAAATCAATTTGGAGGCTTTTGCTCAAGAGTTTTGAAAAATGAAGCGTACAATATTTATGCTGAATATGAAAGGCGAAAGGGACGAGAGAAATCTTTTGGGGAGCTGACGAACAATGAACTGCTGCAGTTATCATCAGATGACAAATATTTTACTGAGGAACATATAGAGAACTTTGAGCTAAATTGCCCACAGCAATTATAGCCTTTATGAAGGAGATTTCCGACAGCGAAGAAGAATATAATTACTTAACTTTGAAGGTAATTAAATTTTTAAGCTATATTGATTACAAAGACGCAAACTCAGATGATGAATGGGATGAAGAAAATGAATAATAATAAAAAAGGACCGCCGAATATTAGGAGATATTACGGCGGAAAAAAATTTTGAAATATACATATAGCTATATTATAGCATATATGCTGTGATATGTCAATAGAAGAAGGAAAATTTTCACGGAAAGGATCAGAACGCTTATTGGTTAGCAAGAAAAGCACTCGACTATATGAGGCGTAGAGACTAAAATGCCGGAGGGGAATCCCTCCGGTTAAAACTTGCTTTTTAAAATACACTTTGATTATCTGACTAACTTTCTTATGCTTTTTTATGTTTTTTTTATGCCATTTTTTGATGTCTTTAAAAGTAAAAAAAATCGCATAAACACTAACATTTCAAGTATTTATGCAACTTTTTTAAATGGTCGGGATGACAGGATTTGAACCTGCGGCCCCTACGTCCCGAACGTAATGCTCTACCAAACTGAGCCACATCCCGATTATAACGAGCACATTATAACATAAAATAAAAAAAAAGTCAAGAAAAATTTATTGCTTTGTTGTACTTCTTTATTTTAATGTTAATAGTTAAAGCTTTTTAAGTACTGATTGATGAAAGTATATATTTCATGATAAAAATTCATTTAAAAATATCTTTTACGTAATAATTTTCCTAATAAACTAAGAACAATCGAAAAAAGAAAAACAGAGAATGTTAAATTCTCTGCATATAATCTTAAAATTTAATCAGACAGCACGGGTAACCTTTCCTGAACGCAAACATCTGGTACATACATTAACCGATTTCGGTGCGCCGTTTACGATAGCTCTAACTTTTCTTACATTAGGCTTCCATGTTCTGTTCGATCTTCTGTGTGAGTGGCTGACTTTTATACCGAAAGCAACACCCTTGCCGCAGATTTCACATTTTGCCATGATAAACACCTCCTAAAACATTCAATCATCAAAACATATTTATTTTAACACAAAAAAAGGTAATTTGCAATAGTTTTTTAGAAAAAAATAAAAAAATATAAATAATATTATTTCAGATGTTTTGTTTTAATAAAAAAGTATATGATATTTAACTGTGTTTTCATAAAAAATATATGATAACGGATAAAAATAAATAATAATATCAAGATAATAAAAAATATTTTCTAAAATTGAAAAATACTATTTAAAATTCGGAAAAAATATTGTATAATATATTATGGAAGAATTTGCAGTAATGTACCGAACCGTAATGATAAAACTATGATAAACAAAAAGAAAAGAGCGGCAGAAACCGTTTGAAAGGATGATGAACAATGTCGGAGATCAAGTTTAGTATACCGTTGAGCAAGGTGGTGGATGATTTTCAATTTGAAAAGCTGTATTGTTCAAAGGATTATGAAGATATAGTAATTGTAAGTGCGGATATAAACCGCCCCGGTCTACAGCTGATAGGCTTTTATGATTATTTTGATAATAACAGAATTCAAATATTGGGAAAGGTGGAGCTCACATATTTAGATCAGTATGGATATGAACAAAGGTATAAAATGCTTGAAACTCTTTTTCACAGTGATGTTCCGGCAATAATAATAACAAGAGGTATGCAAATCGGGCCGGAAATGTTTGAGCTGGCGGAAAAGTATGATATGACGCTTTTGAGAACGGAAGATTCTACATCAAATCTTATGAGCGCTTTGATCAGCTATCTGAATGTACAGATAGCCCCGAGAATAACACGTCATGGAGTGCTTGTTGAGGTATACGGCGAAGGGATCCTGATTATGGGTGAGAGCGGCGTCGGAAAGAGTGAAGCTGCTATAGAATTATTGAAAAGAGGACATCGGCTTGTAGCAGATGATGCTGTGGAAATAAAAAGGGTATCAAATAAAACATTGGTTGGATCCTCTCCCGAGATCATCAGGCATTTTGTTGAATTAAGAGGTATAGGTGTTATAGACGTAAAAGAAATATTCGGAATCGGGGCGGTAAAGGACACTGAAAGCATAGACCTGATAATTCATCTTGAGCCATGGAAAGAAGGAAAACAGTATGACAGGCTTGGAATGGTTGATGAATATACCAATATTATGGGTATTAATATACCGAGTATGACCGTACCGGTTAAAATAGGAAGAAATATTGCCGTAATTATTGAGGTGGCGTCAATGAATAACAGGCAAAAGAGAATGGGATATAATGCTGCTATAGAGCTTAATAACAGATTAATGAAAAGAATGCAGGAACAATCAGAATATTAATTTTAACAATACAGGTATTACAGACGGCAAATATGCATAAGATTTTTATAATAAAGCCGGATTGTCATGCTATGGCGGAAAATAATAAATATTTTTTATAAACTATGATTATTCAATAGGGGATTGCCCGGTTATAATACGTCGTACAGGGATAGTCTTTATTTGATAATATTCGGAGGTAATTATGAACATTAAAGAAAAGCTTTTGAAGGTTTGTGAGAATGTGTGTTTTTGCGAGCCGATGAAAAAACATACAACATTCAAAGTAGGCGGACCTGCCGACATTTTTTGTGAGCCGAAAAATATTGAAGAAATAAAGAATATTATGGATGTATTAAAAGATGAGAAAATAAATTATTTAATCATAGGAAACGGTTCGAATTTATTGGTCGCGGATAAAGGGCTCAAAGGTGCAGTAATCAGAATTGGTGATAAAATGAGTGATATAAAGGTTTGCGGTACGAGAATGTATGCACAGTCGGGAGCGTTATTATCAAAAACAGCCAATATGGCATTAAAAAACAGCCTCACGGGAATGGAATGTATTTCAGGTATACCCGGCAGCGTAGGAGGTGCGGTATATATGAATGCAGGTGCGTATGGGACAGAAATGTCACAGATCGTGAACAGCGTAACATATATGAGCGCAAAAGGGGAAATTAAAACCATTCTCAATAAAGATATCGGATTCGGATATCGAAAAAGCTTTTTTACCGACAGCGATAATATTATTTTATACTGTGAATTACAGCTTGAAGAAGGAAAAGCCGAAGAAATAAGTGCAAGGATGAAAGAAGTAAGCATAAAAAGAACGTCAAAGCAACCGCTGAGCGTACCGAGTGCAGGAAGTGTATTTAAAAGACCAGAGGGATATTTTGCAGGTAAGCTGATCGAGGAATGCGGACTGAAAGGGTTCTCGGTAGGCGGGGCGGAGGTGTCGCAGCTGCATGCGGGATTCATAATAAACAAAGGTGACGCAACAGCCGCGGACGTTATGGCGGTGATAAAACATGTGCAGGAAGAAGTTTATAAAAAGTTTGGAATAATTTTAGAAACAGAAGTAAAAATTTTGGGGGAACATTAAGATATACAGCTGTTAAAGAGAGAAAGTAGAGGATAAAGATATGAAATTTACAGTTGTTACCGGGCTTTCCGGGTCAGGTAAAACACAGGTGTTAAAGTTTTTGGAGGATCATGGTTATTTTTGCATAGATAATCTCCCTCCTGTGCTTATACCAAAGCTTACGGAATTATTTTTTTCAACGAATGGAAAATTTGAAAAGATAGCTATTGTAATAGATATGAGAGTGGGAGAAATGATAAATGAGCTTTTGGATAATTTAAACAGTCTCAAAGAAAAAGGATATAATTATACAATGCTTTTTGTCAATGCGAATGACGATGTACTTGTAAAAAGGTACAAGGAAACAAGACATGCCCATCCTATTGAAAGTGACGGAGGACTTCTCGGAAGTATAAGACTTGAAAGAAAGATGCTGGAAAAAATTTATAATGAAGCGGACTATGTAATAAATACTTCCGCATTGACAATAGCTCAGCTACATGAAAAATTGAAAAATATATATTTAGACGGCGAAGATGATGAAAGCAAAATAAAGGTAGATATCATTCCGTTCGGCTTTAAATACGGCCTGCCGCTTGACGCGGATCTGGTATTTGATGTAAGATGCTTTCCGAATCCTTTTTATGTTCCGGAGCTTAAGGAAAAAAACGGGAACGATAAAGAGGTTCAGGAGTTTGTAATGAAATCTCCTCAAACGCAGAAGTTTTATAAACAAATGTATGAAATGGTATTTGACCTGCTGCCCCTTTATTATACCGAAGGAAAGCAATCGGTAACAATAGCGATAGGATGTACGGGCGGTAAGCACAGGAGTGTTACTCTTGCGAACAAGCTGGGAGAGGCTTTGATAAAAGATGGATATATTGTCAGTATAATATACAGGGACATCGAAAAGGGGAAAAAATAAATCAAAAGTGCAAATAATGTTTTGATGCTTAAGTGCTGTTTAAAATATATTTTTTTGTTTGCATTTAAACATCAGATTGGAGATTATAGTATGATTTCTGATAAAAAGATAGTAGCAATAGGCGGAGGTACCGGATTGTCCGTTATGCTGAGCGGTCTCAAAGAATCCTTTAAGGATATGACGGCAATAGTTACTGTTGCAGATGACGGAGGTTCCAGCGGAAGGCTGAGAGAAGAGCTGGGTATGCTGCCTCCGGGAGATATAAGAAACTGTCTTTGTGCATTGGCAAACAATGACCTAAAAGATATAATGAATTACAGATTTACCAAAGGAGAACTGAAAGGACATCCTTTCGGCAATTTAGCAATTGCGGCTGTTAATGAAATGAGTGACAGCTTTGTTGACGCGGTAAAAAAAATGAATCATCTGCTGGATACGGACGGTTTGGTAATTCCGGTAACCAATGAAAATGTGAAGTTATGTGCATATCTTGAAAACGGCGACATAGTATGGGGGGAATCCAATATAGGAAAAAGGATCGGAAAAGAAAGGATAGACCATGTGGAATTAAGGCCGCGAAAACCTTCTGCCGTTAAAGAAGCGATCAAAAAAATCAATTGTGCCGATGCTGTTATTTTTGGCCCGGGAAGCCTTTATACAAGTATTATCCCGAATCTGCTTGTTGAAGGAATCACTGATGCGATAAAACACAGCAATGCAATCAAGATTTATGTATGTAATATTATGACACAGCCCGGAGAGACAATAGGCTATAGTGCCTACGATCATTTAAAGGCAATTGAAAAGCATACATATGAGGGTATTATGGATTATATAATTGCAAATGACGAGGGTGTTAATGATGATATATTAAAACGTTATGAATCAGAGGGAGCGCAATATGTTAAAGCAGAGCCTGAGCTGTTTAAAAATTCATCAACAAAGCTGATACTTGGGAACCTTGTTGCGGACAACCCGGAGCTGTTAAGACATGATGTTGATGAACTTATCAGAATTATAAAAAAATGTATTGAATAAGGAGAAGATAAAAGTGTCGTTTTCATCTGATATAAAAGAAAAGATTTCTGTTATCGAAACCGATTGCATAAACTGTAAGAGGGCGCAGCTTCTTGCGATGATAAGATATACCGGACGTATAAAGGACAATACGGTCATGCTTGTAACCGAAAATGAATCGGTTGCAAGGTGTCTTGTAAGGTTGATATATGAAAATTTTGATTATAAAACTGATTTTGAATATAAAGAAAAGAGCAGGTTATATGAAATTGTTGTTTATGATGAAGAAATAATCAATTCAATAATTGGATTGTTGACCATGACAAAAGATGATCATACAGAAATAACACCCAAAATTTGCTGTCGTGATTCATATGCTAGAGGGGCTTTTTTGGGAGGGGGATCAATATCCGACCCTCATAAAAGTTATCATTTGGAATTTGATGCAAGATATGAGCCTGAGGCAGACAGGCTGTGCAATTTATTTAACAGTATCGGAATAGGGGCAAAAACCACTTGCCGTAAAGGCCGTTATATCGTATATATAAAGGAATATGATGCAATTGCCGACGTCTTGGGAATGATAGGAGATACGAACGCGGCGCTTGATATATACAACATATCCGTTGAAAAAGATATCAGAAACAATATAAACCGGCAAATAAACTGTGAAAATGCAAATATGGATAAGGTCGCCGATGCATATATGAAGCATCTTGCTGCAATTGAAAAGATAAAAAAGACGATCGGGATGGATAAATTACCCGAAACCTTGCAGGAGATCGCAAATGTCCGAGTCATGTATCCCGAAGCAAGTTTAAAACAGCTTGGTGAACGGCTTGAAAATCCCATAGGGAAATCGGGTGTAAATCATAGGTTAAACAGAATTATTGAAATAGCAGAATCCATAAAGGAAAAGACCGCAGCCAAATAAAGCTGCGGCCTTTTGCGGTGGGTAATAATTAAAATGGAAATATTTTAATTTGTTTACATTGCATAAAAATTATTTAAAGCAATAAAATGCTTTATCATTTTATGCAATATACATAGTAATTTCTTTAAAATATATCACCGTCTTTAATCTTCTTTACAGGGACCGGTATTTCGCGGGTTGTGCCGACGTCGGGCTTTATATAGGTAATGATGCGAAATACCGTACCTGCAATTAAAACCTGCCGTAAGGCAGAATTGTCACATATTTTAAACCGACTCGATCAAAGCATAATATCCGTCGTTTCTTTTATAAACAACATTCATTTCATCGGTGTCTTTATTTCTGAAAACGAAGAAATTGTGACCCAACAAATTCATCTGTAAAACCGCTTCTTCAGCGCTCATAGGTTTAATATGGAATCTTTTGCGTTTTACTATTTTAAATTCCGAATCGTCCTCTCCGTCGATATAATCGTTTCCGTTTATAAGAACGTTATCGGAAACAGCTTCTCTCTTGATTTTCTTTTCAAGTCTTGTTTTGTTTTTGCGGATCTGTCTTTCAATAACATCTACGATTTTGTCTGTAGCGCAAAAGACGTCGCTTTCGATCACCTCAGCCCTGTAAATCATTCCGGCTGCATAAACGGAAGCCTCAACATATTCTTTTTCTTTAATTGCTCCTATCACTACTCTTGCTTCCGATTCTTCCCTGAAAAATTTATCCAGCTTTCCCAGTCGTTTTTCAATGTACTCCTTATGTTTATCCGTAACTTCAATTTTACGGCCTATAATGTTGAACTTCATATGATCATCTCCCGGGTGTAAATTTAAGAATTTTGTTATTCTTATTAAATATATACCCATTTTTTTCATTTTTAAACATTTTTATATTGAAATTTTTTAAAAATTTTAGTATAATTTTAAAATAAGAATAAACTACTATAACTGTGGATAAAAATCCCTCCCTCTGTAAGCGACAGGCGCCGTATTTGCAGTCAGTGCGAGAGTATGGTATCCCCTGTATTACACCGCTGCTATGCAGCGCTCTTGCCCTTGTTGAATAACCTGACAACCTTATTGAATAACACAAAAAATGCCGGCAAGGTCTGCCGGCGGAATGGAGAGTTAAATGCTTATCAGTTCTGTATTGACGGCATTATATGTTGTTTTTTGTATTTTCATACTTAATTATATAATAAAAAAAGATAAATCTATAAAGCCAAAGGTGAATGTTTTTGTATTTTCCGCGGTAATCGGATTGATTTTAAGAATAATAATAGGATATATTATCCCGGGTCATTCCACCGATATGGGGTGTTTCAGCTCGTGGGCGGATATGCTGTATAAAGATGGGATCTCTGCATTTTATGAGTCGGATCAATTTACCGACTATCCTCCGGGATATATGTATATACTTACATTATTGGGCTACATTAAAAATACTTTCAATGCAGCTGCAGGGTTAAGTAATGTTATTATAAAATTACCTGCAATGCTTGCGGATATTCTGACCGGATTTTTTATATACAGAATTTCATGCCGGAAATTCACAAAAGGAGCTGCTCAGATTATCGGTAGTATTTATATTTTTAATCCTGCCGCAATAATAAATTGCGCGGCATGGGGTCAGGTGGATTCCGTTTATTTGTTTATAGTCATCGGTGCATTGTATTTGCTGAGCGAAAAGAAAATGATATTTTCGTATATTATTTTTGGTTTGGCGGTGATATTTAAACCTCAGGCGCTGATTTTCACACCGGTTTTCATATTTGACGCATTTTCGGGACTGTATAACAGTACAAACAGGGGAAGATATACAGTTAAGATCATAATATCATTGACAGCGGCATTGATATTTGCAGTATTGCTGATAATGCCGTTTGGGATCAATAATGTTTTGCGCCAGTATATCGATACACTGTCGTCTTATCCCTACGCAACCGTCAATGCCTTTAATGTATGGGCGCTTGCCGGCATGAATTGGTTTGAACTAAA
Organism: uncultured Clostridia bacterium; assembly: GCA_944392335.1. Classification (GTDB taxonomy): domain Bacteria; phylum Bacillota; class Clostridia; order UBA1381; family UBA1381; genus RGIG1988. The sequence continues at coordinate 53,308 of CALXWJ010000005.1, forward strand.
CGGCGTAATAACAATGATAGGCTATGCCTTTATTTTGTTGATCTGTGTCTTTGCGGGAATTATATTTTATAAAATCAAAGACAAGTCAAAATATTTTATAACCGCGGCATTTCTTTGCTTTGCGACTTATATGCTGTCGGTCAAGATGCATGAACGGTACGCGTTTTGTGCTATGGCACTGATCTTATTGGGATTCTGTTATCAAAATCAAAGAAAAAATTTTTTGCTGTATATATTCCTTACAGTTTCGCAGGTGGTAAATGTTGCATGGATATTGTTTGTATACGATAAGGATACATCAAAATATTATCAAAGTGCATTTGTTTATATCGCATCCTTTGTAAACGTTGTAATATTTGTATATATGATAATATGCCTTATTAAAAATGCAGACAGCAGGCTGTTTGCCCCGCCACCGATAAATAATTATATCAAATCTGAGAAAAAAATAACGGTCACAAGGAAAGATGTTGTCTTAATCGCAGTGATAACCGCGGTATATTCAGTTATTGCCCTGTTTAATCTTGGGAGCAGAGAAGCCCCAGAGACCGGTGAATATATGGAATCGGGAGATGAAATCATAATTGAATTTGATAAAATGTATGACATATCAAAATTTTGTTTATTTAACGGTGTGAAACCAATTGATGAAGATAATATATTGAAAGTAAGTCTGTATGACGAAAATAATCAGTTTTTAAAGGCTTTTGAGCTTGATGACTGTGAGGTGTTTGTATGGCATTTTCAGCCGGTTGAGGGGCTTTGGACAAGGTATGTAAAAATAGAAGCTCAGAAGACGACCGAAATAAAGGAAATGGCATTTTTCGACGCCTTTGACACAAAAATAGATCTGAGCGCGTGTACCGATTTGAAAATTGCGGATGAACAGGATATTGTCCCAAAAAGGGAAAGCTATTATAACAGCGCTTACTTTGACGAGGTGTATCATGCAAGAACAGGATATGAATTTATTAACGGTATAGATGTCTATGAATGGACTCATCCGCCGCTCGGAAAGATTTTTATTGCCTTGGGAATAAAAATCTTCGGTATGACACCCTTTGGGTGGCGTATTGCAGGAACGGTTTTCGGTATACTAATGCTGCCTTTTATTTATTTGTTTGCAAAAAAATTAACAAAGAAAACATGGCTTTCGGCAATAACCTGTATTATATTTGCTTTTGATTTTATGCATTTTACTCAGACAAGAATAGCCACAATAGATGTGTATATAACCTTTTTTGTGATACTTATGTATTATTTTATGTATTCATATTACAATACGAGCTTTTATGATACAAAATTATCAAAAACCTTTGTGCCGCTGCTTCTGTCAGGCGTATGCTTCGGGCTGGGAGTCGCTTGTAAATGGACCGGCATATATGCCGGCGCGGGGCTTTGTGTGCTATTTTTTATGACGATCCACAAAAGATTCAAGGAATATATTTTTGCCAAAGAAAGAATGGAAACAGAAGAGGACAGATATATAGCGGAAAATTTTATTAAAAAAACATTAGAGACCTTTGCATTTTGTGTTTTTGCATTCATTTTGATACCTGTCATAATATATATGCTGTCATATATTCCGTATTTAAGATGTGAGGGCGGAGGATTGGAGGCAATAATAAAAAATCAGAAGGACATGTTTATATATCACAGCCAAACGGTTCTTGATGCTACGCACCCGTATTCCTCAAAGTGGTATGAATGGATAATAATGAAAAGGCCTATATGGTATTATTCGGGCACTATCAATGAAAATCTAAAAGAAGGTATAAGCGCTTTCGGGAATCCGCTTGTTTGGTGGTGCGGGATACCGGCCGTTTTGTTTATGATATATTCTGCGGCAATAAAAAAAGATGTTAAAGCGATTTTTATTGTAACGGGATATTTTGCACAGCTTATTCCATGGCTGTTTGTAGACAGAGTGGTATTTATTTATCATTACTTCCCTTGCACGGTCTTTTTGGTCTTAGCAATAGCCTACAGTATAAAGCTATTATATGATAAAAACAGAATATTTAAAAAAATTGCCGTTATTTATGCATTTGCCGCAGTATTTATGTTTGTGATGTTCTATCCGGTTTTATCGGGATTGGCAATAGATCCAAGATACGTGGATCTGTTTTTGAGATGGTTTGATAGTTGGGTATTGATATAACCCAAGGAAAGATGTCCCCGTTGTAATCGGCGGCGGGTTCCATATCTGTAATCGGTGTGAGAGTATGAGCTTGCGCTGATTACAGAGCAGCACGGCAGTGTTCTTGCTCTCGTTGAATAACGGGACAAGCCCTTATTGAATCGTTAAATGAAAAAAGTACTTGGACAGCCATAGGCTGATTGGAAACTTATGTAAGGAATATGTGGAGGGAATATAACAGAAATGAGAGTAATCAATTCAGATGAAATAACAAAAAGAGTAGAGCAGATGTGTATTAAAGCAAACTGTTGTCTGAACAATGATATAATGGACGCGTTAAAGAAAGCTGAGGATGAAGAAGCTTCCGAAGTCGGGAAAGAAATAATAAAAAAGCTTGAAGAAAATGCTTTGATAGCTGCAAAAAAGGAAATGCCTATTTGCCAGGATACGGGCATGGCGGTGTTTTTTGTAAAAATCGGAAAGGATGTACACGTTGAGGGGGACAGCATCACAGACGCCATAAACAAGGGTGTTGCTTTGGGCTATACAAAAGGTTATTTGAGAAAATCGGTTGTTGCAGATCCGTTAAAACGCGTAAACACTAATGATAATACACCGGCTGTTATTTATTATGATTTCCGCGATGGGGACAGGATAGAAATAACCTTTGCCCCGAAAGGTTTTGGGAGTGAAAATAAATCAGGAATAAAAATGCTTAATCCGTCCGATGGGATCAACGGGGTTATAAATTTTGTTGTTGAAACAGTAGAAAAAGCGTGTGGGAATCCCTGCCCGCCCATGATTGTTGGAGTAGGAATAGGCGGAACAATGGATAAGGCTGCGTATCTTTCGAAAAGAGCGCTGACAAGAAGTATTGACGAAAGAAATCCAGATCCGCTGTACGCAGAGCTTGAAAATAAACTTCTTGAACAAATAAATTTAACAGGCATCGGCCCGCAGGGCATGGGAGGCACCACAACCGCATTGGCAGTTAATGTGGAGGTATATCCGACACATATTGCTGGCTTGCCGGTTGCCGTAAACATTAACTGCCATGCAACCAGACACGCGACTGAAATTATATAAAATATTCGGCTCATATATGACAATATACATATGTGGAGCAAAATTTTTAACAGAATTGTATAAAATATTTAATATATATAAAAAAAATAAAAAAAATTGTTCAATTTATTACAAAATACTATTGACATAGTATGAAAAAATGGTATAATATATACATGGTATATCAGCATTATTTTTAATGCTTATGTATAAAAAAATTGAGAAAGAAAAAGGAGAAAGAGAAAATGAACAAAAAAAGACTTATCACTGGACTGTTGTGTCTTGCAACAGTTGGAACAATGGCAGTTGGATTAAGCAGCTGCGGAGAAGGATCAAGCGGAGATACTTTGGTATGGTATACATTTGAAGACAGACCGGAAGATCTTGATACAGTTTTGGCGAAAGCAAATGAAATAATTGAGCCTGAAATAGGAATGAAGCTTGATATGCAATATATTGACAGTGCTTCTTATCAGGAAAAAATGAAGTTGAAAATGGCTGCCGGAGAGGAATATGATCTTGCATTTACAGGGTACATAAATAACTATCAGACAGCTGTAAGCCTTGGTGGATTGTATGATATTACAGATTTAATTGATGAAGTGGGATTAAGAGAGGTTATTCCGGAGTTTTATTTTGATGCTGCTACTGTTGACGGAAGAATTTACGGTGTACCTAATATACAGGTTGTTTCAAATCCGGTATGCTTACAGATGGATAAAGAACTTGTTGCTCAGCTTGGAATTGATTTGAATGCTATTCAGGAAGCTGCACAGAATGCAAAAAATATTGATGATATAAAAGCATATGCTGCAATGTTGGATGATTTATTTGCAACAGTGCATGAGGCCCAGCCTGACAAATATGTATATAACCCTACATATAATTTGATTACAAGTCCAATGTATGAAGAACTTTTACCGGGTATTTGTATTAGAAGAGACGGTTCATCAACAGAGCTTCAGAAATGGATTGACACTGAAGAATGGAACTACGGAGTTGAAAAAATCCGTGAATGGTATCAGAAGGGATATATCAGAAATGATATAGCAAGTAAGGGTACTTCATTGACAACAAACGAAGAATACAGACAAATTATTGTATCTGCCGGAACATGGAAGCCGGGACAGGATCCTTATGTAATGGAAAGAGATGGTTATGAACCTGCATATGCATTACTACACGTACCTTATGTAGGCAGAACAAGTGCATTGGCTACCATGAACTCAGTAGGTGCAAATACAAAACATCCTAAAGAAGCAGTTGAATTTTTGAAACTTATTAACTCAAATAAAGAGTTATTCAATATTATTTGTTGGGGAATAGAGGGTGTTCATTATACCAAGAATGAAGACGGAAAAATAAAAGAAATCGAAAATTCCGGATATAATGGTCTTGGTAAAAATGCATGGAAATACGGTAATCAATTTAACGCACTCTTGTTAGAAGATCAAGAGGATGGAATTTGGGAAGAAACAGAAGAAATGAATAATACCGCTATGCAGTCTCCTATGCTCGGATTTGTTCCTGATACTGATGTAATCACAAACGAACTTGCAAATATTACAAATATAAACAGTGAATATACGGCAAGAATTGTGTTTGGTACAGAAGATCCGTCAGTTTATATGGATGCGTATAAGAATCAGCTTGAATCAGCAGGATTAACAAAAGTATTGGATGAATTACAGAAACAATATGATGAATTTCTTGCATCAAAAGAAGACTGAAATGTACATTGAAAATTGAATAAATAACCGTACTCATACAGAGTTATGTATGAGTACGGTTAAGCAGATGAAAGGAGATTATATATGGCGTCAAAACAAAATGTTTCTGCAAAAAGCATGACAACACTAAGCAGAAAGAAAAGGAAACTTACAACCAGTGACTGGCAGTTATATTCTTTATGTTTAATTCCTGTATTGTTGGTTTTTATATTTAATTATATTCCTATGTTCGGTGTTATACTGGCATTTAAGAATTATAAGTTTAATTTAGGTATATTGGGAAGCCCGTGGGTAGGCTTTTCAAACTTTGAATTTTTCTTTAAATCAAATGTATTTACACAATTGATATGGAATACCATATCCAATAACTTCTTATTCATTGTATTTGGTATTATTGCTTCACTTATAGTCGCAATTCTGCTATTTGAATTGAAAAGCAGAAATGCAACAAAAACATTTCAGACAATGTTGATAACACCGCATTTTATGTCGTGGGTTATCGTATCATATATGGTATATGCAATATTAAATCCTAATTACGGTTATTTAAATCAGCTTTTAGCTTTGTTTGGTATTGAAAAAATCGATTGGTATTCAAAGCCATATGCATGGCCTGTCATACTTACAATTACGTCAATATGGAAAAATGTTGGTATGGATTCTGTTGTTTATTATGCTTCACTTATGGGTATTGATACATCATTGTTTGAGGCTGCCGAAGTTGACGGGGCAAATAAATTCCAAAGAACCATACATATTGTATTACCGAGCCTTGTTCCTTTGGTAACTATTCTAACGATCTTAAAAATAGGCGGAATCTTCCGTGCAGACTTTGGTTTGTTCTATACCGTAACACAGGATGGCGCCAGCGGTAACTTGTATGAAACAACAAACGTTATTGATACATACATATTCAGAACATTTAAAGATAACGCAACAGGTAACTCCTATGGTTTGACATCAGCGGTAGGTCTTTTACAATCTGTAGTCGGCATGATATTAGTAATTGCAACAAATGCATTGTCGAAAAAGGTTGATAAAGATTTGGGATTATTTTAATAGGAGGTACAAAAATAATGAAAAGACAAAATAAAATTCAGCAAATAGTATTGATCATATTTTTTTCTCTTTTGTGCCTGGGTATAATTTTCCCATTTTGGCTATTGCTCAGTGCATCATTTTCAAACGAGGGTGTAATCACAACACAGGGTTATCAGATTTGGCCGAATCCTTTTGATATTTCGGCATATGAATATGTTTTCAGAAATCCTGATCAAATTTTAAGAGCATATGGTCTTACTTTTGTATTTTCAATCAGTGCAATGGTTTTATCTGTTTTACTTATGTCAATGATTGCATATCCTTTGGCAAGAAGTAATTTGAAGGGTAAGAGTGTTATTAACTTTTATTTATATTTTACCATGCTGTTCAACGGAGGTCTTGTTCCTACATATCTTTTGGTATCAAGAACATTACATCTAAATGATACAATATGGGTATATATTCTGCTGGGATTGATTAATCCATGGTATGTATTTATGATAAGAACATTCTTTAAGGGTATTCCGGGTGAAATTGTGGAATCGGCAACTATAGATGGGGCGTCGGAATATACTATATTTGTTAGAATGATTCTTCCTCTTTCAAAGCCTGTATTGGCAACAATTGCACTTTTTGTGTTCCTAGGCAAGTGGAATGACTGGAATACGGCGCTTATTTATATTACAAAACCTGAATTATACAGCTTACAGTATTTGCTGCAAAAAATTATGGAAGATATTAATATTTTAAAACAAAATCAAGAGTTAGGTGGTATGTTATCCGTTTCAGACATACCTGCGGAAACAGTTCGTATGGCCATGGCAATTATTGTTGCTGGTCCTGCATTAGTTGTATTCCCATTCTTCCAGAAATACTTTGTTAAAGGTCTTACTGTAGGATCGGTTAAAGGTTAATATTTGAAAAAATCACGGATGATTATTAAAATCATCCGTTTTTTTCTTTATAATCTAAGTGCAGATGTCCCCTGCCGTTATCGGCGGCGGGTTCCATTTCAGAATTTCAGTGGGAGGTATAACTGCTGACAAGATGTTCCCCCCCCTGCCGTTATCGGCAGTGGGTTCCATATTGTAATCAGTGAGAGTTCAATCTCTCACTGATTACAGCGCAGGTGTTGCCTGCGCTCTTGTCCTCGCCCCAGACGGGGCAAGTTCCTATTGAATCTCCCACTCAAACCCTGAGGAGCTAACGCTCCCCGCACAGGCTGCAATCTGTCGCAATCTCTGCTCCTTGCAAGCAAAGCGGGAGCGTTGCTCCGATTTAAAAATGTATTTTGTATAAATAATTTCTAAACTGCAATAAAGTTATCATTGGATTTTGTTATTATAGGAATTATTATTTTTACAGTTGTAACATTATCTGCAGAAGTTATTGAACATCCGTAATCATTACCGAATATAAGTTTAATTCTTTGGTTTACATTTCTCAGCCCGATATGATTATTTTCGGGGATATCATCAACGCAGATAAGTGACTGCTGAATTTCAATAAGGCGTTGAGGAGGTATGGTGGGGCCGTTATTTGTAACGGCAAATACAATATTTGAATTTTCTGTTTTAGCCGAAATGGTAATGATACCATTTTCATTTCGTAACAGTTTAACTCCGTGAGTTATTGCATTTTCTATTATGGGCTGCAAAATCATTTTAAGAGTATAATATTCATATATATTATCATCTATATCAAAAATAAAATCTATAGAATTGGCATGTTTAATGTTTTCTATTTCAATATATTTTTGAGTAGTGTCAAGTTCTTCTTTGATTTTTATAATAAAGTTTTTTGTATTAAGACATGAACGCAATATATCTGAGAGCTTGTCTATAATAACAACAAGCGGACTGTCACCCTGTCCTGATTCAAGAGCATAACTCGCAATTAAATTTAATGAGTTAAAAAGAAAATGAGGATTGATTTGTGTTTGCAGTGCTAAGGCTTGATATTTTTTTAGTTTTTGGATTTTATCCGCGAGTGAATCTTTGGACTTATCATCACAGTCAACTCTTGACATCATGTTTTTTGTCAAATATACAAATTCACTGTATGAGTTATTGTCAGACGACGGCATTTCAATATAAGCAAAAGCATTGGAAATGGAATTATATAACTTAAAAGTCCCTGCTATTGATAATACCGCCAATGCCAAAAATATAAACAAAAAATATAAGATCGTATTGGTTATAAAAGGATAAAATGCAGTAAAATATATCATTTTTGTCACTGAATATACAAGGATATAGTTTTCATATATCAATCTTGTTGACATGCATACATAATCCGAATTTTTGCTTATTTCATAGCTGCCGTACCGGCTTTTTTGAATATCAGGAAGATCACTTAAAATATTATCGTCGGATGACATTATAAATTTTCCTTCATTGTCTGTAAGCAGAAGCGTTCCTGAAGAAGAATTTATTCCTGTTAATGAAGGGAGAAGCTTTTCAATATTAATATTAAAAAATACGGCGCCTTCGTTATTATATCCTTTATTTACAATATAACATAAAGTCATAATATTGTTTTTCCCTAATTTCCTGGCAGTTACACAACTGATACCATTACAGTTTTTGTAAATGGTATAACATTCGGAATCATAAAAATGATGTGAGAAATTACTGTTTTCGCTCGATAGGAAATAATCATTTGTTTTACTGTATATATGAATGGAATCAAGATAATTTAATGAAATATTTGTATTAATAAGCTGATCAATAATTTCAGAGCTTGAGGTATATGTATTGTAACCGTTATCTTGTAAAAAAAAGTCATTCAGCAGAAATGTTTTAACATTACTGTTTGAAATTATAGATTCATAGTTTTTGTACAAAACATCAAATAACGTATCAAGAGCGGTTACGCTTCGTGACAAAATTTCAGTTGAACTGTATTTGAATGCAGCTTCGGTTGAACGTAAATTATATATAAATAAAACAATGTAAAAAAGTATAAAGGGGATTGTAAGTATACCGAACAACCCTTTCCAATAGTGTTTGAAAAGACTGTTTTTTGTATATTCAAAAAAATCATAATGTTTTTTTTTAAAAAACTTATTCATTAATTTTCTCCTCTATATTTCTTTCTGTACTCCAAAGGTGTAAGCCCTGTTGCATTTTTAAATATTTTATAAAAATAATTTGTATCCCGAAAGCCGGACATTTCAGCAACATCAGGGATTTTGACATTTGTATCTTTTAGAAGCTGACGTGCTTTCTGAAGCTTTACGTTGGCAAGATAATCGCTGTATTTTTCCCCGGTTTGCTTTTTAAAATAAGAACTAAAATATATAGGGTTTAAAAATACATGTTTTGCCACATCATTTAAGGTAATATCATTTGCAAAATTATTATTGATAAACCGGCAGGCATTTTCTATAATATCATCCCTTGAATTGTTTGAAAGGCTGTCATATTTAATATTATTAATTTCCGAAATAACTGTATTTAACAGTTTTTCAGATGAGCAGTCATCAATAATAATATTCTTTTTCGTATAATTTGAAATATGAGATAATATATGATTATATACAAGCTTTGACTGGTTTTCGTCAAAAATAGCTTTTATGGCTTCCGCACATCGTATTGCAGCATCAAAATCATTATTGTAAATATATGATATTATATTTTTTGCCTGCTCTTCACATGTATAATATTGGCGTTGAGCTTTGTTAAATTCGTCTATATTATTAAAAAAGTTAAGGGCTTTGATGTCAACCGTCGTTTTAAGAATATTTTTAATATCCTGAATGATATCTTGAATATAAGCTGATACAGTATCTTTAAATTCATCCATATTTGTTTGCATTTTACTGAAAATAAAAACAGTTATAACATTTGAGGAATAATTAAACAGTACGCAATATATGCTTGAATTGTTCCGTGCAACTATTTTTGCGGCGATTTGATATAATTCATCTTTTGAATGCGAAGGTTTTTCTTTGAGTAAATCAAACAGACCGTTAAGAATAAGAGAAACTGCTGAACACATACATGTATCATAACTTAAAACCACATCATTTTTTTTCATTTCCTCAAAAAATTCATTATAATTTCCGTAAAAATTTGAGAGCAAGTTTAAAATGGTCTGCTGACGGTTTAAGTTTACCAATGATGCAACGAATCCTTCCGGTTTTTCATCACGTGAGATCCTTTTCGATAGCTTATTTAAAAGAACTTCAAGCTTTGATAGTGTTATTGGTTTTAAAACATAATGGACTACTTCTAAATCTATAGCTTTTTGCGCATATTCAAAATTATCATATGCACTTAAAATTGCAAATTTAATATTGGGGTAATGTTTATGACAATATTCACACAATTCAATACCCGTCATTTCGGGCAGCTGAATATCGGTTATAATTGCATCTACCGCATTGTTTTTTAAATATTCAATGGCATCGCTCGGGTGCGTAAATGCGGCAACAACTTCAAAATCATTTCGAATACCTGATAAAATCTTATTTAATTGGCGAAGAACTTGAATATCATCTTCAATAAGCATAATTTTAAACATTGATAAAAATCCCTGCCTTTCATAAGAATGTAATATTCATAAAAAATAATGGTCATAATATCAGAAATATTAAAAATAATAAAACATTTCATAAGACAGGTACAAGGATTTTTATACGTAAATTAAAATCCTTGCACCATTTAAAAATCAAATATTAACATATAGCACAGTTTAAAAATCAAATTTTTATAAAACATAATATATAATATACAACGGGAGCCGCAAAAAGTGTACTGTCGAACCGGTCAAGAATACCTCCATGCCCGGGCAATATATTCCCATAATCTTTTATGCCAAAATCACGTTTGATCGCAGAAAGCGCAAGATCACCAAATTGAGACACTATTGACGCAATGACGGAAATTATTGTGATATAAAGGTAGTTATGTTCATCAAATATGGAATATGAAAAAATTGTGTTTAAAATCCATATATATAATAAAGAACACAAAATACAAGATATTATTCCGCCGAGAGAACCTTCAACTGTTTTTTTGGGACTCAGATGCGGAGCCAATTTATGCTTTCCAAATGCCCTGCCCGTAAAATATGCCCCGCTGTCGGTGATCCATGCAAAAAGAAACGGCAGCAAGACTTCATATGGCGAGAAAACGAGTCTGATCTTTGCAAGAGTGGTCAGGAAACATGAAAATATAACGGTCGCAAAACCGAGCATATAAATTATCCATACCTTTTCTTTCCCGTATACTGTAACAGAAAGTATTAAATACAATGAAAATACAATAAAAATATTAAACAGCAGATTATCATAAATCATTCCAATAAAAATCAACGCAGAAGATAAAAGCCCTATAATCATTATAGGGATATTTTTTGTGACCGCACGGTGCAGCTCAACGACAGCACAAAGTGTTATTATTAACAGTGCGGCAGAAAAAACAAAGGACGGAGCCGGAAGTATACAAAAAAATATTATTATGCCGATACCAGAAGTCAATAATCTTTTTGCCATAATCAAACACCTCCGAATCTTCTGCCGCGCGCCTGGAAATCTATAATTGAACGGTGCAGATCCTTTATGGTAAAGTCCGGCCATAGCTTGTCGCAAAACCATAATTCCGAATAAGCTGCCTGCCATAAAAGGAAGTTGCTTAATCTTTCTTCTCCGCTGGTTCGTATTATAAAATCAGGATCGGGCTGATTTTTTGTATACAAATGAGAGGAAATGGTATCGGCGTTTATATCATTTATATCAATCTTCTTTTCCGCTGCTTCACGGGCAATTTCTTTGGCAGCACGAACGATCTCTTCCCTTGCGCCGTAGTTTAATGCAATGTTCATTATAATACCGGTATTATTTTGAGTAAATTTTTCCGTTTTTTTGATTTGCTCCTGCAGTTCATCAGATAATTCCTCTCTTATCCCTATAGCTTTTATTACGACGTTTTCTCCCGACAAGGTTCTTTCGGAATCCTTCAAATAGCTCATAAGTAAATTCATAAGATAATCTACTTCTTCTTTCGGACGCTTCCAGTTTTCGGTAGAAAACGCATATACGGTAATATATTTTATCCCCATTTTATTACATTCGGTAACAATTTTTTTCAGAGTGTCAGCGCCTGCAGAATGACCGGCGCTGCGCGGAAGACCTCTTTTCTTTGCCCATCTTCCGTTCCCGTCCATTATTACTCCGATATGAGTGGGAAGTCTGGTATAATCAATTACATTGTTTGTTTTATTTTTTTTAAAAGTAAACATACACTACCTCTATACGTTGGTTTAAACAGAATGGCAAATGGGCTGCCGAAAAAAGAATCAGCCGTGGATGCTTTAAGACATGGATCTGTCGATTGTTTTGATTATAACTGCGGACAACAGACCCTTTGCATTTGTAATCAGTGAGAGTACAATCCCCCACTGATTACAGCACGAGCTTTGCCTGCGCTCTTGCCCTTTTTGCATAACAGGAAAAGCCCTTATTGAAAATCAAAACCATAAAAGCATCAAACAGATAAAATCTCTTTTTCCTTTGATTCGGAAATGTCATCAATTTCTTTAATAAAGTTATCTGTCAATGTTTGAATATCTTTTTCAATTGTTTTCATTTCGTCCTCGGTTATTTCCCCGTTCTTTTTCTGTGTTTTGTAATCTGCAATGGCGTCGCGTCTTATATTTCTTATTTGTATCTTTGCTTCTTCCGAATATTTTTTGACGGTTTTAACAAGTTCTTTTCTTCTTTCTTCCGTCAGCGGAGGAAAGTTTAATCTTATGACCTTGCCATCGTTTTGAGGAGCGATGCCGAGATCTGATTTTAATATGGATTTTTCGATTTCTTTTAAAACAGAGACATCCCAAGGCTGAATAACAAGACTCCTCGGGTCGGGTGAAGATATTGAACCTACCTGTGCAATGGGAGTCATTGTTCCATAGTACTCAATTGAGATCTTATCAAGAACCTGTGCACTGGCACGTCCTGCACGGATCGTTTTTAATTCATCGTTAAGTTCGTCCACTCTTTTGTTCATTTTCTTTTCTACTTCAGGATATTTTCCCATATTATTGTCCTCCTTGTATTAAAATTATATAGTTATAGTTTAAATATCAACATTTCTATGAATATAAGCTGTGCAGTGTTCTAAATACTGCGGATCGGTTTATTTCTTTTGCTGCTGAGATGTTTTGTATTTACGAGCCTCAGTCTCTTTATACAGCTATTTTTCCTGATTAATTAATTATTTTAAAAATTTCACTTTTTCTTTTTGCATTTAATAGTCAGTCACAGAATTTATATATCAGTCTCTGGTGCCTGATTTTGTTACCAAGGTACCGATACGTTCACCTTTTACCGCTCTTACAATATTATGCGGATCGTCAAGACCGAATACTAAGATTGGCATATTGTTATCTCTGCACATTGATGCGGCGGTTGAATCCATAACTCCGAGTTCCTTGCCCAATATATCATTAAAGGAAAGGGCGTCAAATTTTTTTGCATTGGGATTCAGATGAGGGTCGGAATCATATACCGCGTCCACTTTTTTTGCAAGCAATATGATATCCGCTTCAATTTCTACAGCTCTTAAAGCGGCGGCAGTATCGGTAGACATAAACGGACGGCCTGTACCGCAGCCGAAAATTACAACCCTTCCTTTCTGCAAATGTCTGATCGCACGTCCTCTGATGTACGGTTCTGCAATTTCCCTCATTTCGATACCTGTTTGAACTCTTGTGTCAACGCCGCAGTTTTCAAGCGCCGAGCATAAAGCCAAAGCATTAATTGTTGTAGCAAGCATACCCATATGGTCTGCTCTTGTTCTGTCCATATTTTGACCGCTTCTGCCTCTCCAGAAGTTCCCTCCGCCGACAACTATCGATATTTCAACTCCCATATCAGCAACTTCCTTTATGCTTTGTGAAATAGTTGCGAGCGTTTCTTCATCAAGACCAAATTTTTTATCTCCCGCCAATGCTTCACCGCTTATCTTTAAAAGAATTTTTTTGTATTTTGCGCCCATTATTCAGCCATTCCTTTCAGTTATTAGGAGGGTTTTGCATGCGTAAAATAAATTTGCCGTAAGATAAATAAAATCTTGATTTTGCGATGTGTTATTTGCCGCAAAAATAAAATAAATCGGTTTTTGGCAATATTTTAAATACAATGCCCTCTCCGGATAATCGTTTAGTATATTATACACAAAAAAATGGCAAAGGTCAATAGAATTATAAAATTTTGAGTATTTTGTATTGTAGAATTGTCAATGATGGGTGACACTTTTTCTAAAAAATAAAAAGTTTCACTACAGGACTTTTTATACATACAAACAAGTATTTTGCGTATATTATATACTTTTTTTACAATATAATCTATTTATTTTTTGGATTCATGCTATTATAATTAAATATATTAATAAAAAGAAAGGGTGATAGCAATGGAAATTTACAGAGCCGAACATCCAAATCCTCAATGGGAGAGAGAAAACTGGAGAAATTTAAACGGTGAATGGGAATTTGAATTTGATTTCGGAAAGAGTGCAAGAGAAAGAAAGATGTATGAAAGCGGAGTTCTGCAAAAAAAGATAAATGTTCCGTTTTGTCCCGAAAGTGAATTGTCCGGTATAAATTATAAAGATTTTATAGCGTCGGTATGTTACAGAAAGGTTATAGAATTATCAAAGGAAGAATGCAGCGGTAATGTATTTTTGCATTTCGGTGCTGTTGATTATGAAAGCTTTATTTATATAAACGGCGAACAGGTATGTCATCATATAGGGGGATACGCATCATTTTCATGTGACATTACAAAATATGTAAATCCCGGGGAAAATATAATATTTGTAATTGCCGAAGATGATCTGAGAAGCAAAAATCAGCCTGTGGGAAAACAGAGCAACAGATTTGAGTCGTACGGGTGTTTATATACACGTACGACCGGAATATGGCAGACCGTATGGCTTGAGTTTGTTCCAAAGTCATATATTAAAAATGTAAAATATTATCCGGATATAAATAATGCCTGCATTACGATAAGCGGGGAGGTATCGGGAAAAGGGGAATTAGTGATCAATTCTTCATATGACGGAAAAGATACAGGAAGTGTAACGCTGACTGTTGATAATAATTTTTTCATCGGACAGATCGTACTTTCCGAGCTGCATTTATGGGAAGTGGGACATGGCAGATTATATAATCTGGAATTTATCTTTAACGATGATAGAGTAAAAAGCTATTTCGGAATGAGAGAAGTCAAGATCAAGGATAATAAATTTATGATAAACAATAAACCTGTATTTCAGAGAATCGTTCTTGATCAAGGCTTTTATCGCGACGGGATATATACTGCAAAAACCGATGAGATATTAAAAAGGGATATTCAATTGTCCATGGACGCAGGCTTTAACGGAGCAAGATTACATCAGAAGGTGTTTGAAAAAAGGTTTATTTATCATTGTGATAAAGCCGGATATATTGTATGGGGAGAACATGGCAACTGGGGAATGGACTATGAAAGCGCTGTTGCCGGAGAAAATTTTATTAACGAATGGATGGAAATTCTTGAACGTGATTTCAACAGCCCATCAATTATCGGGTGGTGTCCGTTTAATGAAACTTGGCGTTATGTAGAAACACAGCTGCCGACAAGACTTATTGAAACGATATATAAACTTACAAAAAAAATTGACAAAACAAGAGTTTGCATTGATACCAGCGGGAATTATCACGTAATGACAGACATTTTTGATATTCATGATTATGAACAGGATGTTGAACAGTTTAAAGAAAACTATTTACGAACGAGCGAAGGAATCGCAACAGATCAGGTAGAAAGAGCCGATAAGGGGAACACGCAGCAATGGAAGGGAGAGCCGCTGTTTATGAGTGAATACGGCGGAATCCGATGGAATCCCGCAGATGATAAGGGCTGGGGATACGGTACCGCACCGAAGTCCGAAGAAGAATATATTGAAAGATACAAGGGATTGACCGATGTATTGCTGGATAATCCTGATTTTATCGGTTTTTGTTTTACTCAGCTTTATGATGTTGAACAAGAGGTCAACGGATTATATACATATGATAGGGAACCAAAATTTGATATGAATAAAATAAAAAAAATAAATACAAGAACAGCTAAATATGAGGAATAATTTGAGTTAAAACAGCATATATGGTAAATTGACATAACTCATACGTATTCGTGAAATATATTGCAATGATTATATGCTTAAAAAGAAGCCGACAAACAGACATTTATAAAATGTTTATTTATCGGCTTCTTTTCTTGAAATTTTACTGATAAAACAATTTTGATATCAAGTTTTGTAAAATTATTTATTAACCTGAAACAAGCACATTATTAAAGAATTACAAGTACTAAAGTTGTAATCAAAAATAATATTGCAAGTGCACAAGTTAATTTCGACATAAATGCAGCTTTAGTTCTGCCGGTATTTTTGCTGAAAAAGGAATCGCCCACATCAGGAGCAGTACCGGATATACCTCTCATACCGGGATCCTTTCCTTCTTGCAGAAGTACGACAACTATAAGCAATACCGTAACTATTAAATGCAAAACGGTAAACAATGTATGCATATTCATATCCTCCCTATTCTATTATCAAGTATAACAGATATATTATATCATAAATACAAAATAATACAAGTTATTTTTTGAAAAAAATCAAAAAAAATAAAAAAAATAAATATAGGGGTATACTTATAAGTATTTTTTTGGTATAATTATATAAGAACAGGAATTTAAATTATTGAAAATCACCCGGAATAAACATTACAGATAAAGGACTTAACGTTTTGAGTAACTTTGCCGGATATTTTACACTAAGGGTTGTATGTATGGAATGGAGAATATATGGAAATAAAATCTAATGAAATAAAAAAAGAGAAGGTTCTTCTTGCGGGTGTCCATCAGGGATTAAAAAATCAGATCGAGGATACCACACAAGAGTCAATGCATGAATTGTATGAGCTTGCTAAAACAGCGGGAGCAGAGGTTGTCGCACAGGTAATACAAAACAAACCGGAGCTTGAAAGCGGGACATATATGGGAGAAGGAAAGCTTGAAGAAATTGCGGATGCGATCAAGGAATTATCTGTTGACTGTGTAATTTTTGACGATGAATTGACGCCGGTACAAATAAGAAACATTACCGATATTTTAGGAGTTAAAGTCATTGACCGTTCTATGCTTATTTTGGATATTTTCGCGATGCGTGCAAAGAGCGGAGAGGGAAAATTACAGGTTGAGCTGGCACAGCTTAAATACCGATTGCCGAGGTTAAGAGGCATGGGTACTCAATTGAGCAGAACGGGCGGAGGAATAGGAACAAGAGGGCCCGGCGAGACAAAGCTTGAATCCGACAGACGACATATTCATAAAAGAATACAGTTATTGAGTGAAGAATTGGAAGAATTAAAAAAACACAGGGATTTGCTTAGACGCAGAAGAAAAAAAGATGGGGTCATTTGTGCTGCTCTTGTAGGGTATACGAATGCAGGTAAATCCACATTGCTTAATGCCCTTACCGATGCACAGGTGTTTGCGGAAGATAAATTATTCGCAACACTTGATCCTACATCAAGATTGCTGGAATTGGAGGATTCAAGGAAGATACTGCTTATAGATACTGTCGGTTTTATCAGAAAACTCCCGCATCATCTTGTTGAAGCATTCAAATCAACTCTTGAAGAAGCCGTTATTGCAGATGTTTTGATACATGTCGCGGACGTTTCAAATAATGAATACAGGAATCAGATCAAGGTTGTCGATGAGGTGTTGAGCGATATAGGCGCTGTAGGTAAACCGGAGGTAATGGTTTACAACAAATGTGATAAAAACGGCGAACCGGATATAATAGAAAAAAGAGAAGGATCGGTGAGTGTATGTGTGTCGGCAAAGTACAAAAAAGGGCTTGATGTCCTGATTGATGCTATTGCGCGTCAGGCTCCCGGGGAAAAAAGCAAAATGACGATTTGTGTTCCGTACGCTGAAGGTTCTTTGGTCAATGAATTGCATGAAACGCAAAAGGTTTTGTCTTCCGAATATACGCAGACAGGTACAAAAATGGTGTTGCTGGCAGATAAGATCATGTATGATAAATTAAGAAAGTATATTATTGAAAGCGGTGATTGAAATTTCAAACAAGATAAAATATAAAACAATAAAAAAACAAGCCCGGAGCATATTGATCGAAAAAAAATCAAAATTTATCGCAAGTGTATGTCCATGCAAAACGGAGGAAGAGGCTCTTGAATTTCTAAAAACGGTAAGATCGGAATATCCGGATGCAACGCATAATGTTTATGCGTATATAATAGATGAAAACAATATTTACAGGTATTCTGATGACGGTGAACCCGGCGGAACGGCAGGAATGCCGGTTTTGGATATGATCAGAAAAGAAGGGATCGTTGATGTATGCGTCGTAGTTACAAGATATTTCGGAGGTACCCTGCTTGGGACGGGTGGACTTGTCCATGCCTACGGGGCAAGTGCAAGACAGGGACTTATGGAAGCGGGAATAATAACAAAATGTCTTTGCAACGTTGTGTCTGTGAATGTTGATTACGCTATGTCCGGAAAGATCCGATACAAAATCGATAATGAAAAGCTTATACTTGAGAATACGGATTACGGAAATGACGTGGTATTTTATGTTTGCTGTCCGATCGAAGAAACGCAAAATTTTCTGGAGGAGGTGGTCGATCTGACTAATGGAAAGGCACATTGCGCGGTTACCGAACAAAAATATATAGACATATGAATCCAAATATTAATTTTATATTATTTTTTGTGAAATTACTTTACATATCCAAAAAGTAGTGATAAAATTATAATTACCGGAGATTTGGGTACTTAGTAATGAGAAAGGTTAGGGTAATTGTTATGAAAAGAAAATTATTGATACTGACTGTTTTATCAAGCATGCTTTTGGTAAGCGGATGCAGTTTTTTTGAGCAGATTAAAAATGAGCCCGAAAGCAGTCCTCAAAACAGTCTGCAAACCGAAACAGAAACAGCATCACAGACTGAAGAGAACGAAAAAACAGAGATAGACATAACATCGAGCCCTGTTAATGTTGAGGGATATGAAGCTATGAGCAAATGTATGTATGATGTAACAAATGACGGGAATGAAGATACAATAACATTATACACATCAGCCCAAAGGGATATGACGGGAGAAATGATGTGGGATGATACTCAGGAATGGGTATTGCAGGTAGAAACAGATAACGGTGTGTATGATCTGTTTAATGAACGTATTCACGGCAGGGCATATTTTGACGTTTCCGATTATTATAATGAGGGTACTGGACAAAAGGTAATTTCATTATATATTGCCGGAAGAACATTTAATGAAATAAGAGAATATTTTTTTGATGATGGAAAGTTTATTGAAGAAACAGTGTATACTACCGATGAAAAAGCAAAAGAAGGAATAGGGACCTTATATAGTTCAATTCCGGATTATGAATAATATAAAATATGAATAATATAAAAAAAGAAAAGGAGTAATAAGTATGGTTAAGTTAACAAAGGAGAATTTTGAATCAGAGGTAATAAAGTCAGATGTGCCTGTTTTGGTGGATTTTTGGGCAAGCTGGTGCGGTCCGTGCAGAATGGTCTCACCGATTCTGGATGAAATAGACCAAGAATATGATAATAAAATAAAGGTAGGAAAAGTAAATGTAGACGAGCAAGGTGAGCTTGCTTCGGAATATGCAATTGTATCCATTCCTACAATTTTAATTATTAAAAACGGAAAAATCATTGAAAAACTTGTGGGAGTACATTCAAAAGATGAATTTTGCGATGTAATTGACGGCGTGATATAAAGTTATTCTGTGTTTTAAGAGTGAAGCAAAGCCGGAAATAAATTTGCGGTCATTTATTTTTTGGAAATTTAATTTTATGTTTTACAATATCGGCATGCTTTGCCAGTAATACAGCTTGGGACTATATCCGCTATAGTCGGCGGTGGAGCCCATACCTGCAATAAGTGTGAGAGTATAATCTCACACTTATTGCAGTGCCGCTATGCAGCACTCTTGTCCCCATTTAATAACGGGATAAGCCCTTATTGAACGTAATGAAACGGGAGATTGATATGAAAGAAAAACTGAAGGCTCTTGCGACTCATTTGGGGATAAGTGAACTGGGGATCGTTAAGGCAAGAGTTTTTGATGATTATAAAGAGATATTAAGAAAAAGAGGCAGCGTAAGCTTGGCTGAACCTGACGCGGAGAAAAGGACAGATCCTTTTTTAATCATGCCACAGGCAAAGAGTATCATCGTCTGCCTCTTTTCTTATCATGCAAATATAAATGCAAAGGGAAATATTTCTTCTTATGCTTACGGAGTCGACTATCACCGGGTGGTAAAACAAAAGCTTGAAGAACTGGCAAAACCGCTTATAGATAGCGGTTATTGTGCTAAATGTTATACAGATACGGGCGCTTTATCGGACAGACATCTTGCTTTTTGCGCAGGGCTGGGATTTTACG
Organism: uncultured Clostridia bacterium; assembly: GCA_944392335.1. Classification (GTDB taxonomy): domain Bacteria; phylum Bacillota; class Clostridia; order UBA1381; family UBA1381; genus RGIG1988. The sequence continues at coordinate 73,794 of CALXWJ010000005.1, forward strand.
GCAAAAACGGTATGCTTATAAATGAGAAACTGGGAAGCCGCTTTTTTATCGGACATATAATCACCGACTGCCCGATAAAGGAGGACAAACCGCTAAAAAATACCATCTGTATGGGCTGCGGAAAATGTCTTAAGGCATGTCCGTCCGGAGCAATAAAGGATAATTTTGTATTTGATGAAAAACTATGCGCTTCCTTTATCTCGCAAGTAAAAGGCGAATTATCGGCAATGGAGCAGCAAATCATAATAAAAAGCGGATATATCTGGGGATGTGACATATGTCAGGACGTCTGTCCTTATAATATTGACCTTGATCAAACAAGTATTGGTGAATTCAAAGAAGATTTGATCTGTAATCTTGAAATAGATGAGGATATGTCTAACAGGGAATTCAAAAAAAAATATAAAGACCGTGCGTTTTCATGGAGAGGAAAAGATGTCCTTATAAGGAATATAAATTTGTTAAAGTGAATTTTTATGCAAAATGATAATAAAATATATGTGGATAGGTATCTTTTTGATATTATAAACAAATGTGATTAAATAAGAGAAATAAATATTGCATTTTTATGCATAAAGTTGTATAATTATGAAATATATTAAAATATTATTTTGTGGCCGGGTGATTATTTTACACGATGCCTATTAAATAAAATTTATTTTGAAATTATGCCGGTAAGAAAATGTAAAATTATATATTTTATTATTTGAAACGGGATTTTTATTCGCTGTATCACAAAAACGGTCAGGGTGTGGGAGGAAACTAAAATGACGCTTGATGAAATAATTGCTTTAGATAAAAAATACTATATGAATACATTTGGAGACAGGCTGCCGGTTGCGTTTGAATCGGGAAAAGGGATCAAGCTCTTCTCCACCGACGGCAAAGAATACTATGATTTTTTGGGCGGAATTGCCGTAAATGCTTTGGGGCACAGTCATCCGAAGCATATTGCAAATTTAAAAAGACAGCTTGAAAAGGTATTGCATACATCAAATCTTTACTACATAGAAAATCAGGCAAGGCTGGCGGAAAAATTATGTGAGCATTCATGTGCCGACAAAGCTTTTTTTGCATCTACCGGGGCTGAGGCGAACGAGGGAGCAATAAAGCTTGCAAAAATATATTTTTATAAGCAGGGAAAGGATAAATTTGAAGTTATATCCTTAAATAAATCTTTTCACGGACGAACCCTTGCAACCGTCGCTGCAACGGGACAGAAAAAATATCAGATGCCGTACCGGCCGTTAATTCCGGGCTTCAAACAGGTCGAACCCAATAATATTGAGGAAATGAAAGCGGCGATAACAGATAAAACGGCAGCGATAATGATCGAGCCTATACAGGGTGAGAGCGGTGTATATCCTATGGATAAGGAATATATCGCGGAGCTTAGAAAGATATGCGATGAAAAAGAAATAATTTTAATATTTGATGAAGTGCAGACCGGTATGGGAAGGACCGGAGAATATTTTGCACATCAATATTACGGAACAGAACCGGATATATTTACATGCGCAAAAGCGCTTGGAGGCGGTATCCCAATAGGAGGGATCGGAGCAAAGGATTTTGTTGCCGCAGCGTTTGCGCCGGGCGATCACGGAACAACTTTCGGAGGCAATCCCTTTGCAGCAGCTGCCGGATTGAGTGTGTTTGAGATATTTGAAGAAGAAAATATACTCGATAATGTCAAGCAAATCAGCATGTACTTTATGGATAAACTTGAAGATGTTAAAAATAAGCATAACGGCAGCATAGTTGACCTAAGAAACGCAGGCTTGCTTATCGGAATTGAATTGAAGGAAAATATTGCAAGGGATATATTTATGAAATTGTTTAATGAGGGATTTTTGACAAGCCTTTGCGGCAATACCATAAGACTTGCTCCGCCTTTGATAATAACCAAGCAGGATGTTGACGAATTTATAAAGGCGCTTGAAAAAGTATTGTGATATAACGAAGGAGTGGATCGGAACATGAAAGACTTTATCAGCTTGCATGATTTGACAAAGGAAGAAATAGAAGGATTGCTGGAATTGGCATTAAAATTCAAAAAGGAAAATAAAGAGGGGATCAGTCATCATATTTTAAAGGGCAAAACTCTCGGAATGATCTTTTCAAAATCTTCAACAAGAACAAGAGTTTCGTTTGAAGTCGGGATGACACAGCTGGGCGGATATCCGTTGTTTTTATCGTCAAACGACATTCAGCTCGGAAGAGGCGAAACGATTTATGATACCGCAAAGGTTTTGGAGAGATTTTTAGACGGTATAATGATAAGGACCTTTGCTCACAGTGATGTATTGGAATTGGCACAATATGCCGATATACCGGTGATCAATGCGTTGACGGATCTATTGCATCCGTGTCAGGTACTGGCAGATCTGCAGACCGCATATGAATATAAGGGTAAGCTTGAGGGTTTAAAATTTACATATGTGGGCGATGGCAACAATATGGCTCATTCGATCATGTACGGATGCGGAAAGATGGGGATAAACTGTGCAATAGCAACTCCCTATGACTATAAGCCCAATGACGAAGTGGTTGAAAATGCAAAAGAAGACTTCAAAAAGAGCGGCGCTGATTTATTGCTTACACAAGATGTGCATGAGGCAATGAAGGATGCGGATATCGTATATACCGATACATGGGTAAGTATGGGGCAGGAGGCTGAAAAGGCTGAGAGATTAAAGGTATTTATGCCATATCAAATAGATGAAAAATTGTTTAAAGAAGCAAAAGACGATGCAATATTCATGCATTGCTTACCGGCATACAGAGGCTATGAAGTGACCGCTGAAGTGATTGACGGAAAAAACAGCGTTATATTTGATGAGGCTGAAAACAGGCTTCATGCTCAAAAAGCTGTTATGGCGACACTTATGGCAGATTGATAAAAACGTATTTACATAAATGAGGAGATGATTTGATTGTCGGAATACAAATCATTGTTTGAGGTAAGGGAAGCAAGCTATGAAGATATACCCGATATTTTAAGCATCACAAAGGAAGCTTTTTTAAAATATACCGAGCTTGCCGGGATCGAAAACACCCCGGCGCTTTATGAAACATATGAAGATGTAAAAAAAGATATTGATAACAAAATTGTTTTAGTCGCTTTTTCGGATGGGATTCCGGTTGGCAGCGTGAGAGTGGAAATTTTTGATGACAATACGGCGTATCTCAGCCGTTTCGGCGTTAAGGTGACATCCCAGAATAACGGTATCGGAAAATCGATAATGAATCTTGTTGACAGGATTATGAGAAAAAAAGGTGTTACCAAAATTTCTCTGCATACAGGTTCAAAAGTAACCTCACTGATAAGATTTTATTACGGAAGAGGTTTTTACATAGATTCAACGGACAAGTCAAAAGGCTATATCAGAGCTTTGCTGATAAAGGAATACAATTAATTGCAGAAGGGATATGAAAAAAATGATTAAAGTTGCCGTTCTCGGTGCGACAGGCTATGCAGGGATTGAGCTTGTAAGAATTTTATCATCACATCCAGAGGTGAGTATTGAATTTCTGGGTTCTAAATCATTCAGCGGTCAAAAGATAAGCCAGGTATATCAGAATTTTGAACATATTCTTGATATAGAGTGTAAAGAAATTGATCTTGATGAAATAGCAAAATGTGATGTGGCGTTTACGGCTTTGCCTCATGGTGCGTCAAAAACCGTTATTCCTGATTTGATAAACCGCGGGTTAAAGGTTATAGACTTGAGTGGGGATTTTCGATATGATGACATAAAGGTTTATGAACAATGGTATAAACAGGAACATTCTGCACCCGAGCTTTTGGCAGAATCCGTTTACGGATTATGTGAATTGCACAGAGATAAAATTAAAAGCGCAAGGCTGATAGGAAACCCGGGCTGCTATACGACCTGTTCCATTTTGGGAGCTGCGCCTCTTTTGGCAAAAGGCTATGCAAAAACCGACAATATCATTGTTGATGCAAAATCGGGAGTTACAGGCGCCGGAAGAGGACTTGCTTTGGCATATCATTTTTGTGAATGCACCGAAAATACGAAGGCATATAAAATCGCGACCCACAGGCATACATCGGAAATTGAACAGGAGCTGTCAAAGCTTGCCGGAGAAAATATCATGATCTCCTTCACGCCTCATTTGATCCCTCAAAAAAGAGGTATTCTTTCCACAATATATATTAACCTTAACCAAAAGCATACTACGGAGGAAATCGCAGAGCTATACAAGCAATATTATAAGGATGAATATTTTGTAAGAATAAAGGATGCAGGACAGCTGCCGGAAACAAAGCATGTTGCCGGAAGTAATTTTGTGGATATAGGCATTGTTGTTGATGAAAGATTGAACAGAGCCGTTATCGTAAGTACGATCGACAATATCTTTAAGGGAGCTGCGGGACAAGCGGTTCAAAATATGAATATTATGTTCGGATTGGATGAAAAGACGGGAATCGACAATGCGGGATTTTATCTGTAACAGTACTTTCAATAAGTGCTTGTCAGCAGTTATATGATTTTTAATGTTACAATGTGCTAATGTTTTGCGACGGACGCCTTATTCAGATACGATTTACGCCGCAGACATGACAGCGAAAAAACTGGGGGTTATTATGGAGGAATTAATAAAAAAGGCGGGGGTACTTATAGAGGCTCTGCCGTATATACAAAAATTCGCGGGCTCAACCGTTGTGGTAAAATACGGCGGCAATGCCATGATCAATGATGAATTAAAAAATTCGGTTATTGAAGATATAATACTTTTAAAATATATAGGATTAAATCCAATTGTCGTTCACGGCGGCGGACCGGATATTTCAAAGGCTCTTCATGAAAACAATATAAAAAGCGAATTTATTAACGGGTTGAGAGTTACAGACGCCGATACCATGAGAATTGCACAAATGGTACTTGTGGGAAAAACCAACAAGGAAATTGTCTCTTTATTAAATCTTAAAGGCGGTAAAGCCGTAGGATTTTGCGGTATTGACGGAAGCTTTATAAAATGTGAAAAGCAGACTACAATGGTTGACGGTGTTGAAACAGATATCGGATATGTGGGGCATATTGTTGATGTTGATAAACATATTGTTGAATATATCTGCAAAGATGCGTATATTCCTGTTATTGCACCTATAGGTGTAGATGACGAGGGACAGAGCTATAATATAAATGCTGACAGTGTTGCCGCTGCCGTGGCTGCGGCGGTGGAGGCAGAAAAACTGATCTTGCTGACCGATGTTGAAGGTGTATGTGATGCAGAAGGCAATATTATATATGAAACAGAAAAGAAAGAAATCAACGATATGATTGAAAGCGGAGTAATCAGCGGCGGTATGATCCCAAAGGTGTTAGGCTGTATTGACGCCATTGATTCGGGTGTTAAGGGCGTTCATATAATAGACGGGCGTGTTCCTCATTGCCTGCTGCTTGAAATATTTACAAAATCAGGAATAGGGACTCTTATCAAGGGTTCAAATTATTAAAAAATATATCCCTTTTGCCGAGCGTGATGTTTGACAAAAGGGATTTTTGTAATTAATTTTCAAAATTATTTATATATTCATAAAGCTGATCGCGGTCAAATAATCGGTTTAAGACTGCAGTGAGCATATTTGCGGAAATTTTTGACGGTATACCCAGTTCACTGCATAATCGCATACGTTTTTGAGAGCTGCCGTCATTTCCTGATAAACCAAGTATATATAAATCCGCTTTTGTTATTTCTTTTGTTTTTTCTTTTTCTTGTTTTATCCCGTCTATTTCACAGCCCGAATCCTTCAATGCCTTTATGATTATATCTTCATCAATTCCCTCAACGCCCAAAAGCCCTTCTTTTGATACGGCGGTTTTCCGTTTTTCTTTTCCGCGTATGTCGGGAACATAGGCATGTTTTACCATGCTTTCAGGGATATTTTGCTTAATGTAATTTCTTATTTTAAAACCTGCGGAATCTGAATCGGTCAGTATTACTATACCTGTTTTTTCGGCAAGGGTTTTAATTGTTTCAATCTTTTTTTTATCGTTAAAGACAGAAAATCCGTTTGTTTTTATTATAATACCGTTAATGAAACCGGATAATTTTATCTGATCATAAGTTCCTTCAACAATTATTGCTTCTTTTATATTATACATTTAAGTCCTCCTGCGGTTTTAGGCTGGTAAAAATATATTTTTCGTATTAAATATTGTATCACAATAAATAAAATCAGTCAAATAAAAAGATATATGAAAATAGTTCGGATATATATAAAAAACGGACAAATTTCATATGGACAATTATAATACCAAATGATATAATTTGATTAATTCTAACACTAAAGGAGGATAAGTATGAGCGTATTAAGACCTTGGAACAATATACAGATATGTCACAGTGAAGGAAAATATAGTGTTGATGTATGGGGAAGAAGATATACATTTAATAACAGTATTTTTCCGACATCAATTATAAGTAAAGGTGAGGAACTATTGTACGAGCCTATTTGTCTTGACATGGAGTTTAAGGGGAAAAAGAGCACAATTTACAACTGCAGGTATGATATACTTGAAAAAAATGAAGAAAAGGTTATTGTATGCAGTTCGGCACTGTGCGGAAATATTGTCATTAATGCCGCAATAATAATTGAATTTGATGGTTTTGTTGATATTGCGGTAAGGTTCACACCTTGCGGAGTGTTTGATAAAATAGATGAACACCGGGAAAACAGAGATTTAACACCACAGCTCAATAAAGCACAATTATCAATAAAGATGAAAAAGAAAGCCTCAGGATTGTTTCATTTTTGGCCAAATACCGACAGCAGTGTTCTTGTGAGGGACGTTATAAACAGCGGCGCCTTTTTTGAGGGCAGTCTGCCTTTTAAACCATGTCTTTGGATCGGCAATGAAGAATACGGAATGAATATCTGCATGGAGAGCGATGAAAATATACAGATTCATGATAAAGAAAAATGTATAACAACAAAAATTCATGAAGAATACAATGAAATAAACATTTTACTGCTTGATGATATCCCATATCAATGGAAAGATAAAGAGGAAGCGTGGCTTGTGCCGCTTGTACCCATAAGCTATGAAATGATTTTTGAAGCAACACCTGTCAAGAAGCCGTTATGCGATGTTGAAAAGGAATGGAGAGCATATCATACATATAGCTGTGAAGCAGATGTCGGCAAGTTGTATAAAAGCGGTGTAAAATGGGTAATATTTCATGAAAGCTGGAGTTTGATACAGAATTATTGTTTTCCTGAAAATGAGAAAAAACTTATTGACTATATAGACAGATGCCATAAGTACGGCATGAAGTTTATGGTATATTTTGGATATGAATATTCATCTGCAATGATTGACTGGGATAAAAACAAAGACAATTATCTCAACAAAGATGCAAAAGGAAATTTCACAGGCGGCTGGACAAGACAGGGAACATATCAAAAAGCATTTGTGGTATGCTATAACGGCGGCTACAGCAGTGAAATGATTGACAGTGCGGTAAGGGCGATGGAAAAATACGGCGTCGACGGGATATATACCGACGGAACATATGTACCATGGGAATGTGCAAATGAAGCTCACGGCTGTGGTTACCGTGACAAAGACGGAGGCCTTCATGTCAAATATCCGATAAAAGCGGTAAGAAATCATGTTAAAAAACTTTATGAAGAGGTACACAAAAGAAACGGAATAATAGATACACATCAGAGTTCTTGTTGTATGATGCCGACTATGGCATTTTGTGATACCTATTTTGACGGTGAAAATATTCAGGGCGTATTCAGTAAAAATCTTGATAAGTTTTTGAATATGGAGGCCTTCAGATGTGAATATATGGGCAGAAATTTTGGTATTGTTGCTAATTTCATTGCATACCTTAATCCTCCTCAATACAATATACGAAATGTACTATCCATTTCTCTTATCCACGACGTAATGGTGCGGCCGCTTACCGAAGAAACATTAAAAGAGGTTTCGAAGGTATGGAAAGCATATGATTTTTTCGGCATGGAGGATGCGCAAAAGAAAATGTACTGGCAGAAAAATTCAAGTGTTAAAAGCAATAATGAGCACTTGTATATTACAACCTTTGAAAAGGAGGACAGGATTTTGGCTGCTGTATCAAAGTTTTCCGATATTGACAGGAAAGAAGAAATCATGCTCCCCGAAAAATTCAAAAAAGCACATGAAATTTTTGACGATATTGATTATGCGGTTAAAAACGGGAAAATGCTATGCAGAATCGAACCCACAAAATCATATATGTTTGAGATAAGTTAATAAAAATAATTTTGTTTTTTCAAATTCTATGGTAAAGCCGTATTTTTGACAAATATATTTATTGAATTTTATTATTGACTTCTTTGTGTATGTTTAGTATAATACATATGTGAAAATAAGCGTTGTATCTTTTATGAGAACAGCAGCAGGAGGTTTTTATTATGAATAATGTAAAAAAAGGAATATCAACCAAGGATATCGTGTTCTGCGCCATTTTAACGGCAATTGTCTTTATACTGCAGTTTTTTGGAGCATCAATACATTTAGGACCGTTTTCGGTTTCGTTAGTGCTGATCCCTATCGTTATCGGAACAGCAACATGCGGGACTTGGGCAGGGGTATGGCTGGGATTGATTTTCGGTATTGTTGTACTTGCAAGCGGTGACGCCGCAGCGTTTTTGGCGGTAAATATCCCGGGTACGATCATTACGGTACTTTTAAAGGGAATCGCATGCGGTTTTCTGGCAGGAATTGTTTATAAGCTGGCGGAAAAATATAACCGTTATGCGGCGGTTGTTGCAGCTGCAATTGTATGCCCGCTGGTGAATACCGGAATATTTCTGATCGGATGCAGAGTCTTTTTCTGGGATACGATTTTAGGCTGGGCTGCCGAAGCCGGATTTAGAAATGCAGCACAGTATGCAGTATTCGCGCTTGTAGGTGCAAACTTTTTATTTGAGTTTATTTTAAACATAGTTGTAAGCCCTATAATAGTCAGATTGCTGGCAATAAAGAGAAAAACTCAATAACAGTCCTTGTGATATATAAGGAGGTATTTAAAATGATTCTGGCGCTTGATGTGGGAAATACCAATATCGTTGTGGGCTGTATAGAGGATGGGAATATTTTTCTTGAGTGCCGTTTGTCTACCGATAAAAATAAGACGGAGGCAGAATATGCGGTTGTATTGAAAAATTTGCTTGATGTATATGGTGTGGATATTTCGATAATTGACGGTGCAATAGTATCTTCTGTTGTTCCGCAGGTCACCAATGTTATAAAAAATGCAATTTTTACCGTAACCGGATGTGAGCCTGTTGAGGTAAGCATAAAAATGAATCACGGGCTGAAATTTGATATAGACAATTCGGAAGTGGGAAACGATCTTACGGTCGTTGCCGTTGCGGCATTAAAGCAGTTTAAACCGCCCTTGATCATTTTTGATCTGGGAACGGCGACAACGATTTCCATAATAGATAAGGAAGGGTATTTCAGGGGAGTATCGATCCTTCCCGGAGTAAGGACAGCAATGAACGCCTTGTTTGAAAATGCATCTTTGCTTACGGCGGTAAAATTGGAAGCTCCGAAAAGCGTTATCGGAGAAAATACCGCAGAGAGCCTTCAAAGCGGCGCGATTTTCGGAAACGCGGCAATGATTGACGGAATGATAGACAGAATTGAAACGGAACTGGGGTATCAAACAACGATACTTGCAACCGGTGGTCTTGCAAGCTGCATTATTGAACATTGCAGACATGATATAATATATGATGACAGTATTCTTCTTAAAGGACTGTGGATATTATATCAAATGAATAAACAGTAACATAAGTATTTGAATCAATATTTAATAAATTGATTCGGTCTTAATATTAACAAAACATTTAGGGAAGCTGTGCATTTACTTATTTTTAAACCTTGAGTATTATTGATATATGAGGTTTAGATAAGCGGTGTTATAGCTTCTTTTTACAATCGTTAAAGTAAATCCTATTAAAGACTGCTTATTTTGAGGTAAGTTACGAAGGAGGGGTATATGGAAATCAAGCGTGTATTTTTAATTGTCCTTGACAGCTTTGGAATAGGCGCAATGCCTGATGCGACGGAATATGGTGATGAGGGTGCAAACACTATCCGATCGGTAGCCGGGTATAAGGATTTTTGTGCTGAAAATATGAGAAAAATGGGATTGTTTAATATTGACGGCATTACTGTCGGAGAAAAATATACAAAACCGATTGCTTCGTATGCAAGACTTTCCGAACTGTCAAAGGGAAAAGACACAACAACGGGGCATTGGGAAATCGCGGGGATAATATCTAAAAAACCGTTTCCTACATATCCTGACGGATTCGGAGAGGACATCATATCTGAATTTTCAAAACGCTGCAATCGTAAGGTTTTGTGTAATAAACCATACTCAGGTACAGAGGTCATAAAGGATTACGGAGAGCAACATCTAAAAACCGGCGCACTTATAGTGTATACATCCGCAGACAGTGTTTTTCAGATAGCTGCCCATGACAGTATCGTACCTGTTGAAAAACTGTATGAATATTGTAAAATTGCAAGAGAGATATTAGTCGGCGGCAATGCCGTGGGAAGGGTTATAGCAAGACCTTTTTCGGGTGATGTAAACAATTTTTACAGATTGCCGCAAAGATATGATTTTTCCCTTAAGCCTCCTGAGGATACCGTTTTGGATCATATAAAAAAATCGGGGAAAGAGGTTATTTCAGTAGGGAAAATAAATGATATTTTCGCGGGAAAAGGCATAAGCGTTTCATATCCGACACAAAACAATTCAGAGGGGATAGATAAATTATCACAGATCGCAGACGATGATTTTGAAGGGCTGTGTTTTGTAAATCTTGTGGATTTTGATATGGTTTACGGTCACAGAAATGATGTAAAGGGATACTCTGACGCAATAAGTTATTTTGATTTAAAAATCGGTGAAATAAAAGAAAAGCTCGGGGACAGTGATGTCCTTATGATTTGCGCGGATCACGGCTGTGACCCGTGCCATGAGGGAACAGATCATACAAGAGAATATATACCTCTTTTGATATATTCGGATTCTGTAAAAAGAATCAATCTCGGAACTCTTGAGGGATTTGATTATATCGGAGGGACGATTTGTGATATGCTGGATATATCATATAAGAATAAAAAATCTTTTTGGGACAAAATAAAAAAATAAGGAGAATGTTATGAAAAAGAATGTATTATTGATGGCAGGGATTGTAACGATAATGTCAGCTGGTTTGGCTTCATACGCAGACAGTGACGAAATAGGTATTATCGTAAACGGTCAGCGTATTGAAACAGATACCGCGCCAATTATCGAAAATGACAGAACGCTTGTCCCCGTAAGGGCAATATCGGAAGCGCTTAATTGCGATGTTGGATGGATAGGGGACAAAAAAGCTGTTGTTGTTTTTGACGGCGCAGAAATGGCATTTTTATGGATAGACAAGGACGGAGCATTTAAAATAGACGGTGTATCTATGACCGGAAGCTATAAAATGGATGTAAGCCCCAAAATTATTAATGACAGAACAATGGTACCTATAAGATGTGTATCTGAATTATTCGGCGCAAAAGTTAATTGGGATGAAATTGAAAGAAATGTTATCATTGATTATGAAGATAATGATTTTGATATTCCAGAGGGAATGGCTGTTCAGTTGAGTAATACATATATTGATGAATTGACTCAAATGTATGATGATTACTATGACTATGCTTTTGAAAAAAAGAATGTGACAAAGGCAGAAATAGAGCTTGACGGAGGAAAAATAATTGAGTTGGAGTTGTATAATGCAATAGCGCCGATATCGGTTGAAAATTTTATTAAACTTGCGGATTCCGGAGCATATAACGGAAAGATTTTTCACAGGGTTATAGAGGATTTTATGATCCAGGGCGGTGCAAGTGATGAAAACGGAAATTTTTCTGAATCTGACAGTATATACGGTGAATTTTTAAGAAATGGATATCTAAATCTTATACCTCATGAAAGAGGCGTTATTTCAATGGCACGTGCCGCAAGCTATGACTCCGGTTCAAATCAGTTTTTTATAATGCACGTTGATTATCCGTATCTTAATGGAGATTATGCTGCGTTCGGCAAAGTTACAAAGGGAATTGAATATGTTGATGAAATAGCCCAAACCGAAACGGATGAAAATGACAAGCCTGTTGAAAACAAGGTTATAAAAGAAGTAAGAATATTGAAATAATTAAAATTGTTCTGTTGTACAGAGAAATGAGGAATAATATGAATAATATAGAATTTTTTAAAAATGCAGGATATGGAATGATGATGCATTTCGGATTGTATTCACTGTTGGCAGGGGAATACAGGGGTAAAAGAAGTGCAAATTATGCTGAATGGATACAGTCTTATTTTGCTATACCGAATAAGGAATATGAGAAACTTGCGTCGGTCTTCAATCCTATATATTTTGACGCCGATGAAATAATAAAATTCGCAAAGGAATGCGGAATGAAATATTTTGTTATTACATCCAAACATCACGAAGGTTTTGCTTTATTCCATTCAAAGGTTGACAAATATAATGTTGTTGACGCAACCCCTTATAAGCGGGATATTTTATACGATATTGCAAATGCCTGTGCAAAACATGACGTAAAACTCGGACTTTATTATTCACAGGACCTTGACTGGCATGAAAAACACGGCGGAGGATATTTAAGCGATCCGAGATGGTGTTCCGGGGTGTCATGGGATAACAGCTGGGATTTTACAAATAAAGAGGAAAAAGATTTTTCAATATGCTTTGAAAACAAGATTATGCCGCAGGTTGAAGAAATTATGACAAACTACGGAGATATCCTGCTTGTATGGTTTGACGTGCCTATGACCATAAATAAAGAACAAAGTCAGCGCCTTTTTGATACTGTAAAACGTCTGCAGCCGAACTGTCTTGTAAATTCAAGAATAGGCAACGGTGTATACGATTATGTATCCTTGGGAGATAATGAAATTCCCGAAACAAAAGAAGAGTGGGAAAAACTTTCAAAGCAGGATCCTTCAGATATTGACTACAGGAATATCGCAGGTTTTAAACCGAGTAGATATAATTTATATGAAGCAGCATGTACTTTAAATACTTCATGGGGCTTTTCATACAGAGATCATGAATGGATTTCACCCGAAAAGCTGTGTAATAACAGAAAGCACCTCAATGATCTCGGAATAAATTATCTTATAAATGTAGGCCCGGATCATCTGGGAAGAATCCCGGGAAGGTCAATGGAAATATTGAAACAAGCTGCAAAAATGTATAAATAAAAATCTGAAAAAGCTTTCGGAATGGGTATATATAACATAATGTCATTCTGCAAGCACATTTTCTGTAAAACGGATTTTTGCCAAATATGTTCTAACTTTTCTAAAATTTATTAATTTTTTGTAGGCTGTATTTGGTTACCTCAACATTTATTATAGAGCCAATAAAAAATAAGATATTAATGAAAACAGCCTGCAGCAAAAGCTGCAGGCTGTTTTTGGTAGCGGTAATCGGATTTGAACCAATGACACCACGGGTATGAACCGAGTGCTCTAGCCAACTGAGCTATACCGCCATATCGACAACGGAAGTATTATAACATATAAAACAATGTTTGTCAATACATTTTTAGGAAAAATTTAAAAATCAAAAATCATTATAAATAGATAGCTTTAGCATAGTATTTGCTTTTTTTATAAAATAATGTATATCTGCGCACAAGTTTTCCACCGTCATTGTCGGCGGGGGTTTCATATCTGTAATCAGTGTGAGAGAATGATCTCCCACTTATTATAGCGCAGCTATGCTGCGCTCTTGTCCTCGTTGAATGACGGGACAAGCCCTTATTAAATCTTCTGCTAAAATTTTGTAATTTTTGGTAATTTATTCCTTTATACTTAACCATACTTAATTAATTCATTTAAAACAAATTTCTTTCCCTTGCCTCATATATAATTTTCGCCATATCTCCTCTTGCAAACAGATCCATTTTATCAGCCTGTTCCTGTGTCAGATATCCTCTTTCGACGAGCAGGTTTATTGCTGTCTGCCAATCGGGGTTTTCGCCTTTGCTTCTCAAAAGCAATGTTGCAAACTGGCTGGCGGTTATTGTATCGTTTGGGGCAAAAAGCCCGTCTCCCACTCCTGCCGCTATATTTTTATCAGCTGCTATATTTGCATATTTTGCACCCCAGTTGTCACTGGGTA
>CALXWJ010000006.1 GCA_944392335.1 uncultured Clostridia bacterium
GCTTACAAATGAGGGTGTTGATGTTTCAAAAACACTCGAAACTGACATAACAGGAAAAACAGTAAAATGTTTTGCTATTGATTCATTTGCCGGAATGAAGCCTGTTTCAGAGGTAATTGTAAAATAAGTTGTTTTAGTCTTCCGGGTGAAATTTTTCACCCTGAAGATTTAAAAAAGAAAGGATAATAAAAATGGGAAAAGTAACATCAATTATAACAGTGATTTCAATAATGATGGGGATGTCTCCTGCTATTTATGCCGAAAATAATAAAACGGCTACAATTGGTGATTCCGAATATATATTGGTTGACTTGAAAGAAAAAGCTAACTGTATAGGTTTTGCTGATAACGGTTTTACACCAGAGAGTCCATACACTGTGCCAGACTATCTTGGTGTGGGTAGAACAAGCAATATCGATGGAATAGATATAATATACAACAAAATAGCAATGGATAATAAAAAGGAGGAGAATGGATTACTATATGATAATTCAGGTCGTCCTTTTATGGTAAATACAGATTTGGATACACCTAATTTTCCATTACTCGGAAGCGGAGATTATCTGAATAATCAGGAAATTACAATTGGTATTGATAAACAAAAACTTTATGAAATATCCTTTCTTGCCGATGCAACCTATAATGTTGATGCGGCGAGCTTTTTAATGGAGATTAAATACTCCGACGGAACTATCTTAAAAGACAGTGACTGGGTTATAAAAACAAGAAACTCAAGTGCTGATGCGGTTCTTGGGTACACAGGTGTAGATGCATATGTGGGATTTAATTATGTTTACCCATCAGATACAGACCCTGATGCAGCATTAAACAGCGGTATTGTATTCAGACCCAAAAATGATAAACGTGACCCGCTTAATGTTTCATACTATTTCCCGGTTTATACATTAAAAACCGACAGCACAAAAACAATTGAAAGTATAACAATAAAGCAAACAGGCAAATATTACGGAATGGCAGTTTTGGGAATGACATTAAAGCCTGTTACAAAAACAGATGAAATTAAGGGTTTAATAGATTCTTTGCCTGATGGCTCTGAAATAAATTTTGGAAATTATCTTGAACATAAAGAAACAGTTAAAAAGATTTCAGAAGAAATTGAAAAAAATAATATTACATTAGACAGCATTAGAACTGCAAAATTAAAAGAAATTACAGAAAAGATTGAAATTTATGAAAATAACCCTGTTGATGGTATTAACTGGTTAATAGACAGTTTACCTGAAGCTGATGAAATAACGGAAGAAAACTGTGAGGAATATCTTTTGAGCATTAATGCCATAAAAGAAAAGCTTAACGGTGAAATTGAGCTTACTTTTGAGAAAAAAGAAAAATTTGAAGCTGTAAGTAATGCGGTAGAGCTTAATTATAACAAAAAAACACTGAAAACACTGATTGATTCTTTGCCGGATGCCGATGAAATAACAAAGAGTAACTATTCGGGATTTTCCGATACGCTTGAGAAAATACAGGCTCTTTTAGACGAATCGGTTGCGGTAGATGATGAGAGAATTACAAAATATAACGAAATAAAAGAGAAGATAAATGTGATAGTTAATACATATAACCCATATGTGACATTTGATTTTTCAAATAGTGCAAATGCAATAGTTTTCGGAGAATATGGGTTATCATTGGATGATGTGAAGTGTCGTACACCATTTTATCTGGGTGCTAAAAATTCAAATGGAACACTTTCACCTTATCCAACAATTGTTTTAAATAAACTTGCTTTTGAAAACAAAAAAGCAAGTGACCTGCTTATTTATTCTGACGATAAAGAGATACCTTTTGAAATAAACACAAATTACGGAATAATATTGGGAAGTGATGCAACAGACAGATTGCATTCGGTTACTATTCCGGTTGCACCGGGTAACTATAAGAATGTATCGGTAGCATATGCCGGAACATATGAATTTGAGGCAAATCAGTTTGAAATGAAGGTGGAATATACCGACGGAACCTTTACAACCGATCCGGATTGGAAGATTTATTCTCAACATACAAATAAAGACACATTGTCAAAGTATCCGTCGGTTGATGATACAATATTTGTTAAATATGATTCTGCAAACGGTAAGGAAACTGCATCGTATTTTGAAAGAGATGACAAAGTGTATACTAAGTTAAAGGCGATGGATATGTATTTCCCTGTTATAACTCTTGAAACTGATATGCAAAAGACGGTGAAAAGTATAAGTTTCAAACAAACAGATACTTGGCGTGCATTGGCAATTATGGGTATTACAGGAGAATTAGTGCCGCAAAGTGACATTAAAGAGATAATTGAAAGTAAAATACAAGCAATTAGTAAGAATAATCTTGCCGCTGAATATGAAAATATTGTAGCGATTAAGAATATGATTGAAAAATACAAAGACTCTATTGGGGCAGAGGAAATTTCGGGTTTGGAAGAATTTGAAGAAATATATAATGAGTTTTTAAATTCAATTGTAGAGGTTGAAGAGTGTGCAACTGTAACAACATTTGAGGAAACCGTTGCAACTGTTAAATTCAAAAATGATATTTCAAGTAGCAGATTAGAAGAACTCATAAAAGTATCGTTAAACGGTGAAGTGACAAATGATTACAAATTGGAAGCAGTATCACCGAGTGTTTTGAGGTTTACATTTAAAAATGACCTTGATTATGATAAAGAATATAAAATTTTTATTTCAGGTGCATTGCAGAGTGCAGTTAATTCATCATTTACATTAAAGAATGATTATACATATACATTTACCCCACAAGCACCTTTTGAAATTCTTTCTTTTGAAATAACATCAGAAGATGGGGCAGAGGTCAATAATATAAATGAAGAAAAGGGTAAAAGCATAGATATTAATATAAAAATTAAAAATAATTCGATTGAGGACAGTCAGAAATATGGTATGACACTTTGTTTATATGGTGACAATAATAAAATGTTAAAAGTATATCTTGAACAGGCAGAACTCGAAAAAGGTGCAGAAAAATCATTTACATATACATTAAATGTTCCGGAAAATGAGGAAAAATGTGTTGTTGCTTGCTTTGTAAATGACGGATATAATACAATGAAAAGAATTGTAAGGAGTGTTATAAAATAAATTTATAATATTTGAGGAGAAACATCAATGAAAAAGATATTATCTCTATGTACGGCAATAGTTGTGGTCATGCAAAGTTTTGGCGTGCTGCCGGTTTTGGCTGAGAAAACACCGGAATACATATATATGGATATTTCGGAGTTCTATAATGCTACAGTATATGCTGATAAAGATGTTGCACTTGGAGAAGAAAAGGGTTCAAGTTTGTATTTTGTCGGAAAATGTACAGATGCAAATTTGCCTTTGAGTGGTGCAGGAAATGGTATTGAAAAGAGCTATTTTAAAAACAAGATTATTGACGGCGTTTTAACAACATCGGGAAAAAGTAAATTTCAGGTTAACACCGAAGGTGGAGTAATATTAGGTTCGAATGGTTTTACAAGATGGGAAATTCCTGTAGATAATAGCCCGTATTCTATAGATTTTCTGACTTTTGCTGTTAATAATATAAGCAGTGAGATTTTTTCGGCACAGGTATATTACGAAGACGGAACTGTTGAAGAGGATCACGGACTCAGTATCAAAGCATATTCTGTAGATTCGGGTGATTCTGTGCTTGTTCAGACAGTAAAACCGGTTACAGGACAGATGTCTGAATACGGATATTTGAATGTAGTAAGTCTTGAATTGAAAAATCAATATACAAAGACTAAAAAGGTAAGTAAAATTATAATAGAGCAGAATACCAAAACAAATAATGCGGCATATCTTGCAATGACATTAAGAATGACACCTGCCGAATATGATTACAGTAATAGTGTTGTTGCGAATATTTCAGATTATTGTAATGGTGAGTATATGGCATCATATGAAGATCAGCTGCAACATAAGTATTCGGGATTTATGCATAACACTACTACTCATATAAATTATGATTATCTTTCGAAATATACAGATGAAAATAATGAATTTAATCATAATGGAGTAACCTATAAATTTGCAGAAAAAGAACAGCTTTATAAGGGTATTTACAGCTATATTGAAGACGATTACAAAATTGAACTTCCGTTGGAAGAAAACTATTATAGTAAAATCTGCATAATGATTAATGCATCAAGCTATACAGGTGAGGAGGCATCGGGAGAACATTCAAGAGTAACAGATGTGCCGGTAACGATTGATTATGCAGACGGAACATCATCGGAGACAACAATAGATGTGGGATATGCGAGTGGAAGAGCATATTATAATAAAAGTTCAGTTGGTTTTGCACCGGCAATTATTGCAGGTACTATATCAAATAATATTGACTGGGGCGGCACAGGAGAGTTATTGTCGAAAACTGTGACAGAACCAAGTGATTTCTCTACGGGATTTATATATGCAGTAGAGATTCCTGTAGAAGAGGAAAAGGCAGTCACAAAAATAAGCATAGGTTCGGAAAATAAAAGAGTATATCTTTATGCATTAACAGGTGTCAAAAAAGAAACAACAGTGGATTTGGTAAATTCTGCAATTGCGGATTTAATTTCAGGAAAAAAAGTATATGATAGCATGTATGCAGATGTAAAGATGATACGTATTCTTATTGATGAATTGGGTTCAGAAAGTGGTATTTTAAACTATAATGAATTTATTGAAATTGAAGAAGAACTTAATAACCGACTTGCTAATAAAGGATGCATTGAAATATTTGTTTCGGAAGACGGCAGTGATGAAAATTCAGGGAGCGAGAGTTCTCCGATTAAAACATTCCAAAAGGCAAAAGACATGGTTGCAAGAAACAGGGGAGTGTTAGAGTTGGGGATTGATATTCACGTTCTTTTTGACGAAGGTGAATATATAAACGAAAACGGATTTAAACTTGATGTTGAAGACGGAACAGATATCGGTAAGATTTATTATAAAGGCAAAAAGGAAAATGTGAATTTCCGGAATACAACCGAGCTTGATAAGGCGGATTTTTCGCTTGTGACAGACAGTACAGTTTTAGAAAAAATACCTGATGTTGCAAGGGGTAAAGTATATGCTATTGACTTGGACGATTATTCAGTTACAGTACCGGAATACGGCAAATATGTCACACCACAACTTTTTGCAGATAATAAGGCTCAGGTGATTGCAAAGTATCCTAATAATGGATATACATCGGTTAAGGCAAATGTTGAAAAAGCAGATTATCCGGAAAACTATCCTTATACAGGATTTGCACGAAATGAACTTTATGAAGAGGAACATTCTGATTGGGCGGAAGCGAAATATGCTTATGCAGAGGGATATTTTAAATATGATTATAATTATCAGAAACTTCCGATTGCAGGGTATGAAAATGACACCAATATTTTAACTGTTGTTGATGAAAAAGCAGAAAGCTCATCACCTGCCATTGATGTTGAACACTATCCTACAAAACCAAGAAGAATAAGAATTGTAAATCTTATTGAAGAATTGGATGTTCCGGGAGAATGGTATTACGATAAAGATGAAAATGAGATTTATTGGTATCCTGAGAATTTTGATGCTGTTCAAAAGGTTATGGTTACAACAAACGAAAGTGCAGTATTTACGGTTGACGGAGCCGAAAATGTTACTCTTGAAAATATAAATGTTTGTGGAAGTGCAGGGAACGGAATTGAGATTTTGAATACTTCAAAAGTTTCGGTTAAAGGTTGTGATATTGCAGATATATCTCAAAGGGCAATTTCAGCAGAAAACTGCACAGATACCATAATTGACAGTAATGTAATTCATAATTCTGCATTGGGTATTGTTTTAAAATCGGGAGATTTTGAAAAACTTACATCATGTGGAAATGTTATAACAAATAACCATATATATAACATTGGTTATGGAAAAGTTTACGGAAGAACTGCGGCTGTGGATTTACGTGATACCGGATGTGAGGTATCTCATAATACTATCCACGATATGCCGGACAATGCAATAAGATATTCGGGAAATGATAATAAGTTTTTATATAACGAAATCTATAATGTTTGTAGTGAAGTAAATGATGGTTCGGCAATTTATTCGGGAAGAAAGTATATTGAGAGAGGATGCGAAATTGCATATAATTACATACATGATCTGGTTCCGGGATATAATTGGAGCGAGGGGAATGAGCGTGAAGGTGAAGAATTTCAATGGTGTTATGGAATATACTTTGATGACGGATTGAGTGGTCAGAAGGCATATAAGAATATTTTTGAAAGCGTTCCGGCGGCATTTAATATCAATTGCGGACAACAAAATGAAGTATATGACAATATAATAGTAAATACTACTTCTGATAAAGTATTTACTGTGACAAGCTATGGAATAGGAAGTGCCGACAGAGTCAGAAGAGAAACCATTGAATGGGAAGGTTTAAATGAAGCGCAAAAAGAGATATATTCTTCAAAATATAAAGGAATTGCTGACGGATATATTACATATCCTGCAAGCCCTGCCAATAACACAGTGGTAAATAACTTGATATCAGATTGTAATGGTGAGATTTCTATAACAAAAGAGAATGTTGAAAATGGCGGGAGATTTGATAATAACATTGTAAAGAACGGTGAAGATTATTTTTGTAATGTTAAATATGGTGATTACAGAATAAAGAGAGAAAGTGATATCTTAGAAGAGCTTCCCGGAATTTTAAGTGAAGATACTTTAAAATTTACAGATTTTGGAACTGAACTGATAGACAATAGTTATGAACATCTTATAAAATTTGAAGGTTACGAATTTATTGATATTTCAAGTGTTGCAAACACGATCGGCTTTTTGCAGACAGGTGTAACTTACCTTGATGAGGAATCGGGAATAAGATACTCTCAGATTTCTACAGTAGATGAGAATGGTGAGATTAGCTATGAGAGTACCGGCAAAGCGTTTACAGCAG
>CALXWJ010000007.1 GCA_944392335.1 uncultured Clostridia bacterium
ATACAATCCACTAAGGCATTGTATACAAAATCGTCACGCCGTCAAGTGACTTTCGCGGCATAAACGCTACTTTTGTAAAAAAATGAACTTATGCAAAAAAACTTACACAGATTACTTGACAAACCCAAAGCTGCAAAATCAGAACAGTCTTATTCCGTAAATACCTGCCGGGCTTTTGTAGGATTTCTTAATTGTAATTTCTATTTTTTCAATATTTTGCGCATCTATTTTATACTTAGGCGCTCTCAGATAATTATCCTCTTCCTCTATTGTTTTTTCCCCGTTTTTATCCTTTATTTTAATTGTATATTCCTTTGCGAGAGTTTTATGAGGAGCTGTTACCTTCTCATCAACATCCAGACTATTATCAAAAATAACTGATATATACTCTGCATCAACAGGTTTTACGGCCGTTAAAGTAAGAGTATGAGGCGCGGTATTTTCAGGTATCCAGATATTTTGATGTCCATACGGTCTTGAGTAACCGTTTACCGCGTTGTATGCACCGAACACATGTTGCTTTGGAGCAATGTTTTTAAACAAAATATTTCTCTTTTTCTCATACTGGTGATCGGAATAATTCCATTCGAGTCCCTGCGGCAAAGGCATACTGTCATGATTTTTCCCATCATGATTTTCAAGGGTATGCATTCGTAATGTAACCGCTCCCATTGTTCTTTTTTCGGATACCGCCACGTTAATATCATCATTTTTCAAAAGTACAATATAAAGCTTTGAATCATCAGAAACTTTGCAGCCTATGGGAAGTGTGATCCATGAATTTTCCGTCTTTTTCAAATCGATGCTTCCTTCTTTGATAACCTTTGACGGAATAAATGTTTCGGGGTGTTCTCCTCCCAGCACCATGTATTTTAAAACGGTATCATTCAAAACTTCAAACTCCATATCCACCGATTTTATTTCTTCCGTATCCGACATTAAAGCAAGGCAATAATCTCTTTCAAGAGGTATAAATCCACAAAAATCCGTATTTTCATATTCCATTTCGCTTGTTGCTTCCGCGGTGAAATTGTCATGTTCACTGTCCTTTAAATGCAGGATTGTCTGATCGTCATAAAGGAGTTCATGCTGCAATTCCTTGATAACATCACTGTTTGCAACTTCACGGGGCGTCATATCATATTTTTTACAAAAATACGCACATGTTCCCACTGCCTGACCGATTGAGCCGCATGTTGCCATAACTCTTGTAGATCCCAAAGCAATATGGGTTACGCTTATATCCCTTCCCGCAAGCATAAGATTATCTATGTCTTTTGAATACATTGATCTTAAAGGTATATTATATGTCCCTGTTACAGGAACAAAATTTGAAGCGGGAGCTTCATCGTATATACCCTTTATGGCATGAATATCCATCGGCCAGCCGCCAATAGCCACCGAATCCTTGAAATTTACCTTATTTTCCACATCATTTTCACAAAGCATATAATCGCCGACAAATCTTCTTGACTCTCTCGTTCCCGCTTTTGAATAAACCCTCTTTAAATATTTATTCTTTGCCTGAGGATATTTGCCGCTGTTTTTAATATAATCCCAAATTCCGTAAATGAGCCTTCTCATTTCGGCTTCTGTTTCATTATGCTCATGCAAAATATCAAGATGACCGCCGTATTCATATGCCCAATGCGGTCCGTTGACCGAAAAACCGCGGAAGTTTTCAGGTTTATTTATATCTTTAAAAAAGCTTAATTTAGTAACGTCATGCGCAAATTTCGGGGCTTTGTATTTGATTTCATGATCTGCCGTTCCCACTTCAAAATATATGGTATTTCCCATTGTTCCTTTATCTGCTTTTTCAGGCGCCCAGTATTCGTTAAATTCATCTTTTCCTTCGCGTCCGATTTTATACTCCGCGCCTGCCGTCAATGCAAGCGTCCCGTTTCCGGTTGAATCTATGTAATTTTTTGCTTCAATCGCATAAACCTCATTATTCACGCAATGCCTTGCTATACATTTTGTAATTTTTTTATCTTTAACTTCACAGTCTTCAATCAATGTGTTTGTCATCAGTCTTATATTTTTTTCATTGTTTATAAAATCAAAAAAAACAGCGTCTGAAAGCGCGTCCGCGCCGTAGCATTGAGTTTCGTTGTATTTTAACTTCATAAGCCTTATTTCCTCAACAAGGCCGCATTCCTTTGCATATATTGCCGGGTTTAATCCATGATGCGAGGCTCCCGATATTCCTATACCTATTTCGCTTGAAGCGTTTCCGCCTATTACCGAACGATCATTTACCAATATTACGTCAAGACCCTTTCTTGCGGCCGACACCGCGGCGCACATTCCCGCAATGCCTGCACCTGCCACCAATAAGTCACATTTTAAATCTATCATGTTAATAATATTATACTCCCTTCAATGTTATAAAACCTATAAATATGTTTGATTTTTACATCATCTGTCATATGGGCTTTATTGTATCATAATTGATTTTATTTGTCAACAATTAAAAAGTACGGCAGATACCTTTTACACAAAAGATTAAATATATCAAATTTTTAATTTTAATATTTTTATCAAAGGTATTGACAATGGTTTATTTACATGCTATAATACAGATACTGATTTGCGGGAGTGGCTCAGTGGTAGAGCGTCACCTTGCCAAGGTGAACGTCGCGAGTTCGAATCTCGTCTTCCGCTCCATTGACGTTTCTGTTCGCGCTTTTGTAGCTTGAACTTAACATATGATCAATCCGTCCGGATTGATTTTTTTGTATACCGGACTTCCGTAGAGCTTGAAAGTACAAAAAAATCATCCTATGGGAAGGACTGTGTTAATTATGAAAATTTTTGGGTATATTAACTTTATTTACTAATATATTTGTAGTGATATTTTATTTAGTTTATAAAACCAATCGAATAACTTGTCCGAAATGTAATATCAGTAATGATAAAAATAATATTTATTGTATAAGTTGTGGAAATAAAACTTGTAAAAAATGTTATTAATTATACATAACAAAGATAAATATTGTAAAAGTTGCGGAGAAAAAATCTAAAAGCTTCCAACTTTTTTCTTTTTGCTGCCGTGTAACTGTTTGAAAGTGTTTAAGGAGGATTTTATATGCAGGAAATCATATTAAATATTATGGAACAATTTGGATATTTAGGCGTATTTTTATTAGTGGCAATAGAAAATATATTCCCGCCTATACCGTCAGAGGTCATCCTTTTATTCGGGGGTTTTATGACCACATACACAAAATTAAAAGTATTCGGTATGGTTATATCTTCTACCCTGGGATCAGTTGTGGGGGCTTTAATCCTGTATTATATCGGCAAAATATTCAACAAAGAAAAGTTAAAAAAGATAATTTCCGGTAAAATAGGGAAAATATTAAAACTTAAAAACAGCGATATTGACAAGGCTGATAAGTGGTTTGATACAAAGGGTCAAAAAACAGTTTTCTTTTGCCGGTTCATTCCTATAATCAGAAGTCTGATTTCTATCCCTGCCGGAATGAGTGAAATGCCAATAGTTAAATTCTTAATATATACAATAGCCGGTTCGTTAATTTGGAATACAATTTTAATTATTATAGGTTCTGTTGTAGGTAATAATTGGACTAATATAGTATCGATTCTGGATACCTATTCAAACATAGTAATAGTTGTCCTTGCAATTGCCTTTATTATATTTATAGCGCTATTCTATAAGAATAGGTTGAAGAATGAAAAAAAATAACCAAAATCATAAAAGATAAGGATACTGCTATGATTTTGTGTAAACTCAAAAATGATAAATAATCTAAGCGGTTTTCAAGGGGGGAAATTCACTTTTTGGATTTTCCCCCTCAGCTATAATACATCATAACAGCACAGGCGTGTTAAGGGTGATGGATGGCAGCGGCGCTGTGACCGGAAAAAAACCATGTCCTTACGCCTATCCTATATATCCCACGCCGCCGATTACGGCGTGGGACAACTTGCGCGCGGTTATAACATTTTTTTAATTTCTTGAACATTTTTCCGCATCAATAGCCAAAACCATCATAAGAGCAATCAGCGAATTTTCTTTACTGACCTCGATTGTATATGTATCGGTCAGTTTAAAAAGCTCTTTGCTTACCACGGCAATTGTTTCATTTTGAGAATTTATAGTATAATCCCATTCGAATATATCTCCCTCAACATGCCAGCCGTTGCAGTCAATATTATATTTAGGCTTGAAAAAAGTAAATTCTTTTGATATGCATCCTATATAACTATCATTCACATATAATTCAAATTTAGGCATAAATGTGAGCATTACCTGTTTTACTGTCCCTATATGGATTCCATTCGGGTCAAGAATATGTAATTTATGTCCCCACGCCATCTTTCCTTCTACCGTATAATACGTATTCCCGTCGGAATCATATACGTCATAGCTGTCAAACCATGAAAACAACCGCTGTTTAAACAATAACTTCATTGCAATACTCCTTTCCAATCATTCATTCGGCAATTAAAAGTTATATGCCGTATACTTTCTTTAACTCATTATTCACAGCATTTCTTATATCAATTATAACCTTACCGTTACGCGCACATCTGTCAAAGGATATTTCACCGAAAATATCCTCTATTATTTTCAGCGTTTTTTCATATCCGATATGCTTTTCGAGCATTTTCATCGCGTAAAGATCCTGCAATGCGTGGAAGAATACCTGTATCCTGAGAGAATCAATAGGTCCATTCCCGCCGGGATACACCGAAAACGCGTCTCCCGAAGGGAAACCGCCCCCTGCATCGGTCTGTAAAAACGGGTTTATTTTATATTTTGAAAGACGCGAATAATAAAAATTATAGCCCCACTGCAAAAATCCCTTTACATTAAATTTAAACAGCTGCATACCTATGCTTCTGTTCCGATATGACGGCATTGCAATAAACCTGTTTGATAGCTCCTTGTATTGCGCACAGCAGTAATATACCCACAAATTATCGGTATTCCCGTAAAAATCCATGGCATTATTTAATGCAACAACAGGATTTTTAACAACGCCTCTTTTATAAAATTCATAATGTGACAAAGCGTCTATTATTTTAAAGCCTTTAAGATATTGTTCCGCCTCGTTTTTTGCTTTAAGATAATCATCAAGCTGTCCGCTGTCCGGTTCGTCAGAAATATGAAAATATGTAACCTCCGAAACCCCTTTTTCCTTCACAAATGCGGCAAGGGCAGGAAGAAATTGTCCCAGGAAGTTTTTATATCGTTCATCAATTGCCGAAACATCCCATCCGAACATCCTTTTTTCTTTCCCGTTTTCATTTACCATTATCTTTGGGGTAAACCTTGCACCCCATTGTGTAAACAAATGTGCCATTTCAAAATATTTTATTCCGTTTTTCTGACACATATTTATCCATCTGTCAAGCAATGAAAAATCAAAACTGTACTTATCTTTATCCTTTGTTATTTTTACAAGCTGGACGGTCGGCCTCTCGCCTCCCTCCTCCACATCAAGAGGAGGTGTAAAAATCGGTGTTAATATCATGTTTATTCCGTTATCCGCCGCTCTCTTAACAAATTTCTCCGTCAATTCCCAATGCTTTTCGCTCCATGTTTTTACATTATAATATCGCGCGATACAATCCGCGTGGAACCATTGTGTAAATATCAATCCGCTTTCTTCAAGCTCTATCGGCAAAATCTCAACCGATATTTCCTTGCTTTTTTCTTCCTCCGCTGTTTTTAATATCACCTTTACGGTATGTTTTCCCACAGGGGCGTTTTTGTCTATCCTGATCCACAGAGCCTGAAACCATCCTGTTGCATTTACAACATTATTTTCAGCAGGATATAAAATATCCGGAAATATTCCCGGTTCGGTACTGATATAATTATCATCCTCAGCGCCATCCGGATAGGTCGGAAGATTTACCGGGACATTTCCGACGGAATATACCTTTATATTATCCTTTATATCGCTTTGTATCTGTATATATATTTCTTTATCCTTTTTATCCTTAAATGCTATCTGATATGCACATTCTTCATTTTTTAAAATATTTATGTCATAAATTTCATCAAATTGTGCCTCGTTTTTCGGCAAAACTTTTTCAAGAGATGAAATCTGCATAAGCTCTGTCATAACATCAGCTCCCCGATTTAATTAGTATAATCATTATAACATTTGTAAATTGAAATGTAAATATATTTTATTTATAATCCGTAATTTTTCATTGTATACGTCTTGTTAATACTTGAATTGTGTCATAATGTATGATAAAATAACAGTTATCAGCAAATAACCATTATGAAAGGAACTCTGTGATGAAGGAAAAAATATATACAATACCTGTAAATGAGGCTTTTGATGCGGGAAGCGAATGTCCCCTTTGTTTTCTGCATAAAAAATTGGAGGAGGAAGCGGTTGAATATGCCCTCGGAGCTGCAATGATGGAGCCTGATTACAGAATATTATCCAATGATAAAGGATACTGTCAAAAACATTATTCCATGCTTTTTCAAAAGCCCAATAAATTAAGTCTCGCGCTTATCCTTGACACTCATCTTGAAGAAACCAGGAAAAAAATATCTGCTTTATCAAAAAATATTAATGATATGAACAAAGGAAAAAAACATCTTTTCGGTAAAAAGAAGCCTGAAAATCCCCTTTCGGATTTTGATAAGGCTTTATCCGACATTCATAACGGGTGTGTTATATGCGGCAAAATAAATCATACGGTTAAACGATATATTGAAGTTATTTTCTATCTGTGGAAAAATGACTCAAATTTTCGTGACAAGGTTTTAAATTCAAAAGGAGTATGTATACCCCACTTAAAAGAACTGATCATATCTTCCCGTGAATATCTTTCTTCGGACGAAGCGGCAGAATTTTCAAAATTGCTCTTTGATAAGGAATTAAACGAACTGGAAAGAATTCAAAATGATATACATAAATTCACCCTTAAATTTGATTACCGCAACAAGGATATGGAATGGGGCACCTCCATTGACGCCCCAATAAGAACAATCGAAAAAATCGCGGGGCATATAGTGACTTATGATAAGGAATAACTTCTTTACATAAAAATATACCCTTAAACGGTCATCTCATAATATCTGTAAACTAAGCAAAGACGTCCCCCGCCACCGGCACAATCGGGGGACAACATGTACGCGGTTATTTTTTGACTTTTTTCTGTAAAAAAATCTTTTAATTCGTATTTAACCGATCAATTTGTATTTATATGCAAAAATCGTATAATATAAAATAAAAAAAACGTTAAATTTTGTAAAACTTTACAATGGTTTTTTTTTCAAAAACTATTGACTTTTATATAATTTTAAGATAAAGTTTTTATAATGCGGTTTTTATTATTCCGCATATCAAATCAAGCTGTATTACAGTGTGATTTAAAATTTAATCTTGGATTGGAGGTAGACAGTTGGAAAAAATCATCAGTCTCGAAAATGTAGCTTTAGCCTTTGACGGAGAAACAATTTTGAACAACATCAGTCTGGACATTTACGACAAAGAGTTTGTAACACTTTTAGGTCCGTCCGGATGCGGCAAAACGACAACTCTTCGTATCATCGGCGGTTTTTTGGAACCTGACAGCGGGAATGTTATTTTCGAGGGAAAGAAAATAAACAATCTTCCCCCGCACAAAAGAAATATAAACACCGTTTTTCAGCGTTACGCACTCTTCCCTCACCTAAACGTCTATGATAATATCGCTTTTGGGCTGAGGGTGAAAAAGGCACAGGAATCCGAAATACGAACGCGTGTAACGCAAATACTTAAACTTGTTAACTTATCAGGATTTGAAAAACGTTCCATTGGACGCCTGTCCGGCGGACAGCAGCAGCGTGTTGCAATAGCCCGGGCGCTTGTCAACCGTCCCAAAGTTTTATTGTTGGACGAGCCGTTAGGCGCTCTTGACTTAAAGCTTAGAAAGGAAATGCAGATCGAGCTGAAGAAAATCCAGCAAAGTCTTGAAATAACCTTTATATATGTAACCCACGACCAGGAGGAAGCTTTAACAATGAGCGATACCGTCGTGGTAATGAATAACGGAGATATCCAGCAAATAGGCACACCTCAGGATATCTATAATGAGCCCATAAATGCCTTTGTTGCAGATTTTATCGGTGAAAGCAACATTCTGGACGGTGTTATGAGAAAAGATTTTCTCGTATCTATGCACGGTCATGATTTTGAATGTGTTGATAAAGGCTTTAATGATAATGAAGAAGTGGATGTGGTCATAAGGCCGGAAGATATAAAGATAACAACACCGGACAATGCAAAAATCTCAGGGACAGTGACAAATGTAACATTTAAGGGCGTTCACTTTGAAATGTCGGTAAAATCCGAAAATTTTGACTGGCTTATCCACTCTACAAAAGCAGCGGAGCCGGGGAGCAAAATCGGCATGAACTTTGATCCTTTTGATATCCATATCATGAGAAAAACAAAAGTGAGGTGCTGCGATAATGAATCAGAATAAAAAAGGCAACGGGATGCTTTCTTATCTTACGGCATCACCTTACATTTTATGGATGATTATTTTTATAATCGTACCCCTTGCAATGGTTGCATACTTTGCATTCACAGACAGCAACGGGCAATTTACATTTGAATATATAAAATCGGTAGGACAATATACAAATATATT
The DNA here is from genome assembly GCA_944392335.1 of uncultured Clostridia bacterium. GTDB lineage: Bacteria > Bacillota > Clostridia > UBA1381 > UBA1381 > RGIG1988. Next base: position 8,641 of record CALXWJ010000007.1, read on the forward strand.
TATCCGTTCCATATGGCTTGCGGCAATTGCTACAATAATATGCTTTTTGCTTGCATATCCCGTGGCATATATACTGACCAGGCTTGACAAAAACATTCACAGTACCATGATCATGCTTGTGACTCTTCCGATATGGATGAACTTTCTTTTGAGAACATACGCGTGGATGACGCTTTTGGGCAATAACGGGATCATAAATTCGATACTTGGTTTTATCGGTCTTGGCCCGTATAAGCTTTTAAATACTCAGGGCGCCGTTGTACTGGGTATGGTTTACAACTATCTACCGTATATGATATTGCCGCTTTATACCGTTATGATCAAAATCGATAAAAGTATTTTGGAAGCGGCACAGGATCTCGGATGCAACGGAGCACAGGTGATATTCCGTGTGGTATTGCCTCTGAGCGTTCCGGGGATCACCTCGGGAATAACTATGGTATTTGTCCCCGCCATCAGCACCTTTATCATTTCAAGAATGTTAGGCGGAGGGTCAAACCTATTGATAGGCGACCTTATCGAAATGCAGTTTTTAGGAAATTCCTATAATCCCAACTTAGGAGCGGCAATTTCATTGATACTTATGGTTATCGTTTTAATAATAATGACCGTTATGAACCAATTTGACGGTGATGACGATAAAGTATTAATATAAAAGGAGGGATATGAAAATGAAAAAAATTTCTAAAATTTATTTAGCGCTTATATTTTTATTTTTATATGCTCCAATTTTTGTGTTAATTGTATTTTCATTTAATACAACAAAAAGCAAAACAGTTTTCTCCGGGTTTACCCTTGACTGGTATGTAAAGCTTTTCAATAACGATTTAATACTGACGTCATTGAGAAATACACTGTTTATCGCGACCTTTGCATCGATAATATCGACTGTACTCGGAACGACCGCCTCGATCGGTTTTTCAAGGATGAAAAGATTCCAGCGAAGCATTGCCATGAATGTAAATAACATTCCGATTATCAACCCGGAAATAGTAACCGGTGTATCATTAATGCTTTTATTTGTTTTCTTTTCCGTGAGGATGAACTTTGAATTTGGATTTATAACCCTTCTGCTTGCACATATAACCTTTGATGTACCTTACGTGGTATTGAATGTTATGCCTAAATTCAGGCAGATGGATCCTCATTTATATGAAGCCGCGCAGGATCTTGGCTGCAGTCCGGTAAAAGCATTTTTTAAGGTTGTCATGCCTGAGATAATGCCCGGTGTTCTTTCGGGATTTTTTATGAGCTTTGCTTTTTCCCTTGATGATTTTGTCATCAGTTATTTTACAAGCGGTTCAACATCCCAGACCTTGCCTATTACCATATACTCTATGACAAGACGAAAGGTAAGCCCTGAAATAAACGCGTTGTCTACAATAATTTTTCTTGTGGTGGTAATAGTTCTTGTTCTTAAAAATATAATTGAAAAAAATAATCAGAAAAAATTACAAAACACTGCTTTAATAGATATTGAAACAGAATTATAATTTTTTTAGGCATTGGGAAATAATAATCCCATTGCCCTATGCAATTATTCACAAGCTTTATTTTAAGCATGCTTGACTGAGCTTTTTAAAATTAAAATTTGAAAGGATTTGATAATATTGAAAAAAACCATTATATTTTTAACTTGCGCAATAACTGCGGTTTCGTTGTTTTCAGGATGTAATTCCGCTCCCGAAACATCATCGATCACCCTTTCCGATCCCGAATACTATCAGAAGTTTAAAGATCAGGATATGTCAATAAATGTATATAACTGGGGTGAATACATTGCGGACGGAAGCGAAGACGGTATAATTGACGTAAATGCGGAATTTGAGGCTGCAACAGGTATTAAAGTAAATTATACAACCTATGCGACAAACGAAGAATTATATGCAAAAATGAAGGGCGGCGGAGCTGATTATGATATAATCATCCCATCGGATTACATGATCGCGCGTATGATAAAGGAAGACATGCTGATGCCTCTTGATTATGACCTGATCCCAAATTCAAAATATGTAATGGATACATTCCAAAATCCTATATATGATGAAAATAATGCCCATTCAGTCCCCTATACATGGGGTACTGTAGGTATCATTTACAACAAAAACCTCGTAGATGAAACAAATATTGACTGGGATATATTATGGGATGAAAAATATGCCGATCAAATTTTGATGTTTGATAACCCAAGAGACGCCTTTGCGATCGCGGAAATAATTTTAGGCTATTCTTTAAACACAGAAGATCCTGACGAATTAAGAGCGGCGGCTGAAAAGCTTAAAGAGCAAAAAAGTCTTGTGCAGGCGTATGTAATGGATGAAATCTTTGATAAGATGGGCGCCGAAGAAGCGGCCCTTGCCCCATATTATGCAGGCGACGCGGTAACCTTGATGGCTGATTATGACTTCCTCGGTTTTGCAGTGCCCGAAAGCGGAACAAACAGATTCGTAGACGCTATGTGTATTCCGAAAACCTCACAAAAAGCAGAAGCCGCGCATATGTATATCAATTTCTTAATGGAACCCGAGGTTGCTTTGGCAAACTGTGAATATATCGGTTATTCAACACCTCATACAGCCGTATATGAACAGCTTGATGATGAAGTTAAAAACGACGGTTTTTCATATCCGAGTGATGAATACCTTGAAGAAAAAACAACTTTGTTTGTAAATCTTTCCGATGAAGCAAATCAGCTGATGCAGGATTTGTGGACAGAAATGAAATCTTCAAATTAAGTAAATAAATCAACAAAAAAAGCAGTGTTTCCTATAAATTCGGTTCACTGCTTTTATATTTCATTGTTTTAGGCGCGGCATAAAATCAATACTCAGCATTTCCTACCGTTCTTGGATATGGAATTACATCCCTGATGTTTGAAACGCCTGTAAGATACATAATAATTCTCTCGAATCCAAGTCCGAACCCGGCGTGTTTTGTACCGCCGTACTTACGAAGGTTCAGATACCATTCATAATCTTCTTCCTTTAATCCCAGCTCCTCGATCCTCCGGAGAAGAACATCATATCTTTCTTCACGCTGGCTTCCGCCGATTATTTCTCCTACTCCCGGGACTAATAAATCCATTGCGGCAACTGTTTTATTATCGTCGTTTAATCTCATATAAAATGACTTTATTTCTTTTGGATAATCAATTACAAATACAGGCTTTTTAAATATTTTCTCTGTAATATATCTTTCATGCTCTGTCTGCAGATCACATCCCCACTCAACCGGGAAGGTAAAGTTCTCACCGCTCTTTTTCAAAAGTTCTACCGCTTCTGTATATGTCACCTTCTGATAATCGCTCGCGGCAAGTCTCTCAAGCCTTTCAAGAAGCCCTTTATCCACAAAGCTGTTGAAAAATTCAAGCTCCTGACGGCAGTTTTTAAGCACATGATTTATAATATGCCTGATCATATCCCATGCAAGTTCCATGTCATCGTTAATATCCGCAAATGCTATTTCAGGCTCGATCATCCAAAATTCTGCCGCATGTCTTGCGGTATTTGAATTTTCAGCTCTGAAGGTGGGCCCGAACGTATAAATATTTCCGAACGCCATGGCAAATGTTTCGCCCTCTAACTGTCCCGACACTGTCAAATTTGCACTTTTTCCGAAGAAATCCTGAGACCAGTCAATTTTTCCGTCTTGGGTTTTTGGAGGATTATCCAAATCAAGAGTGGTTACTCTGAACATTTCTCCCGCTCCTTCGCAGTCAGAACCGGTTATCAAAGGCGTATGAACATACACAAAGCCTCTTTTGTTGAAAAATTCATGAATTGCAAATGCCACTTCACTTCTTACTCTGAATACGGCCGAAAAGAGGTTTGTTCTCGGTCTTAAGTATGCCTGTTCTCTCAAAAATTCCACCGAATGCCTTTTTTTCTGTAAAGGATAATCAGGAGTTGAAGTACCTTCAACCGTAATCTTTTCAGCCTTTATTTCAAACGGCTGCTTCATCTCGGGGGTCAAAGCCACCGTCCCCTCTACAATTATTGCAGCGCCTATGTTTTGCTTGCTTATTTCATCGTAGTTGTCGATTTTTTCCCTTTCAAAAACCACCTGCGCCGATTTAAAGCAGCTTCCGTCATTCAGATCAATAAACCCGAAAGCCTTACTGTCACGAATATTCCTTATCCATCCGCCCAAAACGACCTTTTTCGCGCCAAAGGAATCCATATCGGAGTAAATTTCTTTAATTAAATTTCTTTTCATCATATTCCTCCATTCCGCCGGTTTGTATCGGCAGTACAAATTAAACAAAAAATCTGTATATGTTTTTACATATTGTAATACACTGCTTTAAGTAATACATAATAAGTATTCAGCAAAAAATTTTTGCTGAATACTGAATTTACCAATATATTATATACCAAACGGATTCAAATGTCAATCATTTGTTTTTTTTAGTTTCCCCGTTTTAAAATTATGGCATTATGTGTTAAAATAGTTACACATAATGCAATATGCCTGTATAAATATAAAATCCCGCCGGATTTTTTGAGATATCCGACAGGATTTTTACATTCATATATTTTTGTTGATCCTACAGGTTAATAATAACCTTAAACAGGTCCCCGTCTGTCCTTACCTTAAGGCTTCCGCCAAAGGCTTCAATATAGCTTTTTGCGATCGCAAGCCCCAGACCGCTCCCTTCACGGCTTCTGCTTTCATCTCCTCTGATAAACCTTTCGGTTATTTCATCTTCATCAAAATCCATCTGATAGGAGGATATGTTTTTGAACTCTATTTCCGCTTTATCATTCTTTTTCAATGAAATATACACTCTTGTATGTTCCATAGAGTATTTTAATATATTATTTATAAGATTTTCAAAAACCCTTGCGAGTTTTTTCCCATCCGCCATAACATAAACCTCATCCTCTATATTTGTTTTAAAGTCAAGGGAGGTTTTCTTTATTTCCTTGTCATTTTCACCCAAAACCTGTTTTAAAAGCATTGAAACATCTATCTTTTCAATATTGAAATTTTCATTTCCGCTCTGCACCTTTGATATGTCAAACAGATCCTGGGTAAGATTTTTAAGTCTCTGACTTTTGCTCATAATGATTTTAACATAGTCGTTTGCCTCACTTGGCGTCAGATTTTCTTTGTTCAACAGCTCAGCATAATTTATAATGGAGGTTAGGGGTGTTTTAAGATCGTGGGATACATTTGTTATAAGCTCTGTTTTCATACGCTCTGCCCTTACTTCATGTTCAACCGACTTTTTTATCCCGTCTCTTATCATATTGACGTCCTCACACATCAAGCCCAATATGCCGCTGTCGGTTCTGTCTATTTTGTATTCAATATTTCCGTTTTTAATTTCTGATATTGCTCTTCTCAATTCATCAAAAATCGCGAATTTTCTTGAAATAAAATACCATACAGCCGCCAAAAGCACTATTACCAAAATTATGGATAAATGCGCAAATATGCATAATAAAAGCGTGTACCCGATAAGTCCCGATGTTATTATAACACCAATTTTTTCAGAGTGCATAATTTTGGAAAGTGATTTTGCATTTTTCAAGTGACTCTTAAGCTTAATATAACACTTCTTTAAAAAACAAAAAATTCTGTATGTTAAAGAGTGTTTTATAAGAGTTTTATTTTTTATGTTTCTTGCCCATGATAATACCAACCCCTCAAATATGAATCCAAAAACTCCTGCAATTACCGCAACTCCCGCAACCACTACGCTTACCGGTATATATGAAAAAAGCGCATATTCAATAAAAAAGATGCATACAGCCGTTCCCGAAACAGCCGCCGCAATCAATATTATCGGCTGTATTTCACTGAACATATAGTCAATTTTCATCAGCTTTATTTTATCGCTTCCCTTTTCCTTTCCGCATACAATAATAAGATATACCAAAAGCAAAAGCATTACCAATAACAATACCCCGATTTCAGATGCATATCCCATCACTTCATTTCTCTCATGAAGCCACTCTGCCATAACATATGATGCGGTTTGAGGTTTTACCATTACATAAATAGTCACATCATCAAACAATTCATTTTCACCGTAAACCCACGGAAAGTCAAAGGAATTGGAACATGAGGTACTCTGTGTTTCTCTGTTGTCATTATAATTGAATGTAACATAATGTTCTGAATTTAAAAACTGACTTTTATCAGCAACATCACTGTTTGCATAAATTTTTTCATAATTTTCTCCGTTAAGCACAATGTAATAATTCACAGCTTCGTCATCTGCATTTGAAAGATTTTTTTCTATCTTTTCATTAAGCATATTACGGAGTTCCTGTGTGGTTATTGTCTTTTTGTTTTTTTCGGTGTAATTTACAGATGAATTTTCTTCACCGTCATTGTTTTCTTCATATGTATTTTCACTTTCTCCGTCCTGCGTACTCCCACGCTCCTGGGGTAATTCTGTAGGCTGAGGCTGTAAATCAACATTATCGGTTGCCTCCCCGTTTTGTGTGTCAAAAGACTCTTTCGGCAATTCGGTTGGCTGAGGCTCTGAATCAGCAGTATCTGTTGTTTCTCCATCTTCAAGCCTTTTAAACATATCTTCATCTGCAGGATAGCTTTCGGTTTCATTTTCACTGATATTGTCATCAATTACAATATCATTTTCTCCCATATAATTTTCAACATATAAATATGCATTTGCAACTGCCCATATCGGTTCCGACAGCTTTTCACGTATATAGTGACTGTCCCCGAAAGACGGTTCAAAGCGATAAACCGAGTCTCTTCTGCTCTCTATTGATATAATGCCGTTTGCGGCAAGACTTCCGCAGGCTGCAAATATTATACCCACCAACAACGCCGCCGCGATTTTAAAATATTTATTGTACATTTCTTCATCTTCCTTTCTAATCAAGGGAAATTTTGTATCCTATCCCCCATACCACCTTCAAAAATTTAGGTTCTTTCGGATTTATTTCTATCTTTTCTCTGATATGACGTATATGTACCGCAACCGCATTATCGCTTACGATCGTATCATCCTTCCATACGATTCTGTAAATTTCGTCAACCGAAAAGACTTTTCCCTCGTTTTTTGCCAACAACTCTACTATTTTATATTCAAGTTTCGTAAGCTTTATCGCTTCACCGTCTACGGTTACCGTTTTTTTGTCGGTATCCACCGTCATAGTACCTATTTTTATAATATTTTCTTCTTCCTTCATACCCCCAAGCATTGTGTATCTTCTTATCTGTGACTTAACTCTTGCCATAAGCTCTGAGGGATTAAACGGTTTTGTTACATAATCATCAGCCCCTGCCGTAAGTCCCAGTATCTTGTCGCAGTCCTCCGATTTCGCCGAAAGAAGAATAACCGGGATATTTTTTGCAGTTCGTATTTTAATCAGTGTTTCGACTCCGTTTAACTCCGGCATCATAATATCCAGTATTATCAAATGTATCTCATTTTCCATTACCGCGTCTATTGCCTCAAGTCCGTTATACGCTTTTATAACCTCATATCCGTCCGCCTTTAAAAACAGCTCAATGCTTCTGACAATTTCTTTATCATCGTCGACCACAAGAACATTATATTTCTTCATACCTTTTCCTCCTTCGGACATTATTATATCAAACATTTCTTAGTATTGCCCTAATAAAATTCTTAAGTTTTTCTTAATTTTTGCTGAAAAAAATTAATATACCCGAATATGATTTTTTTAAATCGGAGCAACGCTCCCGCTTTGCTTGCAAGGAGCAGAGATCGCGACAGCTGCACTTAGGTTATAAATCCTGAGTATACAGTCATATTTTATTATAAAATTCTAATTATGTCAAATAAGAATAATTATACAAAAATCCAAAGGACAGGCAAAATTGCCGATTTTTTTCATATCTTTATTTTAACTATATTATTTAAAGGAAAATGATTATGAAAAATTATATTATATGCGATACTCACTGCGATACCGCGGCCAAAGCGTTTGATAAAAATTATACACTTTTTGAAAACCCTCTGCATATTGATATTAAAAGAATGTCAGAATATAAAATGTATACCCCTTTCTTCGCTGTCTTTATTTCACCTGAATATTATTGTAATCCGGTCAAAAGATGTACTGATGTGATAGATTTTATACACAAACAGGCAACACAGCACAATGTTAAAATATGCAAAAGCTATTCCGATTTGATATATTGCCAAAAAAACAACTGTTTATCAGCATTTATTTCAATTGAAGGCGGCGAAGCGGTAAAAAATATTTCCGATTTAAAAAATTTTTACAAGCTGGGTGTACGGATGATGTCGCTTACATGGAATAACGATAATGCTTTAGGAGGCGGGGCTTTAGGCGACGGCAGAGGCCTTTCTGATTTTGGGGCGCGGGTTGTTGATTTTATGAACAACAATAAAATGATCATCGATCTTTCCCATGCAAATGAAAAGACTTTTTATGACGTTATGGAAATTACAAGAAAACCGGTTGTTTTAAGCCATTCAAATTCATACTCATTATGCCCGAACCCGCGCAATATCACCGACAGGCAGTTTGAAGAAATAATCAGAACGGGCAGTGTTGTCGGAATAAACCTTTACCCTCTTTTTTTGACCGGAAATAAAAATGCCCGGGTCTCGGACATTCTTGACCATATAGAATATTTTCTCTCTTTGGGAGGGGAAGATAATATATGTATCGGCACCGATTTTGACGGGATCGAATACCTTCCCGAAAATTTTAGCGGAATAGAAAATATCGGTATGATTTTTGATGAGCTGTCAAAAAGAGGACATGATTCCGGAATACTTCAAAAAATTGCATATAAAAACATATACAGAATTATGAGTATTTGTCTATAGTTGAAAATTTTTGAATTTATTTACATTAATTCTTGCATTATTACCAAAAATAATGTAAAATATAATTATATCGATTAAAAAAATGCATTATTTTATTTTTATTTATTCAAAAATCGGAGGGTTTATGATGCTATCTATTAAAGCTAAAGGTATAAGTTCATCACCTACACTTACAATTGACGCAAAATTTAAAGAAATGAAAGCAAACGGTGAAGATGTTGTCGGATTCGGCTGCGGAGAGCCTGATTTTGATACTCCTCAACATATAAAAGACGCGGCAATCGCCGCAATAAATAAAGGTATGACAAAATATACCCCTGCTGCGGGAACTTTAGAGCTAAGAAAAGCGGTTGCAAAAAAATTTAAAGAAGAAAACGGTCTTGACTATGCACCGGGTGACATTGTTGTATCAAATGGTGCAAAACATTCGCTGGTAAATGCGTTTATGGCAATTTTAAATCCCGGTGATGAAGTTATCATTCCGGCACCTTTTTGGGTAAGCTATCCAGAAATGGTAAAGCTTGCCGACGGCGTCCCTGTAATAGCAAATGCAACTGAGGAACAGAATTTTAAGGTTACCATATCCGATCTTCAAAAAGTTCTTTCACCAAAAACCAAAGCAATCGTTATGAATTCACCGTCAAATCCGACCGGTATGGTTTATACAAAAGATGAGTTAAAGCAAATTGCGGATTTTGCGGTTTCAAATAATTTATTTGTTGTTTCCGATGAAATATATGAACATTTGATATATGAGGGAGAACATGTAAGTATTGCTTCTTTTAATGAGGAAATAAAAAAACGTACAATAGTTATAAACGGTGTTTCAAAGACCTACGCGATGACCGGCTGGAGAATAGGATACGCGGCTGCTGCTCCTGAAATTGCGAAAATAATGGCAAATATCCAGTCTCACGCCTCGTCTAATCCAAACTCGATCGCCCAGGCGGCAGCTGTTGCGGCGCTTACCGGGCCCACAGATGAGATCGAAAGAATGCGCCGCCATTTTATGAAAAGACGTAACTATATGGTCGAAGCGATAAATGAAATCGACGGGGTTTCCTGCTTAAATCCTCATGGGGCTTTCTATATTATGATGAGCATAAAGGAATTAATAGGCAAAACCATGTATGGGAAAGTCATTAACAATGCCGATGATTTTGCGGATCTTTTTCTTGAAAAAGAAAAAGTCGCGTTAGTCCCCGGAACAGGCTTCGGAGCTCCCGAATATGTAAGATGGTCCTATGCAACCAGTATGGATACTATTGTTGAAGGCATCCAAAGACTGAGAAATTTTTTGGAGCATAAATAATAAATACAAAAAGCCAATGAAGTTAAAATCCCGATTCATTGGCTTTTTATTATTCTTAAATTTTTATTTTAATGGCAAGGGTAGGAGATAAAAGAAATAAATAACCAATGAAATATATTGGATAGTGTAAGCATGATAAGCAAAGCGGTCAAACATGCAAAAAAAATAAAAACAAAATCTTATCTTTGTTGGTGTTAGACAAGAATAATTACAAACTAAAAATTACACATAGACAAAATAAATACTTGACATCATAACAAAAATATTGTAAAATATTTATACAACATATATGTTGTATAAATATTTTTAATTGGAGCATATTATGAAGGTATATACATATGAAAATTCAAGTGGGAAAGACTTGATACAAAAATATATAAGTACACTTACCACAGATGAACAAGTCGATGCATATTCAGTTTTGCAAGCATTTGAAGAAGATAGACTTAATGATCTAAATATTAAATTGTGGCAAGGAAAAATTTGGGAAGTATATTTTTATAAACACAATAGAATTTTTTATGTTACAATACAAAACAAAGCAGTTTATTTATTACACGCATGTCGAAAGCAAAAAAACAAAACTGAGAAATCAGATAAAAATACAATCATAAAGCGGGCAAAGGAGCTCGGAAAAGTGTTAAATAAAACTTTTATATGATGTTAAAGATTGGAGTTAAAACTATGCCATTTAAAAAAATAAATGTAAACAAAGAAATAAATAACTTAAAATTAAATAATAGTGATTTTTCTAAAGCTTGGGACGAAAGCAGAGAAGAATACAAATTGATTTCAGAGATTGTAAGAATACGCAAGCAAGAAGGGATGTCACAGTCCGAGTTGGCGAGAAGAAGCGGAAACAAGCAGCAATCAATTTCACGTATAGAAAACAGAGAAAATAGCCCAACATTAAAAACATTATGTAGTATATTGAATGTTTTGGGATATGAATTAAAAATTGAAATAAAACGAAAATAATATGTTTAAAATGGACGTGACATACTCCCGCCGCAGATTACGGCGGGAGACAACATGTTCGCAAGTTTTTTAAAAATCGCCGGACAAACCGTCATTCACCCCGAGAAGGATAATACCCAAGATCGTCACAATAATGGTTATATATTGTGAAACAGCCAGTTTTTCTTTCAAGAAAATTCTTGAAAGTATAATCGATACCACACAATATGAAGCTATCATCGGTGCTGCAACCACTCCGTTGCCGCTCATTGCGTACACATAGAAAAATTGTCCCACCGTCTCAAAAACCGCCGCACAAAGCCTGTTCCCCTGCATTTTCGGTGAAAATTCCTGTTTCTTTACAAATTTAATAAAAATAAACAGAATAACGGCACATATGAAGAATGTCAGCTCATAGGATGTATTTGCAACTGCCTCAAAAGTATCTTCGGTGACATTCAGCAGCGGTGTTGTGGCAACGTCATCAAGATAATACGCGTCAAAAAATGTTCCCAAGGCATCGATAATACAATATAATACCGGCATTAAAAATGCAACAAATCCAATCGCGTATTTTCTGTCATCGCCTATCGCGTATTCATTCTGCAATTTTTTTTCAACAAAGCCTAATGCTATTACACCTGCACATATCATTACAACACCTATTGCCGACAACGCATCAAGAGATTGTCCCAAAATAACAAGACATAATATGCAGGTTACCGCGCCTGAAGAATTTTGTATCGGCGATGAAATTGAAAGCTCGAGATACTTTAATCCAAAATATCCTATTGTCATGGATAATATGTACATTGCCGAAACAGGCAAGTATACAATAATATTTGCAAAATCGTAATTTATGTCACTTGTTATAAGCGTATAGACAGCGTGCACACCCATTACAAGACCTACTATAACGGTGGTTTTCAGATGGCTGTATTTATCCTTTTCTACCGCTCCCTTTTTATAAAATAAATCTGCTGCTCCCCACGCCAAAGTTGTTAAAAGTGCAAATAGAAACCACATTATTCTATTCCTCCCAAGTCTACAAGTTTTTCTTCATATAATTTTTGAAGCGACATCAATATTCCCAGTTTTGCGTGATACCATGTAAGCCCGCCCTGAAAATATACCGCATAAGGCTCACGTATGGGGCCGTCTGCGCTAAGCTCGATTGACGAACCCTGAATAAACGCTCCGGCGGCCATTATAACTTCACTGTCATAGCCCGGCATTGCCCACGGTTCAGGTACCACATAGCTGTCAACAGGTGCCGCTGCCTGGATACCTTTACAAAATGCAACCATTCTTTCTGCAGATCCCAGTTCTACCGCCTGAATAATATCATGTCTTGACTCAGTGCTGTTGGGAACAACCTTAAATCCAAGACTCTCATAAATGTTTGCGGCAAATATTGCCCCTTTTAACGCTCCCGAAACAACAGTCGGAGCAAGGAAAAATCCCTGATACATGGATTGAATAATTCCAAGATTCGCGCCTACCTCCTGTCCGAGTCCCGGTGCTGACAAACGATATGAACATCTTTTTACGCACTCTTTCGTTCCACATATATATCCACCGATAGGCGCAAGTCCTCCTCCCGGATTTTTAATAAGAGATCCCACTATCATATCGGCCCCAACATCGGACGGTTCTATCCTTTCCACAAATTCACCGTAACAATTATCAACCATACAAATAACATCGGGTTTGATTTCTTTTATAAACTTTATAAGTTCACCGATTTTTTTTACAGAAAAGGTTTCTCTTGTCTGATACCCTTTTGATCGTTGGATCGTTACAAGCTTTGTTTTTTCGTTTATGGCTTTTTTAATTGCGTCATAGTCAAAAGAATCATCTTCCAAAAGGTCAACCTGTCTGTATATAACGCCGTACTCCTTTAAAGAGCCTATGGATTCTCTTATTCCTATAACCTCCTCCAAGGTGTCATATGGTCTACCCACCGGTGATAAAAGCTCATCCCCCGGTCTTAAATTCGCGCTCAAAGCTACCGCAAGCGCATGGGTTCCGCAAGTAATCTGAGGACGTACCAGAGCCGCTTCGGTATGAAAGCAGTCTGCATATACTCTTTCAAGATTATCTCTTCCCTCATCGTTATATCCATATCCTGTCGTTGCCATAAAATTAGTTGCATTAACATGATTTTTCTGCATGGCATGTATAACTTTAAGCTGATTATATTCAGCTGCCGCATCAATATTTTCAAACCTCTCTTTAAGTCTTTCTAATATTTTCTTGCCGTACTCATACACCTCCTTGCAAATTCCCATCTGCTGATACATTTCAAATTTACTCATTTTCCATGTTACTCCTTTATGTCATTAAGTATTTTATTTGCCACTTCATTTATGACATCTGTTTTTGTTATTACAATACCGCTTTTTTCATCTCCCAATATCAAGAGATTATCTCCGGGTTTTATATCAAACGCAACCCTTGCCTCTTTTGGGATAACTATTTGCCCTTTTTCTCCGACTCTTGCGGTACCAAACACATATTTCCCTTTTGGCAAACTTAATATATGTTTTCCCTTTGGCATTTTCCCACCTCTCATATACATTTTGACACAAAAAATCTGACATACAAAACAAGCCAATCCTTTTTGTATGTCATACTTTTCCTACTTTTCCTACAAATTATACCACCATTTTCCCTATGTGTCAAGTTTTTTTACATATTTTATTAATACCTTTATTTTAAAATCGGCAAAAATATTGACATCATAAAAAAATATTGATATTATATAAATGTTAAAATAACATAGCGTCAATGAAACATTATAGGAGGATACCCAAATGAAAAATTACGAATTACGATATAATGCTCCGGCACCTTTCGGAAATGAAAATCTGTCACAGTACGATCATAAAAATCCCCATGACATACCCGATGACGGCTGGGAAAAATGGTCACTACCCATTGGAAACGGTTACATGGGAGTCAATATTTTCGGACGAACCGTTACGGAACGCTTGCAAATCACAGAAAACAGCCTTTCAAATCCTTACTGCGGTACAGGCGGGCTTAACAATTTTTGCGAATTATACATAGATTTTAATCATGATAATGTATCTGACTATACACGCGGGTTGAATTTAAACAATGCAATATCAAATGTATGCTATAATTATAACGGCGTAAAATATAAAAGAGAATATTTTACAAGCTATCCCGACAAGGTATTTGTCACACATCTTACATCGGATAAAAAGGGTTCACTTTCTTTTACCGTACGTCCCGAAATACCGTTTATTAAGCCTTACCTTTTTAAAGAAGGTGACGGAATGGGTAAAACGGGAGAAGTAAAGGTTAATGATAATCTCATAACCTTTTTCGGTGAAATGGAATTTTATAAAATCCTTTTTGAAGGTCAGGTTTTGGTTAAAATAAAGGGCGGAAAATACAAGCAGTCCGATAATACAATCGAGGTAACAAATGCCGATGAAGCATTGATAATTACCGCTGTCGGAACAAACTACAAATTATGCCGCGAAGTTTTCACGCAAAAAGACCCCAAATTAAAATTGGCAGGATTTGACGCACCCCATGAAAAAGTAAGCAGAATAATTGAAGCCGCGTCAAGATTTACATACTCCGAATTAAAAGAAAGACATATTGCCGACTACTCCCCTATTTTTGAAAGGGCTTCGATAGATTTAGGCGGAACGGACAATCAAAAAACAACCGATACACTTTTATCAGAATACAAAAACGGCAAAAAGGACAAATACCTTGAAGAACTGTATTTTCAGTATGGACGTTATCTTTTAATAGCATCTTCCCGTCCGAAAACATATCCGGCAAATTTGCAGGGCACCTGGAATAAATACGACTCCTCACCCTGGTCAAGCGGTTACTGGCACAATATAAATGTACAAATGAACTATTGGCCTGCTTTTAACACAAATCTTATTGACTTGTTTGAACCATATGCCGACTATTTTAACGCATATTTACCTCTTGCAGAGGATCTTGCAAGTGATTATGTATCACGGTTTTTCCCCGAAAATCACGAAGATGGACAAGGTGCTGACGGCTGGATTATCGGAACGGGTGCATGGCTTTACACAATTTTCGGCATGGACGAACCTTTCCACGGGCATTCAGGTCCCGGAACAGGAGCTTTTACATCAAAACTATTTACCGATTATTACGAATTTACCGATAACCGGGACATATTAAAAAATATAACATATCCTGCCCTTTTATCAATGTCAAGGTTTTTATCAAAGGTTCTGATAAAACAGGACGGGAAATATCTTGCAAAATACTCGGCTTCTCCAGAACAGGAGCATAACGGCTCGCATTATTATACCGTAGGCTGCGCGTTCGATCAGCAGATGATATACGAAAATTACAGCGACACCTTAAAAGCGGCAAAAATACTTGATGACCACGACAAATTACTTGATGTAATAAAAGAGGAAATAGATCATCTTGATCCTGTTATTATCGGGAAATCCGGTCAGATAAAGGAATTTCGCGAAGAAGAATATTACGGAGATATAGGTCAGTATCATCACCGTCATATTTCTCAATTGATAGGTCTTTGTCCCGGAACATTAATAAACCGTAACAATCCCGAATGGATTAAAGCTGCGGAATTTACCTTAAACGAAAGAGGCGACGAGTCCACCGGCTGGTCAACCGCGCATAAAATAAACGCGTGGGCAAGAGTTAAAAACGGAAACAGGGCATATGATCTTTTAAATATGATTTTAACAAGATGTACATTAAATAATTTATGGGACACACACCCACCATTCCAGATCGACGGGAATTTCGGAGCAACTGCCGGAATTGCCGAAATGCTTATGCAGAGTCATGAAGGTTATATACACCTTCTCCCCGCCCTACCCGATAACTGGAGTACCGGAAGCTTTAGCGGCCTTACCGCAAGAGGCGCTTTTGAGGTTTCTTTAAAATGGGACAATAAAATCATATCGCAAATTGAAATTCTGTCAAAAACAGGTAATGACTGTAAAATATACATTGGCAAAGGTTATTCACGCGGCAAATATCCGATAGAAAACGGATATATCGATTTTAAAACAAATCCCAATGAAAAATATGTTATTGATTTAACATATCAACAATCCGTATAATATAAAATGAGATTTATACAAAAATTTTATGAGGCAGAAAAAATTTTCCTGCCTCATATTTTTTTTGAATTATTTTATATAGGGTACCATTTGATTGCTGTTATTCGGTTGTGCGTCGCTTCCCCACAAGAAGAATTTATATGTTTTTCCAGTTATATCAATCTCTTGCGCTGAAAGGCTTATTTTCATAGTGTGTTTTTTCTCACTGCCGTTATATATTATAATATTCTTTCTCGGAACAACCTGTTCAAGTCTGCCTGTTTCGTCATATACAGCAAAGTATCCGTCATATCCATACTTATTCATAACATATTTTGATTCTATATCTATATTTATAATATCGTCTGTAATATACGGTTCACCGCCTGTGATTACATCTTTTCCGTAAAATTCATCATAAACGCTGTTCATATCATACCAAGGCGTCAGACGGAAAGAGTCTATTAAAAAGTACAGTCCCATAATCTGATTATTTTTATAATCGTCATCAAGCATAATTTTAATATACTCATTTCCGTTTCCTGTAAAATGAATTTTATCTCCATTACCCATATAAAATTCAATTATAAAATCATCACTGTAATTTCCGCAGGCCCCGACACTGTGATATACCACTGTATCTTCTCCGCCGTTATATGCAATTTCAACTTTACATTCCAGTGCAAGACGTCCCGAATTTAACCAAGTATCAACAAGATAGTCGCCTTCCTCAATACTTCCTATATCCCATTTTACCCATATAAGGTCATCATATGAATCAACATCACCCAATGCATTTATCTGATCCTGTGTAACCTTTGTAGGTGCTTCTTCATATCGGCTGTGACCTGTTCCGGCTCTCTCTGCGCTGTTTACAACATCGGACAGCTGTGCCATACTCAGTTTATAAGGTATATGTGTCGGTTCACTTAATGTTATATTAATTGCGTTTGATTCAATACCACCGATAAGTTCAACCTTTATTTCATATTCTCCTGCTTCAATAAATACATCTTCAGGAATAAATATCATATTATTTTTCAATTCATAATTTACAGATATGTTATTTACATACACTCTCGAAATAAATCTTTCATCAATTGTATCACTAAGTTTTATTACCCTTGCAACATTTGTATATGATGTGTTATTTTCACTTTCGGTAATCGTAATACTGTCAGGAACACTGTAAAATTCAGCTAACAGTTTTCCATCATCAAGAACTTGTGTAAGACTTATTACTTCGGCATAGAATCTGGACGTCATTGAAACAGGGGCTCCATTTGAAACCTTGATATATTCATCTTCTGTTCCGTTAAATTCAAATGTTCCAATGTTATGCCATGTATCATCCTTTGTAGTATTTATAGTAATACTGCTTGTACCGTCTGCAGATACAACTTCAACATTCAATTTTCCCATTGCATACTGTGTTCCGTTTATTGTCCCGTCGATATCAAACCAATCAAGCCTGTATACTCCTTTTAATTCTTCTCTGCCCTTCCATTTTACGCTTGCTGCCGGATCATTATTATATACCTGAAAAATATTTCCCGGATTTCCGCTCCAACCGATAATCTGTCCGTTTGTTTCAAACGGTACTCCTTCTTTTTCAATAAGTTTATCCGACATAGTATAGAAATACTGATCTATATCTTCTATTTCTACCTTATCATAATATTTCACATTATTTTTATCGGTTATTTCAATATGATATGTTCCTGCTTTATCAAATAAAGCACTGTTAAACATAATTTTGCCGTCACTTATCTCATAATCCTTGTTCAGACTTAACCTTATACCATTCATGCTGACATCTGTTATTTCATCACATGAATAGGTAAATAACTCATATCCGCCAACCTTGTACGAATTATTTTCACTCGCAGTCAATCCTGACGGAAGGCTGTTCAACTCATTTATTTTTTCTTCTATTTCATTTAACTTTACACTTGCTTCGTCACTGATTGGTGTTCCGTTAAATTCAAGATATTCAACCTGTTTTTGTATTTCTGCTAATTCATCCAATGTTATACTGTAAGTATTCAAAGACATAATCTTTGATGAGATATAATCATAATAACCCTTTATCACAAAATTATCGATATATATCGGATTGCTTTCGGTAACAGGCGCACTAAGCAAAATATACAGATCATCAAAACTATTTCCTCTTATTGTTGTTCCGCCCTGTGCTGATATTTCACCGTTTGTATATGTAGCTTCAACACCGTCAATAAAAAGCTTTTGATCGTTATTTTTAAAATTCATAATCAATTCATACTTATGCATTTTACCAGCTTCGGGCCAATATGTGTTTTCCACATTCCAGTATCTTGATGCCGTATTATCAGCGTCCCTTACCCAAACTCTTGCAGGATTGCTTTTAAGCATGGAGAATCTGTCGTTTGCAAGATCAGGCGCGTCACAGATTCTGATTCCGGCGTCATTAGTGTTTTGTAGTTCAAAACTCAAATATATAATATCATAACTGTTTTCATCTATATCATGATGAATTCCTGTATGCTGTCCTCCGTATATTACAAGTTTTCCGTCTTTAACATCTACCGTCGCATCATCGGCTCCCTCATTTTTCATGCCGTTAAATACTTCCCAGCCCGGATCAACAAAAGAATCTTTAAGGTCACCGTCAAAATTACTTTCAAATCCGCCTATTGTCTTTTTAAGCTGCGGATTTTCATTCATAAAATCATCTATTGTTTTATATCCGTTTTCCGGAACAGAGCCGTTAACTGCCAGTCCGTATATAGCCATGCTTCCGTCTGATGTTCCGTCGGCACTTTCAAAATCAGCTCTTGTAATTGTTATTGTATGCTCGCCGTCGGGAAGATCTGTTTTTCTCCATAAAATATCATATTTTGTTGTGCTGTCTTTTGCCCCTTTTACATTTTCCAAAACATAATCACTTCCGTCAGCATTTCCGTTTGTAATTCTGATATTGAAGTTATTTCCTATTCTCGCTCCTCTAAGCATTGCAACCTTGCCGGTAAAATTAAAACTTATTGAATCGCCTGTTGTTGCTGTTTTAAGATGGTTCTTACCGTTATATGAGGACAGTCCCCATCCATCACCTGATATAACAGCTTCTGTAAAGGGCACGGTATTGAAATTATCATCATATATGTTTCCGCTGTATTTTGCTATACTGTTCAGATCAGCATCCGATACTGCAAGATATTCTGACGGATTGTCCGACACTGTCTTTTCCATATATTCAGCATAAAGCTTTGTTCCTACTGTTGTGTTCGGATGAACACAGTCGTTAGGAGAATATACATCATTCTGTGTATAAGTATTACCATCCAGTGCCGCTGCACCGTTTGATATTACATTCTGTATATATGTATCAATATTTATTGACGGTATTCCATATTTTTGTGCTATTTCCTCGTGAAGGTCAATACAAGGTCTTGGCATTACAAGTCTGCCTATTCTGTTATCGTCTGTTGCGGTATTTGCAATGTGTGTTTTACCCATTCCCACATAATTATATATAATTACAGGTCTGTCAGGCAATGCAAGAAGCTGTCTTGTTATGGCTTCCATATCGTTTTTAATGCTTGTAATTTTTCCCTCGTTAGGAGCATATGTATATCTTTTTCCGTTGTAAATAAGATATTCATGTCCCTCCTCATCAACAGGTAAAACATACTTACCAAGAGATACATCAAAATCAATCTGAGTATCTGCCTCACCTGATGCGTCCGATACAATTTCATTATGAGTTGAACGGTCATTTACCGAAAATTCAACAAATACAATATCAGGATCATAAGCTACAACACTGTCATAAAGCCTCGCAATTCCGAAATCAGAACCTGTACCTCCCACACCTGCATTGTAGAAATTTACAGTTTTTCCGGTCTGTTCTTCAAGCCAATCACAAAATAATGCGCCGTAAGACTGTGTAGTTCCTCCCAATTCTGTAATTGAACCTCCTATTGCAACGCAGTTTATTTCATCTTTTCCGGCAAAATATCCGGAATAATCTTCCTGTGCTGCAAGAGCAGTCTGCGGCAGCTGCGTTGCAAGGATCATTAAAGCCGCAGTCAAACTAACAATTTTTTTCATTTTGAATCCTCCCTTGTTTAATTTAAATATAACAATCTGTATAATACAACTGCCGCTTCCGCTCTTGTTGTCCCGTTTTTCGGGTTAAAGTTTTTATTATCGTCACCTTTGACCAAGCCGAGCGTAACCGCTGTATTTACATAGTCCACAGCCCAATCGCTTATTTGTTCTTTGTCGTTAAAGTCGGAAATGTTTATCCATTGAGGTTCTTCATTTTCCAAAAGCCATGCCCCGACAATTATTTTTACCATTTCTTCTCTTGACACCGCGTCATTCGGTCTGAAACTTGTATCATCCGATATTATTCCCGCCTTTAAAGCTCTTTTTACATATGTACTAAACCAATCTGTGTCATTTACATCATTAAAACTTGATTCAGTGGTTTCAGTAAGATTAAATGCCTTAACCGTAAGCGTTACAAATTCCGCACGAGTTATTGTTCTGTTCGGTTCAAACATTTTGTCCCCGACTCCATTTATAATACCGTCTGAAGCAAGAGTTACAATTTCATTTTCCGCCCAATGATTAACAGTATCGTCAAATGTAATTTTTTCCTTGTCAATCTCAGGAATTATTGTAACTGTCTGATTTGTATTTCCGGTATAACCGTTTGATGAAGTTGTACTGCCTCCGGTTCCGGAACCTCCACCGCCGGTTCCGCCTCCTCCCGAACCGCTTTCACCGGAAGATGATGCATAATGAAATACTATTTTAATTGGTTCGCTGTCATTTTTCGCTCCGTTTACTGCCGATGCCTTTATTATAAAATCATCAATTTCAACATCTTTTATCAAATTATTTCTTGTTGAACCGCTGAATTTAATTTGTATCTTGTTTTCTTTTATATTTGAAGCAACATCACACTTAATTCCGTTTAATTCTTCAGGAAGAGTAAAATCATAATCTTCACCCTTAACGAAAGCACCATCTTTTATAATATTTCTTATCAAAACCTCAACTTCAAATGTACTTTTACTTGTGCTTACATTTTTTTCATCATTCATATAAGCATTATAACTGTACTTATCCAATGTTACGGTATTTGCCGCACTTTCGGAATATATTGTAATTCCACCTATCTTATCTGATGCGGTATTTGCTGTTCCAGATTTAATCAAGGAGCTGTTAAGTTTAATTTCAGGGCTGTAATTTTCAGTAACTTCTCCGCTTCCCGTTAGAGTAAATTCTATTGTTTTTTCATTAACAGCCTCAGCTTCAAAAGAATATCCGGAAGGCAAATTTTCAGCCGTAAAATCCGAACTGTCCAATTCTCCCATATTTAACAATGCATTTGTTACATTTACAGTAATTTTATTATAATCAGGATCAGGTTTATTATCCTTAATCAACAGTATCTTGCCGCTTGATACCGATGCATTTAATTTTACCGGGCTGTATGAATTTAAAGGTGCTGTAAAATTAAAGCTGTTTTCATCTGCCATCTCTCCCTTTAGCGTCACTTTGTATTCACCCGGTTCATAATCTTTTGCATTAATAACTGTTGTATATGCACCTTCTTCTCCGCTGATTATCTGGTCATAAAAAATCCTGTTTTCATTTGAATCATATACAACAACCGAAATATTTTCATCCGGTCCTGACTGTACGGTACCGTTTATAATTATCATTTCTTCAACCGGATCTATAACAGTGGATACTTCCAAACCGTACTGTGCAAATACACTTATTGATATTGAAATTACTGCTATGCAAACTGCAAGAGCTGCAGCCATACTTTTTTTCATACTTTTTCATTCCTTTCCCAATAATCAATCTTCAAAGTATATTGCTCTTACAATATCTCCGATTGTTATAGCCCATAAATCTTCATTATACATTTCTGTTTTAGAAGCTCTTTTAAACTTTGTATGAGAACTGTTTGTACTGTATATGCTGTATCCCGCGGTATCCAGCAAAACATACTTTTCTTCACCGTTTACAAGCGTTCTGATATATCCGCTTACAACCCCTGAGTATTGTCCCAAATGAACAAATTTTAAGCTTCCCGATGTAGACTCCTCCCATGGTTTTGAGAGTTTTATTACCTCTTTTACAACTATGCCGGAATTATATTTATTAAGCGAACCCGGAGAATACATCATATAGTCAAATTTTTCAATAGGAGAAGTTCCGCTTTTTAGTTTAAAATCCGATAAAACATTCAATGTGCTGGTACTGTCCCTTAATGAAATTTCATAGCTTGTATAGAATATATCGTCTTCATCACAATATTCATTCATATCCTCAATAAATCCAAAATTATTTGCATCCTGATAAACAGCATTTTCATATTCGGTTAATATCATTATATCCGCTATCGGCTCGGTTTTTGCTACCAGAGCTTTAGCGCCTGATGCAAATTTATTTGTAAGATTCGTCCATTCTATCTTCTGAACTTCAAACTCACCGTTTACATCCTTTAAAAGGAATATCATATCGGGGTTTATACCTTTCCAGCTTCCGTCAAAGTATACTCTCACTGCACGATAATCGAATTTATCTCCCAATGTAACCGCTCCGTTATTATACCATTCGATTGATTCTATTTTTGTTATAGTACCGTTTTTGGCAGTAAATTTGTATACTCCTCTGCCTTCTGTATCCTTACGGTTTTCAACTGCTTCATAATATCCCACTTCAGGATAATACAAGGTTTTATTTTTTATATTTACTTTGTATTCTCTTTCAACAAGACTTCCGTTTTCTATTCTTGCCACTGTCAGATAGGGGTATTTACTATCATCCTCAGGTTCATCATTGTATTTTACAACAATCCCATAAAACTCCGCACTTGTATCTGCGCGCATGAATTTTGCGAAGCCCCTTGCATCTGTATAAACAACTACCGCAGCATTTAAAAATTCATTTGCTTCATGTGACGCGGAAAATTCATTTTCACCGTTTACCGCAACATAAAATTTATTGTTTCTGTCGAATATTCTTTCACCGTCCTCTGTTTCCACAGTTATTGACTCATTGCTTATTGTTTTAAGTGTTCCCTCAGCCGAAACATCTGAAGCGACAACGGTCAATTCATCGTCTAACCAAATATAATCAAAATACATATTTGCTCTTAATGATTTTACGGTTGAAATGTTATTGTTAACAATAACTCTCATCGGTTTTACTTCACCGATATCTTCTATCTGAGAATATCCGTATATTCCGCTCTGATATGTTATAATATCCGAAGAAGCAGTTTCGATCAGACCTCCGTCGATCAATTCAAAAAGATCAATTCTTGTGATTTTACCATTTGTTACGGCGATTCTTGAAAACATATTTATAGGATAAACCGTACCTGTTAATTCAGCACCGTTTAAAGTAATAATCGCATCCTCCGATAATGCTGTCCTCACACAGTTTGTTGCAGCGACTCTTTTTATTTTGTCAGCAGTGTACTCATCATTGTCTTCAGATGAATTGACTTCTGTTATATATCCCCATACCAACGCGCTGTTTTTAAAAGAATACATATACGCAATATTTTCATAATTTTCGTCGATCCATACATACTGCATTGTATTTTTAAGATTATCTGAAACATTGTCATATGTACAGTAATAGGATAATCCCGTATCATTATCTGTAATACTTACACTTTTTTGACTTATATTACAATCATTCACATAACACTCAATCTCAATAAGTTTATGATACTTCCAAAGAATATTAATTGATTCATCAATTGCATAAGACGCATCCTGTCCGGAGCTTACCGTTAATACCATTTCGGGTGCTGTTAACGCATTTTCCATTAATATGAATGAATCTTTTAAATTCATATATTGTCTTTGGCTTATCACATTTATATTGTCAAGAAGATCATATTTATATGCCATCGCCATATACCCGTTGGGCCAGCCCCCCTGAAGTTCTGCGGCAATATTATAATTATTTATATTGCATATAATTGTAACCGCTTCACTTAACATTATATAATCATCAGGTCTGAAATTTTCATCCAACGCGATAAATTCCATTCTCTGTGCCATATTAATTGCAGAAAACTGAGGATGAGAAGCCGGTACATCCGCATAAACCTGTGTCATTGAAGTTGCCAAGTTAAGACCTAAAGTCTGCATAACCAGTTCCACAAATTCCCCTCTTGTCAGTTTTGTTTCCATTTCATAGTCTGAAATCGAAGCCGGAATAGCGTCCAAAGCAGATAATTTCATATAGCTTTGCGCGAAAAAATCATCCTCAAATTCTACATCTCCCAGTTCACCTGCATAAATATAAACATTATCATAACAGGCACTGCCGGATTTTGTTGCATCCATATAAAATCTTATTTTTTCAATAGCCGCACCTGAAAAAGTCGGTACTGCAGGTGAATAATTTCTGTCATAATACTTTTCTATCATTACATCGTCAACATACGCCGTAAGTGTTTTATCGGTGTAGTTAAAATCAATTCTGTACCTGTGCCATTCATTCATTGAAGGCTTTGTATCGGTTGTATTATAAAAGAAATAGGGGCTATTGTCAGCAGTTCTAAGAATAGGTCCTCTTCCGTCTCCCAAAAGAGTAAAGAAATCATAAAAATTTCCGTCAGCAAATTTCACCTGTATAATTGCCTGCTGTCCTCCGCTGTTCTTAGCCTCGAATTCAAAGGTAAAATTACCGGAATAATTTAAATTCAAAACTGGTGCATCACCCTGACTTACGCCTGATTCCACAGATAAATACGAACTGTCTTCACTCAGAATTTTATATCCGCTTTCACCTGCTGAAAAAACAGAGTCAGGCACAAAATTTTCAAAATCCTGTACAATATTTAATTTTGATGCCGCATACACCGGATTTAGCGTACTCATACAGCATATTAATGCTGCAAACGCAGCTGTAAATCGTTTAAGCATATTAAACCTCCTACATTTTTACATATAAAGTAAATCACATATCAATTCACAAATCATTTTATCACTCAAATCCCAAACAATTCATATAATCATTTTAACATAATACGTATATGTGTTTCTTTTATTTGTAATATATATTTGTAACGGGTGTTAAATCATTATGCCATACAAATACTTTCACCATGCCGTTTTCAGACAATGTTCCGAATTCAAGCGTTTCATTTACTTTAACATTGCTTTGCGCTTCAACTGACACCTGTTTTATGATACACTTATCTATTTTCCCGGTATCAGTATAATAACATATGATTACCAAACAATCCTGACTTTGTTGCGTGGTATTTTCCAACACTGCATTTACATTTGCATATTGCGCATTTTTAGAATCGGACATAATAACATTATTTTTATCGTAATATGAAATCTGTGCAGCAGCTTCGATTTCGTTATTCTTACCCGAAAGTACATATGTATATGGTCTTGAAATATTGCTGCTGTTAATATTCAAATAATATGTGACCGTTTCACGTATCGGATATTGAGGGGTTATGGTAATTTCATTTTCATCTGATATAACATCAATACTCATTTTATTACCGTTTTCACTGTAAATTGAAACAGCATCGGCTGAAATTACAGCATCTGCACTACATTTAATAACTACATTGCCGAAGATATTATTATTGTTTAATCCTTCCTTTAACTCTTCTGTATGTTCATCAGAATCAGATATTTCAACTGTATTTATGTTAAACATTTCTCCTGTTTTTTCAAACATTACAGCGGATAATCTTGGCATAAGTGATGACATATCAATTTCCACGCTGCAGTCAGTGCCCTTATTCATCTTATATGTACCCAATTTTTTCCATCCGGATGACTGACTTTGTGCAACGCTTGCTGTTTCGGTTCCATTTTCATATCTGACTGTAGCAGAATAATCTTTATTTGAGCTGTGATATGATGTATAAATATAAACTGTATACTCGCCGCCTTCTGTAATAGTATGCGTAAAGCTTGCAATTCCTGAAGTTCCATAAACCGATGTTATTCCGTTATATCCCGGTTCAACCGCATCACCGCTTGTAAATAATGATGATGTTGTTGTAAATCCATTATCATTAACGGTTACAATAATAGGTTCTGATCCTATAGCAACCGAATTAGGTGAAAGAACATATATATCATACGGCAATAAAGGCTGAGGATCCTGAGGAGTCACTTTTACAATTTCATCACCGGTTATTACACCGTCCGTTTTTTCCTTAAATTGTTTTGTATACAACTTTATTCTTCCGTAATCAGACGCCGAAAGTTTACTCAAAAAATCATTTACACCAATTCCCTTGTCGAATCCGGAAATAATATGTTGTTGTGCATCTACATTAATTCCATCCTTTCCGGTAAGAATTGATGTTACGCTTCCGCTGTCAACATTGAGTAAGTATTCTCTTTTTTCTCCGTTCTGAGCTATTACATAAATTTTATCACCATCAAAAACCTGACCCTCATAATCTTCTGAATAAGGATAAACCACTTTTGCATATTCAGAAATTAATATTACTTTTTTTAAATCTTTAAAATATGTACCATACGGTATATTTGAAATTGTATTTTCTCCTATCTCATAATTTCCTGCATCAATAATATAATTTTCAGATGACGCCGGTATTACAGACAAATTAAATGTATATTCGTTATCACCTAAAGTTATCAGAAGAATATCATTATCAAGTATGTCCTGTGTGTTTTCTGTTTCACCCGTATAGATTTTAGCTTCTGCCGCATCAGCCCTTATAATTTTTTTCAGGAATTCTTCCGTCGATGTATTGTAAGGAATTTGTGATATATTTTCTCCATCAAGTTTATAATCAATTACAGCTATTGTTTTATCTACCGTAATGTTATATATTATCTGTGATTCTGCCTGAGTATCTACAAATAATTTATCATCATTTTCAATAATATCTTCCTCACTTTTTCCTTCTACACTATATTTTTTTGCAGAAGCAAAATTAATGTACGATAAAAATTCAGAAACCGTCTGTCCATCCAAAACTCCTCTGACGGTGTGGTTCTCATTATCTATATCATAAATATCTGAGGTAAGATTAATTGACGTTAATGCATTTTCCCAATACAGCAGCTTATCATAGTTTGATATTTCTGACTCTGTTATTCCCAATGCAAACATTTCATCAGCCGCATTTCTTGCGTATTCGATTTTTTCTGTTAAATCATCAGGCGCACTTTCACTTTCTTCGGGCAAAAGATTAATAAAATATTCTGCATATTTTGTTGGCGAATACACCTTTACGTTATCCCAGTATACACCTATTTCGGGAGCACTTCCCGTCCAGTCCTGATCTTTTTCAGTATTAATACCGAATTCTATTGATGTCATTCCTGTCCAGTCCTTAACTGCAGGTATAATATCCTGTGTAAGAGTTTCATTTGTTACCGATGCTTTAACACCGTTTATATATGTTATAATTTCACCGTCAAAATCTATTATCTGACGAACACTGTATACTCTTTCGTCATCCATTAAAAGCGGTTCATCCTCAAATGAAAGCCACATTGCACCGTATGACGGATCTCTCATAAGGGTTCCTCGTGCATTGATCCTTGAACTCCACAATGAGTACCCCATTTTATCAGGTCTTGGCGTTTCATTTTCATAATGAGCGTTTGTCATTATCCATAGCTGTTTATTTGTAAGTCCTCTTTGTATAATATCGTATTCCACAACCACCTTGTCTTTGATCGTTTCAAATCCTATTTTATTTGCCCGGAAAAAGATGCCGTCAATATAAATCGGTTTTACTTTCATGGCAAGCATATTACTGCCCTTGTAGTTTTCGATTGAGCTTGTAACCTTGTCCTCCTGAGAAAATGAATTCGGATTTTCACTGTCATTTATAAGATTATTTATCTGCATATACTGTTCATAATCCCTGTAGTTGAATTTATCACTGTATAAAACGCCGTCTGTATATGTTTTTAAATAATATTCTTTTTTCTCCCCGTCAATGTCTGCTACAAGTTTATCGGAATCCTCAATCACTCCGAATTTTTCAAAACCGTCAAAGTCAAGTACCTGCACATTTGCTGCTTTGGGTATCGTTATATTTTCCAGTAAATCATTTACAGTCGTGGTATATGGAATATCATATATGACATTCAAAGAATTGTTTACTGTATATATACCGGAAGTAATTTCTAAAGATTCCCCTGCATATACCAGTTTTATTCCCGAATATCTTGACTGTCCGTCTGTTGTAAAGGTCAATACCGTATTTCCTTCATTAAACAGGCTTTTTCCGACATTCTCCCAGCCTGTTTTGGTATTTACTCTAAATCCGATATTCATATTGTCCGACTTTAAAGTACAATTACCTGCATCGGCTTCAACTCCGCTGAAAAACCAGTATATATCATAATCACCTGTATAGGGCAGGGTTACCGATATATTTGCAGACGCATTATTGCCCACGCTGTAGTAGCCGAAATCGTTATAATGAATACCTGTCGAATTTGTTGATGTATTCCATGTTCCCGTAACGGGAGTAAAGCTTTCGGCGCCAAAAATAAACTCTTCGCCGACATTTGCCGCTAATACCGTTATTGAGTTTATAAGCACCATACTCACTGCCAACAAACATGATAAGATTTTTTTCATATCAAAAACATTTCCTTTCTGTATTTTCACCCTAAGTCGGGCAAAAACGCAATATTACTGTATGTTAATAAATTACCAATTTAATTTAAACATTACCTTGTTTTTTTCAATTTAAGATAAATCACTTTATTTTCCGGCTTTTAACTGATATGTAAAATATGATTTGCAGTCGCCTGAAATTACTGTTATAAATACACCCGCATCGCTTTTCCATAACTTGACATCGGCATTTTTGCCTGCGGTATATTTTATATCGGAAGATAATAAGCTGTCTATATCAAGATCGGTATAATATATAGATCTGTCAGGTTCAAATGATGCTACATTTTCACCGTTTATACTAAGACTTGTAAGATACGGATTTGCACCTTGTGATTTTGGTGCTCTGATTATAATATTGTCAAGACAATATCCGCCTCTTGCGGAATCGGTTGATGCGTTTCCGTCGGTTGTATCAAATATAAACTGATTTACGCTCGTAACATCCGAAACATCGAGCGCCGCTTTTTCCTTTACCAATTCACCGTTAATGTAAATATCATAATACTTTTCTGCAAGATTAAGTTTGACATGAATATCATACCAAGTATCAGGTGTATATTTCATAAGACTTGTATTTTTATTTGTGCCGTCATATATATTTCCGTCAGTTGCAAATGTTATTCTTGCGGCACATCCTCCGGTTGTTCCGTTTTGAGTAGTATAATATCCTGTTTTATATAAACCTACCGAAAAAGCACCGGTTGACTGCTTCAAAAGTACAGATACACTCATCTCAACATAGGAATCCTGAGGATCAAAAAATCTGTTTCCGTATTGTCTTGTTGCTTCTTCATCACGACATTCAAAAACCTTGTTCATAGGATTTGTAATATCCTGTGAAACCTTTACATTTAAAGGTGAATAGCTTCTGAAAAACAATCCGGCAGGTCTTTCGCCTATCACATCATTTTCAAAATCATCATAAACGAGTGTTGTAAGATTTCCTGTTTCCGGAATACGTCCCGACATATACTTTTCTTTTGCTTCTTTGATTTTACCTATTAACTCTTTTTTTACATTATCATCATTATTTTCCGCTGAATTCAATCCTTCATTTGCAAGTGTACTCAATTCTTCCTTTAAATCAGCCGGATACATTCCGGGGGCTGTTCCCGCTTCGGTCGAATTTACAAGTGCCTTTGCCGATAATGCTTCGGAATAAAGTGCATCTTCAAGGCTTATGGTTGTAAAGCTTGCAACACCATCTGTGTTCCATCTTTGTTCATATCCAAGCATCGGAGTGGATTTTACTCTCCAATAATATGTGGTTCCGTAATCGAAATCAAATGAAGCCTCACCGTCAGTTGTATTTTTATAATATATTATATTTTTAAATTCGGGATCATCGCTTATAAATACTTCATATGATCTTACTCCGCCTTTTCCCTGTTCCCATTTTAAAGTAACCTCAGTGGGAATATTCTGTTCTGCGTTTTTTGGGTAAACAGTAGAAAATTCATCTGCTCTGTTATCATATATTATTGATTGTGTATCCTTTCTTTCTCCGCCCGTATATGTACCTATCTGATCAAACGGTATCGGTTCAAATTCCGGACATACTTCCTGAATTTTTGAAAAATCAAAATCGTAAAAATCAGTCAGGTCACTCTCAGGCAGTCCTTCAAATTCAACCATCGGAGTAGATGTTCCCCCGTATGTTGAAATACAGTCCTCGTAAGTAGATTTACCGCTGTTAAACGCGACGTTGTTTTTTACCTCATTTCCGATAGGATCTCCAAAGGAATCTGTAAAGTTCTGATATG
This sequence comes from uncultured Clostridia bacterium, assembly GCA_944392335.1. GTDB lineage: Bacteria > Bacillota > Clostridia > UBA1381 > UBA1381 > RGIG1988. The sequence continues at coordinate 39,265 of CALXWJ010000007.1, forward strand.
CCTGCGGATATTTACTTTTATAAGGTTCTTCATCTACCGAATATGTTTCAAGGTTGCTCCATATCGGTCCGCCCACCGAAATAGATTTTTCTATACCTGTCTTTACAACATTTATAGGGGTATCGCAGTTGATATATAAATTGTTGTAAATTTTATTATATCTTCCTCCATGTAAAAATGTACCCGGTTCTTTCGCGTTATAAACAACATTGCCGTATATTTCAACACCCGAGGTACAGTCGTCTATATATATACCCAACGCACCTTCTCCCGAAAAACCGGGAACAGGCATAAGACCTACCGAATCCTTTACAATATTATATCTTATTATGGTACCGTATCCAAGCCCGTAATTAAGATAATAAATTCCGCCCGTATCACCCATTTCAAGGTTAGTTCTTTCAACAATATTGTATTCTATGATATTTTCCATTCCGCCTCCCGATATACCGTGAGTAAGAATATTGTATATATGATTGTTCGCCACACTGTTTGAACATCCTGTAATTGTTATACCCTGTTTTGAACCGCCGCCTGTTCCGACATCGTGAACTTCATTGTTTTCCGCTCTGTTATTTCCGGGAGTAAGAGTATACAAATTACCTCCGTTTACTGAAATGCCAACAGCACCCACATACGAAACATCACAGTCTCTTACTGTATTATTATAGCCGTTTAATGAAATACCGTTACCCGACACATAACATACTTCTCCGCCTATATACATACAGTTTTCGCTGTTTTCGGAAAATACGACTCCTGCCGCTCCTCCTACTTCAACGTCAATGTTTTTCATAACAACATTCTTTGTGTCGCCAAACTTTATAACTTCAAAATTCTGAGAAGCAAATTTTAAGTCCTGTCCTATTGAATCGGAGAACGGATAAAGATACAATTTGTTATTGTCATAGTCTATGTACCATTCTCCCTCTGTATCTATTTCCGATAACAAATGTTCAGCAAAATATCTCGCATAACCGTAATTTCCAAGACCGTTCCAGTCACGCCCCACAATTCTCATATTATCAACATCGACATCCGCGATACTTGCGTAGTTAATTGTATAAGGAGTCATCCAATATCCGTTTAACCAGCCATTTTCCTCATCTGCCCATCTTAATTGTCTTGCGTCAGATATTTCATATGTAAATCCTTTTTTCCTCGGTCCGGAATCAGATCTTGCACCTGTATCAATAATCTCACCGGTTTTTCCGTAACCGACATTCGGCCATCTTGCAAGTGTTCCTCTGTTATCTCCCATTACCAAAATATATGGAGTGCTGTTTACAAGGTCCATTTTGGGGACATTGTAAATTCCCGCATCAGCCAGATTTATTTCATACAAATGTTCTCTGCCTTCCTTCGGAACTTTATTTAATATACTCTCATCCGTCACCTTTTTCATTAAATCAGAAGAAATATTTTTTCCTGCGGTAAACACAACTTTTTCGTCCTCATACGGCATATAAAATATCGGAGTATCCTCTGTGGCCGAGCTTTCTTCTCCTATTACAAATGTTTCGGACAACGCATATACACCTTCTCTGAACAATACACAAATGCCGTCGTTCTGATACAGTCCCTCATCTTTATATTTTCTTAAAGCATTTTGCAGTTCTACCATCGTTCCATAAGGTTTTTCAAAACTTCCGTCACCGCCTGTGGCTTCGGGTGACATATATATTTTAAACGCGTTTTCTTTCGGCTCGGGCAAAGTAATGTCACGGCTTTTTAATTCCTTTACCGAATAGCCGGGATATTCACCGTCATTTATTTCTACCAAAGCCGCGGCACTGTCATCCTTTTCAATTAATCTGTATACAACGGCATTAGGTCTTATAAATCCGTTTGCGGTTGCTTTTTTTGCAACCACCTTTGACCTGTTACCGGCAGGAATCTGATATTCTCCAAGACTTACCAAACCGGATTCTCCTTCTTTGTGCGCTAATTCAACCGAATTCATAAGCGTGTCATCAACATAGACAGAAACCTCAATTTTATCGGCATTTGTTGAATATACAAGATTGTAGTAAAAAATTTCATATTTTCCTCCGTTTAATAGCATGGGAGAAAATATTGCCTCTGCCGAATCGTCTTCCGTATCATATACCGAACTCGTATCATTATATCCCTTTAATGACGAACCACTAAAACTTCCGTTTGACGAAAATTCTCCTGAATCCACCGTTATTACAATATCCTCATACTCCGCAGAAAAAGCAGGCAAGGAACAAAACATCATAGATGCCATCAATATCAACGAAACTATTTTTCTTTTCATGTTCATATCTTTCCTTTCACGTATTCATAAAAAATTAAAGATCAGCTTTTTTTGTTATTTCCAGTGTGTTTATCAGAGAATAAATCATATCAGCCGCCTGTGATCTGTTTATTTCAAGCAAAGGCTCAAACAGTAAAATATCATTATATCCCTTTGCAAAACTAAGCATTGTGCCTTTTTTAACATAGTCCCTTGCCCAGTCCGAAATATCATAATAATCGGTAAAATATGTTGCCATATCTCCTGCCGGGGAAAGATCATATTTACTCTGGTATATTTCAACCAAAATTTTTACTGCCTGTTCATGATTTATAAATCCGTTGGGTTTAAAGGTATTATCTTCATATCCGTTTATGTATCCCATATTTACCGCAATGTTCACATCATTATAATACCAATCGGAATTATTTACATCAGAAAATTCATTGACAATGCCTTCATTGTATCCCATTGCCCTGTTTATCATCGAAACAAATTCCGCTCTTGTTACTTTTTTTTGGGGAGCAAACAAATTATCCCCGACACCCTCGACAATACCCCTTTGCGCAAGATATTCAATCTTATCCTTTGCCGGATCATCTGATATGTCGTTAAATTCCGCATAAGCAGTTTGTGTCATCATCAAAACGGTCAACAAAAACAATAAAATTTTTTTCATAAATATTTTCCTTTCCTTAAAAAAATATCATTTTGGGAAAAAATAATAATATTAGATTTTTTATTATTTTTCAATCAATTTGTTCAATTTTAAACTCTAAAATCATTATTATATTATGCATTTTTTTCTTATAATAAAAATATAACACATTTTTTTTTGAAATTCCATTGTAAAATGACTAATAAATATGTTAAAATGAGAATAAAAAAGGAGTGGGATGAAAATGTCAAAAAAAGAGTTTTATTATGTGTCACTCTCTGACGGAGATGCTTCACTAAGAGTAAGATTCATTTTTGCCAACACAGCTTCTTTTACGGGAAGTGATATACCGTGCTACATTTTACGTTTTATTATCTCGGGCTCATTGGATATTTGCGGCAAGATTTTTACCAAAGGTCAATGTATTTTATCTACTCCCTCAATAAATACTCATAGTGGCTATACTCCAAGCAAAGATTTTTTCTGCGTAGGTGTAGCTTTTGATGGTATGCATTCCGACAAACTAATGGATGATTTGAAAATAAAACAAATAAATCCTCCTTTTTTTGCGCCTATATATGATATTGATGAACTAATTAAAATTTACATAGATTTATCTGATTTATATCCTGATGCTGAATATATACAGGCAGATCCTCCTCAGATATTATCACAAATTACAGCAAAAAGCTATTTTTACAGAATGCTTCACTCACTTGAAAATCAGGAAGAAATGCAGATAGAAACAAAAACACGAAAACTTCTTGTTGCCGCTGAAGAATATATGAGAAACAATTTTAATAAATCGGTTACTATAGATGATACCGCAAAATTTCTTTCAATAGACCGCCGTTCCTTATATAATCTGTTTATAAAGCACTCTGGAATTTCACCAAAACAGTACCTTAATAACATAAAAATTTCACGTGCCTCTGATTTATTACTCAATACCGATAAAAACATATCAGAAATAGCAGAAATTATGGGTTATAAAGACCCTTTCCAGTTTTCTTCTTTTTTTAAAAAGCAAACGGGGTTATCTCCAAAAAAATACCGCTCGTCTATATAAAAAACTGCTTATCTGTTTTTTTAAACGATAAACAGTTTTTCTTTTTTAGTTTTGTTTTCTGACAATTGAATACTCATCACCGTTTTTAAAATAAGGACAGTTATCAAATGAATTTTTTAAGAATTTATACATTTCATCCTCATCAAGATTCATAGAACACACATAACATTCATATTCTTCGTCATATTCGTAATACATACATAAATCACAGGATGTATTCTTTTTTTTAGATACCATAAAGCTTCTCCGTTCTTTTGTATAAACCGGTTTTAATCAAAAATGGTGCTGCCGCATTAAAATCGTATAGGGCCGGTCGATTTTAGATGCAGAACGGACGAAATGCACCCGACGGTGTACTTTGTATACTCCGAGTGATGCATTTCGTCCGCAGTGTATGCGGGAAACGCAACGAGTTTTCCACATACGCAATCTGTGCTAAAAGCGGCAGCCCTATCATTTTTTATTATAACAAATCTGCTATATCAAGAATCAATTTTTCGGTTTTAAACCATCCCAGACACGGATCTGTTATGGATTTTCCGTATACACCGTCGCCTATCTTCTGTGCACCGTCTTCTATATAGCTTTCAATCATAAAGCCTTTGACCAATTTTTTAATATCGGCTGAATGGCGCATACTGTGAAGTACTTCTTTACAAATCCTTATTTGCTCTATATACTGTTTATTGGAATTTGCATGGTTTGCATCAACGATGGCTGCCATATTTTCAGGCTTCTTTTCAGAATACATATCATATAATCTTATTAGGTCTTCATAATGATAATTCGGCTGCGACTGTCCGTGTTTATTTACCGAACCTCTTAAAATCGCATGAGCTAAAGGATTTCCTTTGGTGTGTACCTCCCAGCCGTTATATATAAAGGTATGGGCATGGCTTGCCGCGATTATTGAGTTCATCATAACGGAATAATCACCGCTTGTAGGGTTCTTCATCCCCGCAGGTACATCCATTCCGCTTGCCGTCAGTCTATGCTGTTGGTTTTCTACCGATCTTGCTCCTATTGCCACATAAGAAAGCAGATCGGAAAGATAGGTGTAATTTTCCGGATAAAGCATTTCATCCGCACAAAAAAATCCCGTTTCCTTTATAACCTTTAAATGCAGCTCTCTGATTGCCGTAAGACCCTTTAACATGTCAGGTCTTTCATTGGGATCGGGTTGATGTACCATCCCTTTATACCCGTCGCCTGTTGTACGCGGTTTATTTGTATAAACTCTCGGAACGATTAATATCTTGTCTTTGACCTCTTCTTGTATTCTTGCAAGTCTGTTTGTATAATCAATAACAGAGTCAACATTGTCTGCCGAACACGGTCCTATAATAAGCAGGAATTTATCGTTTGTACCATAAAATACATCTGCCAACTCCTTATCTCTTACTTTTTTTGCTTCCACAAGGTCAGGAGTTATCGGGAATTGCTCTTTTATCTCATCCGCACTCGGAAGCCTACGTTCAAATAACATATGCATTTTTATACATCCTTTCCTGATATTTTTACATTATATAATTTTATCACATTACAAAATATTTTACAATAAGCAATAAGAACAAATTTTTTTCATATTTATCTTATTTTACAATCATTTTGTTTTAAACCTTGTTCGACTCTATTCATAAATAAAACAAAAACCGACTGTATCGTGCAATAAGAAACACAAAAATAACCCGTCGATCTCTTATTGAGTACACAATCGGAAATAATATATAATATTTTAATTAAAATACCCCGGTGTTGACAAGTATCTCTCTCCCGTATCGGGTAAAAGGGTCACTATGATCTTACCATTATTTTCGGGACGTTTCGCAACCCGCGTGGCTGCATATACCGCAGCTCCGGAAGAAATACCGACCAATATTCCTTCTTCTCTTGCCAGTACCCTTCCCGCATCAAATGCATCTTCATCTTCAACGGCAATGATTTCGTCATATATTTTTGTATTCAAGGTCTGCGGCACAAAACCAGCCCCGATCCCCTGTATTTTGTGAATTCCGGCGGTACCCTTCGAAAGTACCGGAGAGGCGGCCGGCTCAACGGCTACTATTTTTATATCCGGATTCTTTGATTTTAAATATTCTCCCACGCCGGATAAAGTACCGCCCGTACCGACACAGGCAACAAATATATCTACTTTGCCGTCGGTATCTTTCCATATTTCAGGGCCTGTGGTATTTATATGCGCTTTTGGATTTGAAGGGTTTGTAAATTGACTCGGTATAAAGCTTGCGGGAATTTCCTTTGCAAGCTCCTGCGCTTTTTCGATGGCTCCGGTCATTCCCTTTGCCCCTTCGGTCAATACCAGCTCGGCGCCGTATGCGCTTAGCAGATTTCTTCTTTCAATGCTCATTGTTTCCGGCATGGTAAGTATGATTTTATATCCTCTTGATAACCCGACAGCTGCAAGTCCTATCCCTGTATTTCCGCTCGTAGGTTCTATTATCACCGCTCCCGGTTTTAACACACCCTTTTGTTCCGCGTCATCTATCATTTCCTTCGCGATTCTGTCTTTCACACTTCCGGCCGGATTGAAATATTCCAATTTTGCTAAAAGTGTAGCTTTCAGATCATTGTTTTTCTCATGGTTTACAAGCTCCAATAACGGCGTATTTCCTACTAAATCAGTAATTTTTTTGTATATTTTCATAATAATCTCCACTTTCACATAACAGTACTCTCGCTGATCACAAATATGCCCCCGCCGCCGGTAACTTGGAAGGACAGCTTGCGCGCGGTTATATCGATATCATTCCCTGTTGAATATTCAAATATTCATTAGCTTCGGCATATCTTATTCCATCTGCCGATTGTACATGTATTATACCACCCATTTAAAATGTTGTCAATATATTTTCATTTAAACACCTTTATATCAGCTGCTGCAGCCTATTGTCAAGACTGCCCGCAAAAATACAATTATTAAGTAAAGTCAGACAATGAATAACCATAATTACCGGATAATGGTTTCCCAAGTATCTGCAATTTTTACCATTCAAAAACAACATGTAATTATCGTTTCGAAAAAAAAACGAAACCTTATAATTTCAAGGTCTCGTTTTTATATTTCAATAATTAATCTGATATATTGGTATTGAGCTCATTTAAATACTTATCCGCTTTAACGGCATTTTTCGTGAAACTGTTATTTTTCCACCAGCTCCATGCCGTAACAATTACCTGAACAGCAGCCGACAACGCGGAATATATTTCCTCTTCGCTCCACGGTATCGGATTTTTCCCGGCAATCAGCAATATACTGTTAATTGTAGATATAAATAATATTATCGTTCTTATAATAGTCTCTTTTTTAACATGCATAAAACATGATTCCTTTCCTTTTTAAGATTTTATTCCTTATTCATCCGCCTCATAGTCCTTCCCGCAGATTTCTTTAAACTGCTCCGGGGTGATAACCCCAAGCCCGCAGTATCTTTTCAGCTGGTCAAGCCTTATGTAGCCTTTGTTGTATCTTGCTCTTATAGTTTTATACATTGTCCGTCCCTCCCGTCAATATTAAAAGCTCAAGCTCCGTTATATA
>CALXWJ010000008.1 GCA_944392335.1 uncultured Clostridia bacterium
TAGCGAAGGAGCTGCGCATGACACAAGCGAAAGCAAAGCGCACTTATGAAATGTTCTATCATAAACAAGTGCTTGCGCTTGTCAAGGCATTGCAGGAAAAGGCGGAAAGCAAAGAAGAAAAAAATGCCATATGGGATTATTATTTCAGAAGATACCGTTCTTCTAAAAAAAACTATGATATGTTGACGAAAGGATAAGCTGCCGCGTTGCAGCCTGCAGGGGTTTCCGAATTGGGACAAATCCCTCTTTGGCACACAGCCTTGTTTGCAAGGTGTAGAAACACAAAAATATTATATTATTTGTGCCGAAGTTTTTCAAGGTGCTGCGGCTAAAATTATAGAAAGGATAATTTTTATGATAGTCAGACAACTCAAAGCAGATAAGTATGAATATCTTCAAAACAACAAAGCTCTTTTATCCCTGTTGGAAATTCTGATATGGCAGGGGGTGGCGTGATGAACATACTGGAAGAATTTTATTACGGCAACGTCAACCCGCAGGAACAATCCTATAATCGTGAATCTGAATATGCCGCTTTTGTTAAAACCGTTTCTGATAATGAGGAAAAATTAAGAGCCTGCTTGGGCGATGAGGAGCAGCGCTTGCTTTCACAACTCATGAACGCCCAGAGTAAAATCATTTCCATTGAAGCCCGCGAGCGTTTTATTGAAGGGTGGAAGCTTGGAGTAAGATTCATGATCGATACGTTTTTAATACCGTGATATAGCCCAATAATTGGAATATGTGAGGAATAAAACGTACAGGAGGTGTAAAAAAACCGCCCGGAGCGTTCACGGGCAAAAAACTTGATTTTACTTGCTTTTAACGTGTCAAAAAAAATTTAAAATACTTATTAAATGCAGAAAATCCGCCTTTTTGGCGGATTTTCTGTGTGTATGCCCTCAAACCGCGAACGAAAATCACCCTCGGAGTATGCCGATACGCCGCCGAGGTTTACAGCCCCTTCCGGTTTGGCGCGGGTGTTCTTAAAGGACTTAACCGCAAACAGAGTGTAACAAATTTTTTTGCCGGAAGCGCACAATATTTAAGCGCCGTTTCCCTCTGCCTGCGGCTCCCGGATACGGCTTATAATAAGCATTGCCGTGATGAATAGCAAGAGTGTGAAAACGAAAGGCAGACGGCGGTCCATACCGGAGAGCCATCCCGCTAAATATCCGAAGGGAGAGGAGAGGGCAATAGTGGAGGCCATAATAAGAGCATTCAGGCGCGCCCGTTCCTGTGGGGCAATGTTAAGCTGGAGAAGCGCGTCTTTACGCGGATTCACCAGTGCGGCAGCCAATGCGGCAACAAATACATAAAGAAGCACAAAACCCAGGTTGTTAACGGGGGAGAAGATAAGTATCAAGGCAGCAGCACTGTAAAGCGTCAAACCGGTCCATAGGGGGATGCGGAATTTTGCGGAGCCGATACGGTGCTGGATCCCCACCATGAATATCAGCATGACAACAGCGTTCAAAATAGGAAACAGCGCCAGAAAGTTTTCCGAAATCCCCAGTCTCTGTGTCAAATACAGTCCAAAGAAATTCGTATTCACCATGTTGGTGACATATAGTATCACCGATACGGCTACCGCCTTTAAGACGCCCCTGTTTTTCAGCATGGAGGGTATTAAACGGCGGTATTCTCCCAGCATATGGAGAACGGATACTCCCTTTGTCTCCTCCCGGCGAATTTCACCCTGTTTCGTTTCATGGCAAAGCATGAAGGTAATAAGGGTTTTCATAGACATAGTCAGCGCAAAAAGTAAATACAATACACGTACTACCGGAACAATCGAATATGAGCTGACAAATATGCCTGAAAGGGGCGCAAAAAAGACAGCCACCAGTCCGCCTATATTCACCCAGGTGTATATCCCAACCAGATCCTTTGGCCGGGCATCTTCAATAAGCAGACAAAACCATGCTGTTTGGTTAATCTGTTCAAAGCAGTTAAGCAGCGCGGCGGCCAAAAACAACCAGAAGTTATTGGAAACAGCCCACACCAGACAGGCAACAGCCCATCCGAAAAAGTCTCCAAGCATAGTTGTAAATTTCCGCCCCAGCTTGTCGGATAAGATGCCTCCGAAAAAGGAGAATACCACCTGAACCGCCATTGTTATTGAGAGAATCAGTCCAATCTGCACATCCGTGATACCCTGCGTATACATGTAAAGAGTAGCAAAGGGGGATATAAGATTGTATGGGATCCCCCATAAAGGTTCAATCAATACGAGTGTGCGCGGATTTCCCTTGTTGTCAGCCAACACCTTGAGAAGGGGATGCGTTTTCATATTTCTTATTATTCCTTTCAGATTCATATATAATACCCCGGCTTTCGCAAATATCCCACTTATTTTAACATATACTTAAATAAATGTAAAGTCTTTTAAATAAAAATACGGCGAACCAAAAGGCTCGCCGCGATATGGTGCGAGTGTTCTTACAGGACTTGCCCAAAAATGCGATAACAGCGGGCTTTTTGCACAGTCATAAGCGGTGTTTGCTGATATTTTTATTGCAATTCCTAAATGAATATGGTATACTATACTTGAAGGAACGAATATGGAAGGAATGATCGGTAATGAGATTGTATTTGGATAACTGTTGATTTAACAGACCATTCGATGATCAGACACAATTAAAAATAAGTCTTGAAGCACAGGTCAAGCTGGCAGTTCAGAATATGATATTAACTAAAAAGCATTCCTTGGTATGGTTATATATGCTTGAATATGAAAATATGCAAAATCCGTTTGACATAAGGAGAGAGTCGATAATAAAATGGAAAGACTTAGCCGAGATGAATATAACAGAGAATGAGCATATAATATGTATAGCTGAAGAATTGTCAACTATAGGCTTGAAAGCAAAGGATGCGATCCACATCGCATGTGCGGCATATGCAGAAAGCGACTATTTCCTAACCACAGACATAGGCGTATTAAAGAAAACAATAAATTGCGTAAAAGTAATAAATCCGGTAGATTTTATCAGAGAAACGGAGGGAGAGTAATGGCAAGAACAGATTCGGTCGTTAGATCGGAAGGAATGAAGTTATTATTGGACGGATTAGGTAGGGTAGATGCCGAAAGATTTATCAGTCTTATAATCAAAGAACCGTTTGATTATACTAAATGGCGGAGTGATCTGTTTGAGGATGAAGCTGTGAGAAGTCTCAGTAGCAAGGCGATGAACGCAGTGAAAAACATATATTGACAAAACAAACCGGAATAGTAGAATTTAGCTGTTCCGGTTTTTTCTTGATTTTACTGGATGGGGCAATCCCTCATTTTATGTAAACCTAAAATTTAAATTCTCATTGTTATTACGTTTTTGAAAAAACAATAATACCACTTTGATCATCGCACAGGACCTTTTGATTCGTCATATTTTCGCGCCGCAAAAAAGAACATTGAGGTCAGTCAATGTTCTTGTATAATATACTATTGTCCTATTAGATAAATAGGATATGTATTTATAACACCAATGCTTTTTTAGGACAGAAATCAGAACATTTGCCGCAGCTGATACATTTGTCATAATCGATTTCAGGCGCTTCAAAACCTTTCTGGCTTAACGCACCGACCGGACAGACTGTTACAGCGGGGCATTTATGGTTTTGAGGGCAATTTTCAATGATAATTTTTAATTTTATGTTCATAGTTTTGGCTCCTTTCAAATTGGTAAATCAAAAGTTATCGACGTATTTTCCGCGTAGCCTAAACCTTATTGAATGAATACGGCAATTCACATTTATATGTTGATGAAAAATTTTAGAAATAACTGAAGTAGTGATAAAAACAAAGCCATGACATGTGTGATATGTTCATGGCTTCTGTCATAATACAAAAATGCAAGAAAACTGATGCCGAGATGGTATTATTTTATATATTGCTTGTTTTATATATTTTCTGTATGAAGTGCTGCAATATTTTTATGGATCGAGGATACGGCATCTTTCATCACATCAAGAGCATGTTTGTTAGTTTCTTTACCGATCAAATGATTGAGATATGTGCAGGCAGAGTCTCTTTTTGATGAACTTAATGATTCTGCCGCAGCAATGCGTTCGTCTATATCCGGATTATCCAGTATAGTAATAAGATTGTTATAAGCATCATCGTTATCTTCAAAGTTACGCAATGCTCGTATCGCTGCTAAACGAGTTGTTTTATCTTTGTTTTTCAAAAATCCGATTATTTTTTCCGGTTTTCTTTTTTTTGTGTATTTTTCTATCTTTGCTATATTTTTATCTGCTGACATTTTATATTCATTCCTTTCGTATATTTTACTTTAGCTTTTTCAGCAATTTTTTAAGATTCCTTATTTTTGGGTATGTACGCCGGCATGCTCCGTTGCTTCAGGTTTTTCTTGCCACACTTTAATTATAACTCAAATTATTAGCACTGTCAATGATGGAGTGCTAAATTATTATCAGATATTTTTTATCAATAATAAAAAATATTTATTAATTTATTTTAAGATTATTGAATTGATTTTGGGAATATGATATAATTTTATTGTAATGATCAGACGAGGAGTTTTATTATGAATACATTTCAATTAACTTGTTTTTTGGCTGTAGCTTCTACACTTAGTTTTGTCCGCGCCGCACAACAGCTTAATGTTTCCCAGCCAACAATTACACACCAAATAAAAATGCTTGAGAATGAATTAAATGTTCAGTTATTCAGACGGTCAACACGGTTGGTGGAAATAACACAGGATGGACAGGCATTTATTTCCGATGCGAAAAGTATGGTTGCAATAGCTGAACAGGCAAAGATGAGATATAAGACACATACCGATAAGCAGATAGAGTCACTTTCCATAGGATGCAGTAATTATACACAGCTTGGATTATTAATTGACATATTAAACGAGCTGAGTGCCGCAATTACAAATATTCATCCTCAGCTTTTTGTTGTGCCGCATGAACAGCTTTTTAATTTATTGGAAAGAGAGCGTGCTGATGTTATTTTTGATATTCGTGAGAGCAGAGGAACAAAGGGAGAAACAAAATACAGGGAATTAGCACAAAGCAGTCTTGTATGTGTGTGTCGGTATAACCATAGGTTGGCAGGTAAAGAGTATATAACGATGCAGGAATTGGGAAATGAAACACTTATTTTTTGTGATCCGATAAACATTGCGCCTGACATTGCTAAGCTTCAATGGAAATTAGCAGAAGGCAGAAATCCGACAGACGTTCATTTTTGTAATTCATCGGAAGCGTCACGAGTATTGGCAGGAGCCGGATTAGGTGTTGCGATCCTTCCCGAACTGTTTGTTCATAATATGGATTGTATAGTTAAAATACCATTGAAAGAAGCGCCAAAATTATCTTTTGGTATGTTTTATAAGTCGCGTCCCGGTGATTATGTCTTAAGAAAGTTTATTAAGATTACCAAAAATTATTTTTCTGACGAAGTTGAATAAAACTGCGGACAAAATGTTCCCGCTTTTGTCGGCGGCAGGTTCCATTTATAATTTCAGTGGGAGTTATAATCTCCAGCTGAAACGCTGAGGAGCTAACGCTCCTATTGTCGGTTGCGGCGTTTTCAAGCTCCGCTTCAAACAAGCTTAATGGAGTGTTGCTCCGGGTTAAATATATACAAATAAAAAAATCATTGTAAATATATTTTAACTCTGTTTGACAATCCTGCAAAAATTTGTTATAATAATATTGTTCTGAAACGAACAGTTCAAAAACGCACTTTTTTGGAGGAAGCATGGAAAATATCTTTGAAAGCTTATATGTTATACGTGACCTTCAGGCAGAGCTTTTTTCTTCTGTATGTTCAAAATATAACCTGACACGAACAGAGCTGCTTGTATTGCTTTTCTTGGGAAAGAATACACAAAATAATACTGCGACAGATATTGTAAATAAGCTTAAAATAGCAAAATCGCATATATCTGCGTCAGTCAGAGACCTCGAAGAACGCGGATATGTTAAAAGCAGCTTTGAGGGTAATAATCACAGAACCATTCATCTGCAATTATGCGATAATACAGCAGAGATCATCAGAGCAGGCGAGGGTATACAGAATGAATTTATTTCTGTTATATGCAAAGGCTATTCACCGGAAGAAAGACGCACATTAGAGGATTTTGTTCAGCGAATGACCGCTAATGTAAATGAGTATATGAACAACAAAAAAGTGCAGTGGAGGAAAAAATATGAGTGATTTTGTTGAAAGGGGAGGCGGTCGCGTAAATGAATCCTAAGTTAAAAGAAAAAACACTTGAATCTCTTTCATCGGTTTTGCCCGTTGCGGGAATTGTGCTGGCGCTCAGCATCTTTTTGGTTCCTCTTGATACGGGAAATATGATGATATTTTTAGTCAGCACAGTTATGCTTGTCATTGGAATGGGAATGTTCCAGCTTGGTGCGGAAACGGCAATGACCCCCTTGGGCGAGGGTATCGGCGGGGAGCTATCCAAATCCCAAAAGCTTGGAATTATTCTTTTCATAAGCTTTGTTATGGGCTTGCTTATCACTATAGCCGAGCCGGATTTGCAGGTTCTGTCCAATCAAGTTCCGTCTGTCCCGAACAGTATACTTATCTGGACGGTTGCTATAGGTGTTGGGTTGTTTTTAGCATTAGCGGTTTTGCGTATTATTTTGAAAATTGATCTGTCAATCCTGTTAATGATACTGTATGCCGTATTACTTATTTTTTCGTTTTTTGTACCAAAAGATTTTTTGTCTGTTGCTTTTGATTCCGGCGGCGTAACGACAGGACCGATGACTGTGCCGTTTATTATGGCAATAGGTATCGGATTATCCTCAATGAGAGGCGACAAGGATGCTCAAAGCGACAGCTTTGGACTTGTTGCATTGTCAAGCGTGGGCCCGATACTTGCGGTTATGCTTTTGGGATGTTTTTATGCCCCAAAGGAAGCGACTGAATTGATCGCCGAAATCGCATCTGTTGAAACAATGCAGGATGTTATGTATGCGTTTGCGGTAGAATTGCCGCGTTATGCAAAAGAGGTATTTATATCGCTTATGCCTATCATAGCGGTATACGTCATTTTTCAGCTTATGAAAAGAAAATTTCTAAAAAGGCAGCAGATACGTGTTGCGATAGGTTTTATCTATACTTATATCGGACTTGTATTGTTTCTTTGCGGTGTTAATGTGGGTTTTGCTCCGGTCGGTACAATGCTTGGCAGTGAAATCGTGGCAGCAGACCGAAAGTGGCTGATGATACCTATAGGAATGATAATAGGATACTTTATTGTAAAGGCCGAGCCTGCCATACAAATTTTAAATCATCAGGTGCAGACGGTAACCAAAGGAACGATATCGGGAAAATCCATGAATCATTGTTTGTCTATTGGTGTTGCTATCAGTATCGGGCTTTCGGTGCTTCGTATATTGACAGGGATGCCGATACAGTATATAATAATTCCGGGATATATTATTGCACTTATCATGACAAGGTTTGTTCCGAAGATTTTTGTCGGTATTGCCTTTGACTCGGGCGGTGTGGCAAGCGGGCCGATGACGTCAACATTTTTGCTGCCGTTTTGTATAGGCGCTTGTGAAGCTGTCGGCGGCAATCTTATGACGGACGCCTTCGGAGTTGTAGCTTTAGTGGCATTAACGCCGCTGATTGCCATTCAGATCATGGGTCTGCAATACCGATTCAAAATGAACAAACAAATGAAGATCACAAGCTCCGATAATATAATACCGGAAGACAGTGATACAATCATTGAATTTACGGAGGAATGAAAAGATGAATTCAAATGAAAAACATTCACTTTTTCGTGTGTTGGTTTTAATAACAACGCCCAAGCTTGCAGATAAAGCGGCGGATATGTTCAAAAAAGGGGCTATACCCGTACAATATGAGTGGAATGCCGTAGGTACTGCTTCGAATGAAATGATTGATGTTTTGGGACTTGGCAATCCTGAGAAAAATGTTCTTATGAGCTTTATGCCCAAGCCCTTTGCGGATATAATGCTCAAAAAGCTTAAAAAGGAGCTGAAGCTCGGTGTGATAAACAGTGGTATCGCTTTTACATTGCCGTTGTCAGGCGCAAATAATTTAATTGTTCGTATGTTAGAAACGTTGGATGATATTGATATTAAAAACATAGAAAGAAAGGTAAATACGCATATGTCAGATGTAAAATATTCATTGATTGCGGTGGTTGTCAATCAAGGTTACAGTGAAAATGTAATGGAAGCTGCAAGGGCAGCCGGAGCAAACGGAGGTACAGTTGTCACAAGCCGTCGTATCGGTAATGAGCAGGCTATGGGTTTTTGGGGTATGAGTATTCAGAATGAAAAAGACATGGTATTCATTGTTACGGATAGTGAAAACAAGCTGAAAATTATGCGGGCAATAGGAGAAAAATGCGGAATGAACAGTGAAGCAAAAGGAATTCTTGTTTCTTTGCCCATAGACAATGTGATCGGCTTTGAAAGTGTCGAGTAAAATTCCCAATATTATTTAACTCCATAAAAATGTGATGAAAGGATAACCGTAATGCAGCTTATTAAATTTCTCAAACGTATTTACGGTGAAAATAAATTTGTGTTTCATGTCATTGCTGACGGATTGTTTGTTATGAACTCAAAATGCAGTCAGGGGCTGGCTGATATGCTTAAGAAAAAGCTAAAATCCATACAAATTGCCCTTGTTTACCGATATTGGTTTTGGTTGAAGTTGAAAAATAGGGAAACTCAAAAATAAAAAAACTATTGAAAAAATATATTAATTATGCTAAAATTATAAAAAAACATTTTTACGGAGGAAAAAAGATGAATAAGGCTGAACTTATAACAGATGTGGCAGAAAGGACATATATGTCCAAAAAGAAAACCGATAAGGTTTTGACGGTAATGCTTGCAACAATTACGCAAGCACTGGCGGAAGGTAAAAAGGTCAAATTGAAGGAGCTTGGTACTTTTGAAGTAAAAGAAAGAAGCGAAAAGACTGTATATAATCCGCAAAACGGTGAAAAGATGATACTTCCGGCAAAGAAAGCGCCGTTTTTCAAAGCAGGGAGAATTTTAAAGGAAGAAATTAATAAGTAAGCGAAGGATATCTGCGGCTTAAATAAAGTATTGCTGAAAATTTTTTTATATTTTCAGATCAAGAAAAATAAATATTCAAAGATGGAAATTTAGAATATACTCAAGCCAATGAATTCATTCAATTGAAACAAATAAATATGCTGTATTTTAAAACAGACGGTTACAATTTTTGATGTAACCGTCTGTTGTTTTGGTCAAATACAGAAAACATGCTTACCTATTTGCGTGATAATAGGTCTTGAACGAATCCATGAGCTTGTCGCGGTTTGAGGATTATAATAATAAATTGAGCCGCCGGTGGGATCCCAGCCGTTGAGGGCGTCTCTTGCCGCGTTGTAGCATGATTGAGTCGGTGTGATATTTATTTGACCGTCACTTACCGCAGTAAATGCACCGGGCTGATATATTACGCCTGATATTGAATTAGGAAATGAAGAATGTTTCACACGGTTCAAAACAACTGCCGCGATGGCAACCTGACCCGTATAGCTTTCACCTCTTGCCTCGCCGCTTATTACTCTTGCAAGCAAATTGACATTTGAACTGTTAGAAGAAGAGGCACCGGTAGGAAGCCCGATTTTTGCAAGTGTTGCGGGACCGGCGATCCCGTCTGGCGTAAGGCCGTTGTTTCTTTGGAATTGTTTTACTGCCGATTCTGTTCTTGTTCCGTAAATCCCGTCAACCGTTCCGATATTATATCCCCATGATTTTAATCTTGTCTGTATATTTCTTACTTCGCTTCCGGTTGACCCTAATTTTGATAATGCATAAACATTACATGGGATCATTATTGCGAGTATCGTAAGCAAAATAATAAGTTTTTTCATATATTACAATCTCCTTTGCAGATTTAATTGTTTATTGTGAGATGTATTGATAATTGTTTAAAATGTCATTGATTTTTATGACTTTTACACTTATTATTTCTAAAAATTTATAAAATATACAAATTTGTGGTATTATTTGATATATGGTTTTGTGGCGGCAAGAGATATGCCGATGATTGTTTTGGCGCCTTTTTGTTTTAATTCCTTTGCGCAGGAATTAATTGTTGCGCCGGTAGTAAAAATATCATCGAAAATAATTATATCCTTCCCAAAAACTTTATCTTTGTCGGCAATAAAAGCATTAGTAATATTATGTATTCTGTCATGTCTTTTCAGAAGACTTTGAGCTACTGTATTTCTATGTCTGTATACACATAAAGTAAACGGAATATCAAGCAATGCGGATATTTCTTTTGCGATGATCTCCGACTGATTAAATCCTCTTTGAAAGATTCTCTGCCGCGATAGAGGGATAGGCGTTATAAAATCAAATTCATGGATATAATTTACATCTTTCAAATTTTCATATATAAGTTTAGACAACAGTTTCCCGATCTTCCACTCACAGTTAAACTTATATCGGTATATTAAATTTTTCAATATATCATTGTAGTAAAAGGCGGGGAATATACAGCTTACATCACCAATACCGTCAAAAGGGGAACCGGGAGGGATGCGGTCAAATTTTTCAAAGCAATTTTTACATATGCCTATGTTGTCGTAAAATACTGAAATATTGTGTATTTGCATCCTTTCGCGGCAGCAAATACAAACAATACTGTTATCTGAAAATATACTCATTTTTTATAATCCTTTTTCTATATAATTTAAAAATATCATGTGTATATTATTTTATTACTTTTTTTCAATTATGTCAATTATAATAAAATTATTAATTTTCTATGAAAAAAAAGCAATAATGCTTTAAAAATTTTTAAAAACATGATATGATAATATGTAAAGAAAATTATAAAGACGGAGGTGACGGCGTTTTGAAGGTTAAAGTTTTATTATGTGCACTGATTTTGATATTGGTAAATGTATTTTACGTGAATGCGGAAAATATAAATACAACGGTTGAACAGGCATATGATGTAATATGTGATGCAAAAGGCGAAGGTATGGATACATATTTTACCAGAGGAGAATTTTTATCATTGTTGATGGAAAGTATGGGATACACTAAAGATGTATATGTGTGCTCTTTCAGTGATGTATATGATATGAGCTGGCAGTATGTATATATTGCAAATGCGGAAAACAGATCGATCGCTTTTGGGTGTTATAACGGTCAGTTTTTTCCTGACAGATATATTACTGCTGAGGAAGCAGTAACATTCATATCCAGAGCATATAGAATAAAAATCACTGATGATGAAAATGTTAATGTAAATCTGAAAATGTCGGAATATTCAAAAGATTATATATTATACGCCGTCAAAAATAATCTTTATCCTAAAAGAAATAATGTATTGATCCCGACACAAAATTACTTGACTGTTGAGGAGTGCATCGGCTTAATTGACGCATATATGAGTCTTGATGAAAATATTTTTACAGAAATAGATTTTCTTTACGGATATCCCAAGGTTGCAGAGTCGGGAAGCTATGAATATATAGGTGTTGCCTTAAAATGCAGTAAGCCGTGCAGTATTTATTATGATATGAAGGAGAGCAATAAGGTAAACAGTAAATTTACACCGGATATTGATTCGTTGAATAAACGTCTCGGAGAAGTCCCTTATGAAAATTATGAGATTAACTTATTGATTAAAGCAGAAAAAAATGTCAGATATAATATTTATTTAACAGCCATAGATGAATACGGAAATAAGAGCAGAATTTATACATTAAAAGACGTGTCTGTTCTCCCGTACACGCAGGGAAACGGAACAAGTGAGAATCCATATAGGATATATACAGCATATCAGCTGGAGCAGATAAGGTATTATCCGAATAAATACTTTTTGCTTTGTAATGATATCGACTATGACGGACAATGGGAACCTATAGGGGATATTGATGAACAAAGCTCGTTATTTTCAGGAGTATTTGACGGAGGCGGTTACAGTATTACCGGACTGAAAATAAACGGTGATGACAGAGTTGGAATGTTTTCTGTGCTTTTTGGAGCGACGGTCAAAAACTTATCTGTTGAAGCAGAAGTTGACGGAAACAATTATGTCGGTATAATTGCAGGGGAATCGGCGGGCGGATTGATTGAAAAATGTCATACCGCAGGCAGCGTTAGAGCGTTAGAAAATATTGCGGGGGGTATTGTTGGAAAAAATAACGGGATTATAAGAAATTGTTTGGCTGCTTGCTATTATGTCGAGAGCTTATCATACAGCGGAGGAATTGCGGGGAATAATTCGGGGGATATATCTGAATGTCTGTCATGTGTTACACATATTTATTCTGATATGTATGCTTCGGGTATTTCAGGGATAAATACTGACGGGACAATAAGTTCATGTGTCGCCGCATCCAGAGAAGTGACCGATACATTGACAAAAAACAGCGGAAGAATCACAACAAACCGGGAAAACGGAAAAACAGAAAATAACTATGCATATGAAGAAATGGTATCGGGAAGTACGGCATATATAGGTTTGGATTTACAGGACGGGGAGGACGTAAGCTGGGAGGAGCTGACAGGACAAACCCTTTATATGAACAAGCTAAAATGGGATTTCAGAAATATTTGGACAATAAAAAGCAATAGCGATTTCATTATGCCTGTTGTAAGAAATGTAAATCAACCGAATCTTATCCCAGGTTCGACGGTTTATATGCCTTATGCAATATATACGGAGGAACAGCTGCGGGGAGTGGAGAATAATAAGCAATATCATTATGTGCTTAAAAATGATATTACACTCTCAGATAACGGAATGTCTGATGCAAACTGGACCCCAATCGGCATTGCATACGATGAAGAAAATTATGTGAGTGACGCGTTTTGCGGAACTTTTGACGGTAACGGACATACCATAAAAAATATAAAAATGGTTTTTGATGAAAGTATCGCGCAATATGGTTTTTTCGGTATGCTGTACGGAGCAACGGTAAGAAATTTAAATCTTGAAAACATCAGCATCGAAGGACACAGTAATGTTGCGTTTATTGCGGCGGTGAATTACGGAGCAATAGAAAATTGCAGTGTTTCGGGGACAATGAATGCATATTCGTATAACAAGGAAACAATGGCAGGGGGTATATGCTCCGTAAATTATACAAATATTTATTCTTGTGACGTTGATGCAAACATTATGATTAATGCTGTTTCGGCAAATGCCGGAGGAATCGCGGCATATAATGAGGGCTTTATAGACAACGCTTCCTTTAGAGGCAATATAGAATCGGTATCAAGCAGAGACGCGGCAAATTCCGTGTTGGGAAATATTGCTGCAATTAATTATTCGGGGTTTATATATAATTGCTTCGGAGAGGGTCGAATGACCGGGCTGACCGATATAAGCTACTGCGGCGGTATCGTTGGAATGCAAACCGGAGGAGAAATATATAAATGCTCGTCAAACGGGACAATTTATGTTAAAGCTTCTTCCCAACGGGAAACATCTTCATATTGCGGAGGGATCACCGGAATAATAAACGGCGGATTGATAATGAACAGTTTTACAAAAAATAATGTCAGCGCAATATCTCATAATTCTTTTTCCGGAGGAATTTCGGGATACTGCGAAAGTGCAAATATACAAAATGTTTATGCGGTAAATACAATAAATCAGCAAGGTAAAACAGTTTTGACGGAGGATGCCGATGTTTATGCCGGAGGAATTACGGGTTATAGCTTAAACGGCAATATTTCAGGAACGGTTGTTTTAAATCCGTTTATTATAACCAACGGCAATTTTGGTATGATAGCCGCAATGTCTGAGGGCGGCTATGTTGATAATAACTATTATTTATCGGAGATTTATACAAATACGGCAGCAGCCGAAAGGTCCGTAACAGGAAATGAAATTGATTTGGATACCGCGAAAAACATTGATTTTTATTTTACCCCGATCGCAGAAGGCGGGCTGCTCGGATGGGCGAATACTCAATATGATGACGTGTGGACAGCTCCGTCCAATAGGTATTATCAGTATCCTGTTCTATCGGGAGTTAAAAATCAAAATGTATTTAATTCTGAGGTAAAATATTAACAAAAAAATAAAAATGATATCAAAACCGATGCATAGTTCAATAAGGGCTTGTACCGATATTTAACAAGGGCAAGAACGAAACGGCGATTCGTGAATCACCCCTACGGTGCTGTGTTGTAATCAGTGTGAGATTTTAATCTCACGTTGATTAGAGATATGGTCCCTGCCGCCTACAGAGGCGGGGGATATCTTGTCCGCGGTTGTATTTTAATGATTTTTTTGTAAATTTTGCAAAAAATTTTAAAAAAACTATGTTCATTTGAAAGAAAATGTGTTATAATAACGTATATCGTTTCGTATATAGCGTATATTTAAGTTTTTGAGAAAATAAAGTGGGTGGATACAGTGATAAAAAGTATGACCGGATACGGAAGGAAAGAGATGATCATTGCAGGGAAAAAGATAACCTGTGAGATCAAGTCGGTGAATCACCGTTATTCGGACTATACCATAAGGGTTCCCAGATATTACGGATTTATGGAAGACAGGGTAAGAAGTTATATTTCTGAATTTATATCAAGAGGGAAAGTGGATATATACATAGCTGTTGAGAGTTATGATACAGCGGATAAAGTAATAAAATTAAATTCACCTTTGGCACAGAGTTACATAAATGCTCTTTATGAGCTTAGAGATAAATTTAATTTGAAAGATGATATTTCCGTAATGAATATAGCAAGAAACAGTGAAATATTCCAATCGGAAAAAATTGAAGAGGACGAAGAAGAAGTGTGGAGTATGGTTTTGCAGGTACTGGAGCCTGCGGTAACTGATTTTGTTGCAATGCGTGAGCGTGAAGGAGAAAGAATCAAAAATGATTTATGTGAACGTGTTGAATACATGAAAAAATTAAGTCTTCAAATTGACGAATATTCCGAACAGTCCGTTGCGGAATATAAAGACAAATTATATGCAAAGATAAAAGAAATCCTTGAAGACCGAACGGTTGACGAAGCAAGAATTTTAACCGAGGTTGCCATATTTGCCGATAAAATTGCGGTAAACGAGGAAACGGTACGGCTTCAAAGCCATTATAATGAATTTTATGAAATAATTTCAAAAAATGAACCGGCCGGAAGAAAACTGGATTTTCTTATTCAGGAAATAAACAGGGAAGTCAACACGACGGGCTCAAAGGCCTGCAATATAGATATTGCAAAAATTGTGGTGGAATTAAAAGGTGAAGTTGAAAAACTGAGAGAACAAGTACAAAATATAGAATAACAATTGCAATAAAATTGTTTTGCCGTAATGTGTATCTTAATATTATGTAAGCACATACCGGGAGTATGTTTTGGGCGGAAAGGTGATGAAAGTATTGAAATTGGTAAATATCGGATTTGGAAACATGATAAACGCAAAACGTTTGATCTCTATAGTAAGTCCCGAATCCGCGCCGATCAAAAGGGTAATAAGAGAGGCGGAGGATAAAAAGGTGCTTATCAACGCGACCTACGGAAGAAGGACGAGAGCTGTTATCATTATGGACAGCGGACATGTGATATTATCGGCGCTGCAGCCGGAAACCGTTGCAAACAGACTTGCCGAAAGGGATGAGAATGAGGAGGAATCGGATGGTGAGTAAAGGAAACTTGTTTATAATTTCCGGACCGAGCGGCACCGGAAAGGGATCGATATGCAATGAGTTAATAAAATATGAAGATACGTTTTTATCGGTATCTCTTACAACAAGAGACAAAAGAAACGATGAAATCGACGGTGTTACATATTATTATGTAAGTAATGAGGAATTTAAAAAACGAATTGAGAATAACCTTATGCTTGAATGGGCACAATACGGAGATAATTTTTACGGAACACCAAAGGATAAAGTTGAAGAAAAATTAAACAGCGGTATTAATGTTATTCTTGAAATTGAAGTTCAGGGAGCTTTGAAAGTGAAGCAAAAAATACCGGAAGCCGTAATGATCTTTATGCTTCCCCCGTCGGCTCAAGCTCTAAAAGAAAGACTTTTGAACCGTGACAGGGAAAAAGAGGAGGAGATTTTAAAGCGTATTGACATTGCAAAAAAAGAGCTTTCAAAGGCATATCTTTATGACTACATTATAATTAATGATGACTTTGATGAATGTTTGAAAACTATAAGGAATATAATAGCAGACAGACAGGAAAAATTGAGTTTTGCGGAAAAATTACAAGAAAGTATATAATTTTATTTCATATAGGAGTGATTTATTATGATGATAAAACCGGGAATTAATGCATTGTCAAGCTGTGCGGACAGCAGATATACATTGGTAACCATGGTAGCAAAAAGAGCAAGAATGATCGGTGAAAACGGAGAGGGACTTGTCCCTTGTGACGTTCATAAGCCTGTTTCGATCGCGGTTGCGGAAATCGCGGCGGGAAAGGTCGGATATGTAAGACACGAAAATAAGAACCGTAA
Organism: uncultured Clostridia bacterium; assembly: GCA_944392335.1. GTDB lineage: Bacteria > Bacillota > Clostridia > UBA1381 > UBA1381 > RGIG1988. The sequence continues at coordinate 16,467 of CALXWJ010000008.1, forward strand.
AGAAGAACAAAAGAATTATGAGGATTTTTATGCGGCTGCAAACGGCGAATATATGGTGGATGAAAACGGGAACAGAGTTGAAAATTATATGACCGAAGAAAATGATCCTAAAAACGAAACAAATGACGAAACGTATGGGGATATTAACAGTGGAAATTGATCAAAAAATATATTCCGGTTTAAAAATACGAAAAGGATATATATGTATTTTCCGGATTTTTGATGGTATAATGCAGTAAACGGAAAGGATGGGTAATTGAAATTGATCGCAAGGATAATAGTTAATTCCGCATCAAAGCATACAGACAGATTTTTTGATTATCTTATTCCCGAAACACTGCAAGATAAGGTAACGATCGGAACGAGAGTATTGGTTCCGTTCGGTAACGGAAACAGGCAGATGGAAGGATACGTGATAGGTATTTCGGAACATTCTCAGGCAAAAAAATTAAAAAGTATCATAAGCGCCGAAGAAATGCCTGTTTTTGACGAAAAGATGCTTGAACTTATCGAATGGATGAGAGAAAAGTATATTTGTACTTATATTGATATCATAAAAACAGTCATACCGTCGGGGACGACGGTAAGAAATGAGGAATGGTATGTTCTGGCGAATGAAGATGTATCATTGACTCCAAAAGAAAAGAAAATTTCAGATGAGATAAAAAATCAAAACGGTGCTTGTGAAATTAATGTATTGATGCAGTTTTTTGAAGATGAAAACATAAAGCCTGTTTTGAAAAGAATGTGTGACAAAGGCGTCCTCAAAAAGGAATACAGGGATGTAAAAAACGTAAAAGATAAAGTGGTAAGAATAGTAAGACCCGCAATCGAGCCCGAGGACATGAATGAGACTATAGATATGCTTATGAAAAACAGGGCATATGCTCAGGCAAAAGTCATGGAAGCGCTTTCACATATAGATATAGTGTCGGCTGCCGATTTAATGACAATTACACAGACAAATCACAATACTATATTGGCATTAAAAAAAAGAGGGTTAATAGAATTTGAAAATGTAACGGTTTTGAGAAGTCACAGAAAACCGAATGAGATACCGAAAAGCTTTTTCCCGGTGCTGACAATGGAACAGGAGTATGTATCAAAGAAGATACGAGAGGCTTTGTGCACAAATGAATTTAATGAGTTTTTGCTTCACGGCGTAACCGGAAGCGGAAAAACCGAAGTATTTATGAATGCAATAAAAGCTGTTACAGACGCGGGAAAACAGGCAATAGTTTTAGTCCCCGAGATATCTTTAACGCCTCAGATGCTTGAGAATTTCATTTCAAGATTCGGAGAAAGCGTTGCGGTTTATCACAGCGGTTTATCGATGGGAGAACGTTATGACGAATGGAAAAAAATGCGTGATGCAAAAGCAAATATTGTAATCGGTGCGCGTTCTGCCGTTTTTGCCCCTTTTGACAATGTGGGCATAATAATAATGGATGAGGAACATGAGGCCACTTATAAATCCGAGATCCCGCCGCGATACGATACAAAGGAGGTTGCACGCTACAGGGCAAAGCAAAATAATTGTACGATGATTTTGGCGTCGGCAACTCCCGATGTGGGAACATTTTACAGAGCACAAAATAAAGAAATAGGATATCTTGAATTAAAAACAAGGATAAATAAAAATCCGATTCCCGAAGTTAAGATTGTAGATATGAGGCAAGAGCTTGCCTCAGGGAACAAAAGTATTTTTTCAAGGACTCTTATGGATGAAATAGGAAAAAATATCGAAAAACACGAACAGACAATTTTATTTTTAAACCGCAGGGGATTTTCGACCTTTGTTTCGTGCAGGAACTGCGGATATGTTGCCGTATGTCCGGAATGTAATATATCCTTGACATATCATAAATATAATAATACATTAAAATGTCATTACTGCGGATATGAAAGAAGCAATTATAATCAGTGTCCGAGATGCAAAAGCAAATATATAAGATATTTCGGCGGAGGGACACAAAAAGTGGAAGAGGAGGTAAAAAAATTGTTCCCTTCCGCATCGACAATAAGAATGGATGTCGATACAACTTCAAAACAAAATTCGCACGAAAAACTGTTAAAGGAATTTTCTGAAAAGAAAATTGACATACTTGTGGGCACACAGATGGTCGCGAAAGGATTGGATTTCCCGGATGTTACATTGGTAGGGGTCATTTCGGCCGATACCATGCTTAATATCGATGATTTCCGCTCATCGGAGCGTACGTTTGATTTACTTGAACAGGTGACAGGGAGAGCGGGAAGAGCGAAAAAAAAGGGCAGGTCTGTTATTCAGACATATTCGCCGGAGCACAATGCGGTGGTTTTTGCATCGAAACATGATTATATGGGTTTTTATAACAATGAGATAGCATTGAGAAAGGTCATGTGGTATCCTCCGTATTGCGATATGGTTTCGATATTATTTTCCGGTCCGTTTGAGGCAACGGTTGCTCAGTGTTCAAGATATTATGCAAAAAACATTTTGAATATCAAGAAAAAATACGGCAGGATCCAAATACTCGGTCCGGTGCCGGCGGCAATAACAAAAATCAAAAATAAATTTCGCTGGAGAATTTTGATAAAGTGTGAAAATGCGGATTTATTAGCGGAATCATTGATAACTGCAAGAGAGGAATGCTTTAAAAATAAAAATTTTGAAAAAATATCGATAGTAATAGATAAAAACCCAAACAATATGTATTGAGCTTTTCTGCTTTATACTGATGTTATGTTTATATAAATAATGTAAAATCAAATATTTTGCATAAAAAATACTGTTATATTGAGTATCAATAGTATTTTTTTGTTGTTAAACGAATAAAGTTTTATGAGAGATATATATTTTATATTTGCATGTTTGTGATAGTGATATAGGCGTAAAACGCCGGAATGGAGATTTATATGGCTATTAGAGAAATTCGTGAAAAAGGTGATGAAATTCTTTATATGGTATGTAAACCGGTAAAGAATTTTGATAAAAAATTAGGAATATTGTTGGATGATATGTACGAAACTATGAAGAGTAAGGATGGAGTCGGACTTGCGGCGCCGCAGGTCGGAATATTAAAGCGCGCGGTTGTTATTGATGTGGGTGATGGAAAAATTGAACTGGTAAATCCGCAGATAATTTCATCTTCAGGAACCCAAATAGGCAATGAGGGTTGTTTAAGTGTTCCGGGAGTATACGGAGAAGTTGAAAGACCGAATGAGGTTACGGTAAGGGCGCAAAACAGGAACGGAGAATTTTTTGAAATATCCGGAAAGGAATTGCTTGCCCGTGCTTTTTGTCATGAGCTGGAACATCTTGAAGGCAAATTGTTTTTGGACAGAGTTATAAGATTTGAGGAAAATTGATGAAAGATTTAAAAATTATGTTTATGGGTACACCGGATATTGCGGCTGTATGTATGAAGGCAATGATTGATAATGGATTAAATATTGTATGCGCAGTGACGCGGCCTGATAAACCGAAAGGCAGAGGACATAAAATGCTTCCATCTGAGGTTAAAGTTTATGCCGTTGAAAATAATATCCCGGTATATCAGCCGGAAAAAATAAAAAATAATGAGCTGCAGGAGATATTGGATCAATATCGGCCCGATCTGATAACAGTGGTAGCGTATGGGAAAATCCTTCCGTCTTATATATTGGATTATCCAAAGTATGGGTGTATCAACATGCATGCGTCTTTGCTGCCAAAATACAGAGGGGCCGCTCCCGTTCAATGGTCGATAATAAACGGCGAGGAATACACCGGAGTGACGACTATGAAAATGGCAGAGGGCATTGATACGGGTGACATGCTTTTGCAAAAAAAACTAAAAATAGGGGAGTATGAAACCTCAGAGCAGCTTTTTGAAAGAATGGCAGTCCTCGGAGGAGAGGTATTGTGTGAAACGATCTATAATTTGGAAAATATTACACCGGTTCCCCAAAACAATGAAGAACATACCTATGCGCCTATGATCTCAAAGGAAATGGGTAAAATAGATTGGTCAAAGGATAAAAGAACCATTTCAAAGCTTATCTGTGCAATGAATTCGTGGCCTTTGGCATATACCGAATACCAAGGAGAAATTGTTAAGATAGTAAGTGCAAAAATTTCAGATGAAACGCCGAAAGGTGAAAACGGACAAATAATAAGACATGAAAAAGGCAAGGGGTTGTTGGTAAAGTGTGCCGATGGAGGATTATGGCTGGAAATTATTCAATTCCCCGCGAAAAAGAAAATGCATGTTGATGAGTATTTGCTCGGACATACCATAAAAATCGGCGAAATATTACGATAAAAAGGAGCAGATTCGATGTTTTACGGTTTATATTTTGATCCTACCTATGTGTTGGTTATATTGGCTTTTGTATTGTCCCTAATAGCTTCGTTCGGAGTGCAAGCGACTTTTGCAAAGTATAAAAAAGAAAGAACTTCAAGAGGCGTTACCGGTGCTGATGCTGCCCGGCGTATACTTGATATGAACGGTTTGTATAACATTAGAGTTGAAAGAGTTTCAGGAAATTTGACCGATCATTATGACCCGTCTGCAAATGTTATAAGATTGTCTGATTCGACCTATAATGATGACTCGGTCGCGGCAGTAGGCGTTGCTGCCCATGAAGCCGGTCATGCGGTTCAGCATGCGGTGGGATATGTGCCTATAAAAATAAGAAATTCTATTTTCCCGGTTGTGAAAATAGGAACATCACTGTCTATGCCGCTGTTTTTTATCGGATTGATTTTTGGAATGGTAAATCTTGCATATATTGGCATAATTTTATTTGCATTGGCTTTGGTTTTTCAAATTGTAACTTTGCCTGTAGAAATCAATGCAAGCAGGAGGGCGATAAGAATACTTGATGAAACTAATTTGCTGCAAGAGGATGAGTTAAAACCTGCAAAAAAAGTTCTCGGTGCGGCTGCCATGACGTATGTTGCGGCTGTTGCTTCTACTGCTTTGCAGCTGCTGCGTTTAATAATTCTTGCAGGCGGCAGAAGGAGAAATGACTGATAACATAGATTCAAGGATAAAAAACATTCGTATATTTAGAGTTGTTTGTATCAAAGCTTGATTATGTTAAAAAAGTTAACGAACATAAATATGAAGAACGCAAGAGAAACAGCTTTGCTGATTTTGTATGAAATTGAATATAACGGAGCATATTCAAACATTGCTTTAAAAAACGCGTTGGATGCGCAAAGGGATATGACCAATACCGATAAAGCATTTATAACGAGATTGGTATACGGAGTTACAAGCTATAGGCTGAATTTAGAATATATTATCACACAAAATTCAAAGATAAAGCTAAAAAAAATATCAAAATATATAATGCTGATATTAAAACTCGGAATATATCAGTTGAAATATATGGATAAGGTGCCTCGATCGGCTGCTGTAAATGAGAGTGTAAAGCTTGCAAAAAGATACGGTCACACGGCAAGTGCCGGATTTGTGAACGGAGTTTTACATTCGGTTATAAAAAACAAAATTATATATCCGGATGATAAAACGGAGAGATTGTCAAAGGAACTTTCATATCCCATGTATATGTGTCAAAAATGGTGTAATGATTTTGGTTTTGAATTTACAAAAGATTTGTTGGAGGCAATGGATCAAGAGGCAGAAACAACTTTGAGAGTAAACAGATTAAAAATTCAGCCTGAAGAACTGGTAAAAACGAAAGAAAAGCTTTCTATTTCCGATATTTACGAATATGCGGTATCGGGCAGAGGGTTTGATATCGCCTCAAGCGATATTTATAAGAAAGGATATGTGTATCCGCAGGATATTTCTGCCATGGCAGTATCGGTCGTATTGGCGCCCAAAGAAGGGGAAAGGGTCATTGACCTTTGCAGTGCACCGGGCGGAAAAGCAACGCATATGGCAGAGCTTATGAACAATAATGGTGAGATAATCGCTTGCGATATTCATGAGCATAAAATCAATTTAATTGAAAATAACGCAAAAAGGCTGGGTATTGACATTATTAAAACACAGCAGCTTGACGCGTGTAAATATATTAAAAAGTTTGATTCTGCATTTGACAAGGTGCTTGTGGATGTACCTTGTACGGGTCACGGTATAATACGAAAAAAACCCGATATTAAGTGGAAAAAGGATTCAATTGAAGATATTATAAAAATTTCGCGGGAAATTTTGACAAATGCAGGAAAATATGTTAGAATAGGTGGAGAGCTTGTATTTTCTACTTGTACCATAAATAAAGAGGAAAACGAGGATAGGATATTTGAATTTATTGAAAGTAACAAAAATTTTGAAATGACAGACTTTTATGAGCTTTTGCCGGAAAAGTTAAGACATGATACCGCAAAAAAAGGCTATGTAACATTTTATCCGAATATTGACAAAACAGACGGATTTTTTATAGCCAAAGCAAAAAGGTGCAGATAATGATAGATTTAAGAAGTATGGAATATGACGAGCTGGAGTCTTTTTTGATCGAATCGGGAGAACCGAAATACAGGGCAAAACAGATATTCTCATGGCTTATGCAGGGTGTTGATTCTTTTGATGAAATGACAAATGTTTCAAAAAAAACAAGAGAAATGCTTATGGGGAAAAGCTATATATCAAAATTGACAATTCGAGAAAAATACACATCAAAGCTTGACGGAACAATTAAATATTTATTTGCCCTTGATGACGGTAATTGTATTGAAACTGTAGTTATGCGGTATCATCATGGGATCAGCGTTTGTATATCGTCACAGGTAGGATGCCGTATGGGATGCGGATTTTGTGCATCGACCATAGGCGGACTTTACCGGAGCTTGACAGCAGGAGAAATATTAAACCAGGTGATATATGCGCAAAAAGACATAAAAGAGCGGATAAGCAACATTGTAATGATGGGGATAGGCGAACCGCTGGACAATTATGATAATGTTTTAAAATTTTTGCATAATGTAAATCATCCGTACGGATTAAACATCGGATACAGACATATATCTCTTTCAACCTGCGGGATCGTTGATAAAATATACAGACTTGCCGATGAAAATCTTCCGATCACTCTGTCGGTTTCATTGCACGCGCCGAATAATAAGATACGCGACGGCATTATGCCGATAAATCATAAATATAAAATTGAAGAGCTTATGGAGGCTTGCAGGGTATATATAAAGAAAACCGCAAGAAGGATAAGTTTTGAATATTCTTTAATATCGGGAGTAAACGACAGCATCGAAAACGCAGAGGAGCTTGCAGGGCTTTTGCATGGGATGTTATGTCACATAAATCTTATTCCTGTCAATCATGTCGAGGAGAGAGATTATCACAAAAGCAAAAATTACGATATTAAGAAATTTCAGGAAAAACTCATACAGCTTGGAATGAATGCAACAGTCAGACGTGAGTTGGGCGCAGATATCAGTGCTTCTTGCGGACAGCTTAGAAAAAAACTGCTGTGAATCTTCAATAAGGGCTTGTACCGTCATTGAACGAGGACAAGAGCAAAACAGTCGATTCGTGATCGTCCCTACGGTGATGCGATGTAATCAGATGGAGATTGTACTCTCACACTGATTACAGATATGGAGTCCGCCGCCGGCAAAAGCGGTGTACATCTTGTCCGCAGTTAAATTATGTATTGGAATTGAGGTGAGTACAATGGAGTTTGCTGCCGTGTCCGACGTTGGACTTCAAAGAAAGAACAACGAGGATAACTATTTTATATACAAAAATGAAAAGCTTTTCGGGGCGATGGTTGCCGACGGAATGGGAGGACACAATGCAGGTGAAATAGCAAGTAAAATGGCATGTGAAATAATAAAACAATATATTATTACAAAATATAATCCAAGTATGGATTATATGGATATTGCCGAATTGATTCGTACCGCATTTGTTATGGCAAACCTTCAAATTCATGAAGCTTCGTCCAAGGACGAAAATTCCGGAATGGGTACCACTGCAACTTTGGCTTTTGTGTATGAAGAAAAACTCATTATTGCTCACGTAGGAGACAGCAGATGTTATAGGATAACGGAGGAAAAAATCGAACAGCTCACGCGGGATCATTCCTATGTCGGTGAATTGGTGCGTATGGGGAAAATATCCGAAGATGACGCACGGCGCCATCCCAACAAAAACGTAATAACACGTGCAATAGGTACTGATAAAAATTTAAAGGTTGATATAAATGTTTTGAAATATAATTACGAGGAAATATTCTTATGCAGCGATGGTTTAAGCAATATGCTTTCCGACACCCAGATAAAAGAATTTTCAATGGAAGATGATTTGGAAAAATCACTGCGGGATATGGTAGCTCTTGCCAATAAAAAAGGCGGCTTTGACAATATTACCGCAGTGGCATTCAGAAATATGAAAGGAGAAGCCGGAAGATGAACGGTGAACACTTAATCGGAATTGTTCTAAATGAAAGATATGAATTAAAGGAGATAGTTGGAAGCGGAGGAATGGCCGTTGTCTATAAAGCATATGACAGGCTGCTCAACAGAACGGTTGCCGTAAAAATACTTAAGGAGTCGTTAAAAAATGATGCTGAAATAGTTGAAAAATTTGCAGCGGAAGGAAAAGCGGCAGCAAGCCTTTCTCACAACAACATTGTATCTATTTATGATGTGGGACAAATTGACGGTCTCAGTTTTATAGTAATGGAATACGTGGAGGGTATGACGCTTAAGGAATACATAAATGAGAACAAGCCGATAAAATGGCAGACAGCCTGTGAAATAGCAATACAGATAGCATCCGCGCTTACACATGCCCATGAACACGGAATAATTCATCGTGATATCAAACCCCATAATATTTTAATAACCAAGGATAATGTTGTAAAGGTTGCCGATTTCGGCATTGCAAGAGCGGTGAGCTCTGATACAATGGTAGCCGGAGGAACGGCGCTGGGTTCTGTCCACTATATTTCGCCGGAACAAGCCAGAGGCGGATATGTTGATAATACTTCCGATTTATATTCTCTTGGTGTTGTTTTGTATGAGATGCTGACCGGTAATTTGCCGTTTGACGGGGATAATGCCGTTTCGATCGCATTGAAGAAGCTGGAAGAAGATCCCGTAAGTCCTAAGGTAATAAATCTGGATATCCCGCAGGCACTTGATGCGATCGTAATGAAAGCGATTTCAAAGGAACAGATCTCAAGATATAAAACCGCGGAAGAATTTGCAAACGATTTAAAATCTTTATTGAATGAAGACAGCATGCATATCATAACCGCGCGTCCGAAGGATGATGATGAAGATGGAGTGGAGTATAATCCGCGTTCTCACGGCAAAAAGAAGAAAAAAACATTTAATCCCATTGTTGCGTCAATAGTTTTATTTGTTATTATTGCAGTAACCGTATTTTTTGTCATGAGAGGAGGAAGCCGGGAATACATTGTTCCTGATCTAATGAATCATACGCTTGAAGAAGCTTTAAAAATTGTTGAGGATACAGAATTTACAATAGATGAAGACGGAATTGTTTATGAGATTTCAGAGGAGTATGATGAAGGAAAAATCATGCATCAGAATCCCGGTGCAAATCAGAGTGTTAAGAAAAACAAGAAAATTCAGCTTACAATAAGTTCAGGCGCTACAGAGGGAGATATTGTGGTACCTGATGTAAGAGAAATGGATTATGAAGCTGCAAAAGAGTTACTTGAATCTAAGAATCTGAAATGTCAGATGGTTGAAGAAGAAAGTGCGGAATATGAATTGAATCAGGTAATGAGTCAATCCCCGAAATACGGAACAAAGGTTACAGAAGGTTATACAGTAATTCTGCATGTATGTACGTCTGTAATTTCCGACGGTGAGCAGGTTGAAGTCCCTAATTTGTACGGAAGTACAAGAGCGGATGCAGAGGCTGCACTTACACAGCGCGGTCTTGTTTTGGGCAATGTAAAGAAAGAAGCATCGGATGAAGAGGTGGGAACTGTAATATCACAAAGCCCTGTAAGCGGTACTATGGCTGATAAGAACAGTACTGTAGATATAGTGATAAGTGACGGGGAAAATTCTCAGACAATGATTCCCAGCGAGTCATCTAGTCCATCGGCGCCTGTGTCAAACAAAACTACTCCGCCTGCGCAAACAACTCATGTAACAGCACCGCCTTCCGAGACAACACAGGCACCGACACAAACAGAAGAAATAAAACGAAAAACCCTTACAATAAATATTCCGGACAGCGCTGATGAAACGGTACAGGTAAAGGTTATAGCAAACGGCAAAATAATTCATAACCAGGCTCATTCAAAATCAGAGGGCAAGATTGATATTGTTGTTCAGTCAAGCAAGGACGCTGAAGTTGAAGTTTATATGAATGATGAACTTGTTGTAAGAAAATTAGTTGAATTTGATTAATAAACCATAAGAATTATGATAAGCTGCGTTTTTGACGCAGCTTATTTAGTATATAAAATAATATATGTTTGTGCATATCGCAGAATTATTAATAAAATTTTCCTATAGTCTTGAATTGTCAGAAAGTATATTATAAAATTATGTAATGAATAGATAAGGTATAGAAAGATTAAATTTCATAGGGGGTACAATAAAATGAAACGATTGATCGGAAGCTTTTTGTGCATAGTATATATTTTTTTAATCAGCAATATATGTGTTTTTGCGGATAGCCAACGTCTTATATTCGGAGCATATAATATGAACGGCGAAAAACAATATGCCCCACAATCATATGTTTACGATTTGATTATAAAAGATGAAATTGACGGAGAGCTATTACAGCCGGAAGAAATACCTGAAAAAATTGAAGTTCCGAAAAATATTGATTCAGTAGCTGATACTGACGATTATTTTGTGATAATGGATTTAAAAATAGGTAATGAAGAACAACCTTATCCTGAAATTGAAATAACAGATGTTACGTTAAGTATACCTGCTGCAACAGGAAGTGCGTCTATGGGATTAGGCAAGGATTACAGATTGTATTTTGAGGCACCTGGCATGTCAGAACTTATTGATGTTACGGATAAGATAAAACAAAGCTTTTTATCAAAAGTTGTTTTTGAGATTGATCAATTAGGTAAATATATTTTAATCTATAATCCAAAAGTGTATCCAGTGATATTCTATTTGGAAGAACCTATTTATGATGATGAAGACAACTGGATTAATCAGGACTGTATCTACAGTCAGACCGACAATCTGGCATATAAAGATAATGTTGTTTTCCCTGAAATGCCAAAAAAGGACGGATATATATTTACAGGGTGGAAAGCAAGCCGTATTACCGGTGGCGGAGCATATACAATATTGCAGTATCCTGAAGAACAGCCGTTAAGAGTTGGATGGTATAGAGAATTTTTTGCTTCATGGTGCCCGGAAGATGAATATGAACCGATTGTAATTGAAATTTCATCAGATGAGCCGATAACAAAAGGTAAAGAAGACGGCAAAAAAATAAGACTTACGACAAATTACGGTGTATTTATAAATGATGAGGAATTTCCGAAAGAATGGCGGTCAGCCTATGAGTCCGAAACAGACGAACAGATAAAAGCCGAAATATT
>CALXWJ010000009.1 GCA_944392335.1 uncultured Clostridia bacterium
GCGTTCCATTGGAATAAAGCGAGCAGAGTTTAATATAGGTCTTACAAACCTTGTTTATAACTTTTGCAGATATACTATTTTAAAACGAAAAGAGGTGTACATGGGATAACTATGCCCAAATGAGAATGATTCTGAATATTTAGGGCTTATTCTCCCTGAATATTTAGCGAAAATTAATGGCAATTGGCTATTTCTTGCCTTGATTTTTGAAAAATTAATCGAAATAGCAAAATATTATGATTGGGAATCAATTTTTAGAGGTTCCCATAAAATTGATTTTTATGATATTGTAAAAACGGAGGAAAATATGAGGTTAATAATTTGCGGAGATTTCTCTAGAAGGAAAGATGAGAAAGACTTTTTGATTGAAAGAATCAGCGAAATTTTCAATGATGTAACAGATATAATCAAGGATTCTGACAGAGCAATAGTGAATGTTGAATGTGCATTAACCGAGAGCGATGAGCCGATAAATAAAATAGGACCGAATCTTAAGGCTTCGCCTTGCTCTGCCGAGGTATTAAAAGCGGCAGGATTTACCGATTGTACACTGTCAAACAATCATATTATGGATTTTGGAATAAAAGGTGTAGAGGATACAATCAAAGCCCTTTCCAATAATGGGTTGGGTTATACAGGCTTGGGTGCTGATTATGAGGATTCGAGAAAGAATTTGGTAATTGCAAAGGACGGAAAAACAGTCACAGTCATTAATGTGTGCGAACATGAATATTGCTATGCATTGGATAACAGAATGGGGACTCGTCCGTTTGACGTGTTCGATACGCTGCATGATATAAGACAAGCTAAAAAGGTAAGTGATTATGTTATAGTCATATATCATGGAGGAAAGGAGCAAAGCGTATATCCGTCACCAAGACTCAGAAAAGCGTGCAAAGCAATGGCTAATAACGGTGCTGATGTTATATTGTGTCAGCACAGTCATTGCATTGGATGTTACGAGATGTATAATGGCGCACACATTTTGTACGGTCAGGGAAATTTTTGCTTCACAGCAACTACTGATGTACATCCGCATTGGAAAACTGGTCTTATTGTCCGACTTGATATAGCAGAAAAAGTAGAGATTAAATTCATTCCGATAAATACCAGAGGCAGCGGTATTGAACTATCAAAGGGCAGCATGTATGATGAAACTATGGCAATTTTAAAAAAACAAAGTGAAAATTTGCATAACGGAAAATGGATCGATGGCTGGAAAGATTTTTGCCGAGAATATTCCGGAGGATATATCGGTGCGGTTAAGAAGGCTTATTCAGACGATGCCGATGAAAAAGATAATGAATTATTTGCACATCATATGAGATGTGAGGCGCATCATGATGTTTGGGACGAAATTTTTAAGTTGTCATGGGAAACAAGAAAAAGACCATAGATAATAATACGAAAAGAGGATAAAATATATGGTACACAATTCGCTTGAAAATATCAACGGCATTGCAAGAAAAATGATTCCTGAAATGAGGTATGACGGAAACGGTGATTTTGGTGAATGGCAGAAAATTGCAAAATTCAAATTAAAAGAATTACTTGGACTTCCGATCTGCAAATGCAGTGATATGTTCCGCATGATTGTAGAAAAAAACAAGGAAGAATATAAGCAAATTGATTTTGAATTTCAAAGTGAAGAAAACTACTTTGTAAAGGCATCAATACTGATTCCGAACGAAATACAAAAACCTGTTCCGTGCGTGATTTGCCTGCAGGGTCATTCGACAGGAATGCATATCTCTCTCGGTGAGAAAATATTTGATAATGATGAGGAAAGTATAGCAGGAGGAAGAGATTTTGCCGTTCAGACTGTGAAAAACGGTTATTGTGCTGTTGCTATGGAACAACGTTACATGGGCACGGCAGGGCAAGATGAGAACGGCAGCCCGTGTTGCCTTTCTCATAATGCAGCAATGGCTGCATTGCTTTTGGGAAGAACAGCAATTGGTGAACGGGTTCACGATGTGTCGACTTTGATAGATGTAATAACTGAACATTTTTTTGATTACGTTGATGTTAACAATATAATTTGTATGGGAAATTCTGGAGGCGGAACAACAACGTTTTATGCTTCGTGCATTGATGAACGAATATCTATGTCAATTCCTTCTTGTGCTGTTTGTACATATGAGCAGTCAATAATGTCGATGTTTCACTGCCCTTGTAATTTTATACCAAACATAAGAAAGTATTTTGATATGGGAGATTTGGGAGGGCTGATTGCTCCGAGAAATTTGATTGTTGTGTGTGGAAAAGAGGATAGGATTTTTCCTGTTAACGGAGTTAAAAATTCATTTGATATAATAAAAAAATTATACGATACAGTAAATGCGAAAGATAATTGCCAATTAATTATAGGAGATAAGGGTCATCAGTTCTATGCAGACGATATATGGCCTATAGTAAAAATGTTGATGAATAAGTAACTGTATTGTTTAATGTTGTATATACGGAAATTTTTTTGAAAAATAGCTTGCGGATAGAAACTGACATTAAAAAATTAATAATTTCAGGCTCTTTGTCAATAGATGTGGTAAAATAATTAAAATGAAATTTTGTGACAAGCAGTTGTTGCTAGACAGCTGCTTGTTCGATGTTTAGGATATGATAATGTTAAAACAGAGAATAAGGCATATCCATATAAATATCTAGAAATTGCACAAAGACTTGGTTTGCTTGAAAATACAACAATTAATATAAGTTCTGATGAGCCTATGATCTATGGAAATATGTTTATATTATTATTAAATTCAATGAGAAGTAATATAAATGATAGTACACAAAAATTATGGGATTACAGTCTGAACTTATCTTCTTACAATAAAACAACAGGGAAAATTATATCTATAAATGATTCTGAATTTGTTGTTAGTAATGATACTGAAAATATTAATTTAATCTGGGAGTATGAAGAAGACATATCATCTTACTTAATGTTTACTGAATAAATAAAAATTGGCTAAACTACTGACTTTTGAGGGAATATGTGGTATAATAAGTGCAAGGGAAAATGTTCAAATCGACAAAAAACCTTGCACTTTTGTTTTATGGGAGCTGTAAGTCTGAAACCTAATGGCTTTTAGATGGAAGTAAAACAAAATTAAATTTTGCACAGCAAACAAGCCATCCGGTGATGACTGAAAAAAAGAATATGAGAAAAGAGATTTCTAAACCGCCATAACTTTGTAGCCTTGCCTTTGTGCTATGTATATAGCCTGTTCAGGTGTTATTTCTCTTGAAATCGGCAATAATTCCGCTTTTTTGTAAAGGTCAGGGTTGTAAACTTCCTGCTTTTTAAGAATGTGGTAAATTGCAGTAAGAAGCATACGACAGATGGCAATAATTGCTTTCTTATGACCCCTACGCTTTTTGAGGTTCAAATAGCGATTGCGGATTTCGGGATGCTTTTCACTTTTGACAACGGCAGTAGCACATTGAACCAAAAGCGGTTTTAAATAACAACCGGCTTTTGAAATTCTAACTGACTTTTTCTTTCCTGCACTTTCGTTGTTGGTAGGTGTAAGACCTGCCCATGAACATAAGTGCTTTGCAGAAGGAAATACATTCATATCCGCACCTATTTCGGAAAGTATTCCGATAGCGGTGAAGATATTGTTAATTGAAGGAACTGATAAAATCAATTCAATTTCCTTTTGATAAGGTTGGGAAAGATTAAGTATAACCGATTCAAGATTGAGTTTGCACAAATCAAGCGAATCATAATGTTGTTTTATGATTTTAATTTTTTCAGCTTGAATTTCTGTAATAACTCCATCTACGGCAAGTTCAAGTTCAGGTATCTTTTTGGTAAGAGAGCCGTGAATTAAAGAGGAAATGTCAATATTCTTATCAAACGGATTTTCAAGAATATGCTCAATAATATTCATAGAACTCTTACCAAAGGTATCTGAAACAACGCTTGCAAGTTGAATATTTGAAACGGTAAGGCAATTTTGAAAACGGTTTTTCTCACTTGAACCGAAATTGGTAAGCTTAAAGCGGTAACGCATAAGGTCGCGCAAGTCACGAATATGTTTGTCGGGAATAAAACTTGAAACAATTAAATCGTGCTTGAAAAGGTCAGCAATCCATTTGGCGTCGCGCTTATCGGTTTTTTTACCTCTGATAGCTTTAACGTATTTAGGGTGAGCAACAATAGGCTTCAAACCGTCCTCTAAAATGTTGTAGACAGGAATAAAATATTTTCCTGTAGATTCCATACAGACATTTATGCAGGAATTTGATAAAAGCCACTCGCGAAGTTCACGCAAGCCTTTGGTGAAAGTAGAAAAACGTTTTGATTGATACTTTGTTATACCGGCTTCGTTTGTAGAAGCAATACAGGCAATGACAAAGGTTTTGTGGACATCAATTCCACAGCAAATGGGGTAAACGATTTTTAACATAAGAGTTTATCCTTTCGTAAAAATTATCTCAAAAACAGACATTGACTGATTACTCAGCTATTAACGAGTATTGTTAATACAAAGATAAGTCTACAGGCTCAAATTCCTATTTATTTGTGCTTGAAAGAGTAATCTACACATATAAAAATGCGGTCTGTTCCAAAGAAACGGCGCACTCACCTCCACGTGATTTGTAGTATATCTGTTATGAGATAAAAAGATTATACAAAATTTTGCGTCAATGTGCAACAGTTTCATGCTGTTTTGTGCCTTGAACGCAGTGAAAGGAATGTTTATAAAAATGTATAAATATAGAAGCAAACAAATTAGTCTTACTGATTTCAATACGCCTGTTGGGATGAAACTCAATCCTGATAATCGTTGGGTTAAAAAAGCCGAAATAATTCCATGGGATGAAATAGAACAGCGTTATGCAAAGCTTTTCACTAATCGAAAGGGAAATGTTGCAAAACCACTTCGTCTTGCTCTCGGAGCGTGTATTATACAAGCTGAATACGGTTTTTCCGATGAAGAGGTTGCATTGCAAATTCAGGAAACAGCATATCTGCAATTTTTCTGCGGTTATTCGGAATATA
>CALXWJ010000010.1 GCA_944392335.1 uncultured Clostridia bacterium
TGGCTGCGGAAGAAGGATTCGAACCCTCACAGAATGAGTCAGAGTCATTAGTGCTACCTTTACACTATTCCGCAATATATATTTGCGAGTTTTTGGTGCGAGGGACGAGACTTGAACTCGCAAGGTATGAACCACACGCCCCTCAAACGTGCGCGTCTGCCGATTCCGCCACCCTCGCATGAACACACATAATTATACCATTTTATTTTACCATTGTCAAGTATTTTTTAATAAAACAACATAAAATTAATATCTTTTAAGCTGATATAATTAATTATCCATATCACCTGATAAAAGGATATGTATAAATCTGCGGGATTTCCCCATCTGCGGAGAAATCCCGCAGATATCAAAGTATCTTTTTTAATTCTTCCGTCAGATGTTTTGCAACAATAATATGTCCGTCACGAAGCGGATGCAAGGGCTCTAAAGGTATCCACCCCGAAGAATCTATAAAATATATATTGTCATTATTTTCCTTATTGAATTTTTCTATCATATTTTTCAATTCATCAACATATACAATACAAAAAGCGCTTAATACAACAATTTTTGAACCGGGATTTTTCTTTCTTACAACATCCAGTAAATTTTTATATTCAGCAACATATGTATCTGCCGACGCACCACTGTCATTGGCTCCATGATTTATAACTATAATATCCGAACCTTGAGCTTTTGCCTGCGAACCCTCAAAATTATACGGATATGACACCGCCGCTTTCGGCACAGAACCGCAGCCGCCTTTTGTGGCGCCAACTGCGCCATAGCCCATAATTACCGGCTTCATTCCCAATGCCATTGCCGTAAGATATGCATATGTGGCTGTGGAATCATCCTGATAAGGACGGTTAAACTGATCAAATTCATTAAATCTTCTGAATTCGTCTATCAATACGCCTTCGGTTATGGAATCTCCTATAAATTCGATTATTTTGCGGTTATCCTCTGGCAAAATACCCACATCATCCGCTTCTGCACCTATAAAATTAATTTTTCCGATAAGAGGGTGGAACCAACGGTGCTGTATTTCGACAGCGCTCTTATAGATTATCTTAACATAATGTTCTTTATTTTCCTCGGTTTCTATTCTTATTGCTCGATCAACCGATACCTCTATTTTTGCGCCGTTATCAACGCTTATCCACAGATGAGGAACAGGATACATGTTCATTGCAAGATCAAAAAACAAGACCGTATAGTCCCCTTTAAATGCAAGCTCTATCATGCCTCCCGGCGCGGTCGTTACCGCATTTTTTTCTGTTACATCCCATCTGCCCGTAAAGCGAACGGCATTACTGTCCGGATATATATACATTTTATCATAACCCCTTTATTTTTAATTTGTAAAATTATCAGTGCTTAAAATATCTCACACAGAATCTCACACAGAAGAACGGCAAAAAATTCTGTAATATTACCAATACACATCAGCTATCATAAATTTTCTTTATCCTCTTCAAGCTTTATTTTATAGGATAAGGTCATCAAGCTGTCTGACATATGCACATTTTCAACAGCAACATGTTTTGCGGTTTTTATTTCTGCCGATGAAAAATTCAACAATCCTTTGATCCCGTATTCCGCCAATTTGTCGGCCAGCTCTATGACCTCACTCTTTGGCAAAGAAAGGATTGCAATTGATATATTATTCTTTTTAATAAAACGTTCTATGTCTTTTATGTGAAAAACAGGTTTTCCATTGATTTTAGTTCCGACCTTTTTTTCGTCAATATCAAATAAAGCCGTAATAGCAAAGCCCCTCTTTTCAAAGCTTGCGTGATTAGCCAGAGCCATTCCCAAATGTCCTGCACCGATTATTATTGCTTTATACCCGTTTTTCAATCCAAGGATCTGTGCAATCTCATTATGCAGGTATTCGACATTATATCCGTATCCCTGCTGGCCAAAACCTCCGAAATAGTTAAAGTCCTGCCTTATCTGAGAAGCGGTAACACTCATTTTTTCACTGAGCTTTCCCGATGATATACGCATTATACCCTGATCAAGACATTCACCCAAATACCGGTAATATCTCGGCAGACGTTTTATTACAACCTCGGGTACATTTTTGTCTTTGTATTCCAATGGTTTCCAATTCCTTTCAAAATTCAATTAAAAATTTTTATATTCAATTATTATATATTATTTCTTTCTGAAAGTCAATTATGTAAATTAGTGTATTTTGAATAACGAAAAACAACGGATAATTATTTACTTTGAATAAAATCCTTTAAATTCAAGCCAATTTTTCATAAGACCGGGCCATTGGGAAACGTGTTTGTTATCGGGCGCAAGTCCCAGTCCGTGATGTCCCTCAGGGAATACATGAAGTTCAAATTTAATATTAAGGTCTCTTAACTTTTCCCCATATCTTAAACTGTTGCACACATTTACCGCCGCGTCATCCGAAGTATGCCATATAAACGCTTCGGGAGTTTTTTCGTCTGCAATATTTATCGGGTCAACCTCAGGTGCAAGATGAATATTGTCATCACCCAATAAATTACGTATTGAACCCACATGACATATTGCAAGACTGCTCATCTGTATTACAGGATATGCAAGTATCTGAAGATTAGGAAGATAGTCTTGTTTATCTATTTCATCTGTACTTTCAAAGTCAATCCCCTTTCTGTATGTTGAAACAAGCGCGGCAAGATGTCCTCCCGCAGATGAACCCATAACAGCAACTTTTTCCGGATTTATACCGAATTTTTCAGCATTGTATCTTACATACCGCACAGCACGCCTTGCATCCAACAATTCTATAGGGAATCTGTGAGGGTCAACTCTGTATTGAAGAACAAATGCGTCTATACCTATTGAATTAAAATAAAGCGCATATCCCTGCCCCTCATGAGGCGCTCTTGCACTGTATCCTCCTCCGGGATATATTACAACGACGCCGTCGGATTTTCTGTCGGCTGCCTTGTAATATTCCAAAACAGGTTCTGTTTCACACATACCGGGAGTTTTATCCCACATTTTTAATGTTTCCATATTAATCCTCCGTTTCTCCGCCAACGCAGGCGGCACAAATTCTAACGCGAAATAAAAAGCAGAAGATTTTCGTTTTCAGGAGCGACAACGTATATGTATACTTCCTGTCAGAAAAAACAACAATATGCAAAGCTTATTTTTCACGTTAATTTTCCTTTCAGTATTTATTTTATATAATTTCATCTATACCGTTAAGATATTTTCTGCACAGTTCTTTTACCGCTTCTATGTCCTTTTCGGATGCAATTGAAACAGGTGAATGAAGGTATCTGCAAGGCACCGAAACAGAGGCGGTCTTTATTCCCCCCAACGATTTATGAATTGCTCCGGCGTCATTCCCTCCCGAAACAAGACTTTTATACTGTACCTTTATACCGTTTTTTTCTGCCGTATTATACAGCCATTGAGAAAAATCCTTCGGTACAATTGTCG
Organism: uncultured Clostridia bacterium; assembly: GCA_944392335.1. Lineage (GTDB taxonomy): Bacteria > Bacillota > Clostridia > UBA1381 > UBA1381 > RGIG1988. The sequence continues at coordinate 3,436 of CALXWJ010000010.1, forward strand.
ACCTGTCCATAATACTTACCGCCGCACCGTAATTCATGCGTGTTACGTATTCGTGTTCCTTTGCTCCCGGAACATCCGAACAGGTAGTGGATTCAACCACCAATGCTATATCCGGATTAATTCGGTTTGCAACAATCTGTGCGCCTCTTAATCCCACTTCCTCCTGTACGCAGAAGCAGAACCATGTATCATAAGGCAATTCTTCCTTTATCAGCTCACACAAAATACAGCATCCTGCCCTGTCATCAATGGCTTTTGCTTTTATTGAGGACTCTCCCAGCTTTTCATATTCGGTATCAAATGCGGCATAATCACCTAACTTTACATATTTTCTTGCATCATCCGCATCCTTTGCACCTATATCAATAAACAAATCACTTTCCTTGGGTACTTTTTCCCTTTCTGATTTTGTTGTAAGGTGTATGGCTTTAAGTCCGATTATACCTTTAACTTTATCTTTTCCTATTCTCACCTTTTTTGAGATAATAACTCTTGTATCAATTCCGCCCACCGACTGAAATTCCAGATACCCATCTTTATTTATTCCGCTTACTATAAAACCCACTTCATCCATATGGCATGAAATCATAACGGTTTTTTTACTGCTCTTTCCGCATTTTTTCAGCATCAGATTGCCCATGGTATCACAGATAATCTCATCGGCATAATCTTTTGCATATTCCTTTATTATCTCTCTTACCTCTTTTTCGTTTCCGCTTACTCCGTCTGCGTTACACAATTTTTCTAATAACATAGCCAATCCTCCGAAAATTCGTCGGATTCCTTTACAAACCGCTCTGTCAGTGACACGGTCGCTTCAAAATCCTTTAAATTCATTGTTTCCACACAGGTATGCATATATTTTAACGGTATTGACAATAATGCTGTCGGAACACCTGTTTTTGTGATCTGAATTGCCCATGCGTCTGTCCCCGTATTGCCGCCCGCAACCTCTGTATTTGTTTTTATGTCATATTTTTTTGAAATCTCAAAAAGCTTATCCGCCATTTTAGGATGAATGTTAGGGCCTATTGTAATTACCGTTCCCGTTCCCGCTTCAAAGGCTTCCTTTGAATTGTCGGGGGTTACTGCGTGACATACGTCAATAGCTATAGCCATATCCGGATTTACCGAAAATGCGGAAACCTTTGCACCTCTTAATCCTACTTCCTCCTGTGTGGAAATAGATGCATATAAATCGGCGTCTATTTTATCAATACGGCGAAACACCTCAAGAACAGCCGCAACCCCCGCCCTGTCATCAAGGGTTTTTCCGCTGTAATTATTGTTTTTAAGCATACCCACCGACTGCGCCATAGTCGCCGAATCGCCTATAGATACCAAATTTTTTACTTCCTCCGCACTTAGTCCCGTATCAATGGCCATATCCTTGATTTTCACACTTTTGTCCGCTTCTCCGGCAGACTGCAAATGAGGGGGTTTTGCGCCTATAACACCCTTTATATCCTTTTTTCCATGTATAATAACCTCGCATGACGGTAAAATCCTGCTGTCTACACCGCCTATGTTTACAAAGGATATAAACCCGTTCTCATCAATGCCCGATACCATAAGCCCAATTTCATCCATGTGCGCTTCGAGCATGATTTTTTTATTGGATTTTTTTCCTTTTTTATACACAATAATATTCCCCAGATTATCTATTTGTGTGCTGTCGCAATAAGGTTCAAACATCTTTGCGATCTTTTCGTTTATCCTGTATTCAAACCCCGAAATACCTCGCATATTGCTGAGCTCTTCTATTATTTTTTCCAAATTATCATCTCCAGTAAAAAAACGTTTTCTTTTACAATTCATTAACCAGCTTCTTATACAGATTTCCTCTTTCTTCAAAATTGTTAAACATATCAAAGCTTGTGCTTGCGGGGGATAATAAAACAATATCTCCGCTTTTTGCATTTTGCTGTGCAAGCTTAACCGCCTCTTTGTACTCCTCAGCATGAAGTATTTTAACACAAGGCCCGATATCCAGTTTTTCATATGCATTATTTACTGCGTCTTCTATTACACCGGCTGTTGCACCTATCAATATAAGTGTTTTTACTCCGTTGATTATGGGTTCTCCTATATCGTCATAGGGAATACCTTTATCCTTTCCCCCGGAAATCATAATAACTTTATCTTTAAATACCTTTAATGTATTTATTGTTCTGTTAGGGCTTGAATCAATAGAGCTGTTATAATATTTTACACCGTCTTTTTCTCGTACAAACTCGAGCCTATGTTCTACCCCTCCGAAGCTCTTTGCAATTTCATTTATTGTGTCCCTGCTTACAAGGTCATGCACCGCGCCGATTGCCGCCATGTAGTTTTCAACATTGTGCATACCGGGGATTTTAATATCACTGATTTTTAATACCGGTTCATCATTGTAAGAGATCATATCATTATCAATATAAATCAACGCATCGTTTTTTGTTGAAAAGCATCTGTATTCTCCCTTTGCCTCTTCACCTATTTTTCGTGTGACGTCATTTCCCGAATTTGCAACAAGAATATCTGTATTTTTTTGATATTTCATAATATTTTTCTTGGCGTCTATATACTCATCATAATCTTTGTGCATATCAAGATGATTTGGTGAAATATTTGTAATTACTGCAATTTCAGGGGACTTTCTCATGGTATGCAGCTGAAAGCTGGAAAGCTCCAAAACAACATAATCCTCGGGTTCCATTTCTCCTGTGTGAGTCAACAGCGGATTTCCGATATTTCCTCCGAGCCATGTTTTATATCCCTGTTTTTCAAGCATTTTATATATTAATGTTGTCGTCGTTGTTTTCCCGTCGCTTCCCGTAACCCCAATAATATGGGAAGGGCAGACATTAAAAAAAACTTCCATTTCAGAGGTCACGATACTTCCTTTTTTTCTTGCTTCGTTAAGCTGGGGGACATCAAAACGCATACCGGGCGTTTTAAAAATTATCTGCGCATCAATATCATCAAGATAATTGTCTCCGAGAACCAATTTAACTCCCAATGCCTTTAGATCATTATAATTTCCCCCCAATTTTTCGGCCGTTCTTTTATCGCGGGCAGTAACGTCTGCTCCCAATTTAACAAGATATTTTATCAACGGTAAATTACTTATTCCTATTCCGATAACGGTAACTCTTTTTTTATTCATTTCCGATTCAAATTCTTTTAATCTGATATTATTCATCTATAAAACCAATCCTTTCCAAACCATGAATAACAGTATTCCCATTAAAGCAAAATTTATTATTTTATGTCTTTGGAATAAATTACTCATAATATTTAAAAATATAGGAAAATAACCGTAATTACCCGTACAAAATCTCTGAGTCATATTTATCCATTGAATTATTATTCATTTAAGCGCAAAGGCTGCCTTCTTGCTAACGAGCGTAATTTATAAATGCGGTCAACAGCTCGATACAGCTTTTTAGATCATCTTTTGAAACCATTTCGGAGGGGGAATGAATATAACGTGTCGGGATTGAAATGCCGCCTGTTTTTACTCCAATACCTGACAAGGATATTGCCCCGGCGTCGGTACCTCCGTCATTCATTATCTCAAGCTGATACGGTATATTATTTTCTTTTGCAAGTTCAATAAGCAGACCTCTTATATAAGCATCACACAAAATTGATCTGTCCATGATTTTGACAGCTGCCCCTTTACCCAATTTTACATCCATTTTAATGCCCTCCGGAGTATCTCCGGTGTCTGTTACGTCTATTGAAAGAGCATATTGGGGCGCTATTGAATACGCAGCGGTTTTCGCGCCTCGAAGACCCACCTCTTCCTGGGCCGTAAACACAAAATACAGATCATTTTCCGTTTTTACCCTTTTCATAGCTTCAAGCATAACATAGCATCCCGCACGATTGTCGAGTGCTTTTGATATGACGATATCTTCATTTTCCGTAAATTCGCCCATAAATACCGCCATGTCTCCTGTTTTTACCTTTTTTTCGGCATCCTCACGATTTTTTGCCCCTATATCTATATATAATTTCGCGATTTTTCTATCTTTGTTATCCTCTTCGCTTCCGATAATTCCCACAACACCGTTTTCAAAACATACACGTCTTGCAAAAAGATCCTTGTTATACAGCCCGCCTACCGCTGAAAAACGTATAAATCCATTGTCATCTATAACCGTTGCAATAACACCGATCTCATCCATATGGGCGGCGATCATGATCTTTTTGCCATTGCCTTTTTTGTGCGCTATAAGATTTCCCAACGTATCCACAATTACTTCATCTGTCAGCTTTTTTGCGTATTGTGCTATTGTATTTCTTATTTTGTCCTCACGTCCCGACGGTCCGTATCCGGACGCAAGTGTTTTTAAAAGTTCCATATTATTCTCCGTTCCGCCGTCATTTGTTAACGGCAATATAAATTTTTAAACTCTCAATATTGTATCATACCCGTTATTTTGTAAAAATTTACATTTTTTTATCATTATACCACTTACGTCACAATAAATCAATCCAAAATTTTTAATAAAATATTTATTAAAGAATCGGTTAAATACAGGGAAACATACAACTATTTCCGATGTTTTGCTTTACAAAACAATAACATAATGCTATAATACACCTGAAAGCGTCTGTTTTTATTAAATTTTGTGAGGTATACACGCATGAATAATGAATTTTTGATTTTTGCCCCGCCGGATGATACAAACGATATTTTTTGCATAACAATGGCAGGAATTACCTATAAAAACCCAAATTACAGCGTTAAAAGAAACAATTCAAAACAATTTACTCTTGAATATATAATATCAGGTGAAGGAACGATATTTAATAACGGTGAAAAATATCATGTCGGCAAAGGTGATATGTATATGCTTCAGCCCGGTTCAGATCATTATTATTATGCCGATACACAGAATCCATGGGAAAAAATATGGATAAACGCTCATGGAAATCTTATTGAAAATCTTACAAGGGCCTATGGAATATATTCAACCGTTATATTTAAAAATACCAATGGATATGCACTTTTAAAAAAAGCCGTTGACATATGCTGCAATCATACTTTATCTGCCGTCCAAATCAACGATCAAATCGCCCTTATTTTTCATGAACTTGTCATTATGATGAGCAACAGCGTCAAAAAAACAAATGTTGTAAGTAAGGAGGCAGATATTTTAAGAAATTATCTGAATATGCATATTAATGAAAACGTAACGATAAGAGAATTATCCGAATTGATTTTCCGAAGCGAATCACAGACCATAAGAATATTTAAAAAATATTTTAATGATACCCCTTATGAATACCTTATGAAAAATAAAATTAATCGTGCAAAAACTCTTTTAAAAAATACAGATATGAAGGTAAAGGATATTGCATTCAGTCTGGGATTTTGTGACGAACACTATTTTTCAAGCATCTTTAAACACCGTACCTCAATGACTCCGAAAGAATATAAACAGAATTCCCATGATTAAAGTTTATTGTCCTTATTCAGAAATGTAAAGCGGTTCGGTTAAATAATGGCTTGTCTTGCCATTCAATGACAACAAGACTTTAACTGATCACAAATATGGAATCCGCCTCCTACAGAGGCGGGTGCATCTTGTCCGCAGTTTTATAATTTTAGTTATAACAAAAGTGCGGGTGATTACCATATTAAATCTCCGCACTTTTATATTCAATAAGGGCTTGTCCCGTCTTGGGCGATGACATGAGCGCTGTAATCAGTGGGAGATTGAACTCTTGCTGATTACAAATATGGAACCCGCCGCCGATTACGGCGGGGGGGGGGGGGGACAACATGTGCGCAGTTATAAAAATACAATTTTTACATATCAAGCAGCTGTTTTGCCTTTAATACCGCAACCACTGTTTTTGCATCGCATATTTTATTTGAAAGAACCATATCATAAGCTTCGTCAAGCTTTACCCTGACAACTTCCAGAAATTCCCCCGAATCAAGTCTTTGCTCCTTTTTAATCAGGTCGGTTGCCATATATATGTGTGTTATTTCGGAACAATACGCAGGAGTAGGATAAATCACCCCAAGGTCTGTTATTTCACCCGCGGCATACCCTGTTTCTTCTAAGAGTTCACGCTCACAGCATTTTTTAGGATCTTCGTTTTCCTCCAGTTTCCCTGCCGGAATTTCCAAAACCTCCCGTTCAACACCCTTTCTATACTGGCGCACAAGCAAAATATTTTTATCGCTGTCAATGGCAATTATTCCGGCGCCTCCATGATGTATTACAACCTCCCTGAACGCCTGTGACTTATCCGGAAGTTCAACCGTAGCTTTCTTTACAGTAAATATTTTCCCTCTGAATATCTCTTCTGATTTAATTGTTTTTTCTTCAAATTTCATATTTCAATCACTTTTTCATTTTTATTTCTTTAATCTTTTTGATATTTACCTATTCATAATCGCTCATATTTATCCTGTTAAGGTAAACCTCACGCGGTTTTGAACCGTTTGCCCCGCTGATCAGTTCTCTTTGCTCCATCTGATCAATTATTCTTCCTGCCCTTGCATATCCTACTTTTAAACGTCTTTGTATCATGGCAGTTGATATCTGACCCAGCTCGGCTGCCAATTCAATAGCCTGCGGCAATAATTCATCTGCGTCATCGTCATCCTTTGACTCCTCAGAGCTTACATCTCCCGAGGACACTCTGTCAAGATGTTCTGCAAGATCCTCTGAGTAATGTGTTACTTCGCTATTTTCCTTTATAAATGTAACTATGTTTTCAATTTCAGAATCCGATACAAACGCACCTTGGACTCTCAGTGCATTGCTCAATCCCGTAGGGTGATAAAGCATGTCCCCCTTACCCAATAATTTTTCGGCTCCGCCCTTATCAAGTATTGTTCGGCTGTCCACTTGGCTTGATACTGCAAAAGCAATACGGGACGGCACATTTGCCTTTATAAGACCAGTAATAACATCAACCGACGGTCTTTGCGTTGCAATAATAAGATGAATACCGGCAGCACGGGCAAGCTGTGCCAGACGGCATACATAATCCTCAACTTCCTTTGCCGCAACCATCATAAGATCTGCAAGCTCGTCTATTATAATAACAATCTGCGCAAGAGTTTTTTCACCCCGTTTAGTCATTAGTTCATTATAGCTCGTAAGATTACGTGATCCCGTTTCCGCAAACAATCCGTATCTTCTCATCATTTCACCTACCGCCCAATTAAGAGCCCCTGCGGCACGCTTAGGATCGGTCACAACAGGTATAAGCAGATGCGGGATACCATTGTAAACCCCAAGTTCGACTACTTTAGGATCAACCATTATCAGCTTGACCTCATCCGGTTTTGCTTTATAAAGAATACTCGTGATAATGGTATTTATACAAACAGATTTACCCGAGCCGGTGGAACCGGCAATCAATACATGAGGCATTTTTGCAATATCACCCACGACAACATTTCCGCCTATATCTTTTCCCAGTGCAACGGTCAGTTTTGATGAAGCATCTTTAAATTTTGTACTTTCAAGCAATTCTCTGACAGAGACGGTATTAACCGTCGCATTCGGAACCTCGATACCTACTGCCGCTTTTCCGGGAACAGGCGCAACCAGTACCGTAGGTACTGCCAGATTTAAGGCTATATCTTCCGCAAGCCCCGTTATTTTGGATAATTTGATCCCGGTATGAGGCTGTATTTCATACCGTGTTACCGTAGGGCCCTGAGTTACCTGAATAAGCTTTGCCTCTACCCCAAAATTTTTCAATATCTCCATAAGCTTATTTGCGGTCTCCTGCATCTCCCGGCGTTTATCCAGCGATGTCGCCTGAGGCTTCTTTAAAAGACTTAACGGCGGAAATATGTATTCTTTTTGTACAACATCGATTGATTCCTCAATCTCTCCCTTTATTTGCTTTTTTTCTTCTTCCGATACATTTTCCGCTTTTTCTTTTTTCTCTGGCTGCGGCTTGCCTGTTTTATCGTTATCCTGATCATTATCAGGCTTTATCAGCGTTTCGGTGGCAGGATCGGAATTTATCTCCTGTTCGACGTCATCAAGAGTTCCTCCCATTGAAATATCTTCTTCAATTTTCTCCCCGGCTTTTGTTGGGTTGTTTTCTTTTTGTCGTTTTTTTATTTTTGTCTCTTCTTCATCATCTATGGGGATATCGGGATTAAACAGTATCTCATCTATACGTATCTGCAGGTCCTCTTTTGAAACGGGAGAAATATTTTCTTTTTTTTCTGCCCGGTTTTTTGATTTTTGTTCTTGCTTTTGTCCCGGCTGATCTTCATCATCTTCAAGACTGAAATCTATCTTTTTATTCGCCCTCTTTCTTTGTTCATTTCTTCCCGCAGCCAATTTCTCTCCTGCTCTTTTTCCTCTTTCATATGACTCCTCATGATCTACTTCTTTAAATTCATTGCTCATTTTGGAAAATCCGGACACAAAGCTCGACACCATACTGATCAGCGAAACTTTGGTGATCATGCTTAAAACCGTAATAAGAACAAATATAAAAATTATTATGGATGCAGGTTTTCCTATCAATGCACAAAATACATTTGCAAGAACGCCTCCCAGCAATCCTCCGCCGATTCTTGATTCTCCATAAGAAATCAGCGCGGAATAATCCAATATCCCGTCGGTAAAAAGCTGATACAAGCCACTTGTCAGTATACATGATATTAATGCCAATACCAGCTTAATACCAAGCTTTTGGGTGCTTTTTACCTTTGCGACATATATTGCCAGCCCAATAAAAATTACCGGCAGCAGATACGCGCTTATTGAGAACAGTGCCAATAAAAAATTCCGTATTATTGCGGACAGCACTCCGGATCCGTCTATGTACAAAAACAATCCAAACAATATTGCCGCCAGCGTCAATATCCCGACCGATATCGAATAATGTAATCCGTTCTTCTTCGATTTATTGTTCGTTCTTCTCTTTGCAGCCTTTTTCCTCTTTATGGCCATAGCTTTTTACATACCTCTCTTAATTATATAATTGTATTATTTTATCACAACCGAAATAAAAATTCCATATCATTATTATAAAATGTTTTAAAACATTAATTTATTTTTGTTATTTATGTATTTTCCGGCAGGATTCGATAACATAGTTTTCCAAGGCTTCCCAATCGCCTATCTCTCCGTTTTTTATCGCAAGATCAATATCTGCCACTTTCATTACACGCTCTGTTAAAAAATCTTCTCCAAACATTCGTGCACCGTTTACATATTTTTTTACAATAAAAGGTGCAGCTCCTATTTTTACCGCTATATCATTATGATTCTCACCGTTTTGCAGCATTAATAAAGCTCTCAGCATTTTATCAAAGGTTGAAAACAACAGGTACAATATTTTAAATGCCGGTTCTCTGATTGTTTTTAATTCACTTAACACAGCCAGCGCTCCGTCCGTATCATCGGCAATCATGCAATCGGTAAGCTCAAAAACCCTTACGCCCACTGCCTTTGATACAAGCCTGTCCACATCCGATCTTGTGATCTCTTTATCGCAATAGCATAACAATTTATCCAATTCATTTTTAACATATGACATTCCTTCGTCGCAAAGACTTACAAAATATTCGGCAACATTCTTATCGATCTTTTTTTTCTCCCTCAAGACCTCGGCTTCAACCCAAGTTACGACCTCGCTCGGCTGTATGTGGCAAAATTCCACATCCAAACCGTTTTTAACTATCTTCTTATACAGCGCGTTACGCTTATCTACGCTCTCCTCGTCAAAAATAAGAATAATATGATCCGGAATATTATCAAGCCGTTTTGACCAATATTTTTTTTCTTCTTCTTTTGCTTTTTGAAATATGCCGCTGTCCTTTATAACAATTACTTTTTTTTCACACATAACAGGGAAGCTTTCAATCGCGTCGTCTGTTTCAGAAAAATCGCTTTCCTCCGGATCGATTACAATATGATTAAAATCTTCAAACCCGCCGTAATCAATAAGGTCTGTCATTTTTTTTAAATATACTTCCTTCATATATACTTCCTCTCCATATAAAAGGTAGATCCCTTTTAGATCCTTTTCTTTTATATGCTTTTTCAATTCAGGAAGTTTGCTCTGCTGCTTAACCATTTTAAAATATGTTTCTCCCCTCAATGACCGAATTTTATGTCATTTACGATTATTTACTAATATCTGTTGTCAAAAATCCTTGTGGATTTCTTTTCACTTCTCGGCAGCTCGCCGATTGCCACCGGCATAATATTTGCAAGTATTCCAATTTTTGCTTTGAAACCCTCTCCTATCTTCTTTGCCATTTCCTTTTTATCTGTATTGACGTCAAGCTCCACGAACAAAGTGCATATATCCTTCCCGTTCATATGATCTATCATAAACTGATATTCACTGGATGCACCGTCAATCATGGAAAGCATTTCATCAATCTGGCTGGGAAATATGTTGACCCCTTTAACTTTTACCATATCATCGGTCCTTCCCAATATCGTATCTATCCTCGGATATTTTGATCCGCACGCGCAATCACCCGGAATTATTCTTGACAAATCATGGGTTCTGTATCGAATCAGCGGCGCACCTTGTTTTCTCAGTGTTGTTATAACTATCTCACCTATTTCTCCGTCAGAAACATTTTTCCCTGTTTTTGGATCGATTATCTCTAAATAAATATAGTCATCCCATATATGCATACCGCATTCACAGTCACAACTCATACCTATACCCGGGCCGTACACTTCTGTCAAACCGTAAATATCATAGAGCTTTACGCCGAGTTCCGCCGCAATACGCTTACGCATTTTTTCGCCCCAGCGCTCGGAACCTATAATACCCTTTTTAAGATGTATCTGATCTCCTATATCTCTTTTTGATATCTCCTCCGCCAATAATAAGGCATATGAAGAAGTCGCACAAAGAACCGTTGATTTCATATCGATCATCATTTTTAACTGTTTGTCGGTATTTCCCGGGCCCATAGGTATTGCCATTGCGCCAAGCCGTTCCGCCCCCAGCTGAAACCCGATCCCTGCTGTCCATAAACCATATCCCGGCGTTATATGTACTCTGTCCATGTTTGTCATTCCCGCCATTTTATAGCATCTTTCAAACATTATAGCCCAATCTTCAACATCCTGTTTTGTATAAGGGATTATAACAGGAGTCCCGGTAGTTCCTGATGAAGAGTGTATCCTCACAATCTCCTCATCAGGAACTGCCTGCAAGCCTAAAGGATATGCCTCTCTCAGATCACCCTTCCATGTAAAAGGCAGCTTTTCAAAATCCTCCTGAGTATTTATATCATTTACGTCTATTCCCTCTAATTTCCTTTTGTAAAAGCAATCCTTTCCCGTCAGCTTGATCAGCTGTTCCTTTATAAGGTCAAATTGCGTCTGCGTCATCTTCATTTTTTTCTTCCTTTCACACCTGTTATTTATATTTCCCATATATCCAAAGGCTATGGGTCTGTAATACATAAAATCCTCCCGTATGATTTTACCGAAATATCCCTCTGCCTTATAAAAATATTTTTCATTATTTTCATTTCAACACTCCGGTAACACCGATAATATTCATATATCTGCCATTATCGGCCCGGATCATTTTTCTGTCTTCTTTAGCGTAAGGGTTATCCGTACTGAGCCAGTCATCCCACGCTTGTTTAAAACAAGTCATTTCCCATATTTTTAAATTATTCAAATTTTTTTGAAATTTAGGTCTCCACCATTCGGCACTGTGCCACATTGACAAAGCCTCCTCATTCCAATACCGATTCATCTCATCCGGCACATTATCATGTACTTCGTATTTCATGCCGGGAAAGGCTGCCGCAAAAATCCCGTTACTTTTTAATAACGGTTGGATTTTTTCATTAAAAAACGTATCATTATTTCCAAAATAGTGGTATGCGTCCACACTGATTACTACATCAAAGTATTTATCTGAGAAAGGCATACTGTGTGCATCCGCATGAATAGGAACTATCAAATCTTCCAGCCCAAGCTCCCGAAAACGACTGTAATTATCCGTTGCAGATATCCACAGATCCAACGCAAAAACTTTGACACCGTATTCCTTTGCCAAAAAAATTGACGTCAACCCATTTCCGCAGCCCAGATCCAATACTCTCATTCCTTTTTTCAGCGGTATTTTTCCCGTTAATTCTTCAAGAATGATTATGGAATTGGGTCCCATCATATTCTCTTGTATAAATGTTTTATCATACTTCCCCGTTACGTCAAAATCCATCTATGTCACCCGCTTTTATATTGAATTTCTATAGCAAAACCCGGCTGTTTTTAGTCTTCTTCATCTATACGCTTATATGAACATGATTATGGCCTGCCAGGTCATTATGATAATGGCTGTGTTCCTTTGTATTACCTTCATGAATATGTGTATGTGAATGTTTATGGGTATGTTCATGTTCATGGGCAAAATCCCCGTGACTGTGCATATGTGTATGAATATGCATGTGTTCATGATTATGTTGTATCCGCTGTGTATCTTTTGCCATAATTACCGTACTTACAATCATAATCGCCAGGGCAATATAAAACTGAATCTCCGGTCTTTCTTTCAGCAGCAGCATACCGGATGCAGCTCCTAAAAAGGGCGCTATCGAATAATATGCGCTTGTTTTTGCCGCCCCCAGTTCCTTTTGCGCTTTAATATAAAAATTAATACTGAGTCCGTAGGAAACAAATCCAAGAAGCATTGTCATGAACAAATATCCCGGAGCCGGTATTTCTTCTTTTAAAAGCAATGCCACACACAAACTTCCCAGACCTGAAAAACACCCTTTAATCATTACGATCTGTTCTGAATCTTTATTGCTTATCATTTTCGTGCAATTATTTTCAAATCCCCAGCATATGCAAGCGCCCAAAACATATGCAGAGCCCTCATTGAACATAAATGCACTGTTTCCCTCAAAACTCAATATCGCTCCGGCGGCAGTTACAAGAAGGATCGCCGTCCAGAGTTTTTTTGAAATCGCCTCTTTAAAAATCACAAACGCAATCAATGATGTTGCTACTATTTCAAAATTATTCAGCAAAGATACATTTGCTGAATTTGTTTTTTGTATACCAAACATGAGAAGGATAGGTGCAATAATATCCAATATCACCATTGCAATAATATATGGCATATCTTTTTTTGTCAGCGATTCCTTATTTCTGTCCTGTTTAAACGCTCGAAAAGCAAAACGGTATATAAAAATTCCCATTCCTGCCCCCAAGTAGAGAAATGCCGCCATCATCGTTGTATTTACATGCTCCAACAACAACTTTGATAACGGTATATTTATTGCATATAACCCGGCCGCCAATAATGCAAACAGGGTCGCAATACTTTTTGTTTTCATTATTTTCACTTCAATCTGTTTTTCTTTGGGTTGTCTGTTTGACTAACCCGACATAAAAATATATTAATTATGTTTATTATAACATAATATTACATAATATGATAGTATTTTTATAAATTTTTTAAAAAAATGTAATATTTACCGATCATTTTCAATAAGAGCTTGCCACATTATCAAGCAAATGCAAGAGCTCAGCTGTGCTGTGACCGGCAAGAGATAATACTCCCACACTGACCGAAGATACAAAATCCGCCACCGTCAGGAGCAGGGGACTTCTTGTCCGCAGTTAAACAAATGCGATCGCAAGAGCAAAGCCTACCGCAATTGCCAATCCGGAAAGAGCCGCCTCAGACAGCCTAAGCAGCCCCGCTATGGTATCTCCGTTAAACAGATCCCTTACTGCCCCTGCAAGCATCAGCCCGGGAATTATTAAAATGATATCCCCCATAATAACAATCTCTGTATTGATATTGATCCCGGCAGCCCGTATAAGCACAGCAATAACTCCTGTTAACGCTGTGCTTATGATCAAGGCAAAAATTCTGTTTATTTTAATCTTTTTCATATGATTCAAGATAAAAATCAAAAATATTCCAAGTATCCCCGATACCGCCATGTCGGTTATGCTGCCTCCGAAAATACAGGCAAATGAGACCGCTGACATAAAATAAAACAGATTTTTTATATAAACATTATATATACGGATATTTTTTATTTCATTGGTTTTTTCAATAATATAATCAATATCCGGTATATTTTTGCATATATCCCGAGACAGTTCATTTAACCGGCGAAGCTTTTCCATATCATTTTGCTGTTCATCGACCCGTCTTGCCAAATTATATACTCTGCCTGTTTTCTCGGCACATATTACGATAACCGGCGTTATGACAAATACATTGATATTGTTAAATCCATAGGCATAAAGGATACGTGTCAGCGAATCCTCAACACGATACACCTCAGCACCTGCAACCAGCATTTCTTCACCAATTGTCATTATACTTTTCATTAATATGTCCGCATCTATAATATCACGTCCTTAACGTTCAAATCGGAGCAACGCTCCTGCTTTGCTTGCAAAGAGCAGAGATTGCAACCTGTGCAGAAAGCGTCTTCTCCTCAGAATTTCAGTGGGAGATTCAATAAGGGCTTGCCCCGTCTTGGGCGAGGACAAGAGCGCTGGCAACGCCTGCACTGTAATCAGTGAGAGATTGAACTCTCACTGATTACAATATGTAACCCGCCACCGATAACGGCGGGGGACATCTGCACTTAGGTTATACCGCCTCTGTTAATTCTTCACTGTTTTCCTCGATTTTATGCAATCTTATCACAGCGGCTGTCATATCGTCGGGCGTTCTCGGGTACACCTTTTTTTGCGCGCTGTTAATAAGTGTATTTGCTATTTCTTCATCGGTAAGTCCTTCGAGCTTTATCAGCCGTTTTATCCATTCGCCCCTCATCATACCATATCCCACTTCACTTATTCCATCTGAAACCATAACAATAAGATCATTATCCGACAAGGTTCTTGTTATCTTATCGGTGGATATTTCTTCTAAAATACCGGCAGGCAATCCCTTTGCACTTATTACATCGCACTCGTCGCCGATTTTTAAAAAGCTTTGTGCCCCGCCTATTTTAACAAATTCGGCAACACCCGAACGCAGGTCGATTTCACATAGGTCTATCGTTGAAAATCCCTCCCGGTCCATTTTTAATGCAAGTGTGGAATTTATAAGCGACAAGGCTGTTTGTTTTGAAAATCCTGCCTTTAAAAATCCTCCCAGCAATTCACATGTCATTTTACTCTCTCTTGACGCGTCCGTTCCGCTGCCCATTCCGTCGCACAAAATGATATAATACTTATTCTTATCCGTTTCAAAATGAATAAGTGTATCTCCAGACACCGGTTCATCATCCTTCTTCTTTTGAGCCGATGTGACTTCTACTCTGTATGCACTGTCAACGGCAAGCTTTATGATCGAATTGTTTTTACAATATACTCTCTTTAATTTCATATTCATTACTTCACTGCATATATTGCATATAATATCAATTTCCGAATCAAGTGTCGGGGTAAAAAATATTTCATAATATCCGTCGCCGTTTTTAATGACATTAATATCCTTGAGATAAATACCTTCCTTTGAGCACTCAAAAATTATGACCTTTTCCTTTTGCTCATCGAAAAAGAAATTACCTTCTATTTCTTCGGATAACTCACTGATTATTTTTGAAATTTCACTGTATTGATTTGATACAAGATGTCTTTCCCCCGTCTGTTCACCTTTTCTCAGTGAATTTATTTTGCTCATCTCATATACATGATTGAATTCATTTAAAAACAATTCCGGCTGAATACATCGCTGCGTAAAAACGATCGGCGCATTGTGTATATCGCAATGTCCCGTTGTCTCGGTCGTTTCCAAAATAGAAAACATATATTTATATGTATCATTAAAATTTTTTTGCCAGCATTCTGTGCAGCGATTACAGTCAACACATATCCTGTCACAGACCTCATCAAAAATCGCTGCGGGGGAAGACTCATTCTCGGCATTTCTCTGAAATGTATTTTTAAACTGTCTTGCATATTCCGAAAACGTATTTGAAAAACAATTGAGTTCCTCCGTAATATATTCTTTTATTCTAAAATCCCTTCTCGGTATCTCAGGACGAAAAGCATTTGATAAGAATACCCCTGTTTTTTGATGAAATTTAAGCGGCATAAATGCAAAGAAAGCTGATGTAATCAATATATCAATCAAATTAAGCGAAAGGCTGTTTATATCTCCGAGCATCAGGACAGATACGGTTATACCGGTTAAAAATCCTACGGCAGCTCCTATTTGTCCAAAATATTTTAAAAGTCCGGCAAAAACAGAACTCAACGCGTAAACTCCCGCAACTGTCAATGCTTCCTGTGTATTTATTGAATTAATAAATCCGCAAACCAACGCAAAGGTCGCAGACACGGGAATTGATGAATACATTACCATACAAAGGACAAGATATATTCCTATTATTGATTTTATGCTTATTGAAAAGGGAAGTATTACCCCTGTAAGCCCCCACATAACAACCGCAAGCACTATGACCAGCGATACAGCATTTTCCCTGCTGACCGGCTGATTTTTTTCGTTTTGTATGAGTAAATCATTAATGTTCGCAAAAACAGGATAACATACGGCACATATTACTGTTTCGGCCGCAAGCAAAAGTAAATTATATGCAACGCTTTGTGATGATATAACCCGATATAATCCGCATAAAAATACCGCTCCCGCGCAGACAACTGTTCCAAGAATTCTGCTCCTTTTCTTTTTAGGCACGATCAATTTATATATCCAAATTATAAGCGCCGCCGCCGTATATTTCATGACCGGAGCATTCCCCCATATTGCACCGATAATAACGGCGGGAATTGTCAAATATGTTGTTTGGCTTGTACACACCGCGCCAAAAAACACACACCCAAAGGGAAACCCTCCAAGCACTGCGGCCCTTTGGCACACCAAAAGCAATATTGTTTTTAGAATATCTTTTTTGTCCGGCGGTTTTATCAAGCCTCTGAAATTGATTTTTTTCTCTTTTAGCATCGCGATCTGATTCATATACATCCTCCTTAGTGAATATAAATTATTTGGTGAGGAATATTATAACACCTGTTTTATTAAAAATATGTCAATTTCAATTGTCAAAATCTGAAATAAAATCGACGGGAGATTTTTTTATTTTCCGTCACATGACATTTTCATGTTTTTTAGCTTGTCTTTATATAAAAAATCTGATATAATTCAGTATTGAAATATGCGAAATTTATAAATCCATATCGAAAGGATTGATACGATAAATGAGAATTCTTGTTTTTTCAGATACACATTGTTCCATAGAACCATGTATAAAGACAATTAATAACATAATAGGTGTTGATATGATAATTCATGCAGGAGATCATGATTCCGATGCCCGTGCGCTGGAAAAGCTTTTTCCACGAATTCCGATAAAATATGTCAAAGGGAACTGTGACATGTCAAACTCCCCGTCAGAACTGCTTATCGAAATCGATGGAAAAAAAATATTTTTAACACATGGTCATTTATACAAAGTTAAATATGAATATAATTACGAAACAATAAAGAAAAAGGGGTTGTCGGTGGGTGCAGACATTGTTGTATTCGGACATACTCACATTCCTTACTGCGAAAATTTCGGCAATATTTTACTTTTAAATCCCGGAAGTACCAAAACATCCAAAAAATTTGGCGTGATTGAGATCGAAAATGATAAAATAAAAGCTGCTGTATGCGATTATTAGGATTTATTGCTAAAAAATGTGTTTTTTTACGAAAAATTTTATCTAATTTTGTCTATAAATTACCTTTATGTAAAATGTCGCCAGTTTTGTATTAAATTTGACGTTTTTTCATAATTTTGTGACATTTCGGGCTCAAATACCCATATACCAATTATTTTTGTCACATATATGGCAATTTGTAACCCAATCGTAACATATTTGATAAATATTTTCATCAAATACTTGCCAAATTAATATAAAATTAGTATAATAAGAAGGTAAGTGCTTTTGATTCATGCGAATGCGGGAAATTTTATGAGAATAAAAATTTCATTTATTATCTGTATTCCAAACAAAAATCAAATAAAATAGCTGTTCTGGATTTCAGGGCAGCTATTTTATTTTTAAAATCTTTATATTATTCAGTAATTTATATATACTTGACGCCGTTACAATTCCCAAGGATATCGCTACAGACCGAATAATGGTATATATCCCCTGAGAAATAAATCCTTCACTGTTTTTTTGAATCAAATACATTACCGTATGAAAAAGACCTCTTCCGGGTAAAATCGGAACAATTGCGGAATATAAAAAAACTGTTGCGGGAGTTTTTACTGTCCTTGCCATTATTTCAGCATATAAGGTTATAACGGCCGACGTTATGAATACACTCACTCCTTCATCCGTTTCCATATATTCCAGGACAAAAAACGATATATGAGAGATCACTCCTCCGATCCCACATAAAAATAACTGTTTTGCACGAACATTTGCACTCCCGGCAACACTGAGTGTTCCTATAAAAATGAATATAACTGTTTTCATATGTTTCTCCGGCATATTATAATTCTACACAAATATTCTTTAAAATATTTTACATAATTTTTTAAAAAAAATACATATATATTATTTATTTATTTTAAAATATTTATTATTTGTAATATTTACTTGAAAAATAGCTTTTTTTGTGATATAAATATAAGTAGTGAAACTTAAATTTTAAAGGAGGATAATGATGGATAACAGTTCAACG
Organism: uncultured Clostridia bacterium; assembly: GCA_944392335.1. GTDB lineage: Bacteria > Bacillota > Clostridia > UBA1381 > UBA1381 > RGIG1988. The sequence continues at coordinate 22,093 of CALXWJ010000010.1, forward strand.
TTTGCTAAACTTACAATCATCGGTATGAAAGGCTGTGAAGAAATCACAGATAAAATCGATTATTATTTAAAACAATTCAGAAAGGATTATGACGACACTCAAACATACATTGCCCATATCAAATGCCCGAGATTCGGTACGGGTGAAGCCAAATGCGTTATATCCGAAACGGTAAGAGGACATGATCTGTTTATAATATGTGATATGTTCAATCACGGTGTTACATATAATATGTATGGTGTCGAAAATCACATGAGTCCCGATGACCATTATCAGGATCTGAAAAGAATAATTGCCGCTGCCAGCGGAAAAGCAAGAAGGATTACCGTTGTTATGCCAATGCTTTATGAAGGCAGACAACACAGAAGAACATCAAGAGAATCTCTGGACTGCGCATTGGCTCTTCAAGAGCTTGTTTCGATGGGAGTTACAAACATTTTAACGTTTGATGCACATGATGCAAGAGTCCAAAACGCCATTCCTCTCCACGGATTTGACGATGTTCAAACGACCTATCAAATGATAAAAGCGCTTACAAGAGTGGTTCCCGATATCTCTTTTGACAAGGATGACACCATTGTCATTTCTCCCGATGAAGGCGGTATGACAAGATGTATGTACTACTCTTCCGTATTGGAGATAGATCTTGGTATGTTCTATAAAAGAAGAAATTACTCCGTTGTTGTTGACGGCAAAAACCCTATCGAGGCACATGTTTACCTCGGACGCGATGTTGCCGGCAAGGATGTTATGATAGTCGATGATATGATCTCCAGCGGCGAATCTGTAATTGATATAGCAAAAAGATTAAAAATACAAGGTGCAAAAAGAATATTTATATTTACCGCTTTCGGCCTTTTCTGCAACGGTCTTGAAAAGTTTGATGAAGCTTATGCAAACGGAGAAATTACAAAGGTATTTACGACAAATCTTATCTACCGTTCTCCGGAATTGTTGTCTCGCGATTGGTATTACTGTGTTGATATGTCAAAATATATATCCATCCTTATAAATACAATAAATCATGACGATACATTAAGTCAGCTGCTGGTTCCCGTTACTAGGATCAAAAATCTTCTTGCCAAAAGAGAGGCAGAAAAAAATAACGGATAAAACCATTTATCTTACATATTAAAATGTGTAATAAGGACTTGTTCCGTCATTCAGCGAGGACAAGAGCGCTGTAATCAGCGTGAGATTATACTCTCACACTGATTACAGATACAGATTCCGCTGCGGATAACGGCGGGGCGCAACTTTGCTCAGGTTATATCCAATTTTAAAATGTATGAAAAAAATCAAAAATCCAACACTCTTAATAAAAAAACTCTAAAGCTGCACAAAATCTTTTGTGCGGCTTCATTTTTTATATAGGCGATTTATGATATCAAATAAACAATTTAAAGATATTGTATTTTAAATTATTCTATTGACATATTTTTCAAACTATCGTATAATTTTATTGTTTGATAAGAAAAGCAATAAATGAATATAAGCTTTTATTATGACGGAACGGAGATTATTGTATAATGATAAAGGATTTTTTACCCATATGCAAAGATGATATGCAAAAACGCGGCTGGGATCAGCTTGATTTTCTTTACATATGCGGTGATGCATATGTTGATCATCCGAGTTTCGGACATGCCATTATTTCAAGAGTTTTGGAAAAACACGGTTATAAAGTCGGCATTATAGCGCTTCCCGATTGGAAAAACACGAAAGATTTCAAAAAAATGGGAAGACCGCGTCTTGGTGTTCTTGTTTCGGCAGGCAATATGGACAGCATGGTAAATCATTATACCGCAAGTAAAAAACGGCGCCATGACGATGCATATGCTCCCGGCAATAAATCAGGTCAAAGACCTGATCGTGCCACAATTGTATATTGCAACAGAATAAGAGAAGTATTCGGAAATATTCCTATCCTTATCGGGGGCATTGAAGCCAGTTTAAGAAGATTTGCACATTATGATTATTGGGATGATAAAATCAGGCGTTCCATTCTTCTTGACAGCCGCGCGGATATTCTCATGTACGGAATGGGCGAACATCAGATCGTTGAGCTCGCGGATTGTCTCGACGCCGGAATGAATGTCAAAGATATCACATATATACCGGGCACCTGTTATCTGTCCGATACCAATGAAATATATGATAGTATTGAGATACCTTCATATGAAGAATGTATCGGTCAAAAAAAAGCATATGCCGAATCCTGCAGGATACAGTATTATGAACAAAATCCTTATACAGGAAAAATACTTGTTCAAAAACACGGTGATAAATATCTTGTTCAAAACCGGCCGTCTCCTCCGCTCAGCACTTCGGAACTAGACGCCGTTTACTCATTGCCTTATATGAAAAATTATCATCCGTGCTATGAAAAAGACGGAGGAATCGAAGCGATCAAAGAGGTAAAATTCAGTCTTGTTTCTTCACGAGGATGTTTCGGCGGCTGCAACTTTTGTGCTTTGGCTTTTCATCAGGGAAGGATCGTTACCGCAAGAAGTCAGCGATCAATAATCCAAGAAGCGGAGCAAATGGTATGGGATCCCGATTTTAAAGGATACATTCATGACGTGGGAGGTCCTACCGCAAATTTTCGCGCGCCCGCATGTTCAAAGCAATATAAAACGGGCGCATGTAAAAACAAACAATGTCTTTTTCCAAAACCCTGCAAAAATTTGAATGCAGATCACACCGAATACCTTTCTCTTTTACGAAAACTAAGAGAAATCCCAAAGGTAAAAAAAGTATTTATTCGTTCCGGGATACGCTTTGACTACTTGATTAATGATAAAAATGATAATTTTTTTTACGAGTTATGCGAACATCACATCAGCGGTCAATTAAAGGTCGCACCGGAACATGTTTCGGATAATGTTTTAAAATATATGGGTAAACCCGAAAACAGTGTATACAATAAATTTTCCCGTAAATTTTATGAAATTAATGAAAAGCTCGGCAAAAAACAGTATCTTGTTCCCTATCTGATGTCAAGTCATCCCGGCAGCACTTTAAACGACGCCGTTGAACTTGCACTGTATCTTAAAGAGCATAATATTAATCCGCAGCAGGTACAAGACTTTTATCCAACACCGGGGACGATCTCAACCTGCATGTTCTATACGGGATTAAACCCATTTACCATGGAAAAGTTATATGTCCCCAAAACGCCAAAGGAAAAAGCTATGCAAAGAGCTTTGCTGCAATATAAAAATCCGGACAATTACAAACTGGTATGTGGAGCATTAAAACTCGCTCACAGAACAGATCTGATCGGATTTGGCCCGAATTGTTTAATACGGCCGAGAAAAGAAGAATGGAGGAATGATAAAAATGGCAAAGATATTAAGCGGAAAAATCGTTTCGCAAAGAATAAAAAACGAACTGAAGGAAGAAGTAAAAGAACTGAAACAAAAAGGCATTGATCCCGGGCTTGCTGTCATTATTGTGGGTGATGACCCTGCAAGCCGTGTTTATGTGAACAACAAAAAAAAGGCTTGTGAAGAATTGGGTATTTATTCGGAAGAATATGCACTTTCAGAAGATACAAGTGAAGAAGAGCTGTTAAAGCTTATACATACGTTAAATGAAAAAAGGGACATAAACGGCATATTGGTACAATTGCCTGTACCTAAACATATAAATGAAGAAACGGTAATTAATGCAATATCTCCCAAAAAAGATGTTGACGCCTTCCACCCGGTAAATGTGGGCAAAATAATGGTAGGTAATTTTGATTTTGTTCCGTGCACCCCCGCTGGTGTTATGGAATTGATCAAGGAATCCGGCATTGACGTTCGGGGCAAAGAATGTGTTGTCGTCGGAAGAAGCAATATAGTCGGAAAACCACAGGCAATGCTTTTGCTTCATCAAAACGGAACGGTTACAATATGCCATTCAAAAACAAAAAATCTCAAAGAAAAAACCAAACAAGCCGATATCCTTGTTGCTGCTGTAGGTATTCCTAATTTTATTACAGGCGATATGATAAAAGAAGGCGCGGTTGTAATTGATGTGGGTATAAACAGAATGGCTGATAAAAAATTAGTCGGTGATGTTGAATTTGAAAGCGCCGAAAAGGTTGCCTCGGCCATAACCCCGGTTCCCGGCGGCGTAGGACCGATGACAATTGCAATGCTTATGAAAAATACAGTAAAAGCCGCTATTTTGCAGCATGAATTAAATTAATGTAATAAAATTCAAATAAAGGAGTAACCATCAATGGAAATTAAAGTAACAAACAACGAAAACTTTAAATCTGCCCTTGCAAAAGCCGCCGATATCAATGAGGATGTTGTTATAACCGTCTCCGAAGGAAAATACAATATTGACTCAACGATTAATATTGAAAGAGACAATATCAAAATTATCGGCGAAAATAATAATGTTGAGCTGCATGGAAGCAAAAAAATTGATATTGCCGGTATGAAAAAAATTAACGGTATTATAGAAATAAAATTAAGTGACTTCGGTATAACCGACTTGGGACATTTCGGTGAAGGCCCTTTTGAGGACTTTTGGAAAGTATATGATATACCAAAGCCTCATATGACAGAATACGGCCCGGGATTGGAATTATTTTATGATAACAAAATTATGCCTATTTCAAGATATCCTAAAGAGGGATTTATACGTATAAAAAAAGCTCTGGGTAAAACAGACATGAGCTTCAAAGGTGAACGAAGCGGTTCGATAGAAGGTATATTTATAGGCGATGATGAAAACATAAAAAATTGGGACAGCTTTGAAGAAACATTATTGATAGGATATTGGAATGTGGACTGGGCAACTCAGCGCCATACCATAAAAAATATTGATAAAGAAACCGGCGCTATTACGGTAAATGAACCGTATCATACATTTGGTTACCGTGACGGGGCATGCTTCACCTCCGAGGTCGGCGGAAAATTCTATGCGATAAATGTCAAAAATGCCGTTACCGAACCGGGACAATGGTATATTGACAGAAAAAAAGGTATATTATATGTTTATCCTTATGACGGACAGGAATATGTAGAAGTATCGTGTGCAAACGATATGTTTTATTCAAAGGGACACAAAAATATATCCATAAGCGGTTTTAAAATCTCGCAGTGCAGAAAATCCGGTCTGTGTTTTGAAGACTGCCAAGACATAAATGTATGCGATATTACAGTTGAAAATACCGGGGCCTGGGGAATTCTGGGAGAGAACTGCATGAGAATGAATGTTGATAAATGCGTCGTATCATTAACAGGGGGAGGCGGCATTGGTGTTAACGGCGGGGACAGACAAACGCTTACATCTTCAGATAACATTATACAAAACTGCATTATTCATGACATTGCAAGATGGCATAAAACCTACATGGCTGCCTTGGATATTTCAGGTGTTGGATGCTGTCTCAGGAAAAACTATATTTATGATGTTCCGCATTTTGGTATCGTTTTTGCAGGTAATAACAATATAATAGAACATAACGAAATCAATAACGCTTGCTATGAATCAAATGATGCAGGTGCGATATACAGCGGACGAGACACCACCTACAGAGGAAATATCATAAGATATAATTATCTGCATGATCTGAACGGTTATGATGATCTCGGCTGTATCGGGCTGTATTTTGATGATTTGATGTCATCTGCCGAGGTTTACTCAAACATATTCGCAAACATTCCGTACATAGGCTTGCTCCTGGCAGGCGGAAGAGATTTTGACATACATGATAATTTCTTTTATAACTGCCGTATGGCAATTATGTATGATAAACGCGGTGTTACTTGGGATGCCTTTGAAAAAGACGGCGGTAAAATCGGTCAGTATCTTGATGCCATTGATTACAAATGTGATATATGGAAAAACGCATATCCTGAATTATATAACATAAAAGAAAACAATATGCTTATGCCTTTGGGGAACTCCATAACAAATAACACAATCATCGGCGGAGACGGTTTTTGTCTGCAATCGGCAGATATTGCAGACATAACAGAATTTAAAAATAACACCTTTGCCGATATAACAATAGGCAAAGAAAAAGAAATAAACCATGCTGACTGGTATTATATAACAGAATAATATTTTTAAATGGGGTGTAAAAATCGTCCAGAGCGTTCACGGGCAAAAAGCTTGATTTTACTTGCTTTTAACATGTCAAAAAAATTTAAAATATTCCTTAAATGTAGAAAATCCACCTTTTTGGCGGATTTTCTGTGTTTATGCCCTCAAACCGCGAACGAAAATCACCATCGGAGTATGCCAATACGCCATCGGGCAAGAGGTTTACAGCGTCGGCCGCGATCGCCGCTGTATATTGATTTTCGCCCGTTCTGAACGATTTTTTTAACACCCCATACGCACTCATTTTATACGTCGATTTTTTTTACAGCTTCTTTATTGGCAATAATATATGTCCCTTTCCCGAAACATCGTCATAAATTATTTTGCAGAATAATAAAATAACTATGAGGTGGTATATATGGTAAGAGCATGCGACCTGAAACAGCGAGAAGTAATTAACATTGTAAATGCCGAACGCTTGGGATATATTTATGACGTGGATATTGATTTTGAAACGGGAAGGATTCGTTCCATAATTATTCCCAACAGACGCGGCTTATTCGGTTTTTTGTCAAAAAGAAATGATTACGTCATTCCTTGGGAAAAAATTGTTACCGTAGGGCGTGAAATTGTTCTCGTAAGAATGGACGGTATTGATGTTGTAAGATAATTGTAACAAAATAGTTATTGAATATTTTTTTTGTATGTTATATAATAAATACTGTAAATATATGCTATAATTTAATGAATTTATACCATCTAAAACAATACAGTATTTTAAGAAACGGTACTATCATATTTATTATACAAATGAATTTAAAAAGAGGTGCAGCTTATGAAGTGTCCCTATTGCGGTTATCGCGAAGGCAAAGTCATAGATTCAAGACCAACGGAGGATTCAAGCTCCATAAGGAGGAGACGCGAATGTCTTAAATGCCAAAGACGTTTTACAACATACGAAAAATTGGAGACCATATCCCTTGCTGTCATTAAACAGGATAATTCCAGACAACCATATGACAGAGAAAAAATATTAAGAGGTATTATGAGAGCATGCGAAAAAAGACCTATTTCACTTTCTCAAATGGAGAAGATAACGGACGATATAGAAAGCGAGCTGTATCAGTCTATGGAAAAAGAAGTCACCAGCACCGAAATAGGCGAAAAAGTTATGCGTTTGTTAAAAGAGCTTGACGAGGTTGCCTATGTAAGATTTGCATCAGTTCATAAACATTTTTCCGATATAGAAACATTTATGGAAGAACTGAAAAAACTTCTTGAAAATAAATAATAATTATTTCGGTATATTAAAAAAGGATTGATTTTACTTTGGATAACAGAACTATCGCCGCAATTTCCACACCTAAAGGTTTAGGCGGTATTGCAGTAATCAGAATAAGCGGCAGCGACTCATGTAAGATAGCGGATAAAATTTTCAAAGGCTCCGCTCTTATTTCCCAAGTCCCTACCCATACCGTCCACTACGGTCATATCATCGATAAAAACGGTGTTTTTATTGATGAGGTTTTAGTAACAGTTATGAGGGCACCTAAAAGCTATACAAAAGAAGATGTTGTTGAAATCAGTACTCACGGCGGCATAATCGCGTCAAAATCCGTTTTAAAATGTATTATAGAGGCGGGCGCAGATTACGCAGAACCGGGCGAATTCACAAAAAGAGCTTTTTTAAACGGGCGTATAGATTTATCTCAGGCAGAGGCTATTATTGATATTATTAATGCAAAAACTTCTTTGGAACAAAAAAATGCCCTATCACAAGCTTCGGGAAGCCTCAGTAACGAAATAAATGCCATACGCGGCGACTTGATTAATCTTTCGGCATCAATGCAGGTTATTATTGATTATCCCGACGAGGAACTTGAAGATGTTACATGTGATGATATTTTGTCAAGAGTCAGCAAAAATCATGATAAAATCATAAAACTTTTGGGTTCTGCCGAAAACGGAAAAATTATAAAAAACGGAATAAAAACGGTCATAGCAGGCAAACCGAATGTTGGAAAATCCTCACTGCTTAATTTTCTTGCACGGGACGACAGGGCAATTGTAACAGAGATTGCGGGTACCACAAGAGATGTTATAGAAGAAAGTGTGAACATTGACGGTATTCCATTAATTCTCACCGATACGGCAGGAATAAGAGAAACCAATGATATTGTAGAAAAAATCGGTGTTGAACGTTCACGTCAAAGTATTGATACTGCCGATCTTGTTATGATAGTTCTCGACGCCAGTACCGAAACAACAGAAGATGAATTAAAACTTCTCGAAGAAACAAAGGACAAAAAAAGAATCATCATAATAAATAAAACAGACATTAAAGACGAAAAATTTACGAATACAATAAATAACATTCCGGGCATAAAACCTATCGAGCTTTCCGTTAAAACCGGTGAAGGTGTTGATGAACTCACTGCACGAATCAAGAAAATGTACAATCTCGGTGAAGTTGGTCAAAATGACAATTGTATAGTGACAAATCTCCGTCATATAGGTGCTTTGACAAAAGCAAAGCAATCTCTGGAAAGAGCAATGGACAGTATCAATAATATGATGCCGTCCGACATTGCCTCGATCGATATTAACATGGCAATCGATAATCTCGGCGAAATTACAGGTGCTGTGATCTCGGAGGATATCGTATCCGCAATATTCCATGATTTCTGTGTCGGGAAATAATCAGTCCCGCACAGAAAAGGAATTGTAAAAATGCAGAAAAATCACGCATGATCTTTTTTGCACAATAAATGCAAAGTGTTTATTTTAAACGAATTTAAAATAAACGCTTTTTTATACAGAAATTATCACCGCATATATTTCACGTATACATAATACGATTCATATTATATATCAAAGAAATAATGAAAATATGGTGATAATATGAAAACCTTAAAGCTTATTTGGACCAGACTTAAAAAACCTCATGTTTTGCTCGGAATACTTTCACAAATGGTCATAATTTTAAAAGCTTTTGATGTCCAAATAAATACCGAATCCTTATCGGTCGTCATTACCGCAATCTGTTCCATACTTGTTCTTATGGGTATAATCGCAGACCCGGATAAATCTGATTATGGATTATGTCAGGATATAAAAAAATGTGAAAATTGCGGTCAAACCACCTGTCATTTAAAAGTCGGCGACACATTAATATGTAAAAACTGCGGACACCAAACAAAAATTTTAAACCCTTCAACCGATGATCAAAATAAAATTTCACAACAATAATCAAAAAGTCTGTTCAATAAGGGCTTATCCCGTCATTCAACGAGGACAAGAGCGCAAGCTGTGCTAACGCTGTAATCATAGGAAGATTGTACTCTCACTGATTACAAATATGGAATCTGCCGCCGATTACGGCGTGGGACAACATGCGGGCAGTTATATTCGGGATTATCTATCACCAATTGACCGTCCTGTTTTTTATTAAATATTTTAAAACATCCGGTGTTACAGTCATTTTCTGATTTAATGCAAAAAAATTCTAATATTTCGCTTTGCATCCCTGATAACAATTTCTTCTTTTCATTTCCTTATCGATCTCATTCAAAACACAAAACTTTTTAAGGCTCCATAATGGCGCGATAAGACTGTCTCTTGCCCCGTCCCCGGTCAACCTCTGTATGATGATCTCCTCAGAGATAATTTCCAGCGCGTCAACTATAATATCCACATATTCATCACGGGTCAATATTTTTATCTCACCGTTTTCATACATTTTTGCAATAGGAGTACCTTTTAGAATATGCAGAAGATGAAGCTTTATAGCATGCGGTTTTAATGTTGCGGTCTGTCGAACGCTTTCCAATATCATTTCATGTGTTTCTCCCGGCAAGCCTATAATCAAATGCGGGCATATATTAATCCCTCTTTTTGCAAGTTTATTATATCCGTCCAAAAATTCGCTGTAGGTATGGCATCTGTTTATCCTTTTCCCCGTCTCATCAAAAATACTCTGCAGCCCTAATTCTACAATAAGATATGTGCGTTTTGACAGCTCTTCAAGATAGTCTACCGTATCATCCTCCAATACATCCGCACGGGTTGCAATACTCAATCCAACAACATCATCAAGAGCCAATACAGGTTCAAACTTGCTTTTTAAAACCTCGACCGGCGCATATGTATTGGTATGTGCCTGAAAATACGGTATATATTTTGCTTTGGGCCACTTTTTCAGCATTTGGTTTTTTACATTTTCAAACTGTGTAATTATATCCTCGCAAGGATTTCCGGCAAAGTCTCCGCTTCCGGCATCAGAGCAGTATATACATCCTCCTACTCCTTTTGTGCCGTCAATATTGGGGCATGTAAACCCTGCGTTCAGGCTTACTTTAAAAACCTTTTCTCCGAATTTTTGCTGAAGATGATAATTCCATGTATGATATCTTTTATTGTCGAGTGAATATAGAAATCCATTATTCATTCTTATTCACTCACAACCTCAACACTCTTTACAACACCGTATGATGTAACATATTCATTATTTAAAGTTACTGTATCACCCACAATAAGTTTTTTCCCGTTTAACGTGTAGTAATTATCTTCTGTTTCTGTTCCCTTTACTCTGATGGTAAGAAGCAGATTAAACTCATCCTCATGTTCTATTTCTTTATAATGTCCGTCAGCCAATATAATGGTCTCTTTTGCTTTTGACGTTTTCATATCAATTATGTCACCCATACCTTTTTTTGTATCAAGCTCGATTATATCGTTAAAATTTTTATTAAAGGCATCGATTGACGGTTGTCTGATATTTTCAACCTCAACGGTATATTCTATCACTTTATCTGAGCTTGTTATTTTTTCATTCTGATCGAATTTAACAAAGGCAGAAAGAGCAAGCACAACAACTGCAATAATAACCACCAAATCAATAATATTTATCACGCCAAACAGCTTTCCTTTTGAATCTATAATTTTTTTCATTTTTACCTCCGTTCTGCCGGCACCAAGCCGGCGTCACAAATACATTAGCAGATCACTGCAATATGATTTGTCCGTACTTTTATATTATGAATGTATGCAAGCTGCACCTAATACTTTGATATTAATTAATTTTCTACCTTATCAACCGAGATAATATAGCCGGCGCCCGTAAAATCCTTTGTACCGATACTCAAATATTTTCCCACATAAATATCATCATCAGTCGTAATTTCCAAATACAAGTGGGCATCATACTTTTCCGGAACCCTTTCTTGTACAAGAGTTCCGTCCAAAGAAGATACATTATATTCTATATCAGGTTCAAATTTTACATCCTTTAATGTTCCTATAGGTTGATTTTGCACTCTCTCATATACTGTTGTACCCGGGACGATCGCATCGCGAAGATACTCTTCAATGCCTCTGTATTCAAGAACTATGTTATATGACTGAGATGCCCTGCTCTCGGCTATGTTTTTTTTCAAAAATGCATATGATCCTCCCGCAACAGCAACAATAAAAACAATAATACATAAATCAACAATACTTAATTTTCCAAATATTTTCCCGTTATAATCAAATAATTTCATTTTGTCATTTCCTTTCACTTTTTATCAATTCACTATATATACCATCCAATGAGTTTATCATTTGTTTTATTGAAAATAAATTTTCTGCCCGTTTTTCTCCTGCCAGACCCATTTTAACCCTCAGGTCTTCATTTTTTATCAATTCAGTTATCGCATTTGCGAGAAGCTGTTCGTTGTAATTCTCTACGATAATTCCCGTTTTCCCGTTCTCAACCACTTCACATGGGCCTAAACAGTCGGTCGTAATTGACGCTTTTTTCAAAAACATACCTTCAATGAGCGATAAGCTGAGAGCTTCTTTTTTTGACGACAACACATTTATATCAATAATATTCATAACCTCGGTTATATCATCCTGATATCCGGTGAAAATAACTCTGTTATCAATGTCAAGCTCTTTTGCCAGCATTTCAAGACTGTCTTTCAATGATCCGTCACCGACAATTAATGCAGATACATTTGGGTTTTTTTCAAATACTGTTTTCATTGCTTTTAAAAACAATTCATGATTCTTAACAGGCTCAAGCCTTGCTGCTATTCCAACGACCACATTGTCCTTTGGTAGTTTATAACGTTCTCTTATTTTCATTTTTTCATCGCCGCTTAGTTCTTTTAAAGGATATGCGCCGTTATATACAAGTCTTACCTTCTCTTTTTTTATTCCATCCATGATCAAATTATCACAAGCCGCCTTTGAAACACCGATTGCAATGTCACTGAGATAATTATTGATTATTCCATATATCACACTGACAGGAAACCTTTTTTTGTCTTCAAGGCAATGTCTTGTATTCACGATTTTGATCCCCAGCTGTTTTGCTGCAATTCTTGCCGATAAACACGCATGCGAATGTACAATGTCGGGTCTTATATTTTTAAACAGCTTTTTGAATTCTTTTACTCCCTGCCCGGAATAAGATCTGTCCGCAATACCCGGCATCTCATATACCTTTGTATCAAGCTCGGATATTCTTGGTTTGAGCATTGAGTTTTCAGGTATGGCAACACAAACACTGTATTTTTTCCTATTATAGCTTTTAAGATAATTTAAAAGCCAGCTTCCCGCTCCTCCGATATTGGTATCTGTAAGAACATGAACCGTTTTTATCACCTTTATAACCATCCCTTTCTTCTAAGGCATACAGTTGATAGAACTCTGCAAAGCACATACTATTTTACGGAATCCAACGTAATCAAATTCTTTTTTGTAACATTAACACCGCTTTGCAAAATCCCCATATATATCCAAAAAATCAAAACCATACGGTAGTTGTACCAAAGATTTTCGGCAACACCCTGGAACAGATAACCTATTAATGCCCCGCCCATAGCAATAGCCACATTCTTATTGATTGTATTTTCTTTGATTGATATTATCTGTTTGTAGGCTGACAAAATGATCAATAAAAACAAAATTATTCCCAAAATTCCCATTTCCACAACAAGCTGAATATAAAAATTATGTGAGTGTAATGCAAAGCCCGCGCCGTTTAACGCATAATTCTGATATACCCTCTCAAATGCGCCCGACCCCAGACCGATACCCGAGATCCAAAAATCTTTTGCCATCCTGAGCGATGCGACCCATACAGAGACCCTGTATGCAGTAGAGGAATCTTTAAAATTGCCTATACTTGTAATTCTTGAAATGATACTTTCAGGTAAAACAAACGGCATTATCAGCAATGCAACTATACAAAGCGCGGCCCATCTTCTGTCTTTTATAATCAAAAAGAAGCCTACTGCCAATACAATTCCTACCCATGCCGCTCTCGACCATGTAAATATAAGGCAAACGCACATGATCACAAAAAACACGAAAAAGACGAATTTTTTCAATGCACCTTTTATGCTCCATAAAACCGCAAAAGCCACAGGCGCGGCCAAAACAAGATACTGCCCCAATACATTGGGATTGTCTAATGTTGAATATACTCTCGTTTGAATATCCTCAAACATTTCTTCATCGACCCAGCTCTCAATTGTACTGTCAAGGAAAAAGTTCTGATAAATTCCCACAAGACCTACAACAACACCGGCCATGACAAAAATAACAACAAGGTTATACCATTGATTCTTGGACTTTATATTATTTACAATAAGAAAATACATAAATGCAAATAATATGTACAGCACCAATATCTGTACGCTTTTTGGAATATTAAAGCTTGTAAAGGAAGAAAATGCCGCTAACATTAAAAATCCGATAATCAGAAAGCTCATCGGCGTTATTACATATTGCCTGTCCTTTTCACACAAAAGCTTTAATATAAAAGAAATGACCGTAAGAAAAATCAATCCCGCACATACCATTGTCGGCATGATCGGCGCTGCAAATACACTGATAAATACCCCTGCAATGGTATTGTGAATTATACATGCCATAACTATGGCTGCCAACACCGCGGCTGCCGTTATCCATGGCGATACACATCCGGCAATCAGACCCGTAACAAAGAAAAGACATAATAATATTTTTAAAGGCTTTATATTAAAAATATTTCTTTCATTATCTTTTGAGATATTATAGCTGTTAAATAAACCTTTTACCCCTTTTGCAATAACACTGCCGTTAACAATTGCATTGATTGACCAAGGTATGAAAATCAATATAACATCAATTACAAGCATTGCCGCAAACATGATAATACGTTTATCGGTCATACTTCCCATTATAAGAGATGTAAGCGCCGCACCGACGGTAAATCCCAATGTTAAAATCCCGTATTCTCTCAGCGGTATATTTAAAAGATTATCAAAAATCTTTAAAAATTCACTGCCTTCCCTTATTACCGTAAGCCTGTCTCCCGCTTTATCCGCAATATGCATCAAAAATCTTATAGGGGATGTTATTATCCTAAATAAAGCGCTTTCCCTCCAATAGCTTCCGTCCAAAAAATTATTTTTAAATATTGAACAAATTGCGCTTCCCTTTGATTTTTCTTTGAAAAAATCGCAAACAGACTTAATGATCCTTTCTATAAAACAATTATTGTAAATTGTCAAAAATTTATTCCATAAAGCCACAATGAAACCGATAATTACACTGTTTTTCATTGTTCCACCAAATCCCTTTCCGGTTCTCAACCATTATTATCTCTTTATCAACATCTTAATCTCATCAACACCGAATATCACACAGCATATTCCATATACCAACAGTCCCGCCGCCGCGCAGATAATTCCGGTTATTAAGCAGTTCACAACGGAATATGCAAAAACATCCGACAACACTCTGTAAAGTACAAATACAGCAGCCGCCATTATTAATGCCGATATGACTGTTTTTACGATACTTATCCTGTCTATCTTTTCAAGAAACTTGCCGTATTTTTTTTTCATACATATATAATTTAACAAAGCATTTACCGTTGATCCGCCCGCCGTTGCAAGAGCAAGACCGTTTATCCCATACCTCGGGGACAGCAAATACGCAAAGCAAATATTTGCAATCATGCTTATAACGGCATTATACATGGGTGTTTTTGAATTTTTCTTTGAAAAAAATGTTTTTGCAAGAATTTCATTAACTGAAAATCCTATCATTCCCACCGAATAACAGGATAGGGCCCCCGCAGTTTTTAGGGTATCCGCCGAAGTGAATTGTCCATGCTCATAAATAACGCATATAATGGGCTTTGATAAAATTATGAATCCCATCATAAGCGGTAAAATGATTATGACGATCGACTTTAAAGACGTCACCAAAAGCTTGGACGCTTCCTCAAAATTTTCCGATGCATTGCTTTTTGACAGCTTCGGGAAAATCAAGTTTGTTACAACAAATGAAAATACACCTACCATAACCGTATAAAGCCTGTTTGCATATTCTAACATCGTTATTCCGCCCGCAATTCCCGACGCAATTCTCGTATTGACGATCGAATAAAGAGGCTGTACCCATGAGCTTATCAGCAGCGGTCCCGCAAGGATCAGGGCCGCTTTTATATTTTTGTCCTTCAGCCTTAAATCAGGCCTGAATTTATACCCTGTTTTTTTTAGTGC
This sequence comes from uncultured Clostridia bacterium, assembly GCA_944392335.1. Classification (GTDB taxonomy): domain Bacteria; phylum Bacillota; class Clostridia; order UBA1381; family UBA1381; genus RGIG1988. The sequence goes on from CALXWJ010000010.1 coordinate 37,689, forward strand.
CGGTATCTGGATTACGACCTGCAATCCCCATGCAATAAGCATAGTCACCGCCAATCCGTAAACTCCGAATTTTTTCCCAAACAAAGGAAAATACGCAATAACCGCCAGGTTTGACACAAGACTCATAACTGCCGGAATATTAAATTCTCCGTAGGACTGCAATATCCCCACAAAAGAAAAAGCAAGTCCGGTAAAAATTATCATGGGGAACATTATACGCGACAGACTGCTTGCAAGATCATGAGTCTGAGCATCGAATTTTGGTGCAAGCCATCCTATAAGCGTTCCCGAAAATGCGATCCCCAAAACCGTTATCAGCACCGTAATTGCCAGAACCATTCCGACAAACTTATTCGCAAAACTCATTGCTTCCTTTTTTCTGCTTTCACCGTTTATGCTGTTAAAGATAGGTATAAATGAAGCGGTTATGACTCCGCCAATTACCATATCAAATAACATTGTAGGAAGCTTTGTTGCGGTCATATATGCATCACCTATGTAGCTGGTTGAAAAATATGCGGCAATAAGCATATCTCTTCCCATTCCGCATAGCTTTGCAAGCAACGTGGCAATGGTCATAAAACCGGCTGTTTTTAACATTTTTTTTGATTCTGACATCTGTTTATTCCCTCTTAGCACATCAAACTCATTTTACCGGACACCAATGGGTGTGAAGGTACAACTCTGAACAATTTTCTTTTTCGCAGCATTTTACTCATTCAGTAATCTGACCGCTTCATGTGCATTTTCTTCCGCTTTTTTCTTCATTTTGTTCAAATTTATTTTAAGCTCGGTTTTTATCTCCTCATGTTTTTCAAAACACTCATCTACCATTTTTACAAGATTTGCAGAATCAAGCGTTTCTGCATATACATATCTTTTTTGTCCCATATACTCCATAAATCCCTCAATTTTCGGATCATATACAATTCCTACCGATGGTACGGTACAAATTGAAGCATATATTAAACTGTGCAGCCGCATCCCTATGCACATCCGTGCATGAGAAAACAAATCAAACAGCTCCTCTATACTGCAGTCTGTATCAAAAAGTATGCTTTTATATTTTATTTTTTCCTTAATTCTTTGGCATATTCCCATATCCTTTGTTTTCTGAAATGGAATTAATACAGGAGTGCAACTATAGTTTTTTGCAATATAATTGCAAGTATCCGCTATTATCTTTTCAAAATCATCTGACATCTTCCTGTAATTTCTCACAGAAACACAAACATAGTCATTTCCGATTTGCATCGGAATTTTATTCTCAACTTTAAATTCAAGATTAAATGCCGAATCTGCGGTTATTACTGTTCTGGGTTTTGTAACTCCTATATTTTTAAGCTCTTCCGCCGACATACTTTCTCTCAAAGTGATTACATTCACCTTGTTCAGTATTCTTTTTGTTATATTATAATTTTCCTTTTTCAGAGGACCTATCCCGTTTGCATAAAGCATTACTTTTTTTCCCAGCAACAAAGCCAGTCTTATCACAAACAGATAATACATAAGAGATTTTGTGCTTGTTCCGTCCTGAATAAGAGTTCCGCCTCCTACAAGCAGCATTTTTGATGTGATTATATTTTTTAAGATACTGAATATATTATATCTTTTTACTGCGGGAACACCGTAATTCTTTTGAGTTTCCTCCGGATCGTTTGAAAGAACTGTCAGCTTTATATCGTTTTTCTGTTTTCTCAGCTCTTTTATTACGGATAAAAGCAAAGCATCATCACCGCTGTTTTTAAATCCGTAGTAGCCTAAAATCAGTATGTCGCTCAAGCCTTTATCCCTCCTTTACGGTCATATGTTATTTTTCATACTTTTTAAGACATGCTTTATACGCTTTTTCGCTGTCATCTGCCATTCTGCTGACAGAGTAATCGTTTACAATCAAATTTCTTCCGAATTGTGAAATTTTTTCAATATCCTCATCCCACATTCCGAAAAACCCACCTATTTCCTGTGCAAGCTTTTCTTCTGTAGCTGCTTCACAGCCACGGCAGCAGAAATTAGTATCGATTCCCACCTGAAGCTTTGACTCGTCAAACAGGCCTATATAGCCTTCATTTCCTGCAATTATTACAGGCTTTGCCTCAGCCATTGCTTCAAGCGCCGCCCTGGAAACTCCCACAAATAACTTTGCCGGAGCTATCAATTTATTTATATCGGTTCTTGGCCCGGTCATTATAACAGCTTGTCTTTTTAAAATTTCATTTGTTTTTTCGGCAAGCGCCGATACATTTTCAAAATCATTTCCTCCGCCTACAACAAGCACTTTCAAATTTTCAACTATTGTATCCAGTTTCGGCAGTACATTTATAAGCTGTTTTGCAACCAGACTTCTGTCTTCGTCCATTCTGCTTATATAAACAATTAAATTATCTTCGTCTTTAATTCCGAATTCTTCGCAAATCCCGGTTTTATCGGTATCGGGTGAGAATTTTTCGGTATCTATACCGTTTATTGTAACAAATATATTTTCTTCCGGCACATGATAATTATCCATAAGATACTTTTTTATATCCTCGCTCACAGCAACGGTTTTTTCTCCCCAGTCGGTAAGATATTTTAATCCGTATTTTGTGTTAAACACCCAGTGTGCGGTAGTAACAAAGGGGAATTTCATGCTTTTATGGAGTCTGCCCAGTATAAACGACGGAATACGTGCGTGTGAATGTACAATATCGATATTTTCGGCTTTTATTATTCTTCTCAGTTCTCTTTTTGATTCAGCCATACATCTGAGTTTTTTTGTATGAAGCGGCAAAGTATAATGTTTGATTCCGCTTTCTTCCAATTCATTGACATATGCGCCTCCGTTTGAGACTACAGTTATGTTGTAACCTCTTTTTGCCAACTCTTTAGAAAGTTCAACCACATGAGTTTCGGCACCGCCTATATCCAGTTTCATCAATGCCATTAACAAATTACATTTCATTTTTAAAACATTAACTCCCTTCAAAATACCGGAAACAACTCTATTTTATCTTAAAACAATATGCTATGTTCCGTGTTGCCGGCATACGGCTGTTTACATCCTTTTTGTAACCTTTGTCCTTTTTATTCTATTTTGTTATTATATACTATTTTAACAAATTTAGCAACAACTATTTAAATATTTCATAAAAATTTCAAAATTTTTGGCATTGCTTACATAATGACTGCTGAACAATTATGAAACGCAGCCGCATGGCGGCTTACAAGCGTTTCAGAATTGTTTAGGTGCAAGGGTTTTGTGCATTTTTGCAAAAAATCTTGCACCGTGAATAAATATTTTGCCCCCAAAATATTTATTTCAGCAGACTTTATCAATGCGAACTATGTAAAATCTTCGATTTTACATGAAAAATTTTGACAATAGTCATAATTTTTTTAAATGCGATTGAAAATCGCATTTATTCAGTGAGCATTAAATAATACGCCTTCGCAAACGAAGGCAGAAAGATACAGCGAAAGCCGTTCGCAGGAAGGTTTTACTTTCCTGCGGACGGCTTTTTTCTTTTTTTCGCCGGCTTTTTAATCAGCGTGCGCCCCTCT
>CALXWJ010000011.1 GCA_944392335.1 uncultured Clostridia bacterium
CCAATAGCGTTACTACGGCCTGAACTGATCCTAATCGTTCAAATTCTTTTAATGCACGTTCCTTTTGTTCTTTTGTATACATATATTTTTACTCCTTTCGGAGTCCAAGAATATGTCCGCACCCCCAAAGAATAGCATATCATCCGTCCCTTGCAATATTATGCGGGAACAATGAAATGGAAGGCGGATTGAAAGACTGGGGTATAAATAATGAGCTTGTTATGGCAGATTATATTGAATTGTATGAAAGGCTTCTTCCAGAAATAAGCTATAAATACGCGCCCAATACCTTTTACTGGCCGTCAAGCCCATCAAGCGGCGGGGGGCTTTTTGATCCGTCAAGTGACAAAGCGGGAGACGTTCATTACTGGCTTGTATGGCACGGAAACATCCCCTTTGAAGAATACAGGAATCACAAATTCAGATTTTGCTCCGAATACGGTTTTGAGAGTTTCCCCAACATCAAAACAATAAAAAGTTTTTGCGAAGAAAAAGATATGAATGCTTTTTCAAGAGTTGTGGAAAACCATCAAAAATGCAAAAGCGGGAATACAAAAATACTTACCTATCTTTCCGATAAATACCTCTACCCCACCTCTTTTGAAAATCTTGTCTATGCGTCACAGCTTCTCCAGGCTGAAGCTATAAGGCTCGGTGTTGAACATTTCAGAAGGATAAGAGGCTGCTGCATGGGCTCTATTTACTGGCAGTTTAACGACTGCTGGCCCGTTGCCTCATGGTCAAGCGTGGATTATTTCGGAAGATATAAAGCGCTGCATTATGAAGCAAAAAAATTCTATGCCCCCGTTGCCTGCGGTATTTTTAATGAAAAAGGAAAAATTACGGTAAATGCCGCAAATGAAACACTCCAAGACAAAGAAATCGTTTTAAAATGGTGTGTTGCCAAAAGCAATTTTGACATTATCGCTTCGGGAGAAAACAAAGCATCTTTGAAAAAACTAAGCTCACAAGATATCTTTACCGTTGATATCAACGGGCTTGACATTGATATTTATTCTGATTTCTATTATGTTGATCTATATGATAATAAAGGGAATTTTATAATGCGCCGCACCGAATTATTCACTTTTCCCAAATATTTCCAATGGCAAAAACCCGATATTAAGGTTACATCATCGGAAAATAACGGCATTATTACCTTTACCGTAACCTCTGACAGTTTTGCAAAAGGTGTGGAGATAGATTTTGAAGATCATGACGTTATATTAAGCGATAATTATTTTGATATTACAAACAAAAATAATTACACAATAACCTGTAAAACCGATATTCCTTTAAAGGAACTTACAGAAGATATGACAATAAGATCCGTATATGATATAAAATAAACAAACAGTCAAGACTACCCGTATAACAGGTGGTCTTGACTGTTTTCTTAATTTTGCAAAACTTTATTTACCGGAGAAAGTATCGGCGACATATTATCAACGCTGTCCCACATAAACAGTTTAATGTGATCACCCGGTTCGTAACTATATGTATCAAAAGTGAAGTTTACAGAACTTGTGTCATACTTTAATGTTGTTACCGTATCGGTTTTTAATGCTTTTAATATTCCGCCGGCGTCATAAACTGCCAGCAGCGATTCCGCGGTCAAATCGGTATCGGTATTATTTTCCGCAAAAGCATTTACTTTAAGGGTGTTTCCCTCTATATTGTACATAACAATATCATGCTTATAACCTTTTGCGGATTCTGAATAGTTATTTATAAAATACATATCATTGTTAGCGGAAGTGATTTCTTCGTTTTCGCTTTCAACGGTAACATACCATTGAATATTGCTGTTTTCTATGATGTTATAATCAAATGTAATATCGGCTGTTTCTCCCGGAGTCAAATTTTCTATGGTCTTTGTTTCCAAAACAGCTCCGTCTGCCTTATCTTTCCACAAATAAGCGGTGACTTTACCTGTATCACTAAATCCGGAATTGGTAATAACCGCAACCGCTTGAGATATGGGAAGTTTTTCGTAATTCTCTATTTTTACGATTTCAACATCCGAATTTCCTACGGTAATATTTTTGATGTTATTATCAGTATTAAATTCCTCATCTGCAATATCTGCACCGACCTCTATCGTATGCTTGCTTAAATTTTCAGGTCGGTTATATTCTATTACCACTTCAGCTGACGCGCCGGCTTTTAATCCTTCGTTTATTGTTTTTTGAGAATTAACGGCGCCGTTATCGGTTATTGTAACGGTATAGGAATCCACATTTAATTCGCCTGCATTTTTGACGGTGGCATATACTGTCATTGTGTCTTCGTCAATAACAGCTTCTGTCAGCTCCAAATCATAAGAAGGCGTTACTTCAAGCGTATACAAATCACTTCGGGTTATTTCTCCGTTTTCCCAAATACTGTTATTGTATGCCACATACATATTCCCGTTTTCGGTAAATACCCCGGTCGGATATTTAGCTTGATTTCCTGTGTTTGAAATCGTAATCTCATCACTCCACCCGCCGTTTTTATACAGCACGCAAACAACCTCGGTAGAATTTTCTCCCGCCTTTGTCCACCAAACGGCAATATCGCCGTTATCGTTTGAATCGACTGCAAAACTATCATTTAATCCCGGTTTAGGCTCGTCAAAAACTGTCTTTTTGGACAAATCGCTTATATTGCAATACTCTATATTTCCGTTTGAATAGTAGTATAACACTCCGTTTTTGAATACGGGATTACTGTCTATTGTATCATTATCGGTAAGGTTAAATTCGGAGTCGTTTTTTATAATCCATATATCCCTGTCATTGATTGTCTGAAGGTCATTATCCTCATCGACTGAATAGGCTATGTATAAATCGGACTCGTGATATTCTGCCACCAAACTTACAACAGTATTAAGATTTTCTTTAATTGCCGCAGGTTTACCTGCTGTGCCGTTGTTGATTGTTGCCTGCATAATAGTATTTCTTCCTGTTAATCCTGTAATATCGTTTTGAGTATTTGTCGTCCATACAACATAAGTTTCCGACCCGGAAGAGCATACCGCAGGCTGAGTATCAATAGTATCGTTGTCGGTTAACGTTATAGGAATATCAAAGCCGCTGCCGTTCCATTTAGCGGCGCATATTTCTCCGAGACTTGCGATATCGGCAAGGGTCATGTTGTCGTTAAGAGCACTTTTTGAATTTTGCCATACCAAATATCCGTCTTTGAAATTCGGATAGAAATCAGCCGTATCGTCATCAAAAACGGGAGCGGGAGCCGACCATAAACCTGTTTCGTTATCATAAACGGAATATACAATCATACTTCTGTTTACAGCTTCGCGCTCTTGATTATCCCATAGCATTACCATTACTTTTTTTCCGTCTATATTGCACATCATCGGCGCAGATTCGGTGTATACATTTTCGGCAAGAAGCTGTGTATTTTTGTTGGTGTACTCTGCACTCATAAGACTGATTGCAGGCATATCTCCGTACCACTGCGTTTGTGAAGAAGTATATGCACGGCTTTCATTTTCGTATACTTTATTGATATCTATTTCCGAATACAAATTTTGTTCTTTCGCTGAGGCAAGAGTAACGGCACTGTCTGGAATTAAGCCACTTGAATTTCCCGTTTCGTAAATAAGAAAGTCTCCGCTTAAAAAATCGCTTTTGGCAACTTCTTTACCAAATACTTTTACATTTATATTGGCAGAGCCTGCTCCCCAGGCCTTTAAATATTCTTTGTGCAGAGCGGTTTTAAGATTTAACGAACCTTCTCCGCCGACCCCTACTGTAGCAACCTTGGCAATACCGATACCGGCGCCTAAATTTGCCATGATTTTTGCCGTCAGATATGCCTCAAATTCAGGAGTGAAAGATTCGGGATCAATATTTATCATATTTCCTTCAAATCCTGCACCGATGCCTCCGCCGATTTCATAGTATACGGGGACAACCCATATAAACAACTGTCCTTGATAGGTATAGGAAATTTCTGCCTCAAAACATAGCTGTCCCTCAACGAATGTAGGCTTGCCATCAATAATCTTCATTTCCGCATATCCTGCAACATCGCCTTCAAAATTTGGCTTACCCGTACCTCCGCCGAGTACCTTTCCGCCAAACAGGTTCATATTATATGCATCAGACATTTTAAAGTCATTACGAAGCTGTTTTAATGTTCTCCCTTGTTTTGAAGTCGCTTTCTTGAAAGCCTTTTTATATTCCTTAAAATTAAAATCAGAAAAATATTTATCTTCTTCGCCGTCATATTTGGCAATTGAGGTTCCAAAAACCACATTGATTTTATTGTTATCCTCTCTGTCATATTCAAAGGAAATAGGAATAAAATCAAAATCCCATTTAATTTCCGCACCGCCAAAGCAGGGCACATTATCAGGTATTGTAAAGGCTGTTTCTTTGCCTAATTTAAAATTCAGTCCCGAAATATCGCCGTCAGGCAACAATTCGCCATTTACCGCTTTATCAACAATCTTAAGCCTTGTTCTTTCTGAAATTGTGTCTCCCGTTTCTTCATTTACAATCAATATGTATATATCCTTATCCACCTCAAACACATCTGTCGGTATAAAGCTTTTTGATACGTTATTTTCAAGTACAACTGCATTTACTGCATTTTGCGTTAAATATATTTTTTCTTTTCCGGTACCGTCTTTGTAGTCTACTTTAACAGATACTTCCGATTTGCTTTCCTTGTCTATATTTATAGGCTGTGACAATAAATCATATGTAGTTCCGTTATATGTGATTTGTGCAAACCCTTTTATTACGCCTGTATTTGGTGACGTGCTGTTATAGTGTCTATTCGCGTTTCCTAACTCCCTATTATTTACGCCTATATAAATGGCTTTCCACTGTTCTTCATTTCCTTCATAATATACGTCAGTTAAGCCGTAACATCTATCAAATGAACCATACCCTATTTTTGTTACACTGTCTGGTATAGTTACACTTGTTAATCTGTAACGTTCCGAAAACGCAGCATCTCCTATTGTTGTTACGTTGTTTGGGATTGTATATGTTCCCGCTGTTCCTGCCGGATAACAAACTAGCTCTGTTTTTGATTTGTTAAACAAAACGCCATCGACTGATGAATATGCTTTATTATGTATGTCTACATTTATTCTTGTCAAACTGTTACATCTAAAAAACGCATTATATCCTATTGTTATCACGCTGTTTGGTATATTTATGCTTGTTATGTCGCAACCATAAAACGCACCATTTCCTATGCTTGTTACACTGTTTGGTATTGCTATGCTTTGTAAACTTGCACAATTATAAAATGCCCTATCTCCTATTCTTATTACGCTGTTTGGTATCGTTATGCTTATTAAACTTGAACAATTATAAAACGCATAATCTCCTATTGTTGTTACACCGTTTTTTATATCAATTATTTTTATACCTTTTCTGTTCGAATACCATGGCGCACCTTCATAGCCGTAATCCCATGTCGCACCAGTGCCACTAATGGTAAGCGTGCCGTTATCATCAAGCGTCCATGTAAGATTATCCCCGCAGGTGCCGCTTGACGCAGCACTTACAAAGGTCGGCAATGCCGTAAATATACTTGCCAACATACAAACCGTCAACATATACGATATCAGTTTTTTTGCCCCTTTCACTTCAACATCCCCCTTATAAAATTTTTTTCTACAAAAACAATTCCAAAATAAACACCGTAAGGCAAGCAGAGCTTGCAACGATAAAAAGATTCCCGTTAAACCATGCAACAAGTATACCTATTAAAAGCGCGGCAATACCCGACCACATACTGTCTGTTGCATTTACAATTGCGGGGAATGTCATAACCGCCAGAGTAACATACGGCACATAAAACAAAAATGAACGGATAAACCGGCTTTTTATCGGTTTTCTTATAAGAGTAAGCGGCAATGTACGGATAAGATATGTAACAATGAAGGTCACCAAAATATAAATATATATATTATGCTCCATCTTCTTCCTCCTTTACGGGGAATAAAATTGCCGCGGCGCCTGCTATCACAACCGTTAAAATTATAGTCCTTACGCCTTCAGACAATTGTGAAAGCAAGGGCAATAACGAGCATACAAGGCTCATCAGCATAGATACCGCAACTATTGCCAAAATAATTTTATTCTTCCTTGCCGGCGGGATTATACTTGCCAAAAACATGCCGTAAAGCCCCACACTTAAAGCGCTTACAACATTTTCCGGCAATACGTTTCCCACAACGACCCCAAGATATGTACCAAGCGACCAGCAGGGCATGGAAAGCGACATCATTCCAAAATAAAAAAACGGGCTTATCTTATCCAGCCTTGACATTGATACGCCAAACATCTCATCAGTAACCGCAACACCTATAATCATCCTGTGCAAAAGCCCCGCCTTATCGGAGAGCTTCTGACTCAATGCACATGACATCAGAAAGTATCTCGCATTGGCGATAAGCTCCATCAGCGCTGTTTCAAAATAACCGGCGTTTGCCGCTATTAATGCAAAAGCGGCATACTCTCCTGCCGAAGCATTTAGCAAAAGACTTGTAAGAGCTGCCTGAAATCCCGTCAATCCCGCATTTTTTGCCGTTATACCCAGTGAAAAAGACACCGCCAAATAACCGATCCCGATGGGTATCCCCATTTTTAATCCGCTTATGTAATCAGAACCCCTTTTCCCCGACATATTATCCCTTCATCCTTCTTTTTACTCTTTTTTTCCATAAAATCTGACACAGATACTATAACATGAATTTAATTTGATGTCAACGAAAAAACCAACCAAAAATATATTGTGCGTAAAACAGATTTTTAACACTCTCATACATTTTAATATTGTCCGCTATTAAGGTTTACAGTAGAATATCCTTGAAAAAAACAGATAAATGAAAATCGGGATGTTCTGAAGCTATATTGCTCCAACAGCCCCAATGAGGGGTCTTTGTTTCATCCCCGCATTTATAGAAATTTGCCCTGATACGTTTCCCTTTTTCATGCACATATCCGGGATATTCCTTTTTGATAAAGTCAACAGGTATATTAAACCATACTTTCCAACCGTTTTTATCAACCTGAGTTTTTATATTAAAATTATCAATCACCGACTCCGGATATTCAACACGGTCGTATCTGTTTTCTCCTCTTGCACACCGCATCGCGCCGTTTGGATTTATCTCAAAATTTATGTAGCTGCTGTCTTTATCCGGCAGAAACTGGATAAATGCTTCCACACAGCTGTCAAGATGTACATCTGTGTTATGCTGTGTTTGTGTCGCTCTTATTTCTTTTTCATCACTGTTAAAATGCAAATAAAATCCTTTATCGTCGTATGACATTTCAACGGTTGTTTTCGGTCTGTAACCGGTATCATCCCACGGAAAATTGTCTATTTTAAAAATTTTTTTATTGTTCATATAACAATGCTCCCTTTTTAAAAAACAGCAGCTTATCAGCTCATATTTAAGGCTTACATTTTGAACAAGGTTCATAACCTTGATTTTCAGCCTCCTCCTTTGAAGAAAATCCAATTTGATTTTCTTCCTTCGGCAGTGAGCTGCAATCCAACCTATGATATTTTTTGGTATTTTTATTCCCAATATATTGAACCGTCTTTTTTTCGGTATTTTCAGTAGGATTTGTTTGTACTTCACTGTTTTTTTGCGTGACTGCCGTTATGTTTTCACCATCGCTTAAAAATGTGATATCACCCTGCAGATCTGTTCTGTATACCTTAGCGCCCACGTCTCTTAATCTTGATAATGTATTCTCTGAAGGATGAGAATATTTATTATCCTTGCCTACCGATATTACCGCATACTCCGGCATTACCTCTCTTAAAAAAGTATATGAGCTTGAATTTTCAGCGCCGTGGTGTCCTACCTTTAAAACATCCGCGCTTAAATCGTATCCCATATTTATAATATCCTGTTCTTCCTCATATTCGGCGTCTCCCGTAAAAAGAAAAGAAGTTTCTCCGTAGGTGATCTTTAAAACAATTGAAGTATTATTTAAATTATTCGTCTCTTCGCTGACCGGCCCTAAAATTTCAACCTTCCCGTCCCCAAGATAAAATACCTCTTTGCAGTCAGGATGCACTATCTCAACACCATTTTCCTCCGCCTTGTTTTTAAAATTCAAATAAGCCCTTGTATCCTCTTCGGTAAGCGGCGCATATATCGTTCCCACATCCATGACCGACAACGGCCCGGACAGTCCGCCCACATGATCCTCATGGGCATGTGTGCATACCACATAATCAAGATAATCAATATTATGCTTTGCAAGATATGAAACAACTCTGCTGCTGTCTTCAACATTTCCGCCGTCGATCAGCATTGTTTTGTCATTGCATATCAAAAGAGCCGAATCAGCCTGTCCCACATCTATAAAATGGACCTTGAGGGCTTGTTGTTCCAATGCCTGCTGTGTTAATATTATAACCGTTCTTGCGGCGCCGTCCCAGTCTACAATACAGTCCATACTCTCCGATACGGCACGCACCGGTACCAATGTCCTGTCATTTATGATCTGCGACGGGACATCCAGCGAATATTCGGTATTATTTACCGTATATTTATTTTCGCCAATCTTCATAGACATTTCAAAATCGGTTTTACTTGCATATACGGTGGACGTCTCGGGATCGTATTCCACCTTTGCTCCGAGCTTTTCAAAAATTTTTCTGAGAGGGACCATGGTTCTTCCCTCGATTATAACAGGCGGCTGATCAAATTCAACATATTCACCGTCTATCGTGACCTTTACTTCATCGGTATTATTCGCATATGTACACGCTGAGATCATAATTTGCAGACATATACATAAAAATATACTTATTATACGCTTATATTTCATATTTTTCCCTTTCTTTCACGCATGTGCTGCTTTTTCAGTCACATATCACTCTTTCCGGCAAAAATTGATCCGGGTAAAAAATAATATATTGTTTAAATTATATTATATTTTTATTATTTTGTCAATCATTTAATAAGGGCTTGTACCATCATTCAATGAGGACAAGAACAAAAAAACCGCTTACACCGTTCGGCCAAAGCTCATGCCCATCACAAACTATGTGGCCTGCCGCCGATCACGGCTGGAGGGGGCAGCTTGTGGTCAGTTATAAATGGACGCTCATATGATGGTTTTTATGTCTTTCGGCTATTTTGATAAAATAACACACTACTGCCCTGTTTTTCCATTTATTTTTAAAAGCAGCTTATTTATCATTTCTACCGCAAAAAACTTTATTTTATATTCAGTTTTTCCGCCTTCTATTATATTATAAGATTCATCACATAAATTTTCTTTTAGATTTTCTTTTCCCTCACTGCTCATATCCGCACACACTTCCTCAGTAAAACAAAGAGGCGGATATGCAACACACCACCAATTCTGCCCCTCTCCGTTTCCCAAAACAACTTTTATACAGTCATAATTACCCGCAGGCATAGAAATATTATTATAATCCTTTGTAGGGAATTCATCAATAAGATGATATACCGTGCATGAATAACCGACACTGTTTTTATTCAGATATTCATTTATAACAGATGTCAGTTCATCAACACTGTTTATAACTTCTTTTTTATCACTGAAATTCTTATCTCCTATCTCTTTAATAATCCTATCACGTACTTTTAATTTAACATCTTGATCAAATTCGCTGTCGCTGTTTGCAATTATATGCAGTCTTAATAAATTATCCGATAAATCTTTTGTGACGGTATCCGAATAAACAATCCCGTTTAAAATCAATTCCGCCGTGATCATAAATGCTAAAAAAACTTTTTTCATATAAATTTCCTTTCTGATACAATATGAATTTAATAAATTTTTGACTTTAATGTAATTTTTTATACATAAAAAAACTTGCCTTGGTTCAAAATACGGATATCAAAGTAATTAAACGAGGTGATAATATTGCTAACAAACAGCATAAAAAAATACTTACTGATAATTGTTCTTGTTCTCGGCTGCGCGGCCGGCGCTCTGTTTTGTATTTCAAAATACAATGCTCAAGCTCAGACTCAAAGAAGCGCAAGCGATATTCAGCTGATGGCAAGGGCGGTAAACGGCGAGGCAAGAGGCGAACCCTATGAGGGTCAGGTCGCCGTTGCAGCCGTAATATTAAACAGAGTTAAACATTCATCTTTTCCAAATTCCATATCGGGGGTAATATATCAGCCGGGTGCATTTACCGCCGTATCGGACGGCCAGATCAATGTTCCGATAGACCCGAATTCCACTGTTTATAAAGCGTGCAGCGACGCAATGAACGGCTGGGATCCTACCGGCGGGGCTATCTACTATTTTAATCCCGATACCGCGACAAACTCTTGGATATGGTCAAGAACATTTATAAAACAAATCGGCAAACACAGATTCTGCAAATAACCTAAGAATTTATTATAGAAAGGACATTACCATGATTGCAAAAAACAGATATATTTATTGGATCTTATCAGCCGTTATCGCGGCTCTTTCGGTATTTTCGATCTTTCAGTACACGAACGCAAAGGCGCTGGAAACAAATGTGGAAAACAACTATAACAGGGCTTTTCACGAGCTTGTTAATTACGTTGATGACATTGATACTCTGTTGCAAAAAAGTATGCTTGTATCAAGCGCTTCTCAGCTGAGTACAATCTCCTCGGAATTATTCAGGCAAACTACCGCGGCAAAAGCATGCCTGGGTCAGCTTCCTATTTCTGAGGTTCAGCTTGAAAACACAGAAAAATTTCTTTCACAAATAGGTGATTTTACCTATATGCTCAGTCAAAATGTCATTAACAACAAAACAATCAGCGACGAAGAATACAACACGCTTTCGGAATTGAGCACATATGCCTCAAACCTTAACAATTCACTCATAGCCATGCAGCAAGATATATATGACGGTAAAATCAGTTTTGGGACAGTAAGCCGAAATGCAAACAAATATCTCGATAATGCGGTATCGGCAGCCGGCAGCGATATCCTGTCCGATTTTGAATCGGTGGAAAAGGAATTCCAGGAATATCCGTCCCTCATCTATGACGGCCCGTTTTCAGAGCATATTCAAAATATAAAGCCCGTCATGCTGGAAAATCAGGCTGACGTAACAAGCGACGAGGCATTAAAAAAAGCCAAGGAATTTTTAGGCTCAAGAGGTCAGAATCTTGCCTTCACGGGTGAAACGCAAAATACCGCGATAAACACTTATTCATACTCCGCCTCATATGATGACAGGGATATCTATATAAGTATGACAAAACAGGGCGGTTTTCCTCTATATTTCCTGGATACGAGAAATGTGGAATCCGAAAGTATCAGTTTTGAGGATGCGGTATCCGCCGCAAGGAATTTCCTGTACGAGCGGGGATATTCTTCTCTGAAGGAAAGCTACTATGATAAAAGCGGCTGCGTTGCAACAATAAACTTTGCATATGAACAAGGCGACGTCATTTGTTACTCAGACCTTATAAAGGTCAAAGTCGCTTTGGATAACGGAGAGATCGTAGGGCTTGAGGCAAACGGATATATCATGAATCATCAGCACAGGGATCTCGGTGAAAGAACGCTCACCCTTACGGAAGCTCAAGAACGTGTCAACCCTCATTTAAGCGTTGATTCAACGGCAGTTGCTTTAATTCCTAAAGATAATAAAAAAGAGGTTTTATGTTATGAATTTAAAGGGAATCATAACGGAAGAAACTTTTTGATATATATCAACGCGCAAACGGGCGCAGAGGAACAGATCCTTATGCTTATAGAATCAGAGGAAGGTATTTTAACAGTATAGCAAAAGATCCGCCGAAAGATCTGAAAAATCCATCGGCGGATCTATTTTATTCTTTTAACAGCATTTCACAAAGCCCGTCAAAGCTGTCCGCTATCATCACAGCGCCGTTTTCTTCAAGCTCCCCGTCCTCTGCAAATCCGAAAGAAACGCCGATACACGGTATATTATTCTTTAATGCACCGATACAGTCATGCTTCCGGTCACCGATCATAACGGGAGATATACAGTTTTTCGCCTGCCTTAATACCTCCTTGATCACTTCGCTTTTTTCATTCCTCGTCCCATCCAGTTCCGCGCCGACAATAATATCAAAATATTTCATTATATCAAAATGCTTTAGTATTTTCTCTGCAAATATATGCGGCTTTGATGTTGCCAAAGCTATCGTTTTATTGTTTTCCTTCAGTTTTTCAAGCATTTTATCCGCACCGCAAAACAGATGATTTTCATACAGTCCCACCGTTGAAAACCGCTCTCTGTATATTTCAACGGCCCTCAACGCGTCTTTTCTGTCCATTTTATAAAATTCCATAAATCCGTCAACTAAAGGAGGGCCTATAAACCGCCTTAATTTACCCTGATCCCTTTCGTCGATCCCAAATGCCGAAAGCGCATATTGTACCGATTTTGTTATACCCTCCTCAGGGTCGGTCAATGTTCCGTCAAGATCAAACATCAATAAATCATACATTGCCTTTATTCAATACCTTTCTTAAATATTTACCGGTATACGATCTTTCATTTTCGGCAACTTCTTCCGGTGTACCTGTCGCTATGACCTGTCCGCCGTCTATTCCTCCCTCAGGACCCAGATCGATAATATAATCGGCAGTCTTGATAACATCAAGGTTATGCTCTATTACAACAACGGAATTACCGCCCTCAACGAGCTTTTGAAGGACGTCTATGAGCCTGTGGACGTCGGCGGTGTGAAGCCCCGTTGTCGGTTCATCAAGCACATATATTGTTTTTCCTGTCCCTCTTTTTGAAAGCTCCGTTGCAAGCTTAACCCTTTGCGCTTCGCCCCCCGACAGGGTGGTGGAGCTTTGTCCGAGTTTGATATAACCCAAGCCTACCTCTTGCAGCGTCTCCAGTTTTCTTCTTATTTTGGGAAGGTTTTCAAAAAATTCAACACCCTCGTCAACAGTCATTTCAAGGACCTCATAAATATTTTTACCCTTATATTTTACTTCAAGGGTTTCTCTGTTATATCTTTTTCCCTTACATACCTCGCATGGGACAAAAATATCTGCCAAAAAATGCATTTCAATTTTAACTATACCGTCGCCGGAGCATGCTTCGCATCTTCCCCCGCTTACATTAAAGCTGAATCTTCCGGGTTTATATCCTCTTACCTTTGCCTCGTTAGTCGATGCGAATACCTCACGTATGTCATTGAATACGTTTGTATATGTCGCGGGATTTGAACGCGGCGTCCTTCCTATCGGCGCTTGGTTTATATCAATTATTTTATCAAGCTGTTCCTCACCCTTTATTTCCTTATGCGCGCCGGCATGGATCTTTGCCCTGTTCAGATCATGCGCCAGTTTTTTGTATAATATCTCATTCACCAATGAGCTTTTCCCCGAGCCTGAAACTCCCGTCACACATGTCAGCACTCCCAGAGGAAAATCAACATTTATGTTTTTCAAATTATTTTCTTTTGCTCCGACAACGGTAAGCCATCCCGCCGGGCTGCGGCGTGTGTCCGGGACAGGTATAAACTTTTTGCCGCTTAAATACTGTCCCGTTATGCTGGTTTTGCACTTCATCAAAGCCTTTGCCGTTCCCTTACCTACAATTTCCCCGCCGTGGATGCCCGCGGCAGGCCCTATATCTATGATATAATCGGCATTCATCATCGTATCTTCGTCATGCTCCACAACAATGACCGTATTTCCCAAATCTCTCAAATGCTTCAATGTTCCTATAAGTCTGTCATTGTCCCTCTGGTGAAGCCCGATACTCGGCTCATCAAGAATATATAAAACCCCGGTAAGACCAGAGCCGATTTGAGTCGCAAGCCTTATTCTCTGTGCCTCTCCTCCCGACAAGGTTCCGGCAGACCTGGACAAAGACAGGTAATTCAAACCAACATCAAGCAAAAACCGCAGTCTTGATTTTATTTCCTTTAATACCTGCTTTGCGATCATCTGTTCACGTTCTGTCAATTTAAGATTTTCTATAAATTCCATTTCATCACGGATCGACATACAGCAAAATTCATATATATTCATATCGTTTACCGTGACCGCCAAAACCTCATCATTAAGCCTTGCGCCGTTGCATTTATAGCATTTTATCGTATTGATATACTTTTCTATATCAAACTTCGCATAATCAGAGGAGGTCGAATGGTATCTTCTTTCAAGATTAATAACAACCCCTTCAAACTCTGCCAGATATGCTCCGTTTCCATAATTCCTTTTATATTCAAACTTTATTTTTTCACCGTTTGATCCAAATAAAATAATATTTTTTATATTTTCCGGCAGATCCTTAAACGGGGTATTTATATCAAATCCGTAATGCTTTGCAAGACCGGTATAGTACATATGCGCCATACTGTCCTCTACCTCCGGGGCTGCCCAGCCCGTTGCGTATATAGCCCCTTCTAAAAGGCTAAGATTTTCATCATAAATAATCAGGTTCGGGTCAATTTTTGAAAGCTCGCCCAGACCGTCACATTCCGGGCAGGCGCCGTACGGATTGTTAAAGGAAAACATACGCGGCGATAATTCCTGCAGGCTTATCATACAGTCCGGACATGCATAATTCTTGGAAAAGGTCTGTATGTCCGCCCCGATTTTTTCCACCATAACGATATCTCCCGTAAGTTCAAGGGCTGTTTCAACGGAATCTGCCAAACGCTGCTTTGAAAGCTCCGGCTTTACGATCAATCGGTCAATAATGATCTCTATGTTATGCTTTTTTGTTTTTTCAAGCTCTATTTCTTCCGACAGGTCATACTGTATACCGTCTGCCTTAACACGGACATAACCGCTTTTTTTCGCCCTTTCAAATACTTTTTTATGCTCACCCTTTTTCCCTCTGATGATAGGGGCAAGTATCTGTATTTTTGTACCTTCGTCATAGCTGCATACTGTATCTACGATCTGATCCACTGTCTGACGCGCTATCACTCTTCCGCATTTAGGGCAATGAGGGATGCCTATCCTTGCATACAATAACCTCAGATAATCATATATTTCGGTTACCGTTCCCACGGTGGAACGCGGATTTTTAGAAGTAGTCTTCTGATCGATACTTATCGCAGGCGATAACCCTTCGATCATATCTACAGCCGGTTTTTCCATCTGACCCAAAAACTGCCTTGCATAAGATGACAACGACTCAACATATCTTCTCTGTCCCTCCGCATAAATGGTGTCAAACGCGAGAGAAGACTTTCCCGAGCCTGAAAGGCCCGTTAAAACGACCAGCTTTTCTCTGGGTATATCCACCGAGATATTTTTTAAATTGTGTACCTTTGCCCCTCTTATTTTAATATATTTATTCATCTTCTTACCCTTTTTCCTCAATTTGTTTTTCTTTTAAAACCGCAATACGGTCACGAAGCTCCGCCGCCTTTTCAAATTCAAGATTTTCAGCTGCCGCAAACATCTCATCGGTAAGGTTTTCGATCATTATGCCCAATTCTTCAAAGGACGCCTTTTCTATATCTTCATCATCCACATGCTCCAAATATTCTATCGCTTTTCTTACATCTTTGATAATAGTTTTCGGCACTATATTGTGTTCTTCATTGAATTTTTGCTGCAAAGCCCTTCTTCTTGCCGTTTCATCAATTGCCCGCTGCATTGAACCGGTGACGGAATTTGCATACATTATTACCATTCCCTCGGAATTTCTTGCGGCACGGCCGATCGTTTGTATGAGGGAGGCTTCGCTTCTTAAAAACCCCTCCTTATCGGCGTCAAGGATCGCTACCAGAGAAACCTCCGGAAGATCGAGCCCCTCCCTTAAAAGATTGATCCCTACCAAAACGTCAAAAACCCCTAAACGCAGGTCTCTTATGATCTGCGTCCTCTCGATGGTCTTGATCTCAGAATGCATATATCTTACCTTTATCCCCACTCCTGTGAGATAATCGGTCAGATCTTCCGCCATCTTTTTGGTAAGAGTTGTGATCAATACTCTTGATTTATTTTCTACACGTTTGTTTATCTCACCGATAAGATCGTCTATCTGATTTTCTATCGGACGCACCTCTATTATAGGGTCCAAAAGGCCTGTTGGCCGTATCAGCTGTTCAACAACAGCCTCGGAATGTTCATTTTCATAAGCTCCCGGCGTCGCGCTTGTGAATATCACCTGATGGATCTTTTTTTCAAATTCGTCAAATTTCAGCGGACGGTTGTCATATGCACAGGGGAGTCTGAATCCATACTTTACCAATGAATCCTTTCTTGCCCTGTCGCCGTTATACATACCCCTTACCTGTGAAACGGTAACGTGCGACTCATCTATTATCATCAAATAATCCTCCGGGAAATAATCAAGCAGGGTATACGGTGCGCTTCCGGGAGCCCTTCCGCTTATGATCCTGGAATAATTTTCAATTCCCTGGCAAAAGCCTATTTCCTTCAGCATTTCAATATCGTATCTTGTCCTTTGCTCGATCCTCTGCGCCTCAATGAGCATATCGTTTTCTTTGAAAAATTTGATTCTTTCCTCTAATTCCTTTTCAATTTCAAGGATCGCCATCTGCATTTTATCGCCTGTCGTGACATAATGGCTGGCAGGCGTTATAACTGCATGATTGCTGTAGCCTATAACTTTGCCCGTAACTACGTTTACCTCGGATATCTTTTCTATCTCGTCTCCAAAAAATTCAACTCTTATTGCATTCTCACCGTTATTTGCCGGAAATATTTCTATTACATCCCCTCTTACGCGGAATTTATTCCTGACAAAATTAACGTCATTTCTTTCATATTGTATATCCACAAGCCGTCTTAACAGCTCATCCCTGTCACGCACCATTCCCACTCTCAATGAAATCATAAGATTTTCATAATCCTCAGGATCGCCGAGACCGTAGATACAAGACACGCTCGATACTATCAGCACGTCTTTCCTTTCAAACAATGCAAAGGTCGCCGAATGTCTCAGCTTATCTATTTCATCATTTACGGAGGAATCCTTTTCGATATAGGTATCGGTAGAAGGTATATATGCCTCGGGCTGATAATAGTCATAATATGAGACAAAAAATTCAACCGCATTTTCAGGGAAAAACTCTTTAAATTCGGAATAAAGCTGTGCCGCAAGAGTTTTGTTATGCGCCAAAACTATCGTCGGTTTATTTACCTTTTGGATAACATTAGCCATGGTAAATGTCTTTCCCGAGCCCGTAACTCCCAGAAGGGTCTGGGCTCTTAACCCATTATTTATACCGTCGGCAAGCTTTTCGATAGCCTGCGGCTGATCTCCCTGCGGACTATAATCGGATACCAACTTAAAATCCAATTAAAATTCCTCCTGTTTAATAAATATTATAAAGCATTGTAACAGCTTCCGCTCTTGTTACGTTATTTAACGGTCTTATTGTTTTATCATCATATCCGCTTAAAAGTCCCGCCGACGACAAGACCCTAAAGGCATGATACGACCATGACGGTATATCCGCACTGTCGGTATATGATATATTCTTTGCTTCGATTTTTGCCGGAAGGATACGTGACAATATTGTGACCGCTTCCGCTCTTGTTATATATGCCGACGGTTCAAAATACAGCAGATCCCCATCGCTTTTTCCGCTCATGATACTGTTGCTGTAAACCGCTTTTATATGGTTTTGCGCCCACTGTGGGATAGTGTATGCATCTTCAAAGGCATCGAGGGAAGCACCGGCATAATCCTCGGCGTTAAGTCCCATGAAATTTGCCGCCATAACGGCAAATTCCGCGCGTGTTACATTATTCTGGGGCTTATATACCAACCGATCCCCTTCATACATACCGTTAACGATCCCCGTTGAATTCATATATGATATTATATCCTTTGCCCAATGACCGTCGGTATCGGCAAATACATTCTCGGGCGGCGTATTTTGTATACTGTAGGAATTGACCGAAGAATACCCGTTATTAAGCACCGTTTCAACATAAATTTTATGATAACCGTTTACAAAATCATCGCTTAATCCATATTCCACCAATGTGTGCCTTGCATCGATTTCTGTCACCGTACAATCCGCAAAATCTATCTTCTCGCCGTCAATACGGATATAAGAGCTGTCGGTGCTGATCCTGTCATTATAAGAATACATATCCACCGTTAATTTATTATTATTTATGTTTATTTCGCTGTACGGATAGGATTCGGCGTCTGAATAGCTTGCGCCGAGTCTTATATTATAGCTGTTGGTAACATTTCCGGCCTTTACGGTGAGAACGGTATTTTTATCAAAGCTGCCTGATACCGTCATAACACCGTCGGCGCTTACCGTTATTCCGGAATTATCCGGGACGCTCCATCGGTACGCCTCATTTGAGACCAGCATCTCCGCTCCGGCATATTTTGCCTTGGTTGTAAGATAAACGACATCCCCCGGCAAAACGTCTATATCATTTAATTCAGCCATGTTTTGCGCGTTATAAAGTTTAAAGCTGTCGGGACTTATTATCGAATTATATGAAGCGACGGCCCTTAATCCCTCCGTCTCGGCCGTAACGGTCACAACTCCTTCTCCCAAAGCCTCCAAAATCCCGTTTTCTTCCACCACACCGTATTCATTGCATGAATATGTCACGCTTCCCGTAGGCGTTGTATAATAATTTTCATCAACAGTTCTTACATTAAGCTGTATCCTGCTCCCCGACAGGATTTTTCCCGCATACGGATAAATATATGCCATTTCGGGTTTTCCTACCGCTTTTGATACATTCTGAAGAAAAATAAAATTCGTTACCTTTCTTAATGTGCCCTCCGACGGTGAATTCAGCAATACGGAAGTATCGCATCCCGGATAAACTCCCGCCATTGAAGTTGATCCGCCTCCGTCCAGATTAAGCGCGTCGACACATCCCAATTCCTTTAACCTGTTTGCAACGGTAGTCTGCTGTGCTCCGTAGCTGTAGCCTGTCTGACGGCCGTCTATAACATAAAATATAATGCTCCCGTTTTGGGTTATTCCAACGGCGGTTCTCGGCGCCGCTCCCTTTTCAAGATTTGATGCCACCACCCCGTCAGTCAGCAATCTGCTGCCTTCGCTTGCAAGACCGTTTTGGGCTTCATTCCATATTTCGTTTGACGCAGTTGTGGAAACGGTAATTTCTTCACCCTTTGTCATTGTGTTTATCAATGTGATCGCCCACTGGTTTCCGTTTGTATTTACCGATAATACAAATTGATTGGGATTGATCGTAACAGGCTCGCTGCTTTTGAATATATCCGCCACCGTACATGTGAAGGTCTTGCCTATTCTTACATTATCCGAAATATTTTCAAGCACAACATTAAGCGTTTCGGTTGTTGTTCCGGTGCTGTCTCCAAAATCAGGAGTAAACAAAGTCAGCATTTGGGTTTCTTCCGATATGAATTTATTTATATGGGGTATCTGGAGCATATAATCCTCGCCGAAGCTTGCGGTGGATACAATGCACAGGTCTTCTATAAATGCAGTTCCGTCCGCTCTGAATCCAACACCCGCCAGCGTTCTGTCATCCTTTGAGGTAACAACGCCGTCTGTTATAACATGTCCCATGGGTATACCCGTTTCAAAGGAGAAAAAGGATGCGTTTATACCCACCATGGGTACCATTTCATTTTCCCTCATATACTCCATTATCTGGTTTATATCCCTTTTTCCGTATATGTCATTGCCTGTAAGGACTACCGGAACAACATCTTCATTCGGTGTATATTCCGTATAGTATTCAGTCTGATATCCGACGCCGTTTTGATCGGACAAAAACGTATTTTTGTACAGCGTCAGCCCTTGTCCGATAGGCAGGCTCGATTGGTCTGTTACGACCGACCCCAATATGGAAGCGCCGGCCGATGTAACGGTAAATATCATCGTCATTAAAATAAGTATAAATTTTCTTTTCATTGTTATGTTCCCTTCCGTATATCTGAAATTGCACCCTTTTTGTATTAAAACAAAATATAACTCAGCCGGCCGATTTTTTTTGGTTTTTATAGTATATTGATCTTAACCCTTCAAAAATCAGATGCTCCGATAAGATAATATTGCCCTCGGTACATGATGGAATGATCTTGCCTGCATACTGCCCCGTGGCAATAACGGTGATTTTTTCGCCGTACTCTCCCTTTAATCTGTTTATTATACCGTCAACCATAGCAGCCGTTCCGTTAATGAGTCCCGACTGTACCGAGGTAATGGTATTTGTTCCTACTGTCGTTTCGGGCTTTTGGATACTGACATGAGGAAGCAATGCCGTTTTTTTGGTCAATACATCAAGAGTAGTCCCTACCCCTGCCGAAATAATCGCGCCGCAATACGACCTGTTTTCATCGATAACGCTGAAAACCGTAGCCGTCCCGAAATCACATATGACACACGGCGTCGGGTATTTTTCCAAAACCGCAACGGCGTCCGCAACAATATCCGCGCCTAACTGCGCTGGATTATCTATGCTTATTTTTAACCCGGTTTTCACTCCCGGACCCACAATTAAAGCTTCAACATTAAATATCTTTAACAATGCTTCTTTAATTGTTTCCGACAGCTCCGGGACCACCGAACACATCGCGGCTCCTTCTACCCTTTCCCTATCCACGCCATACAGCTGCGCGATCTGTATCATTTCAATTGCATACTGATCCCGTGATTTGTTTATATCGGTTACAATGTTTGAAACAAATAATAATTCATTACCCCTAAATCCTCCTATGGATATATAAGTATTGCTGATATCAATTGTCAAAAGCATATGATAACCTCCGCCATCTTATTAATAACTGTTCTAACGATAATTATACACCAACCGATACCTTTTGTAAATAGAAAAAGCGAACAAAAAGCGAACAAAATTATTCCAGTAAATTTACTTTTTGGTTGAATAACGTCTTATCCCGTTATTCAACGTAGATAAGAGCGCGACATTGCCGCGCCGCAATCAGCGGGGAATTGTACTCTCACACCAAAACGCCGCGGAGCTGACGCTCCTATTTCCTGTTACAGTGTTTTCAAGCTGCATTTCAAACAACCTTGATGAAGCGTTGCTCCGATTTAAACAAAAACAAAACAGATTCATTCTGTTATCAGTGAATCTGTTGTAAAATTCAGAAGTTTTTATGTTCTATTTGCTCATACTGTGACAATCTTTGTTCAAGCTCGTAGATATAGTCCTCCATATCGTAGATCTTTTCCTGCAATTCTTCAATGCTTTCCTGTTCTTCCTTGTTACGGTCAAATAAATTATTCATACCATCATTGGAATCTGTATTCATTATGGAATAGATCAAGAAAAAGATCAACGCAAAAAAAACCAAGCTGAATATTGTCCTTCTTACCATATCCGAGATTTTCTTTTTGTGTACATATTTGTATATTACATTTTCGCCTCTGCGTTCCATCGCAGCCGAACGGTCATATTTATCATCATCGAAATTTTCACCCATAAACAAATTATATCTTGATCTGTGTCTGTGTGAACCATGTTCTCCGGAGGAATGTCCTCCATGACTTGAGTGGTCACTATGTCCCGAATGTCCTTCATGGCTTGAGTGGCTTGCATGACTTTCATGGCTGCTCACGTCATGATGATATGTTGAATGGTCTGCGGATGTACTTTTTGACTCAGATCTATACTCAGATAAATTATCATTATCTGTTTCATTATTATTTTCATTGTCTCTTAAATTTTTTTCATCATTCAACTTTAACACCTCCTAAATCCTTTCTGCCTTCAATATAAAGCATTTAACATTCTATCACATTTTTTGTTAAAAAAGAATATAAATATTTATTTTTAACTGTCTTATTACATATTTTTTCTACAGCTTTACCATAATATTCTATTTGCAAGGCATATTTTTGTGCAAACTCGACAACATTTTTGTAGTAATCTGATTTGTAGTCAACGATCACCACTTCATCGCCTTCATAAAAATAACAGTCTATCACTCCCTGCAGCAATATTTTTTCTTTTGATCCGGTGCCGGATATTTCATCTGCCGAAACTTCAATTTCAAAAGGAGCCTCACGAACGACCCTGTTGCTTTTTAGGATCCGCTGTCCGATATCCGTTCTGTAAAAATCCACGATCATGCGCGGATCTACCGCTTCTGCCTCTTCTTTTGTCAATTCCTGACGGTTTTCAAGCTCCGAAATGAAATTCTTGACATCCTCAACGGAAAAGTTGTTATCCGGAATATACTTTTGCATAACATAATGTATCGCGGTTCCTCTCTCAGCACCCGTCAGGTTCTTGTTTTCCTGCATAAACTGCGGCAATTCACTGATTTCGCGATTTTGCTGCAGAGTATCTTTTTTCTTTATTTCGGAAACTGACATTTTTACCTTCATAGCTGTTTCCGGCATATAAGGATATTTATAATCGGCTATAATTATTTTTTTATCATCATGTTTTGTACATTCTTGTGCTGTTATTACAGTCGGCGCAGCGGCGGCCGCCTCATTATAACGAATTTCCGTATAGCTCCAATTAGTGCTGTCTTTAATTGCGGCAGGTGCGATCCAGTCTATAAATTTAGTTACGCCCGAGGCATAATGCTGATCCATCACGCCCTTTTGCGAATAAGCCGACATCCATTTAGACTTGCTTTTCAATACATTGTTTTCCGCATTATATCCGCACACAGCTGTTATTATCAGTTTTTCCTTCGCACGCGTTAATGCCACGTACATTTTTCTTGCTTCTTCCGATATGCTTTCTTTTAAGACATTTATTTTCACGGCTGATTTTGAAACAGTATTGATATAACAGCTTTTTTCATAATCGATATGATCCATTCCAAAACCGGCTTTTTTATCAAGAATTACCCTGCCCTTTATATCTTCATCATTAAATTCCTTGTTTGTTCCGCACAGGAAAACAACGGGAAATTCCAGCCCTTTGCTTTTATGGATAGTCATGATCTTGACCGTGTCACCGTTTTCTCCGAACATTACCGCCTGTGACATATCCTCCTTACGGTTTTTGAGTTTTTTTATGTATCTGATAAAGTTAAATAATCCTTTATATCCCGATTCTTCAAATTTTTTCGCTCTTGAAAACAAAAGTATCATGTTTTCGGCAGCTTCTTCGCCGTACATGGAAACGCAGAAAGAAAATAGGTCGGTTTCTTCGTATAATGTCCAGATCAATCTGTCACTTGTCATAAAGACGGCATACCTTCGCCATTTATTTATATTCTCGGTCAATTTTAAGCATTTTTTGCCCAAATAATCTTCATTATTATCTGCGCATTGCTTAAGCGCGTCATAGAACGAATCACTTGAATATTGTCTTATCACGCACAGCTCATTATCATCAAATCCGCCGATTATTGACCTCATGACCGAAATAAGCGCGATATCATTATACGGATTGTCTATAACTTTCAGCAGCGCGGTTGCAAGACGTATCTCATTCCTGTCAAAATATCCTCCCGAATAAGCAAAACATTCTATCCCCAAATTTGTAAGTTCATTCTGAAAATGCTTCACATAATTTTTCGGCGAAGACATTAAGATAACAAAATCCCTGTTTTGTACGGGACGGTAAAAAAATTCTTCCTTTTCGCTGATCTCATTTTTTTCATTGACGGTCTTGATTTTTCTTTTATCCCTGACTAAGAATTTATTATCCTTGAGCTCTTTTATTTTCTTTGCGACAAAACGCGCTTCAAGCGCCTCTTTGCTCAATTCTTCCGCCTTGACCTCATCCTCGGAAACATCGGAATGGATGACATAACATTCACTTTTATATCCGCCGCAGTTATCACCGTTTTTATCCTCATAAGTCATATCGCCGTGATATAGCTTTTGATCCTCGTCATAGGTCAAGCCTCCGACCTCTTCGCTCATCATCCCCTCAAAAACGGAATTTACGCTGTCCAAAACTTCCTTCCTGCTTCTGAAATTTTTTGACAAAACGATTTTCCTGTTAAGGGCAGTCTCGCTTTTTTCAAATGTATCGCACTTGGACTTGAAAAGAGCGGGTTCGCTGCTTCTGAAACGGTATATGCTCTGTTTCATGTCTCCCACCATAAAAAAATTATCACCACGTGAAATACTTTTAAATATTTCCTCCTGCAGCTCATTGGAATCCTGATACTCGTCCATCAAAATTTCCTTGTATTTTTCTTTCATTTCTTCACAGACACCGGGATTATTTTTAAACAGCTTTAATGTTAAATGCTCTACATCACCGAATTCTTTAGCGTTTTTTTCATCCTTTTTCGTTTTATATTTTTCGCCGAACAGCTTTACAAATTTCACCAAAAGCTCAGCCTGAGGATATATATGATCTTTAAGCTCTTTAATGTTATCCTCCAGCGGCATATAAATATACTTGCCGGTCTCCGAAAAGCATTTTTTTGCAATTTCCCTTTTTTCTTTAAGCCTTTCAAGAAATTCGCTGTCTTTTATATACATATCATCATCTTTGTAAACAGGTTTTTTATTGATGCGCATATATGTATTTTCTTTCCGGCAGTTTAAAATTTCATCCCAGCCCATACTCTCAGCGGATTTATAGAGCTGATATTCCACGCAGAATATTTCATAATAAGTCCCGAATGTCAAGTATAGATCATTTTCGCACAAAGGCGGATTTTTATCAATCCACGATTCTATCTCCTCTGGGCTTAAACATTCCTCTCTTCCCGTGATATAACATATCATATCGCAAAGCCCGTCCGCCATCATTTTTTTTGCATATATTATTTCCGACAAAGCCTTTTCTTTCACAATGCGTACAATATCTGTGTCCTGCGTACAATCAAGGAATTTATCCCTCTGCATATCAAGCCAGCCGTCAGGGTCCGGAAGCGAACGGGTAAAATCATAAATATCAAGAATTATGTCCGCCAATTTTGCATCGTCCCTGTTATCGGCATAAAGCGACAATAATCTTATAAATTCCTCATCGTCATAGTACTCCTCAAAAAGCTCCTCCATTGCTTCATCCTTCATCATTGCACATTCCGCGCTGTCAACGATGGAAAAATCCGGATCTATATCAAGCAAATGAAAATATGACCTTACCGTTTTTAAGCAAAAAGCGTCTATGGTCGTTATATCGGCGCCGTAAATAAGCGACATTTGCTTTTTTAAATGCGCCGCCGAAATCATATCATTTTCATTTAATACGCCGGCATATTTTTTTGCTAACGCATCGGATATCCTCTGCTGCATTTCTCTTGCCGCGGCATTTGTAAATGTCACCACAAGAAGCTCGTCCGCATTGCAATGATCGGGCGAGCCTTCGTCGCTGCACAATTTTTGTATTATCCGTTCAACCAAAACGGCGGTTTTTCCCGAACCGGCGGCAGCGTTAACCAATATATTTGAACTTTTTGTTTCTTCTTTATCACGCCATTTTGCATAAATAGCACAAAGCTGGTCGTCCGTCCATCTATTAGCCATGGAAACCTCCTTGTCTTTTTATTCCAATTTGTCGGCACTCTTTTTAAACAATATAAACCTTTGAAAGATAAAATTCAGCACTGTAGTTATCGGTACGGTTATCAATTTTTTTATTATGTTGGTTTCGATCAATCCCGAAAGCGCGATAAGTGATAATGTAGATATCACCAAAACCGAGGTATTGCCAATCAAAAATTTTAAATATTTTGAAAAACTATATTTTTCTTCCTTATATACACCCTTTGAATTCATCAGATAACTGTTTGTCGCGGCAATAAGATATGCAATGACATTCGATACAATCTCATTTATCTTTAATATTTCACAAAAAACAAAAAATACTCCTGCATCAATTACAGTATTTATTACACCGACGCAGCCAAATTTTATAAACATAATTGCATTTGCTTTGTTAAACAGTTTTTTCATATCCCGATCCTTTTCTATTTATGTAGTTTTCTTATCATTTTTCTTATTTTAAACATATCAAAAATCATTTTAATACCATCAGCCATAATATTGACGTTTGAACCCTTAGAATTATTTTCCATTATAACAGGCAGTTGTTTTATAGATATATTTTTTGCTTTTGCCTTTGCAAGGATCTCAAGATCAAATCCGAATCCATAAATCTCAAGATCATTAAACAACTCTTTTGCGGTTTCTTTTTGATAGCCTTTAAATCCACACTGGGTATCTACAATATCGAGCCCCAGAAGTATCTGAACAAGACATGAAAACATCCTGCTGAAAGCATTTCTTCTTATTCCGTAACTGTCGTTTATATTCTTATCTTCCCGTCTTGTGCCTATTACTATTTTGCTGTCGTCCAGCGCAATACAAAACTCTTTTAAATGTTTAAGACCATACGCAAGATCCGCATCTGTAAATATAATTTTATCTCCCGAAGCCGCCATGACCCCCTCGCGCAGCGCCCCGCCTTTTCCTCTGTTTTTTTCATATCCGACAAAACGTATATCATCAGATATATACTGTGATAAAATCTTTGCGGTATTGTCCGTGCTCCCGTCATTAACAACTATAAGCTCAAAAGACATATTATTTCCTTTTTTAAATTCTTCTATTTTCCTCATTGTTTCGTTAACCGTTTTTTCGCAATTATAAAACGGGATTATTACTGAAACCATAAAAATACCTCAATTTCATCCTTTATTGTTTAAATTCTATACCAAATAAATCCATAAATCCGCTTTCATTAAGATAGGTATGCGAATTAAAAAAGTTACCGTATTTAAAATCTTCCAAAAGATAATCATACGCATTATATATATTATCTCCAACATAAAATAACCCGTTTTCCTTATCAAATTCCATAACGGTATCATTGATCCTTATCAATGTCAGTTTGTTTTCTTTGTTGTAACTCAATTCTCCGCCGTATGCCTCTGCCACATCCCTTAAAGGATAATATTTTTCACCCTCTTTTTCATAAAC
Source organism: uncultured Clostridia bacterium (assembly GCA_944392335.1). Taxonomy (GTDB): domain Bacteria; phylum Bacillota; class Clostridia; order UBA1381; family UBA1381; genus RGIG1988. The sequence continues at coordinate 26,798 of CALXWJ010000011.1, forward strand.
AGGCCGCTCACAAAATACCCCGTTGCAATATAAATCAGTAAAATCTTTTCCTTTTAAATGTATTTTTGTATCGTCCGGGACTTTATATATCCGTCTGTAATTTTCTTCATAAAAGCTGTCAACAAAAAATTGATTATATGAATAATCTGCCTTTAAATCAACATTATAATACACATCTTTATCTGCGCTTCTAACCGATGAAATATTTTCATTTATTATTATTCTGTTTGAAATATATCCCGAAAGCTTCGGGACAAAAGAAATCATGGAAACCGCAAAGCATGCGATTAGTATTATATTGCGGGCAAAAATGCCCCTGTCTTTTATAATATCGGATATAACAGACGCAATTATACATATCATGATTAAAATTGCCGGCATAAAATTCCGGTAACCATAGCTTGCGGTAAATGCCATTATTGCTATAGATAACAATGCAGATAAGAATAATATACAGTGCTTACGGTTATTATTTTTAATAATATTTGAAGCTGCGGATACAACAGCACAAAGAACATAAATCCAGCCCGCCGCAGAATAAAAGCCCATTAAAGATAAAAGCGCTGTAACTGCGCACGCCGCACATAATATCTTAAAATTGACCGCTTTTTTTATACCACAGCTTATTTCCAATAAAATTAATGCCGCAATAAATACCCAAAGTATGCCTATTTCCCCGAAAGCCATTGTAAACAACTCATTAAAACTTTCAAAAAATCCCAGCCTTTTCCCTGCTTCTGTCCCCATTCTTACCGATGTGCCGGGTGATAATACCACACTCAAAAATCCGGCAAAAATACATATAAAATATATGATATTTATTTTCGTCAGTTTTTTTATCAGTTTTATATCTGTCAAAATATATAATATTATTGATGAAATTATTATTACGGAGCATTGTTCGGTAGACTGCCCGCACAAAAAGAAAAATACAAGATAAAATACATTGAACCTGTTATCTCCTATCTGTTTTATAAAAGCATAAAATCCGGACACGGCAAAAATGACCGGGAATATGTAATTTACCGCGCCCGACATCCAAAGCATCCCTTCTCTTAACACTTTTACAGCTACAAGCATTAATCCCATATAGCATAAAGAAAAGAACAATGCCGCATTTTTATCCGTTTTATTATTTCTGTAAAAAACATAAAACACTCCCGTAACCATTGCCGGGAGAACAACAAAAAACAGCTTGTCCTTAAATATCAGAATAAGCTCCAGCACAAAATGTATAAATGCCCTTCCGTTCATCTGCGTATAATGCTCATAAGTCTTTTTAAAAAAACCGCCCAGACCGTCATAAAAATATACAGCATATATAAAATCATCACCGTAAAGTGTTGTCATTGCACAGATTATCACAAGGAGCAAAAGACATAAATAAAACACGGGTTTATTCAGATCAACTTTTTTTAGCATATATTTCACCCAGATATATATTTTGTTTTATATACTTTATCACATTTTACATAAAAAATCAACAAAAGATATCAAAACGTAATATTTATTTGTATTAATCCCATAAAAACAACATTTTTTATATTCAACTGTGAATATTGTTTAAAAAAACATGACAAAACTTTTGTATTGATTTCAAACTCTTGACTAAAAATAAATATTGTAATATAATTGATTTATATATCAAATCCAACCTTTTACATAAAATTAAAAATGTTTTTTAATAGAAGGGAATAAAATTATGTATGACTTTATAAGAGCAGCTGCAGTTGTTCCGGATATGATTGTTGCCGATGTCTCATATAACAAGGAACAGATAATAAAAAAAGCGGATGATCCCGAGCTTTTGGATACCGATATTATTGTTTTTCCGGAGCTTTGCTTAACCGGATATACTTGCGCGGACCTATTTTTTCAGCAAAAGCTTCAAACGTCGGTTTTTCAGTCAATAAAAGAAATAACAGTTCATGAACAAAACAGACAGAGAATAATTGTAATAGGCGCGCCGATCGTGATACTCGGTCAGCTTTATAACTGTGCGGTCGTGATCTCGGGCGGCAGGATATATGGAATCGTTCCTAAAACATTCCTACCCGTATATAACGAATATTATGAAAAACGATGGTTCTCCTCTTCTGCCGACCTTAACATTACAAGTGTTTCTTCAAAATTATTTGGTCTTGATGAGGATTACCAAATAGACATAGGAAGAGATTTAATCTTTAACATCAACTCTCAGGTCACATTCGGAATCGAAATTTGCGAGGATTTATGGGTTCCCATGCCGCCGTCCGGTTTTCTTGCTTTAAACGGCGCGCAATTAATATTAAATCTTTCGGCAAGCAATGAAACCATCGCAAAGCACACCTATCGCCGCGATCTTGTGAGAATGCAGTCCGCCGCAAATTTATGTGCATATTTATATGTATCCTCCGGTGCATCAGAATCCTCAACCGATCTTATTTTTTCAGGCCACTGCATTTTTGCCGAAAACGGCGCTGTAATCGCCCAAAACAGCGAATTAATAGACAACGACTATACACTTATTCATGATTTTGATATAGGCAAAATAAAAGCTGACAGAATGAAAAATAAAAGCTTTAAAGACACAAAAACGATTTATGCTTTTAAAGAGAAGGCAAGATTTATAGATATCGGCATAAAAAAAATAAAGGGCGACGGTTCAAAATATACTGTTGCCAAACAGCCCTTTGTGCCGGCTTCAAAAACCGACAGAATCGACCGCTGTATGGATATATTCAAAATGCAGGTCGGCGGTCTGTCAAAGAGAATAAAAACAACCGGCTGTAAAATGGTTGTAGGGGTTTCGGGCGGTCTTGATTCGACTCTGGCGCTTCTCGTTGCCGCGCAAACTGCAAAAAAACTCAACAGACCCGCAAGCGATGTTATCGGTATCACCATGCCGTGCTTCGGCACTTCGGACAGGACTTACAATAATTCCTTTGCCCTTATGAAGGCTTTAGGAATAAAATATGAAGAAATTAATATTAAAAATGCTGTTTATCAGCATTTTAACGACATAGGCCATGACGGAAAGACCCTTGATCTGACATATGAAAACTCCCAGGCAAGAGAAAGGACCCAGGTTCTTATGGACTATGCCGGAAAAGTAGGCGGACTTGTTGTGGGTACCGGAGATTTAAGTGAGCTTGCACTTGGCTGGTGCACCTACAATGCCGACCATATGTCAATGTACGGAGTAAACGCCGGAATACCGAAAACTCTTGTAAAATGGATGATTGAAAGTATTGTTGAATATAATATTTTCCCCAACGCAACCGATGTTTTGAAAGATATTATTGATACGCCAATCAGTCCCGAATTGCTTCCTCCTGATAAAAAAGGAAATATATCCCAGGAAACAGAGGATATTATCGGCCCATATGAATTACATGACTTTTTCTTGTATTATGTTTTGCGCTTCGGCTTTGAGCCTTCAAAAATATATATGCTTGCAAAAAAAGCCTTTAATGATGAATATTCAAATGATTTTATTTTAAAATGGATGAAAAATTTTTACAAAAGATTTTTTACACAGCAGTTCAAACGCAGCTGCCTTCCCGACGGCGTAAAAATAGGAAGTGTGTGCCTCTCGCCGCGGGGAGACTGGAGAATGCCGTCAGACGCCTCGGGGCGTATCTGGCTTGATGAAGTTGAAAATTTAAAGTAAAATGTAAAAAGTGCTGTATCAAAATACAATAAGAAAGAGGTATGTTAGATTAGTAGTATTGGTTATATAATAACAAAATATGAAAAGGAGAGATCGTAAAGGTCTCTTCTTTTTTATATAATATTTATTATATAAAAATTATATAAAATCGAAAAAATGTTTAAAAAGGTTGAAAAGGGGTATATATTTATATAAAAAAAGGATTAATATATGATAATGTAAAATCAATAAATATTAAAAGAAGGTGAATATTATGAATATTTGAATTAAAAGCAGGTAAGCATTACAGTAGATATTAAAGGTATATAGAGGAAGGAGATAATCATATGAAAAAAAATATTGGGGTGTTGTTAAAAAAAAGCTTCTCTGTAACATTATCAGCTATTATACTTTTAACATTTAATTCAAGAGCAGCAGAGGAAGCTGCTGAACTGGCGTCAGACAGTATAAATGACCAAAAAATAACGGAAAATTATTCGGAGATGATAGTGCAGGATGAATATATATATAATCCGAGTGAAACGGTAGAAAATTTTCCGTTTGTTATCTTGAACGGTGACGAGGATGAAGCAAGGGAAGTCAGTGCCTCAGAGCCGGATAATGAATTGATGGCGTCTGGAAGTTCAACAGAGCTTGAGTTATGGGATGAAATTTTAAGCGATCAGTTAAGTGAGGATTATTTATCTCCATACAGAAAAAAAGAAGGAATAAATATATCAGGTAATACAAACAGACTTACGATATCAAGTACGGATTTGTCACTGCAAGGAAAAAACGGAATGGATCTGGTTTTTAAACGCAAATATGACAGTCAACAAACAAAATATTCGTTTTATTTAGAGCGTGAATCATCAATGGCAACTGCATACAATTACAGATATTGTTATTTCTTTACCGATGATGATACGGGAGAAGAAATAAATGTTGCTTTTCAAACAAATGATGAATATTATATATTTATGAACGGAGGAGCGTATTTAACAGGAATTGATGAATCAAGAATTAGATATTTTGATCCGTCAGGCGGAGGCAGAATATATTATTATCTTATAGAGGATATTGAGCAATTCTTATCGGATGAGCCTACGGATTTTCATATTTCTCGTGATACTACGAAATCGCCGAAATATTTTTCTATAAAAACAAAAGAATCAACTTATTATGTTTTATATGACAATAAGGTTTTTAGAGATAAGGTTTCATTAGGCGATGGATGGATATTAGAATTACCTGAAGTAACTCTATCGTTATATGATTTTGAAAGAACAAGTTTTAGCGGTTATACAAGATTCAGAAGATTTTATAATGGTGTATTCAGGGATTTTGAGGGTGATATACAAGTTTTTCAAGGTGATTCAGAAGTAAAAAATTATTCAGACAATACATCTACTTATACATCATCCTATTATACTTCGGATAACAGATTTTATCAGTATTCTTCATATTATGCAACTCAAACTATAGAAGGTACCAATATAACATATAACTTTAAAATTGTCGATTCGGGAAAAGGATATACATATTATTTTAATTCAAATAATATTATTAAATCAGATCAAGACCTATATATAAGAGCAATTGTCAATAAGTTCGGAGATACAATTGTATATAATTATGACGATGCTTCAAACAAAAATAGGCTTACATCAATTACAGACACTTACGGAAGAACAGTAACTTTAACTTATGGTCCAAATACAACGCAAATTTCATATACAAATGGGGAAAATGACACCGTAAACACATTGACATATACGGTGAGTGCAATGGACAATGAATTGGAAAACGGCAGTATATTAACAGGAAAGCCGGTATCAATTTTTACATTCAGCAATCAATATGGAGAGGAAACAAAATATTATTCAAGAGAATTTGAGCAAGTTTCATATAGAAATGCAAGTTCGACAAATAAAATTTTAGATTCCGATTTTGGTTCATATGATGAAAATAACAGTCAGTCTTTCGGAAATATTATAGAAAAGATTGAGTATCCGAACGGTTTGGAGAGTAATTATAAATATCAAAGGTTATTTTATGTAAATGCACTGACCGATGTTACCAAAGATGTATATATTGTTCAGGAATGTTATGATAAAATAGGTTCACAGGAATACAATCATAATCAGTTTGAATTGTCGGGCTCAAACATTTTTACTTTGAAAAATACTAAAAGCTCGGGAAGTATTTGCAATAATACTTATGATAATAAAGGAAGGCTTACAAGCTCAATAACTTCCCTGACAGGCACCGCGTCTTCGTCCGCCCCTTATATCAAATATTCATATACGTACAATAATAATACCAATAACATGACGTCATGCACGGAGAATAACAGCGGAATGACAAAAACAACATCATATACCTATGTGAGTATGTATGGAGATTTGATTTCATCCGTTAATGACGGTAATAAGAAAATCGCATATACATATCATACAGTTGACGGTGCATTGACAAAAATGATAAACAGCATGGTAAACAGTTATAAATCCGGCAGCTCGCACATCACCGACTATACGCTTTTGACAACATTAACGGAGAATAATAAATCGATTGAATATGTAAGGATAATAAAGAATAATGAAATCAAAGCACAGAAAAAATATGTTTATGATAATGGCGGAAACATAATAGGGCAAAGTGAGTGGATAGAGGATACAGACGGGGACGGAGTTTTAGATACCGACGATGAATATTCAACGGTGAACAGCATTTATACTGTTTCCGATGAAAAGACATTGAGTATAAATAATTCCATGAGTCAAATAACTGACGCCGATAATTTAAACCCTCAGACCGTTTCTAATACCTATACTTTTGATATTTACGGGAATCCGACGTCTTCAAAAGATTCTAAAAATTATTTGACTACGGTCACATATGATGAATTGGGAAGAATAACGGGTTATTCGTATCCAAACGGCGGAACGGGAAATATTACATATAATACCGTAAATAATTATACTATCCAAACAGATGTGCTGGGAGCACAGTTTAAGTATACCTATAATGAACTCGGACAGCTCACGAAAACAGAAAGATTAAACGGGGATGTGTGGCAGATATTAAGTCAAAACAGCTATGACAGCTCATCAAGGCTTGTCGAAAAAATAACATATTCCAGCGCGTCTGCGGGAAGCAAGGAAGAATATACATATGATGCTTTGGACAGGCTCCTTACAAGAAAGGTATATGAATTGCCGTCAGACTTATTATATACTGAAAATTATACATATTCAGTAACAAGTAATCAGCTTACCGCAAAAATGTCAACAACTGCATCAGATAACAGCGTTACAGCAGATGTTTTAAATAAATACGATTGCTGGGGAAGATTAATACAGGAATCAAAGGAATATGATGATAAATCAATTACAACATCATATACTTATGATTATTGTGACAGGGTTTTATCGGTGACCGATCCCGAAGGAGGAACAACAAGCTATACTTATGACTGGATGGGAAATGTTATCTCTTCAACAGACCCTATGAACCATACAGTAACTAATACGTATGACTTGTCAGGAAATATTATCACTGCAACAGATGCAATGCAAAATATTACAACTTATGAATATGATAAGCTGGGCAGGCTGATAAGCGTAACAAGCCCGTTTGACACTGTAGAAAGCAGTAATATAAAATATTATTATGATAATGTTTCAAATCTGACAAAGACCGTTACAAAAAAGACAGTGTCGCAAAATCAGGTAGAAGAATATTATTATGATTGTATGGGAAATGTTACCTCATATGTTTTAAATGGTATGAATAACGACAGGGTGACAGCATATACATACAATGCCGCGAATCAAATGACATCTGAAAGAATAGGGCTTACAGCATACTCCGAAAATCCGACCGGAGGTAATGTTACAACATATGAATATAATTCCTTTGGACAATTGATCAGTGTAGCTGATAATTTAAATAAGAAAACATATTATAATAATTATGATTATTTGGGTAATTGCTTATCTATTACCGACAGAAATGAAAATACGTTAAGTTATACTTATGGATTATATGGTGTAACCGGAATAAGCGGTTCAAACGTAAATATATTGATCGCGTACAATGATATCGGACAGCAAATAAGCGCAGAATCGTCTGGTGAAGATGAAGCGTATACATATGATCCTTTTGGACGTGTTGCAACGTACACAATGTCAGGCTCGGTATTAACGTATACATATGATGACAACTCAAATGTTACAGGCTATGAATATGACGGGTATGAAGGAACCGATACGGAGGAAAGCTATCAATACAATGCAAACAATCAATTAACGCAGATGAGTGCAAATGGTATAACAACAACATATACCTATAATGCAAACGGTAATCTGACAGAAAAATCCGCAAGCAACGGGATTACTACAACCTATGGATATAACAACGCCGGATTGATAACCTCATTGGTAAATGCAAATGAGGATACAACCTATTCAAGTTATACGTGTAATTATCTTGTAAATGGGTTGAAAGTATCGGAAATAAAAAATGGTGTATATGAAAAAGTCTATCAATACGACGACTTTAATCAGGTGATATACGAAAATGTTATCAATGCACAGGCAGAAGATATATTGGATAATACATATACATATGATAACTTTGGGAACCGTACATCACTTCAGGGCTTAAATGAATCTCATTCGTATACATATGATTCGTCAAACAGAATGTTAACCGATACAACATATGTCGGTAATTTACCCACACAGTGTCTTGAATATACATATGACAATAACGGGAATATGCTGACAGAACACATTGTCTATTATGATGAGTCGGGAGAAGAGGAGGATACCTCCGGGTTATCACCGATAGAAATTTTGCAGCGTACCAAGACTTATACATATAACGGCTTGAATCAGATGTGCAGTATATGGAAAAATCTTGATATTTATGAATATTACTATTTAGCAAGCGGGTTGTCTTATTTTAACAGTACCGTGTGTATATGGAACGGATCAAATCTTGCATTTACATATGATAACGGAATTTGTTCGTATGATAATACAGGAATAACCTCTACATGTATTGACAATGAAACAATATATTATTTGAAAGACATGCATGGTAATGTTACGGATTTAATAGATGAAGAAGGAACGG
>CALXWJ010000012.1 GCA_944392335.1 uncultured Clostridia bacterium
TTCTTTTCTTTCTTGCCATTTCTACATTCTCCATTTTTTTCTTCCTTTCTATTTTATCACACTTTTCAAAAAAAGAAAAGTGCATAAGTTATTTTTTTATAACTTACACACTTAATTTTACACCCTCGGAGTTTTTGTGTTTTTTGTATCTTTATTTATACGGTATATCTACGAATATAATTTTTTGCCGAGTTTAAGATATTTTTCTTTTGTCGCCAATCCTCCTCTGATATGTCTTTCCGCTTTGTTTTCTTCCAAAATTTTTGAAACTTCTTTTGCTAAAGATGGATTTATCTTTATCAGCCTTTCGGTAACATCTTTATGTACCGTCGATTTGGAGATGTTAAATTTTTTGGCTGCATTGCGTACTGTAGATTTGCTGTCTATTATGTAGTGTGCAAGTTCAAAAACACGCTCTTCAATATAATCCTTCACATAAGTTCACCTCAAATACGTTTTTATACAATATATGAAGTGAAGCAATTTTTTATGTCATAATAAATTTGTTTCAAAAAATTTTAAACAGCTTTTCAGAGGAGTATGAGTAAAAATCGTAAAGCTATTTATCAAGCTGACAGTTTGAAGTGTCATCGCAGTATATTTCTTCTCTTGAATCAGCTGCTTTAAAATTCATCTTGATATTATGTATCTTTATGCCGTCTGCATGACGAATGTAAATACCCTTTGCGGGTACGGGATCAAAACGATGAAATTCGGGATAAAGTTTTCCCATTTCACGTACCTTTACCGGGATATCGCCATTGTAGCCGCCGGGAAGAGATAGGTTCATATCTGTCAGCACGATATTTTTCAATTTATTTTTGACCGTGCCTGATAGTATAATACCGCCGAGAGCTTTACCCCATATTTCCCCGTCGTAAAACCCGTGCTCGGGAGCAGTAATGATATCGGCAGTGATATTGCTGATTTCTATATTTTTTATTGTGGATAAAGCTGATCTGCCCTCTTTGGCATACTCTCTGTTTCGTTCGCCGTTTGCGATAAATATCGGTCCGGTACAGTTGTTCATGACAATGTTATTGATCCTGACATTATTTACATTAGCCCCGTCGACCGGAACAATTTTAATACCGCCGCCGAAAACGTCATAGAACAGACAATCGCTGACAAATATATTTTCAAAATCACCTACCGATTCCGTTCCGATTTTAAAAGCGCCCCAGTCGGTTGAAACCCTGCAGTTTTTCACCGTTATATTTTTACATGGGAGATTTGATGTGGTTTTTATGCAAATACCGTCGTCGCCGCTTGATATATCGCAGTTTGTAACGGTGACATTTTCAGATGAATCAACATCTATCCCATCATTGTTGGCACAGTGCCTGTTGTAGATCGTTACATTGTCTATATCGATATTTTTGCTTTTGTCTATATGCAGACACCAGGAAGGGGAGTGTTCCAGGCGTATATCTTGTATAGTAATATTTTCGCTTTTGTCTACTCTTACCAAAAAAGGACGTTCATCGCTTTTTAAATCGGGACCGTTGCCGGTTATCATTCCTTTTCCGGATATTTTTATGTTTTTAACTTCATAAAAAACAATAAGAGCTTTTCCTCTGGTTCTTCCGACTGCATCAACAAAAGTTGAGGCAGAATGATAAACGCTGAGATCTGCTATTGCGCTGATTATGGCATTTTCCTCAAACCGTATGTCGGAATTGTCACGTATAAACAACGTACCGGTATTGTATGTCCCAGATGATATCAATAAAGTACGGCCTTCCGTCGCACATATGTCTATGGCATTTTGGAGTGCGGCGGTATCATTCGCTTTTCCGTCACCGCGCGCACCGAAATTTTTTACGTCTGTAATATTCATTTTTATCCTCCGTTACTGTTGGTTTGGCATGTGATGCCGGTATGGTAAAATATATGATATCACATTGTTCTTATTATTTCAATAGTTTTATATAAGAAATACAAATTATATCAAAAATCCGCAAAACGGCGGAGCAATTTCATATATTTGCATCACCTGTTGCGGGATTATCGATCAATTTCCCGTTTTCTTCAAACCGTGAGCCGTGGCACGGACAATCCCAGCTGTGTTCCAAACGGTTCCGTTTTAGAGTGCATCCGAGATGGGGACAGCGTTTTGTGCTTGGAGTAAGAAGGCTTGCGGTTGTTTCAAAAATATTTATAAAAAGCTGTTCTTTTAATATGCTTCTTTGGGGTGAAAACACGTCTGAAAAATCATTTTTCTTTCCGCGAACCATATCGCAAAGCAAGATCGCAGAAACCATAGAGGAGGTAATGCCCCATTTGTTAAACCCCGATGCGGTAAATAGATCCGGCGTGTTTTTCGAATATTGACCTATATAAGGTATCCCGTCAAGACTCATACAGTCCTGCGCGGACCATTGATATTTTAAATTGGCTTTTGGATAGTATTTTTGCGTTAAATTATTTATCTCATTCCAATTGCCGCCGTATTTACCGGTACGGTGGCCGCCCCCGCCTATCAATAACAGGTTTTTGTAATTCCTAAATGACATTCCTTTTTCGTCCTCGTCAACATATATACCATTTAAGCTTTGAGCATTTTCAAATGCCGATACATATGAACGGTGCTGATATAATTTTAAAAAATAATTCCCGTGCTTGTTTATGAAAGGAAAGTGGGTAGCAACGATTATTTTTTCGGCATTGATTTTTGCGTTGCCACAATAGGCAGTATGAGGTGCAATATCTCGGATAAAGGTATTTTCGTATATTTTAAGATTTCGTGATATTTCGGCTATAAATTTCTGCGCGTTAAATTGTGCCTGATCCGGGAAACAAACCGCGCCCTCCACTTTAAACGGCAATTCTGTTGTATCGTAGAATTTTGCACGAAATCCCAAAGAATTAACAGCGTTTACTTCGTTTTCAATTATTTTTCTGTCCCTGACCGAATAGACATATGAATCTTTTTTCTCATAATCGCAGTTAATACTTTTACATAATTTCTCGTAAATATCTGCTGCTTTTTTGTTTATCATAAGATATTTTTGAGCCGCTTCTTTCCCGTAACAGCGAATTATTTTATCGTATATCAGCCCATGCTGAAACGTTATTTTTGCGGTGGTGTTTTTCGTTGTACCCGATGCGATCTTATCCCCCTCAACAAGTATATAATCAATTCCCGATCGATCGAAAAAGTATGCGCACAGTAAGCCGCAAAGACCTCCGCCTATAATTAAAACATCGGTTTTTGTATTCTTTTCAAGCTGCTCAAAGGACGCTAAATTTGTGCTGTCCGACCATACAGATTTTTTCATAATAATCCTCCGTTTCATAAAATATCTTTTGTATAGTATAACCGATTAATTATAAAAAAAAAGCATGTAAATGTACCCTAAGCAAAGATGTTTATCGATGTTCCATCGTTTTCAAGCTTCATTTTAAACAAGCCTGTTGAAGCGTTGCTCCGATTTGAAAATCTGAATAAAAATAATTTAAATTTCCCTTTTATTTTGTCGGTAATGTAAAAAAAAGGATAAGTACAAAATTAAAGATTGACCGATAAATATTTCTATGATATATTAGTGATATGTGATAAAAAGTATCTATTAAATTTTTGATTTATTATATTTATAACTGCACACATGTTGTCACCCGCCGTAATCGGCGGCGGGTTGTATGTTTATAAGCAGTGAGAGCGCAATCTCCCGATGATTACAACGCAAGCTTTGCCTGCGCTATTGTCTTCGTTTAATGACGGGATAAACCCTTATTGAATAGACATGTTAGAAAATTTAAAACTGCGAAAGGAGACTTATGATATTCTTATCATAAAATTATAAAAATGAATGATTTAACTAAAATACTTGAAATATGCCGTAAAAAGGCAGATATTCATACAGAAAATTATAACGGGAGACCGTTTGAATACGCGGCATGCGAGCATGGTTCTTATGAAAAGGAAAGCAGCAGATTGGATCTTTATGAAATGACCAATTGGATGTCGTCATTTGTTACCGGTCTTGCGCCCATACATTTTTGGATCTCTAAAGATACAAAATATATAAAGTGGGCGAATCAATTTAAAACCTATTATCATGATAAGGTATTTGAGCATTATATGAATACGATGCATGATATAGGTTTTTTGTACTCTCCTTACAGTGTTGCGATGTATAATCTGACGGGAGATGAAGATCATAAAAGGACCGCGATAAAGGCGGCTGATGAATTGCTTAAAAGATTTGATATAAAGGGAAGATATATCGATGCATGGAACAGTATGGCAGAGGATGATAGAACCGGACGTGCGATTATAGACTGTATGATGAATGTTTCTTTGCTGCTGTGGGCATGGAAACAGACCTCGCATACTATGTACAAAGATGTTGCCGTGGCACATATCGAAACAACAAAAAAATATTTTATCCGTGATGATTACTCAGTTGCACATTCATATTTGTTTGACAGAAAGACAGGCAAGGTCATAAAAGAGGACAATGACTGCGGCTATTCAAACGGTTCGCACTGGGCAAGAGGAACAGCCTGGGCAGTTTATGGTTTTGCAATTGCGGCAAGATACCTTGAAAGTGAAGAATATTATAATACTGCAGTTAATATAGCAAAAAAATACATATCCGAACTCCCTAAAGACGAGTATATCCCAATTTGGGATTTCAGACTCCCTGAAGAATATCCTGCAAAGTATTGCGGAAAAAATGCAGTACCGGACTGGGATGAAACAGATGCAAAAAATAAAGAATTTGCAGTTGATACATCTGCTGCCGCAATTATGTCCTGCGGAATGTATGAGCTTAACGGAATAAAAGAAAATGCTGAATTTAAAGATTTTGCGGACAAGACAATAGATGTATTGTGTGATGAAAAATATTTTGATTATGATGTTAATCATACGGGAATATTAAAAAGGCAAAATGGAAATATGACATACACCACATTCGGAGATTATTTCTTTACCGAAGCTGTTGCAAGAAAGCTTTATAATTTGCCGGTATGTTGGTAAAAAAGAAGAAGAGGGATGAAGTTATGAAAAGAATTATTACAATACAAGATATATCATGTGTAGGAAAATGTTCACTTACCGTTGCACTTCCTATTATTTCCGCGGCAGGAGTTGAAACGGCCGTTTTACCTACAGCTGTGTTATCAACACATACAGCATTTCCTAAATTTACATTCCATGACCTGACTGATGAAATACAACCGATTGCAGATACCTTTGAAGAGCTCGGAATAGATTTTGATGCTATATATACGGGATATCTGGGATCTTTTGAACAATTGGAGCTTGTTGATACATTTATTAAGAAATTCAAAACAGAAAAAACTTCTGTGTTCATTGATCCGGTAATGGCAGATAACGGGCAGCTGTATAAAGGCTTTTCGCAGCAGTTTGCCGATAAGATGACAGAGCTTTGCAAAAATGCCGATCTGATTTTACCGAATCTTACCGAAGCGTCATATATGCTGCATATTCCGTACAGGGAGGAATATGATGAAGAGTATATAAAGGACGTACTCGTTAAACTGACCGATCTGGGGATAAAAAAAGCCGCTCTTACCGGTATTGGATTTGAGAGTGATAAAATAGGCGTTTATTTATATGATTCCGATACAAAGGAATTTTTCAGTTATTTCAATGAAAAATTACCGGTACTCTTTCACGGGACGGGTGATGTTTTTGCATCCGCGGCTCTCGGAGCATATATGCGTGGCTTGAGTATTGCCGAATCGCTGATCGTTGCTGTTGATTATACATTGGAGACCATAAAATGCACAGTTGCCGACAAAGATCACAGAACATACGGGGTCAATTTTGAAGAAGCATTGCCGATGCTGATCGAAAGATTAAAAAAATAAAAACGGACTATAAGTTATAAATAAAAATAAGGTGCAGGAATTACAGATATGTCCCCCGCCGCCGGCAGGCAGCGCGGGACAAATTGTGTGCCGCTATAAGATCCCTGCACCTTTGTCAGATATATATTTGCCGGAATAAAAGGGTAAAGATACTGTTAAGATTGCCGGTATCTCGTGACGGTAAAATATTTTCATCCAAATAAGACCTTGTATTTTTGTATGCAGTCCGCAATGATATGCTCGGCGTCGATACGGCCGAGAGCTTCGCTTACCACCGTTTCTTTTCCCTCCAGAGATTTGTAAACCTCAAAGAAATGTGAAATTTCGGTGAAGGTATGGGAAGCTAACTGGGAAATATCGGTATAACATGTAAGGGAAGGATCATTAAACGGGATGGCAATGATTTTTTCATCCCGCATGTCATTGTCGATCATGTTTATTACGCCGATGGGATAGCAGCGGACAAGTGTCATGGGAACGATTGATTCCTGACAAAGGACCAATACATCAAGGGGATCGTTATCCGCGGCATAGGTTCTCGGAATAAAACCATAATTTGCAGGATAGTGTGTAGAGGTATAAAGAACTCTGTCAAGGTACAAAAGACCTGTTTCTTTATCCATTTCGTATTTGTTTTTCCCGCCTTTCGGGATTTCGATACAAGCCACGAAATCTGACGGAGAAATTCTTTTGGGATCGATATCATGCCATATGTTGCTCATTTGTATACCGCCTTTCTGTTTAAAGTATATTTAATAATGGAGTAAAGCCCCGCCATTTGATGTTTTTGGCAAAAGACCGTATTATTGATGAAAAAAGAAGCAAAGCCTGTTGCCAAAGGATAGGGAGGGGTTTTATGTATTATAACACAAACGGCTCGATTTGTAAATCTTAAAGTATATTTTTCCGAAAAAATAAAAAAATATTTACATAATATAAACATTTGATATATTTTAACTTTTTATTTGCTTTCCTGTTGCGTCTATGATATAGTTATCTTTGTATATAAGATCGGAAACGGTGCAAAGAGAAAATTTACCGGAAAGTTCTGAAACTATTTTGGGAAGTATTTTTGCGGTATTGTCGGTGCCCGAGTGCATAAGGATTATACTTCCGTTTTTCGTTTTTGACATAACACGGTCATATATATCATTTTGTGACGCGTCGCCGTAATCTATACTGTCGACAGACCATTGGATATAATATCGGCCGCTTTCATCGCATGCTTGTATGACATTATCGTTATATTCGCCGTAGGCCGCTCGGAACAGGATGGGTTTGATACCGGTAGTGGATAAAAGAATATCATCGCATTTTTCAATGTCGGAAAGGATCTTTTCCTTGCTCCAGCCGCTGTAATGATCATGGGCATAGGAATGATTTGCAATTTCATGACCGTTGTCGGCAATAAGCTTAACGCTGTCCGGATACTTTTGCGCCCATTCTCCTACAATAAAAAATGTTGATTTTACACCGTATGCATCGAGGGTATTTAAAATACTGTCTATATCATCGTCATTCCAGGCGCAGTTAAAGGTAAGTGCGATTTTATTGTCATTCCTCTCAACGGAGTATATCGGTACTTCTCTGTTCCCGACCCTAAATACCGAGATCACGCCGTTTGACGCCGCGAATATCGCAATTGCAAGCAATCCGGCTATGGCTATGTATAAATGTTTGCTTTTCAATACAAAAAATTTCATATTATACCACCTTTCAAAGCTATGGTAAAGGATATGTTTAAAAAAAAAAGAATATGAATAGACATTTAAATAAAAATACGAAGGGAGCAATAAATATGTCATATGTTACATTGGGAAGTACGGGAATAAGGGTTATAAAAAACGGTTTCGGCGCTTTGCCGATCCAGAGGACCGAAACAGAAGACGCCGTTAAAATTTTGAGACGTGCCTATGAAGGCGGGATAAGGTTTTTTGATACTGCAAGATTTTATACCGACAGCGAAGAAAAGCTCGGACTCGCGTTTTCCGGTATAAGAGAAAATATATTTATAGCTTCAAAAACCGGCGCTTCTACCGTTGAGGGCTTCAACAAGGATTTAGAGACAACTTTAAATAACTTAAAAACAGATTATCTTGATCTGTATCAGTTTCATAATCTGCCCTTTGTTCCCAAGCCGGGAGATGAGCTGTATTCTGCCATGGAAAAGGCAAAAAAAGAAGGTAAAATCCGCCATATCGGAATGACCAATCATAGACTTAACCTTGCGTGGGAGATTATAGAGTGCGGCGGATATGAAACCTTGCAGTTCCCCTTTTCGTATCTTGCAGGAGAACAGGAAATAGAGCTTGTTAATGCCTGTAAAGAAAAAAACATGGGCTTTATCGCGATGAAAGCATTATCGGGAGGGCTTATAACAAACTCGAAAGCCGCGTATGCATATCTTGATCAATTTGATAATGTTCTTCCTATTTGGGGGATACAGAGAATGGATGAACTGGAGGAATTTTTATTCTATAATGAAAATCCGCCCGAAATGACGGATGAAATAATGAAAGTCATAGAAAAGGACAGAGAAGAGCTGTCGGGAGATTTTTGCAGAGGCTGTGGGTATTGTATGCCGTGTCCTGTGGGGATTGAAATAAATAATATGGCAAGAATGTCGCTGCTTTTGCGCCGTTCCCCGTCTCAGCTCCAGCTGACTGAAGAAATGCAGAAAAAAATGAAAAAGGTAGAGGATTGCCTTAACTGCGGACAATGTAAAAGTAAGTGTCCTTACGGATTGGATACACCCTCACTTCTCAAAAAGAATTATGAGGATTACATGAATGTCCTGAACGGAAAAGCTAAGGTATGACTTTGTAGGTGAGTATGAAATACATTGAGAAATTTTTAATAATTATAACTATTTCTTTTATAGGTGAATTATTGAATTATTTAATTCCGCTTCCAGTACCAGGAAGTATATACGGATTTTTGATACTGTTTATATTGCTTGCAACAAAAGTGATAAAAGCAGAAAAAATAAGACCGGTTACAGATTTCCTGTTGAATATAATGCCCATAACATTTATAGGCCCGGGCGTGGGGATTATTGTGACAGCTTCGGAATTGCAATCAATGATACTTCCTATTCTTATTACGGTAACCATAGGAACAGCCGTTGTCATGGGGGTTGTTTGCTCAGTTGTTGAAAATGTATTAAAAACCGATAAAAGGAGTAAGAAAAACAAAAATGAGTGATTTTTTGGGTATGTCTACCTATTTTGGATTTGTATTGAGTATAGGGGCATACGTTATAGGAAGCAGTATAAAAAAAAGATTTAAGCTTGCAATATTTAATCCTCTTCTGATTGCAATTATAATAACAATATGTATTTTGCTTTTGGGAAATATAAGTTATGACACATATAATGAGGGTGCAAAATATATAACTTACCTTTTAACTCCGTCTACAGTGGCATTGGCGGTGCCTCTTTATGATAAGCTGAAAGTCCTCAGGAAAAATTTTAAGGCGATAATGATCGGGATCATATCCGGGACAATAACAAGTTTTATTACAAATTTAATAATTTGTATACTTTTTGAGTTGACTCATGAGCAATATATTACTCTTCTTCCAAAATCCATAACTACAGCAATTGGCATTGAATTGTCGGCGGAATTCGGAGGGAGTGAAACGATCACGACAGCCGTAATTGTTATAACGGGAATTATCGGAAGTATGACAGCAGAAAAGATATTTAAGCTGTTAAGGATAAAAAACCCAATTGCAAAGGGTATCGCTTTAGGCACGGCATCTCACGCGATAGGAACATCAAAGGCGATTGAAATGGGAGAGACAGAAGGCGCCATGGCAGGCTTGTCGATTGCGGTTTCGGGTATTCTTACAGTTCTTGCAATGAATGTTTTTGCATTATTATATTAAATATTAGGAGATTTATATGGATACGAAAGTTTTAAAAAAATATCTTGGTGGGAAAAAATTTTGGAAACAGACGATCGTTCTTGCATTGCCTATCGCCTTACAAAATTTACTTACAAGTTCTTTTATTTTGGTTGATACCATTATGGTCGGACAGCTTGGTGATGTGGCTTTGTCTTCAGTCGGTATGGCAGGCCAGTGGGGCTGGCTTTTAAATATGGTCACATTCGGAGTGTGCTCCGGAGCCGCGGTATTTGTTTCTCAGTATTGGGGAGCGGGGGATATAAAAGGTATACATAAAATCTGTGGTTTGTCTGTTATAATAGGATTGATTATATCGGCAATTTTTATGAGTCCTGCTTTTTTTGCGCCTAATAAGGTAATAAGTATATTTAACCGTGATCCGAATGTTATAACAACAGGAAGTGCTTATTTAATAATCGCTTGTTTTTCCTATCCGGGTTCGGTGTTAAATATGATCCTGAGTGCTATTTTGCGTTCTACCGAACAGGTTAAGCTGCCTGTATTTGTGGCGTTATTTACAACGGTTGCAAATGCTGTTTTGGATTATGCGTTGATTTTCGGCGCTTTTGGCTTGCCTGAAATGGGAGTAAAGGGTGCGGCTTTGGCAACTTGTCTTTCGGCTTGGATGGGGCCGATACTTTTGATTATTTGTTCTTTAATAAAAAAGAATATATTGTATGCACCGCTAAGTGAAATATTTTCCATAGACAAGAAACTGATAAAAGCTTTTCTTATAACGGCTGCACCGGTTGTTTTAAATGAAAGTCTTTGGGGGATCGGTACTTTTTTATATAATGTAATTTTTGCAAATCTCGGATATGAGAATTATGCTGCCGTTACAATATTAAAAACAATTGAAAATATTGCTTTTGTATTTTTTGTCGGTATGTGTAATGCCTGCAGTGTATTGCTCGGTAAAAATATAGGAAGCGGAAATGTGGAGGATGCAGTAAAAGATTCAAAACGTTTCGGTGTTATAATACCGTTGCTTGGATTTGTTGTGGGAATGACGGTAATAGCTTTAAGAAGCCAGCTTATAGGCTTGTTTAATTTAACCGGGGAACTCACCGAAACAACAATAGGAATAGCAAAAATAATTATGGTGCTTTACGGAATAGAGCTTGGGATCAGAAATATCCCGTATGCATTTATTGTGGGTATATTCAGATCGGGCGGAGATACAATTAACGGTGCAAAATTCGATACCCTGAGTCTTTGGTTTATTGCCCTGCCACTGACTGCTATTATGGCGTTTGTTGTAAAAGCACCGTTTGTTGCTGTATATGCAGCAATGTATATAGGAGAAGATTATATTAAATCATTTTTGTGTTTAAGACATTACAGAACTTATAAATGGATAAAGCCGGTTACAGAAGTCGGGCAAGTAAGCATGGAAAGGTTTATGGAAAAAAGAAAATTACAGTTGAAATCGGAATGATGTATTTAATATTACTGCGCACATGTTGTACCCGCCGTAATAGGCGGCGGGTTTCATATTTGTAATAAGTGAGAGTATAATATCCCACTTATTGCAGAGCAAGCTATGCCTGCGCAATGCGACAGCCCCCTTATATGTCTTTTAATATGAAATTATTTTTATAATATGAAATTATGCCGTCTTTTTGCATTTTTGACAATTCACTGCACATTGCGCTTCTGTCAACCGCGAGAAAATCCGCAAGCTGCTGTCTGTTAAAGGGTATTGTAAAGCTTGCACTTTTTGCTTTTATTGATTGGTCTGACAGATACGAAAATAGTTTTTCACGGGTGGTCCGCTGTGAAAGATACCCTATTTTTTGTGTAAGTGAAACATTTTTGGCGGAAATCACTGTATATGTGTTTATTATCAATTGATTATGGAAGGAACAAAGGGAACTGCATACCGTCAGTATTTTTTTCAGATCGAGATATAAGATCAAACTGTCACTGACCGCAACCGCATTGTTTTCTGCTTTATTTGACGATAATAACGAATAGGCTTCTCCGAAGGTGTCTCCTTCGGACATTTTATTTAAAATGCTTAAATTGCCCCAGTAATCCTCTTTTTGTATATGAACGCTGCCTTCAAGAATAAGAGCAACACTCGAAACTTTATCTCCTACGGTAAAGATATATTCGCCTTTTTTATATTTTCGGATCTTGCCCGAGAGACAATTCAGCATTTGAAGGATTTCGTTTTCGTTTATTCCCTGAAAAATTTCTGATTTGGATAATAATTTTAAATATTTTTTCATAAATTTCTCCTTTGTTGTTTTTACAACATATTTTCTTTTTTAATTATACTATAATTTAATCATAAAGTCAATCAAATTTTATGAAGGGAGAAGTAATTGCGGATAGATTTTTATCCCGTAATGAAAATAAACAATGATCAGAAAGATAATAAAAATAAATGAGGAAAAATGCAACGGATGCGGGGCTTGTGCAAGCGCATGTCATGAGGGAGCAATAGGAATGGTAAATGGAAAAGCAAAGCTTTTGCGTGATGATTATTGCGACGGATTGGGCGATTGTTTGCCCGTATGTCCTACAAATGCCATAACATTTGAAGAAAGAGAAGCGGCGGAATATAACGAGGCAGCGGTTTTGGCAAATAAAGCAAAAAAACAGCCTATGCCGTGCGGATGTCCAGGAACCAATATTAAAAGTATAGAAAGAAAGACAGATATTGAAGAAGCGGCAACTCCGTCAAACCCTATGAGCCAACTTATGCAGTGGCCGGTACAGATTAAACTTGTACCTGTTAATGCACCGTATTTTGATAATGCAAAATTGCTTGTTGCGGCAGATTGTACCGCATATGCATACGGTAATTTTCACGAAAAATTTATTAAAAATCATATAACTGTTGTTGGATGTCCAAAACTCGATGATGTCGATTATACCGATAAATTGACACAAATTATAAAAAATAATAATATAAAGAGCGTTACGGTGGTAAGAATGGAAGTCCCGTGCTGTGGCGGAATTGAAAATGCTGTTAAGAACGCATTACAAAACAGCGGGAAATTTGTTCCGTGGCAGGTTGTTACAATCTCAACAGACGGAAAAATCCTTGATGAATAATGATAATACACGGCGAAGCCGAATAAAAAATTTTACTCGATTTTTTTAAAATTGCAGTACTAAAGGACAGAGCCCTTGTCGTTTAAAAGAAGTAAAACGCACCTTCAAACAAATGACCGGTACAAAAATAATCCAATCCTGTACCGGTCATTTGTTTTTTAGTATTGTTCTGTTTGCTTTTTTTCTTCAATGTTTTGAGCTACCATAATGTCTTTTATTTTCAATAGCCTTGTGGTGTTGCTTCTTTCGCTTTCGTCAAGCTTCATTGAAATATATCTTATTGTATCTTCATAATTGGGAATCATAACATATTCAAGGGCATTTACACGCCGTCTTGTTTTTTCAATTTCAGAAGCTAATAACTGTGCCGATTTTTCATATTCGGCAAGCTTTAACATATCGTCAAGAGTTTCCGATAATATAGATATGGCTTTGTCCATGTCTCCGCTGGTATTTACATATCCGTAGGAATATATATCGTTTTTTGAATTTGTTTTGGTCGTTACATTAAATGTGGGAATGTCAACGCTCATAATATTTTTTGTGCCCACCTGAAGATCTACACCCTGTTTGGGCATAAGTAGGGCGGAGGACATAACTTCACGCTTCATTAAAGAAGCGGCAACGGCAAAATATTGATTTGCCTCAGCTATTTTTTTCTCTACTTTTTCTCTTAATACTTTGTTTTCTCTTACAATATCCAAAAACTGACGCATAAGCTCATCGCGTTTGTCTTTTAATAATTTGTGTCCCCGAAGTGCGGTTGAAAGACTTTTTTTCAGTCTTGTAAGCTCCATACGGGTAGGATTAACATTTAATTGTGCCAAGATATGTCACCTCACTTACCGTAGTAGAGATCCAAATACTCATCCTTGATACGCTTTAATTCGGAACGGGGAAGAATAAATAAAAGTTTCCAACCTATAGACAGAGTTTCCTCAATTGTTCTGTTGTTGTTATACCCCTGTGATACATATTGCTTTTCAAATTCATCGGCAAACTTTGCATATAACTTATCTACATCGGACAGTGCTGCTTCACCGAGAATAACCATAAGTTCTTTTGCTTCCTTACCTCTTGCATAGGCGGCAAATAACTGGTTCATGGTGTTTGCATGATCCTCTCTTGTTTTTCCTTTTCCGATACCCTTGTCTTTTAGTCTTGACAAAGACGGTAAAACGTCAATCGGAGGAGCAATATTTTTTCTGTATAACTCACGGCTTAAAATTATCTGTCCCTCTGTAATATATCCGGTCAGGTCGGGGATAGGATGAGTTTTGTCATCTTCAGGCATTGTTAATATGGGTATAAGTGTAATTGATCCGTCTTTTCCTTTTAACCTTCCTGCACGTTCATAGAGTGTTGCAAGGTCGGTATACATATATCCCGGATATCCGCGTCTTCCGGGCACTTCTTTTCTTGCGGCTGAAACTTCTCTTAAAGCGTCAGCATAGTTTGTTATGTCGGTCATTATAACAAGAACGTGCATACCCTTGTCAAAAGCAAGGTATTCCGCAGCGGTAAGAGCCATTCTCGGAGTGGCAATACGTTCAATTGCCGGGTCGTTTGCAAGGTTTATGAAAAGGACTGTTCTTTCCATAGCGCCCGTCTTTTTAAAATCAGTTATGAAGAAGTTTGCTTCTTCAAATGTAATACCTATTGCGGCAAATACGACCGCAAATTTTTCGTTTGTTCCCAGTACCTTTGCTTGTCTTGCAATTTGTGCGGCAAGACTGGCATGAGGCAGACCCGATCCCGAGAAAATGGGCAGCTTTTGACCTCTTACAAGAGTGTTTAATCCGTCGA
Organism: uncultured Clostridia bacterium; assembly: GCA_944392335.1. Taxonomy (GTDB): domain Bacteria; phylum Bacillota; class Clostridia; order UBA1381; family UBA1381; genus RGIG1988. The sequence goes on from CALXWJ010000012.1 coordinate 14,627, forward strand.
TTGCAGAAACACCCGTTTGAATAAATTCATCAGGATAATTTCTCGCGGCAGGATTCATGGGAACGCCGTTAATATCCATTCTTTTTTCGGGAATGATTTCAACTTTTGAGTCCTTTGCATGACCCATACCGTCAAATACACGCCCGAGCATATCCTCAGAAACCCCAAGCTCGATCCCATGCCCGAGAAAACGGACCTTTGAATTTGAAAGATTGATACCGGCGCTGTTTTCAAAAAGCTGCACCAGCGCGTCGGTGCCGTTTATTTCAAGTACGCGGCAGCGTCGTCTTTCACCGCTTGCCAGTTCTATTTCGCCAAGCTCGTTGTAGGTTACTCCTTCTACATCCTTTATAAGCATAAGAGGGCCTGCAACTTCTTGTATAGTACGATACTCTTTTGGCATCTGTAACCCATTCCTTTCCGATTTGAGATGATCAACAAAAATATCAGTCTTCAGATGAATTATTTATCACTTCATTGATCTGGCTTTCAAGTTCTTTTAAAATTTCTTTGTATTCGGCGTCAACTTTGTCTTCCGGTACATATTTTATACGTCCTATGTGCTCTCTTGCAGGTATGTCAATAAGCTTTTGAAGGTTAGCGCCATTTTCTACGGCTTTAGTTGTCATGTCATAGTAGCCAAGAACAAGACGCATCATAATACATTGCTTGGCAAGTGACGTATAGGTGTCAACTTCGTGAAACGCGTCCTGATGGAGGTAATCTTCACGGATAGAACGCGCGGATTCAAGTTTGAGCCTGTCATTGGCATTTAAAGCATCCATCCCAACGAGCTTTACAATTTCATCAAGCTCCGCTTCTTCCTGTAAAAGAACCATAATGCGGTTTCTTAAAGGCATCCAGTCGGGACTTACTTTCTGAGAGTAGTAATCCTCCATCATATCAAGATATAAGGAATAGCTTTTTAACCAGTTTACGGCAGGAAAGTGGCGGCGGTAGGCAAGGGAGGAATCAAGATTCCAGAATACCTTTACGATCCGAAGAGTTGCCTGGGATACCGGTTCTGAAATATCACCGCCCTGGGGCGATACCGCGCCGACTATACTCAATGCCCCTATCCTGTTGTCATCGCCGATAGAGATCACACGTCCTGCTCTTTCGTAAAAGCCTGCAAGACGGCTTCCCAGATATGCCGGATACCCTTCTTCACCGGGCATTTCCTCAAGCCGTCCGCTCATTTCTCTCAAGGCTTCCGCCCAACGGGAGGTAGAGTCTGCAAGCAAAACAACACTGTATCCCATATCTCTGAAATATTCAGCTATTGTAATACCGGTGTAAATTGATGCCTCACGTGCTGCAACAGGCATATCCGATGTGTTGGCAATAAGAACGGTTCTTTCCATCAAAGTTTTTCCGGTTCTCGGATCATGTATTTCCGGAAATTCATTTAAAACGTCTGTCATTTCATTTCCGCGTTCTCCGCATCCGATATATACGACAATATCAGCATCCGCCCATTTTGCAAGCTGGTGCTGTACGACCGTTTTTCCGCTTCCGAAAGGCCCGGGAACAGTACCGACGCCGCCCTTTGCAATGGGGAAAAGGGTATCAATAACTCTTTGACCCGTTACCAAAGGTATATCGGGAGACAGTTTTTCCTTATAAGGTCTTCCTATACGAACAGGCCATTTCTGCATTAACTGTAATTCTGTTATTTTCCCGTTTTTGTCCTTTACCTTACCTATACAGTCTGTTACCGTAAAAGAGCCTGCATTTAATTCTGTAAGCTCCCCTTCAATGTTGGGGGGAACCATTATTTTATGTTCAACTATATCTGTTTCGGTAACAGTGCCGAGTATCATACCGCCGGAGACTTTTGTGCCGGGGGATAATACAGGTTTAAAATCCCATTTTCTCTCTCTGTTTAAAGAGGGAACGCTTACACCTCTTTGTAGATTTGTCCCTGCCTTTTCCATAATGGCGTCAAGAGGCCGTTGTATACCGTCATAAATGCTTTTTATAAGACCGGGTCCTAACTCAACACTCAAAGGCGCGCCTGTTGAAATAACTTCTTCACCGGGCCCGAGACCTGACGTTTCCTCATAAACCTGAATAGAGGCAAGGTCATTGTGCATTTCGATAATTTCACCGATAAGGCCGTATTTGCTGACTTTGACAACGTCATACATATTTGCGTCATACATATCCGATGCGATAACCAACGGCCCTGATACCTTTCTGATTATACCTTTACTTTCCATTTATCGTATTCCTTTCAATAACGGGCAGTAATATTAATTATTATCGTTAAAGATAATATCGGAACCTACTGCCTGCTCAACATATTTCTTAACATTATTTATGCCGAAGCCTGCCGCGCCTTGAGTTGAAGGGATCGGTATAATGGCGGGAAGAGGCTGCTGTTTGTATTTATCAAATAATTTCGGCATTTTTTCAATGTAATATTCTGTAATGTATATAATTGCGTATTGTAATTCGGACAGTTTTTTGAGAATTTCCTCAGCTTCACCGATATTCTTTACGGGGAAGGTATCAAGCCCCAGCGCGGAAAAGCCGCAAATGCTGTCATAGTCGCCTATTACTCCTATTTTATACATATAGATCACGCAGCCTTTCTTTTATTATTTGTATGGGAATGTTGTTTACCTTCCCGGACAATATTATTCTTACTGTCTGAAGTTCAAATTCTTTCCCGATCAAAAAACCGAGTATCGGTTCAAAGCCGAAGCTTTTAAGCTTTGCCTTTTTTATATACTGTATTTTTTTGTTATCACACCATTTTTCAAAAGCGGAAAATGATATATTAAGAGAATCGGCAGCATCGGTAAAACCATATGACGATATTGAATCAATAACAGCCTGTGTGCCGGTTTGCGCTGCCTGATAGAGTTTATCGGGGTTGAAATTATCGGTTCTGATTAAAGCATCTTTTATAAATTCCTTGCTTTTTCCAACCGAACGCAATGCGATTTTAAAATTGGCTATGGCAGTATTCAGATAAACCCATTCAATCAGAAAATCATTCTTTTCGGCGTTTGCCCTTTTTGATATAAGCTCCAAATATGCCTTATCAAGGTATACCTCAACGATCTGACCGTCATTTACGGTGGTTATAAGTCTGTATGCTTCTTTTGCCTGTTCTTTTATAAATTGGGGAAGATCATCAAAACAGACGTTTTTTATTGCCTTTTCAATGTCTTTGGGATCTGCGATGCATGGCTTTAATATCATGTCGTGCCAGTCAAGATTCATAACCGATGCTTTCAGAATTGTTTTCAGGTTGTGAAAGTCATTCTGATAGAGCAACAAATCCAGGGGAGCACCGTCGGGACAAACATTTTTTGCTTCTGTCCATATTTTTTCGGATTCGCTTGAAAGGATTTCATCGGCTGTTTCGCTGCCCGAAAGATTTGAACCGTAACCCTTTTCAATCAGAATTTTTTTGCAGGATTCTTCGTTTTCGACCGAAAGAAGTGTTTCAATATCGTTTTGTGATAACATTTTGTTTTCAAGAGTTTTCATATATGCAACCGCATAAGTGTATTGTGTATCCTTCATGAAATCACCTCTTTACCTTTGGGACAAAATACTGTTGACTAAATCGGTCAATTCATTGTATTTGTCTTCAAAGATAGCATCTATTGAACAGTTTATATCGATTTTGCCGTATTTTATAATGAATCCGCCGTCAATATCACAGAAATCCTCCGATATTTTGAGCTTGCCGTCTGAAATTTTTTCTGTTTGCTTTATAAATTCGCTGTCAATTATTTTTTTGTCTTTTAGTGAAAATAAAATTTCACCCTCAATGTCCGAAACGGATTTTTTGAGAATAGTCAGCAATATTTTTTTGTATTCTTCCGGGGAAGCGTTTTTAACCGTTTTTTTAGCATCTTCTATTATCTGAGAAATTGCGCGGCTTTTTGCCTGAAGCATTGCCCGACGTGTATGCTGTCTGTTTTCCGATTCGGCTGTCTGAATTATTTTTTCACATTCGGACGCTATTTTCAGATTTTCGGCATTTTTGAAATCCTCGGCGTCTTTTTTTGCAGATAATATTATTTCATCGGCTTTTTGCTGCGCAGTATTTATTATTTTTTCTGCCTGTGCATTTGCTTTGTTTATAATATGCTCAGTTATTTTTTCCAAACCGCTCATTTCATCCATTCCTTCCGAAATTTATAGATTTACAGCACAATAATTATCTTACATTAATAACCAAAAGGAAGGAAACGATAAATGCAAGAAGAGCATATAATTCTATAAGGGAAGCGGAAACAATGGCTTTTGAACTTTCTTCGGGACGTTTTGCGGTAAGATTCACACCTACGGCACATACTCGTCCTTGAGAACAAGCAGAGAAATAACCGCCTATGGCAATAGGCAGGCAAGCAGCAAGATAACTCAATCCCATGCTTATTTCGGTAACAGGCTCGCCGCCGAGGATACCGATATTAAGCATTACCATAACAGAGATAATCAGACCGTAAAGACCTTGTGTGCCGGGTAAAAGCTGCAATACGAGCAATTTACCGAACTTGCTCGGATCGTCGGATAATACCGCGCCTGCCGCTTCCGAAGCAATACCTACTCCTTTTGATGACCCCATACCTGATACAATAACTGCAATTGCTGCGCCTAAGATTGCAAAAAACATTGCTAAATTCATAATTAAAACTCCTTTATTATATTTTTTATTCTTTTGAAAAATCAAAGTATTTGGTATTCATAGCGAAAGGCTTGAATTTTCTTCCTCCGCCCTCGTAAAATTTTTGGAAAAATTCGACATACTGAAGACGGTTTGTATGAACGTAAGCACCAAGGCAATTTATTGCAAAGTTCATTGAATGACCTATAACAGAAATTAATATAAAGACGATTATTCCGATAGGCCCGTTTCCGCCGAGGCTTCCAAGAATATTTATAACCGATGCGATAACGCCGGTTGCAAGGCCCAATGCCATAAGTCTTGAATATGAAAGTACGTCGCCGATATAACTGGTTATATCATAAAGGCTTAAAACACCGCCGAATATTTTTGAAATGATATTGTTGCCGTTTCTTCCTCCTGTAACAAGAATTCCGGCAAAACCTACAATCATTAAAATTTTACCTGCCGTATCGAGATGGAGAATTCCTGATCCCATTCCTGCGGCAAATATACTTATTCCCAGCAATGCAACGATCCAGAAGCCTATATCGCATATGGCGTCGGTTTTATTTCCTTTTCTCCAAAGCATGTAGAATTTTATGCACATTGCGGTGAGAATATGAACTATACCAAATGTAACACTTATTATCATAAGTTCAAGAGGCTTGTCGGTGGGGTTCAGTAAAACCGGGTCAAAGGTAAAGGAACTGTTAAGGAATACCGAAGCTATGGTATTTATCATATCTCCGAAGAAACTGCCGTACATGATCCCCCAAAAAGTAGTGGATACGCCGCACATAAAAAACATTTTGTATGATCTTCTTTTTTGTCTTTCAAGTATGCTTGAATATCCCAGTATGCCGCAAACAACCATTAACAAAAGCCCGTAACCCGCATCGGAAAACATCATTCCGAAAAACAGATAATAAAAGAATGACATAATTGGATTCGGATCAATATCGTCAGAGGAGGGCAGGCTGTAATCGGAAGTGATCCCTTCTACGGGAGAAGCAAATGCATTGTTTGAAAAAGCAATTGGCGCTTCATCGGGCAGAGGTTCTTCAAAAACAACCTCTGCATCAAACCGGGAGGTGATTTCTTTTTTCAGGGCTTCGCTGTTTTTCTTTGGAATATATCCTGTAATGACAAATGTGTTTTCGGTTATTCCCAAATGGGATAATGCTTCGTATTTTTCTTTTCTCATGGTAAGATGGTCGTAAAAAAGCTCTATTTCGTTTTTATATTGAAGATAACCTTTTATTTCGTTTTTCAGTCTTTCATTTTCTTTTATAATGTCTTGTTTGTCTTCTTCGAGTTTTTGATATTTTTTTTGACATGTCCTGTGCGACAGACTGAATCCGGGTTCTGAAAACCCTATGCTTCTGAAAAAATTTTCGAATTCTTCTTTATTATCCTTGGGATATATAAACCATATATATGTCTGTTGTTTTGTTGTATTGATTATTTCAAAGTAATATTCTTCGATCCCGGCGTCCTCCAGTTTTTGAATTATTTGTTCATTTGTCCATTCATGTTCAAGCGCACCGAGTTTTGCATGTGTTGTAAATGTCCCCTGATAGTTTAAGGGGATATCAAGTGAAAGCAGGGGAGTGATCTGTGATTGCTTTAAATTGATTTTCCCTATGCTGTTTTCATTTTCGGTAATTGTTTTTTTCGCGTTGATAATTTGTTGAATATGCTTGTTGACAAAATTGATTTCATCTTTTGTCATTTCGTATTTACTTTCGTCAAGATGAATCCTTTTTGAAAAAAGTCCGGCCTTTTCGGGAAAATACTCATCAAGAACAGCAATTGCACGGGAGGCGGAAGCAATATAAGAATCAAATTGAGAAACCGTTTTTACTGTTTCCTGCTTGGAATATCCGAATTCTTCACCGTTAAAATCCGATACCTCCATAATTTCCCGCTTGTGAAGAAATTCAAGGACATTTTTCCTTTGCTCATTAAGACCGAAAATAAAAATTTTGTTCATTGCAAGAATAGCCAAGTTATCACCCCTTTTTGTGTATACTGTCTTAAAATTTAATCGGCTAAAATGTATTCTATTACCTGTCTGATTGCCGAAGCTTCGTCTGACATATATTTTTCATAAAGAGCTTGTGATGACCTTTCCGCGTGTTTTTGATTCTCATCCATTAAATTCTGCGCTTCTTTTTCAGCGGATGAAATGGCATCAATAAATTTATTTTTCATATTGGCAGTAAGTGTTTCTTTTGTATCCTTTGAAAATTTGTTTGCGTCGGAAATTATCTCAAGAGCCTTATTGTCCGCATCACTGATAATTTTTCTTGCTTTTTCCTCTGTTTCTTTTATTATATTGACTGCTTCCTGAGCCATGCTATACCCCCTTTCGGTATAAAAATGCAAGAACATAATAGACAAAAGACAAAGGTAGCATACCAATAAAATTTGCCGCCTTTGTCAAATATATTTTTTTATTGTTTTAAATATGATACCATATTTTACAATAAATGTATATATTTAATTAAAAATTATTAAAATAATTAGGCAAAATTGACAAATACAGTGTTATGCTTTTATAACAAATATATTAATTTGAAGTTTTGGATTTTTGTATTTTATAAACACATTTTGCACTTAATCTGTCAGGAATAATTTTTGAAAAAAATCTTGTACATTTGATTATAAAGGACGGTACAATAACGGTTTTATTTCTAAACATTTTTTTTAGAGCATATTTTGCGGTGTATTCTGCGGTAATGGAAGAAACTCCGAATTTCACATCTGAAACATCGTTAAATTCTGTATCCACCGGGCCGGGACACAGTACGCTTATGTGTACCTTTGATTTTTCTTTTGAAATTTCTTCCGCAATTGCTTGGGTCAGGCGGTAAACATATGCTTTTGAAGCATAATATGATGAGAACATTGGGCCGGGGAAAAATGCCGCGGAAGAGGCTACATTTAAAATATAGCCGTAATTTCTTTCAATCATGCGTAAATAATAAAGCTTTGTGAGAATATGCACTGCCTTTATATTTACGTTAAGCATATTTATTTCTTTGTCAAGATCGCTTTTGCTGAAATTTCCGAATACACCGAAGCCCGCGTTGTTTATAAGTATATCAATATCGGGATATGCTTTGAATAATCCGAAGCACTCTTCTTCAATCGACAGGTCACAGGTATAAATTTCAACGCTTACATTTTTAATGCTGTTTTTTAATTCCTGCAGGCGGCTTGTTCGTCTTGCGGTAATTATGAGATCATAACCCATTTTTGCAAGCTCTTTTGCAAATTCCCTTCCTATTCCGGAACTTGCACCTGTTATCAATGCTTTCATAGTATGCCTCCGTATTATGATTTTTATTAAAAATATATTTTGTAACTGCGCATATGTTGTCCCCGGCGTAATCGGCGGGCCCTGTATTTATGATCGGTCAGAGTACGATCTCCCGCTGATTACGGCGCAGGCTTTGCTCTTGTCCTCTTAAAATGACGGGACAAGCCCTTATTGAAATTCTTGAGATGATAATCTATGTCAAAATCAATTTTTTTTGAGCAGACCTATGCTGTCAAAATCAATTTCTTCAAACATTACCTTTTCTGCCTTTATGCCCCTTACACGGTCATTTACGTTTTTGGCATATTTTGATTTGAGATATGAGTTTTGTTTCAGTTTAAAGTTAAGATGGCTTGGGTTTTCATCAACAAAATTCTGATATTGGTTGCTGCACACAAAGTTATTGTAATATAGTGTCGTGTGATTGTAGTTGCTTGTGTATGTATCGTAAAGGTACGGATAATGCTCCTTCCATACGTTGTCGGTAATGTCAACGCCGCGCAAATCATCCGGGGAGGCGGTTATCCTTGTTATAAAGGTTTCATCGGTGTGCATTCTTTCATAGGAGTTATCATAAGTGTTGGGATCAAGCCCGGGATAACAGTCTATCAATATGTTGTTTGCAACCGATGTTTGCCCTCCGTTATTCCAATGGATCGTGGAAAAGAAGAATCTGCCCTTTTGAACGATATCATAGAAGTAGTTCCCGTAAACCTCATTGTATATTGCATTATCGTCAAAATATATGGCGGTAAAACCATACATATCATAGCTGTGGGGATTTTTGATGTCATATATGAAATTGTATCTTATTTTGTTTCCCACTTCGCTGGGATCCCTGCCCATATAAATAGCGGCGCCGTCGCTTATGCTTTTTGCGACATTGTGTATTTTTGAGTATTCGATAAGATGATCGTTTCCGTGGATGTATACCGCAAAGCCTTCAAGATCATCGAGTTCGCAGTGGCTTATAACATTTCCCACGCCCCAGATATTGACCGCGCCCTTGTATGTCAGGTCAAGCCTGTTCACGTTATGTATATGGGTGTTATATACTTTGTTGTTGGCGGGAATGAGCTTTTTTCTGTTACCTCCGCCGAGCATAATACCTCCGGCGCCAATATCATGGATATCACACCCTGATATAAGATGATTTTTACCGCCGTTTCCATCATATGCGGCATACTCATATATATATTCATGCCAACTGCCTATACCTTCAGACATAGGCTGTGGTTTTATTTTATCATGGTCATAGACACCGTGACAGTTTGTGAGCCCGTCGGGAAGGGGAGTGATACCCTGTCCGATCTGAACGGCAACGATTCCGAGATTTCTGAACTCACAGTTATTTACCGATATACCTTCGCCGCCCTCGATATATACACCCGAACCTCTTGAATTTTCAAATATTATATTTTCAAAAGAGATATTGCTTGCATTTATGAAGGAGATCATGGGAGAGGTCAGTACCGAAAGCTGTATCAGGGCGTTCGTTATATCACAGTCAGGATAAAAATATAACTTTTTATTGCCGCGGTCTATATAATATTCTCCCTCCTCGCCTATTTCCTCCAAAAGATTTACGATCCTCCAACGGTGTTCGGCAAGGGCTTTAAGACCGTTTAAGCCGGGATTTTTTAATTTGATCGTCCTGTCCTTTATATTGATCGATTCGACCTTTATCGTATCGTCTGCATAGCAGTTTGCAAAAAAACCGCAAATATATGCATCCTCTGCATTTACCCATTTGTCGCCCCTGTCGTCGTCGTATCCGAAAATACCGCCGCGCATGGAAAAATCGCCTTTCATGGGTATACTGCCGCTGTCAATGACCTTTCCGAGAGGGATGTAACCATCCTTCGGGTATGCGGCAATTTTTTGAGGTACAGAATTTATAAAAAGCTCATTCGGCGCGGGGATATAGGGATGACGAAAACCTCTTGCGCCGTACTTGCCCAATTCTATCCCAAAGCATGACAGATCGGCTTCATATATATGCTCTTTTGCCTTTTCATCAATAATTTTGTCCAAAATCGTGTTATCGCAAACCTTTTTTATAAGGCTTTGGTCAATTATTATTCCGCCGTCAAAATATACCTTTTCACCTGCCGCTGCCTTGTATACTGCCGATTTGTCATTTTTTGTAAATCTCAGGGTGTCTTTAAAATGATATCTTCCTCCTTTTATGATGACCTCGGGCTTTTCGTTAGTATTGATATTTTCGATGTATTTTTTTGCTTCATCGATTGATCCGAATGGATTATCGATGCTTCCGTCGGGTGTTGATGAAGTTATTTTACCTACATAAATTTCCATGTTTGATCCTCCAAATAAAAAATTTTACGGTTTAAGCTATGATATCATATATCAGTGTATAATTCAATAGAAAATTTATAAAATTAAAATATAATGATAGGCATTATTGAAAAATAATTTTATTTTTCCAAATTTTATTGAAAAGAATAAAAAATTTTGAATTGACCGTTGCATTAATTTTACCTTATTTCTTTTTTGTATGAGATATGTTCAATTAATCTCATTTTTGACTTTAACTTTTCAGTATACATAAACTCAACTCAGGACAAGTTAAAAAAAGAAAGTGAGGTGAAAAAGTTTGTCCGCAAAAAAAATTTTTAAAAATGCAGCGATCGGACTTATAAGCGTTTCCGCCGTGAGCTTCTTATTAAATATCACAATACCGTCCGATATTGTTATAAATGAAAATTCAAAAATTTCATTAAAAACCTTTCCGATGCTGAAAGCAAATGCATACTCTGTTGCAAATTTGTCACAGCCCGAGGTCGAGGTCGACAACGGACTGATAAATATCAGTTCAAAGGAATGCGGAAATTTCAACTACGACCTGAAATTGATGGATACGATCCCGATAAAGAACATCAATGTGTCGGTCATACCGAAAAAATATGTAATTCCGTCGGGTGAATCAATAGGGGTAAAGATGTATACCGACGGATTATTGGTAGTATATGTTTCCGAGGTCAACGGGATTGACGGGATACAATATACACCGGCAAGGGATGCGGGGCTTTGCGAGGGTGACAGGATATTGAGCGTTGACGGTTACGAATTGACGACCAACGAGGAGTTTTCGGAATATATCAACAATGTTAAACAACAGGTTCATCTGAGGGTTGCACGAGAGGGTGAGTTTTTTGAAACCGATATTGTCCCAGCAGTTTCAGATGATAATAAATATAAAGTAGGTATGTGGGTACGTGACAGTACGGCCGGAATCGGTACCATGACTTATTATGAACCGGAAACAAATGTTTATGCAGCGTTGGGGCACGCGATTTGCGATACCGATACCGGAAGTATTTTAAAAATATCACAGGGCGCATTGATGGAATGTGATATAATCTCGGTCAAAAAGGGTCAAAGCGGTATTCCTGGAGAGCTGTGCGGAAGTTTTTCCGGAGCGGAAATAGGAACGATTACAGAAAATAATGAATTTGGTATTTATGGGAAATTAACACGCGAATATGATAATAAAGGCAATTTGACGGAAGTGGCGACACGTTTTCAGACAAAGGAAGGACCTGCCGAAATTTTATGCGATATAGACGGTTCGGGAGTAAAAAGTTATCCTGTGGAGATAACAAAAATATCAAAGACGGCAGCGCTTGACAATAAAGGGTTGGTTATAAAAATAGTCGACGGCGGGCTTTTGGAAAAGACAGGGGGTATCGTTCAGGGTATGAGCGGTGCGCCGATACTGCAAAACGGAATGCTGGTAGGCGCGGTCACCCATGTTTTTGTAAACGATCCGACCCGAGGGTATGGAATTTTTGCAGAAAATATGATTGATATAACCAATGGTATGAATTAATGAAAGCTGTAACATTTTGAGGGTCTTATAAAAGACTTGTCTTAATGTTACAGCTTAAATAAATTAATAAAAGCGATGTCAGCCCATTATCATCGAAAGCGCATCAATGGGCTGTTATTTTTTTATAAAAGTTTTTATATGTGAATAATATATAAAATATTTTTATAATAAATAGTATTTTTTGTTATTTGTCTTGATTTACAACAAGAATTATGTTATTATTAAAATAATTGTTTAACAAAGAGTGTAATTATATTAATACATGTACATTTCAATAAAAATTAAGTATTGGCTGATTTTTGAGATTTATGCCTGAATTGTTAAACGTCAAGGTTTGATACATTATTGATTGATGAAAGGAATGAAATATATGGCGAAGACATTTAAAGGCGGTTTATATATTGATGACAATAAAAAGCGTACCGAAAAGGTACCGATAAGGATGATTGATGGAAGCCCGATCCATATTTATCCGCTGCAGCAGCATATAGGCGCACCCTTAAAGGAGACTGTGAAGCCCGGGGACAAAGTAAAAGTCGGTACAGTTATTGCCGACAATACCGACGCGTTTGTAAGCGTCCCTTTGCACAGCTCTGTATCGGGAACGGTAAAGGCTGTTGAGCGGCGTTATCACCCGTCGGGCATAAAGGTGACCTCGGTTGTGGTTGAAAATGACGGCTTGTATGAGACCGATGAGAATATCAGACCGAGGGATCCCCAAAATCTGACGTCTAAGGAAATAATTTCGGTTATCCGCCGGTCAGGGGTAGTCGGAATGGGGGGCGCGGGATTCCCGACACATGTTAAGCTAAGTCCGCCGGAGGGTAAAAAGATAACGCACATTATAGTAAACGGGGCGGAATGTGAACCCTATCTTACATCCGATCACAGAAGGATGCTTGAAACGCCGGAGGAGATAATTGACGGCCTTAAAATCGCAATGAAGGCATTGGGTCTTGAACAGGGATACGTGGGAATCGAAACAAACAAGCCTGACGCGATCGAAAGCATGAAGAAAAGTGCGGATGAAAATATAACCATCGTACCCTTGAAAACAAAGTATCCCCAGGGAGCTGAAAAACAGCTTATTTACGCAATAACAAAAAGACAAGTCCCGTCGGGAGGGCTTCCCGCCGATGTAGGGGCGGTCGTATTGAACATAGATACGGTGGTGCAGATATCAAAAGCATTCAGAACGGGAATGCCTTTAATTGAAAGAATAGTTACAATGTCGGGAGACTGCATAAAAAATCCGGGAAACCTTCAGGTAAGGATTGGAATGCCGTTTTCCGCTTTGATAGATGCATGCGGAGGCTTTACAGGCGATGTAAAAAAATTGATAATGGGCGGGCCGATGATGGGGATCGCGCAGTTTTCAGCCGATGTCCCTGTGATAAAAACAACGTCGGGTCTGATAGCTTTGTCTGATGACGGCAATACATATGATGAGAATACACCGTGTATCAGGTGCGGAAAATGCATAGAGCATTGTCCGATGAACTTAATGCCGTTGTATCTTAATAAATTTGTCAGAGCCGGAAAGCTTGACATGGCGGAAAAATATAATGTCATGGATTGTATTGAATGCGGGATCTGTTCATATCTGTGCCCGGGATTGCAAAGCCCGCTTAATTCGATAAGAATGGCAAAGCAACAGATAGCGGAGAACAGAAGGAAAAATAAGGATTAAGGGAGGAAATGCGTAATGGAACATAGATTTATTGTATCATCTTCGCCTCATATACATCAAAAGGAAACAGTTGCGGATATTATGCTTGATGTTATAGTGGCATTGCTTCCCGCGACTTTTATGGGAATATATTATTTTGGATTAAACGCCGCATTGATCGTTTTGACCGCAATTGCAGCGTGTGTTGTTTTTGAATATTTGTATGAATTGTTTATGCATAAAAGCATAACGGTAAAGGATATGTCGGCAGTGGTTACAGGTTTATTGATAGGGCTTAATATGCCGCCGACGATACCGCTTTGGATGGTTGTTGCGGGTTCGGCTTTTGCCATAATAATAGTAAAGCAGCTTTATGGCGGATTGGGCAAAAACTTTTTAAATCCCGCATTGGCGGCAAGATGCTTTATGCTGGCTGCGTGGGCAGGAGCTATGACGGCCTTTGTCCAGCCGTTGACGGGAGCGGACGCCGTCACCTCAGCAACTCCCCTTGCGATCTTAAAAGGGTCGGCAGAAGGGACGCTTCCGGCGTTATCTAAGGCGTTTCTGGGCATTACAGGAGGTTCAATAGGTGAAACATCGGATGCCATGCTTATTTTGGGAGGACTTTATTTGATCATAAAAAGGGTCATAAATTGGAGGATCCCTGTAACTTACATACTTGTGTTTGCGATATTGACATTTTTGTTCGGAAATAATTTATATGATCTGCCGCAGCTGCAGTTTACTTTGCTGCATGTATTTTCGGGAGGCTTGATGCTGGGCGCGTTTTTCATGGCGACAGATTATACTACCACCCCCACTACATTGAAAGGGCAGATAATATTCGGAGTCGGCTGCGGTATTCTGACATTTGTTATCAGAAGATTCGGGGGATATCCCGAGGGCGTGTCATTTTCGATCCTGCTGATGAATATATTAACGCCTTTGATAGACAGATACACGGTACCGAAGAAATTCGGCTTTCAAAAACCGTTAAAGTAATATCGGTTCTTCTTAAATGGAAAGAGAGGATGGAAAATGTTAAACAAAGATCAAATAAAAAATATATTTAAAGTTGGATTTACTCTTTGTGCAATAACCGCCGTATCGGCATTGATCCTGGCATTTGTAAATTCCCTGACCGCACCGGTAATTGCAAAAAACACCGCCGAAAAGCAGCAGCAGGCAATGCTTGAGGTTTTACCTTCGGCAAGCGGCTTTTCCGATGAAAATTTAATAAATGACAGCGTGGATAAAATTGTAACGGCAGTTTATGAGGGAAATGATGAAAACAAAAATGTATGCGGATATGCGGTGATGGTATCGCCCAACGGATACGGCGGCGCGATATCAATGACGGTGGGCGTCGATTTGGAGCTGAAGGTTACCGGAGTGGACATAATCTCACAGTCGGAAACGCCGGGCCTGGGCGCAAAATGTGTAGAGGATGATTTCAAAAACCAGTATATAGGAAAAAGCAAAGGGATAACCGTTTCAAAAAGCGGAGCAAAAGATAATGAAATCGATGCGATATCAAGCGCCACAATTACATCCAATGCCGTAACTCTCGGCGTAAATACTGCGATTGACGCCGTAATTCTGATAAAGGGGGATAAGTAAATGAACAAGAATTTAAAAGTCATTGCAAACGGCATAATAAATGAAAATCCGACCTTTGTACAGCTTCTGGGTATGTGTCCCACCCTTGCCGTGACCACAAGCCTTAAAAACGGCATCGGTATGGGATTGTCTGCAACGGCAGTTTTGGTCGCATCAAATGTGTTGATCTCACTTTTGAGAAAATTGATCCCGGAAAAAGTAAGGATTGCGGCGTACATAGTGATCATAGCGACCTTTGTTACAATTATTGATCTGCTGTTAAAGGCATTTTTGCCGTCTTTGGCGGATCAGCTGGGGATTTTTATCCCGCTGATAGTTGTAAACTGTATAATCCTTGCCAGAGCGGAAGCTTTTGCTTCAAAAAATACCGTTGGCAAATCGGCATTGGACGGACTGGGGATGGGGCTTGGATTTACATGCGCCCTGATACTGATCTCTGCCGTAAGAGAATTTTTGGGAGCGGGGACTTTGTTTGATATAAAGGTCTACGGAGATATTATAACACCTCCTGCGATCGTAACAATGGCGCCGGGAGGATTTATAGTTCTCGGATCGCTCATAGCGCTTATCAATCATATTGCTGCAAAAAGAAAGGCGGGAGATAAATAATGGAATATCTATCCTTAATTATTGGCGCATTGTTTACTCAGAATTTTGTAATGGTGAAATTTTTGGGTATTTGCCCGTTTTTGGGAGTTTCAAAAAAAATCAATACTGCTGCGGGTATGGGAATGGCAGTAACCTTTGTTATGGCGGTAGCTTCTGCGATCACATATCTTGTGAATTTGATCCTGGGAAGCCGCTTTGAATATTTGCAGACTATCGTTTTTATACTTATCATAGCAGGTTTGGTACAGTTTGTTGAAATGTTTGTAAAAAAATCGATGCCGTCTTTGTATAATGCATTGGGAATTTATCTTCCGCTTATCACGACAAATTGCGCTGTTTTGGGAGTAGCGCTGTTAAACGTACAAAACGGGTATGATTTTATCCAGTCGGTTTTGTACGGAACCTTTGCCGCTTTGGGATTTACCATGGCTATCGTGATTTTTGCGGGAATAAGAGAGAATATCGACGAGGCGGATATCCCGAAAAGCTTTCGGGGATTTCCGATAGCTCTTGTTACTGCGGGATTGATGGCAATAGCATTTATGGGATTTTCCGGATTTTCGATATAGTGTGATGATTTTCAATAAAATATAATATTTTTTCCGTATTACGGCTTGCCGGCTGAAGGTATTGCCGAAGCGGCAAAAACGTCGGTTTTAGGAGGTAATCAATGAATATATCAGATATTGTCACGGCGGTGGTGATTGTCGGCGCAACCGGATTAATATTCGGCTGCCTGCTTGCATTTGCATCAATAATTTTTGAAATAAAATCAGATGAGAGAGAAACTAAAATATTGGATGTCCTTCCGGGAGCAAACTGCGGAGCCTGCGGATATACAGGGTGCTCGGCATATGCGTCGGCAATTGTTAAAGAAAACGCTCCCATCAATGCATGCAGTGTAGGTAGAGACGCCGTTGCCAAAAAGATAGGGAAAATCATGGGTATAAAAGCGGAAAAGGTTGAACCCATGACGGCAAAAGTTATGTGTGGGGGAGACTGCTCTATTGCCGCGGATAAATATGAATACGAAGGAATACACGACTGTCTTGCGGCGTCAAAGCTTGCGGGAGGCCCGAAGGAGTGCCCGAACGGCTGTCTCGGATTCGGAAACTGTGCCATTGCATGTCCGTTTGACGCGATTTCGATAGAAAACGGGGTTGCGGTCGTTAATGAAGAAAAATGCCGGGCATGCGGCATATGTATAAAAAAATGCCCTAAGCATATTATAAAGCTTGTACCTAAGAAGAATAAGTATCTTGTACTTTGTTCAAACAGTGAAAAAGGCGCACTTACCGGAAAGTATTGTCAAGCAGGATGTATAGGATGTAAAATTTGTGAGAAGGTATGTTTGGCAGGCGCCATAAAGGTTACCGACAATCTTGCCCATATCGATTATGATCTGTGTATCAATTGCGGTGAATGTGCAGATAAATGCCCAAAAAAGGTAATTGTTAAAAGAGATGCATAAAAGCGGCAGGTTTTCGGTATACATATGATTTATTTATATCCATAGGGCTGTTGCATTAAGGATTGTATAGGGCTGCTCGATTTTAGATGCAGAACGGATGAAACGAAGGTTTGCCTGTAAATCCCTTGCCACAAGGCGTACTCTGTGTACGTTGATGGGGTCGTTTCGTTTGCAGCCGCAGTATACGGCGGTCTGCGCTAAAAGCGACAGCCCTGTTGCAAATTTTGTAATATTTTCGGATATAATTTGTTCATGGAGTATTATTTCAGAAATAATTATTAATAAATTATAGACAAATTGTAATTTTTCTGCGGTATACATATATATCTGATTGACTTTTTGTCAAAAATATGGTATCCTATCAGAAAATACAGTTCGGGAGAATATTTTAATGGATAATGATAAAAACAAGAATAATAAAAATAAAAACAATATATTCAAAAATCCGTTTCTGATATTTATTATTATTTCACTGGCGGCAACTGTTGTGCTGAATTATCTTCTTTCCGCAGCCATGGCGCCGAGGGAACAGGAAATATATTACAGTGAATTTATTGAAATGCTGGAAAATGGGGAAATCGATTCGGTAGAAATTTCGGGAGACAGGATCACAATATTCACAAAAGAAAGCCTGGAAGCGTCAGAAGAGCTTGAAAATTCCGTAAATGAAGCGGACAGCTTTGATGATATCCTCGATGCAAGCATGAAAACTCAAAATTTAATGCAAAAGGATATCATTTATTATACCGGATATCTCAATGACGGAGAACTGTTGCAGCTTTTGGATGATCATAATGTCAAGTACACAAGACCGGTGGCGAAAAATAACGAGCTGCTTGACTTTTTTCTGACATGGATATTGCCGTTTGCCTTGATGTATCTTTTCTTTGCTATTGTGATGAGGTATATGTCAAAGAAAATGGGCGGCGGAGGATTCATGTCGGTAGGACAGAGCAACGCAAAGGTTTATGTGGAAAATAAGACCGGGGTTACATTTGCAGATGTTGCAGGTCAGGAGGAAGCAAAAGAATCCCTTGACGAAATAGTTGATTTTTTGCATAATCCCGCAAAATATACCGCAATAGGAGCAAAACAGCCCAAGGGCGCCTTGCTGGTAGGGCCTCCGGGAACGGGTAAAACATTGCTTGCAAAGGCAGTGGCAGGAGAAGCAAAAGTCCCGTTTTTCTCGCTGTCGGGCTCTGATTTTGTGGAGATGTTTGTAGGCGTCGGAGCATCCAGAGTAAGAGACCTGTTTAAGCAGGCAGCGTCAAAGGCTCCGTGTATTATATTTATAGACGAAATAGATGCCATAGGAAAAAGCCGTGACGGTCATTACGGCGGAACCAATGACGAACGCGAACAGACGCTCAATCAGCTTTTGGCGGAAATGGATGGCTTTGACTCATCAAAGGGCGTCGTGATACTTGCAGCGACCAATAGACCCGAAATCCTTGATAAGGCATTGTTAAGGCCGGGAAGATTTGACAGAAGGATCATTGTAGAAAAACCCGATCTGAAGGGAAGAGAAGATATTTTAAAGGTCCACATCAAAAACGTTAAAGTTTCGCCGTCGATAGACCTTCATGAGATTGCATTGGCAACAAGCGGGGCTGTTGGGGCAGATCTTGCAAATATGGTAAACGAGGCTGCACTTCGCGCCGTAAAAATGAAACGCAGCGAGGTTTTACAGGAAGACCTGATGGAAGCGGTCGAAATAATTATCGCGGGAAAAGAGAAAAAGGACAGGATACTCTCAGATAAAGAAAAGAAAATTGTCGCATATCATGAGGTAGGCCATGCACTTGCCGCAGCGCTTCAAAAAAATACCGATCCTGTTCAGAAAATAACGATCGTTCCGAGAACGATGGGCGCTTTGGGATATACCATGCAAACGCCGGAGGAAGAAAGATATCTGATGAGCAAGGACGAGATCATGGATGATTTGACCGTGCTGGTTGCCGGAAGGGCCGCGGAAGATATTGTATTCAATGTAAAAACAACAGGCGCTTCAAATGATATTGAACGGGCAAGTAAGCTGGCAAGGGCAATGATCGCACAGTATGGTATGAGCGATACTTTCGGAATGGCTGCGCTTGAGACAACGGAAAGCAGATATCTCGAAGGCAGAAATGTTGCAAATTGTTCGGAAGAAACATTGACCAAGCTTGATAACGAAGTAATAGGCACACTTAAAGAAGCATATGAAAAAGCTAAAAAGCTATTGACGGATAATATGCAGGCATTGCATGAAATTTCCGAATTTTTGATTGAAAAAGAAACTATTACCGGTAAGGAATTTATGAAGATATTAAACAAAATCAGAAATGGAGAAAAAAATCCCGGCGAAACGGATGAGTACAATGAACAAAAGGAAGAAACAGCAGATAAAGTCGGTGAAACAGGTACTAAAACAGATGCAGAGCATAATGAAGCAACGGCAGCACCGAAATCTGAAAACACCGCGGATGACAAAAACGCGGATAATAATATATAAATAAAACATACCGCAGAATCAAATGCTTTAATCCCTATTGATCATATATTTATCATTTGGAACATATAAGGAACCGTTTGATTATGCGGTATTATTTATGCAAAAATATCCCGTAAGATTGCACAAAATTTATATATGTATAAGGGTAAAATATATATTTTGAAAACTTTTTTTTAAAAAACTATTGAAAATATTTTCTAAAAAGTGTAAAATTAACAAATGTATCGGTGTACAGAGTATAAGGACACAGATACTGTCTCACAGATATCGGAGCTGTGTGAATGATAATGTTGACCGAATTGAAAGGATGTCTTTTAAAATGAATAAGTTTTATCATATGAACGTTGCAGGACTTGAAAGAGATTTAAGACTGTTTTCTGTCAATGATAATTTAAAGATAGCTGCGTTTATTATATTTGGCGATGTTGAATTGACTGTGGCTTGTGCAAAGGAGCTCATAAAAAAAGCGCCGGAATTTGACATAATGGTGACAGCAGAAGCAAAAAGCATCCCGTTGATTTATGAAATGGCAAAGCAAACGGGAAACAACGATTACATAATTGCCAGAAAAGCACCGAAGGTATATATGGAAAATATACTGGAGGTCAATGTACATTCCATTACAACGAATAAAGAACAGAAATTATATATAGGTGACTCTGAGGTACAAAGAATGAAGGGAAAACGCTGCCTAATCGTGGATGATGTTATAAGTACGGGAGAGTCTTTGGCTGCGCTTGAAAAACTTGTCGGAGAAGCCGGAGGGGAAGTCGTTGGTAAAATGGCTGTTCTTGCCGAGGGCGATGCAATCAGAAGAAAGGATATAACCGTACTCGCTTCATTGCCTTTATTTGATAAAAACGGAGATCCCATAGCTTAAATTATATATACGGATTGTATGATGATATAGCTGCAATCCGTATTGTTGTGTTTAAAAGGATGAAAATAAACAAAATATCAGATTGTGAGGGAATATAATGAAATATATGCCGGAAGATTATACAATGCCGGACGAAAGTATCATATATAAAAAAGCGTCAGGTGTACGTCTTGCAATGAATGTTTATTATTCAAAAAACTGCACAAAAAAAACTGCTGTTGCTTTGTGTGTTCACGGAGGAGGCTGGGCGGCGGTGGAAAAGGAAAATCAGCCCGACGATAAATGGCAGGGCAGCTGGATGAAGCATCAAGCCTCGTATTATGCCAAAAGAGGATATATCGGAATAGAGATCACATACCGTTCAATCAATCTTGAGGGTGTTGACATTGCCGATATTGTTGAGGATTGTGAAGACGCCGTAAGATATATACGAGAAAATATAAAAAAAGCCGATGTTGACAGAATGTTTGCAATAGGTGACTCGGCAGGCGGGCATCTTGTTTTGTGCCTTGCTTTTTCAAAAGATAAAACCGTACGGCCAAAGGTTGTTGTTGCATGTAATCCCGTTACCGATTGCGTAGATGAAAAATGGGCATATATTTGTGATGATGAAAATATCAGGAGAAAATACTCTCCGCTGTTCAATATTGAAAAGTCGGATGTTTCGTTCCTCGTGGTACATGGCACCAAGGATGAGATTGTTCCATATGAAACGTCGGTGGAATATGCAGAAAAAATGAAAAATATAGGAAATGATATAGAGCTTTTGTCGATAGAAGGCGAAGCCCATGCATTTATTTTGTATGAGTATCAGTCAAAACCGGAGGATGTTTTATGCTATATGCAAAAAATAGATGAATATCTGGACAGGAAAATGTGAGGTATAATATGGAATTACAAGGGAAGAAAATTAATTTTTTGGGAGACAGCATAACCGAAGGAGTCGGAGCATCGGCGCCGGAGAAAATATATTTAAATGTATTAAAGGAAATGTCCGGGCTGTCGCTGGTAAGAAATTACGGAATTTCTGGAACAAGACTTGCAAGGCAGACAGACCCCAATGATACTGCCGCAAAAGCGTTTTCGGACAGATTTGAGGAAATGGATGATGATGCCGATATAGTGGTCGTTTTCGGAGGAACAAACGACTATGGACACGGTGACGCAATGCTGGGAACTGTTGAAGATAAGTCAAACGATACATTTTACGGTGCATGCAATGTTTTGTTTTCGGGACTTTTAAAAAAATATCCGATGTCGGAAATAGTTATCATGACGCCGCTTCACAGAGAATATGAATATATGAAAAATGAAAAAACAGGCAGAGTATTGAGAGAATATGTGGATGCAATAAGGGAAACGGCACAAAATTACGGTATTCCCGTACTTGATCTGTATTCGGTATCGGGCTTGCAGCCTAATATTGCCCGAATAAAAGAAATATACGTTCCGGATGGCCTGCATCCGTCCGATATGGGAAATAAAAGAATTGCTGACAGACTATATTCGTTTTTAAAATGCTTATGATATTTTGGGAGGTTTTGATTAATGAAAAAAATTACATTCGGTACACCTGAAAAAATCGTTCCTTCAAATTACTGCAAGGGATTGGATTATAAGGAAACAGATATTAAATATGACGTTAATAATTTTAAATTTAAAGAAACAACGAGAGGCTGCTTGCTTGAATTCCCGCTTGAATTCGGCGAGGAGGTATTCGGTTTCGGATTACAGTTAAAGGGATTCAATCATAAAAATCATAAATTACAGTTAAGGGTAAATTCAGATCCTGTTGCAAATACCGGGGATTCTCATGCCCCTGTCCCGTTTTTTGTTACAAACAAAGGCTACGGGATGTATTTTGATACGGCAAGATATATTGAGGTTTGCTGCGGATACGGGAAAAACAAGTCAAGAGAGCCTGTTGAAAATAATACGATAATTGCAACGGCGGAGGATCTGTATAAAAAGTGCGGTCTGAAGGAAACAACGACCATGTCGGTTGAAATACCTGTTGCAAAGGGCATTGATGTATACATATTTGAAGGTAAAAATATTTTAGATATTGTTTCGCAGTATAATATATTTTCCGGAGGCGGATGCGATGTGCCCGAATGGGGATTGGGTGTTTTATACAGGGCATATGCCAGAAATACCGGCAGCCAGGTTATGGAATTGGCAAAATATTTCAGAGAAAATGATATACCTGTTGATATTATAGGGCTGGAGCCGGGCTGGCAGTCAAGTACATATTCCTGCTCTTATGTTTGGGATAAGGAACGATATCCAAATCATGACGAGGTTATAAAATATTTGAAGGATAATGGTTTCCACATTAATCTTTGGGAACATGCATTTATCAGCGCAGCTTCGCCGATCTATAAGCAAATGCATGATTACAGCGGTGATTATGAGGTATGGCAGGGATTGATCCCTGATTTCGGAACAGAAGAGGCCCGGGACATTTTTGCCAAACATCACAAAGAAACACTTGTGGATAAAGGTATTGACGGATTCAAGCTGGATGAATGTGATAACAGTGATTTTGTACATGATTGGAGTTTCCCCAACTGTACCGAGTTTCCTTCCGGTATGGACGGAGAACAGTATCATCAGCTGTTTGGCACGCTTTATATGCAGACAATGTTAAAAGCTCTTGAAAACACGCCGACATTATCAGAGGTGAGAAGTGCAGGCGCATTATGTGCTTCATATCCCTTTGTATTATACAGTGACCTTTACGACCATAAAGATTTTATAAGGGGCGTTGTAAATTCGGGATTTTCCGGCATATTGTGGACTCCGGAGCTCAGAGACGCGAAAAACAAAAAGGATTTAATGAGAAGATTGCAGACAACGGTATTTTCTGTTCAATGTCTCATCAATGCATGGTATTGCCCGCAAGTCCCCTGGAAAGAGTTTGATTGTGAAGATGAAGTCAAGGAGCTTTTAAAAATAAGGAAATCACTGGTTCCAATGCTGAAAAAGGCGTTTGATGAATATAAAACAACCGGAAAACCGCCTGTAAGAGCTCTTGTTGCAGATTACACGGATGATAAGGAAACTTATTTCATTGATGATGAATATATATTCTGTGATGACCTTATTGTCGCTCCTTTGACTGCGGAGATGGATGAGAGGCGCGTTTACCTGCCGGAGGGCGAATGGGTGGATTATTGGACAAAAGAAAAAGTAAACTCAGGCTGGTTTACTGTAAATACACAAAAAATTCCGGTTTTTGAAAAAAGATAAGATCTGTTTGTTTAATAAATATTTTTTATGGGCTTGTATATTGATATGTTCAAGCTGACGTTGGAAAAGGGGTAAGCATACAACCGCACACACATTGTCCCACTCCGCTTGCCGGAGGTGGGCGCAAAATCACAAATCAGTGAGAGTATGATATCCTGATGATCACAGCGTTGTATAGCTGCGCTCCTGCCATCGTTTAATAACCGGACGGCCCTTATTGAATGAAATGTTTATCGGATATGGTAGCGGAAAATGTATTGACAGCCGTTTCAGCGGCATTTTTATAGATTTTGCAGAAAATCCGGTAATTTGTTAATATATTACAAATGGATCAAGTATCAGAAAGGACTTGAAATTATGAATTATAAAAATATAGATTTGCATAATGTAGAAGAAATCCATTCTACGCCTGACAGAAGCGGTATTATGTTTTACAGATTCCCCTTTGAGGTCATAGACACATTAAAGGGAGCGGGGACGTATGTATCCCGTTCAAATACAGGCTGTGAGATAAGATTTGTCACAAATGCGAATGTTTTATGGATTACAATGGAGGCTGTCAGAGAAAATGTATCCATAACCGTTTTTTTGGGGGATATCGTTTATAAGAAATATATATTAAAAGCCGGGGTAAAAACAACATTGCAGCTTGAAAAAAATATTGCATTTGATAAAGTAAGCAGTGAAGTTTTAGAAAAATTAAACCGAAGATTCCCGGTTTCTCTTTGGAGGATATATATAAGCAACGATTCAAATTGCATACTGTATGATATAAACGGCCTTGACGGATTTGTGCGCCCTCCGATGTCCAATGAACTGCCTGAAAAAAAATGGCTTGCATACGGTTCTTCCATTACTCATGGCTGTTGGACAGATGACACATCAAATTCATATATACAGGTTGCCGCAAGGATGTTAGGCGTTGACGTGATGTGTAAGGGAATGTCGGGATCCTGTAAATGTGAGCGTGAAATGGCAAATTATATAAAACAAGCGGATTGGGATTTTGCCACTTTTGAGCTCGGAGTAAATATGTATAATAACAAAACAAAGGAATTTAAAAAAAGAGTACATTATTTAATAAACGAAGTATATAAAGCAAATCCGGATAAAAAAATTTTTGTTATTACACCGTTTCCGAGTGTTTTCGGTTTTGGTTTGGACAAGGACAGTGTAGATAAGCATATTGATTATGTAAAAATACTCAATGAAACGGTGGAAGAGATCAAATCGGAAAATGTTATATTAATTAAAGGCGAGGAAATATTAAAGGACAATTCGTATCTTTGTTATGATCTGCTGCATCCGTCGGAATACGGTCATCAAAGAATGGGTGAAAATCTTTATGAAAAGCTTAAGGATATGATTTAACAGATGTTGTCAGGTTATGCCGAAATCACTGCGTTAGTAACTACCCAAATATCTATTTGAATTTGAATACTGTAAAATTATAAAAGATGTACAAATCAGTGCATCTTTTTGATTTTCTTTAGTAAAAGATATAAATGATATTTAATATTTTTTCGTAGGATATTGATTTTGACTATTTAATGGTATATAATAAAAATAATATAGTATATAACTTAAGCAAAGATGTCACCCGCATTTGTCGGCAGTGGGTTTCATTTCTGCAATCAGTGTGAGAGTGCAATCTCCCGCCGATCACAGCGCTGTATAGCTGCGCTCTTGTCCCTGTTTGATGACGGGGCAAGCCCTTATTGAGATTGTGTTTGATTTAACAAAAACAACTATTCATTTTAAATGACCGAGACGGTTATTGAATAAAAGCGCCGAAAGGATTGATCGAATGTCACAAAAAAGAAGTGTAAATGCCGGAGGAGTTATTATCGGAGCAAATGCACCGATATCGATACAATCAATGACAAATACCGATACCCGTGATGCAGATGCTACAATTTTGCAGATTTTAAAGCTGGAAGAGGCAGGGTGCGAAATAATTCGATGCGCGGTTCCCGATATGCAGGCTGCTCATGCTTTTAAAAAGATAAAACAGGCCATCCATATCCCGCTTGTTGCAGATATTCATTTTGATTATAGACTTGCTCTTGAGTGTATGAAAAACGGAGCGGATAAGATCAGGATAAACCCCGGAAATATCGGAAACAAGGAAAGAGTCCGCCAAGTTGTGGAAATGGCAAAGGATAAAGGCATACCGATAAGGATAGGCGTAAACGGCGGATCGCTGGAAAAAGATTTGCTGAATAAATATAAAAGCCCAACTGCCAAAGCTCTTGTGGAAAGTGCAATGCGGCACGTTGAAATTCTTGACGAACTGAATTTTTCCGACATTGTTATCTCAATAAAAACATCCGACGTACCCACAACGATAAAGGCATACCAGCTGCTTGATAGTATTACCGATATACCCACACATGTGGGAGTCACAGAAGCGGGGACACTAAAAACCGGATTAATAAAATCATCAATAGGAATAGGAGCGCTTTTATCTCAGGGAATAGGAAATACGATAAGAGTATCTCTGACCGCGGATCCGGTGGAGGAGGTTTATGCTGCCAAGGATATTTTGAAGTTTTTAAATCTCAGAAAGGGAGGAGTAAAATTCATATCCTGCCCGACATGCGGAAGAACACAGATAGACCTTATCAGAATTGCATCGGAGGTTGAAGAAAGGCTGAAAAATATGGATAAAGATATTACAGTTGCCGTTATGGGATGTGCGGTAAACGGGCCGGGAGAAGCACGTGAAGCCGATATAGGAATAGCGGGCGGAAAAGGCGAGGCCCTTATTTTCAGCCACGGAAATATTATAAAAAAGGTCAGTGAGCAAAATATAATCGAAGAGCTGATGGCCGAAATTGAGAAGCTTTAGACTGGATGAAAAATACGAAAGGAATCAAAAATCATGAAAAGAAAAAAAATACTTATTATAAACGGTCCGAATCTCAATATGCTCGGATTGAGAGAACCGGAAATTTATGGATATGAGACCCTTGAAGACATATGTAATAAAATAAAAAAAAGGGCAGACGAACTGAATGTTGAAACGGAATTTTATCAAAGCAACATTGAAGGCGAAATTATAAACGCGATTCACAGAAGTATCAATGACTGCAGCGGTATCATAATCAATCCGGGAGCTTATACCCATTATTCATATGCGATTCATGACGCGATAAGCAGCATAAAGCTTCCGGTTATTGAGGTCCATATTTCCAATATTCATAAAAGAGAAGAATACAGGCGCCGCTCCGTTACCGCGCCCGCGTGCGTAGGTCAGATCTGTGGTCTTGGTTCAAACGGATATATATATGCTTTAGAGGAATTGTGCCATGAATAGATGTGATAAATTAAGAAAATTTTTCTCGTATGATGAAATCGTTTATATTACATCATATCCGAATATATTTTACTACAGCGGTTTTACGTCCCCGGACGCGGTTTTGATAATAACAAAATGCGCCCAGCTGCTTTTTACTGATTCGAGATATACAATACAGGCACATATTCAAGCGCCTGATTTTGAAATAATAGATATCGGAGATATTGACAAAACCATAAGATCATTAAAGGAAAAAACACTCTGTTTTGAGGAAGACAGTGTAACTGTTGCAAAATACGAAAGATTGAAAAATTCGGGAAAAACTTTAAAACCATTTGCTTCCATAATAAAAAAGCCGAGAATGGTCAAAGATAAGTATGAAATGGGAAAAATAGCACAGGCAGAACAGCTTGGCGATCAGGCATTTGGCTACATCATAAACCGTATTACACCCGGAAGAAGCGAAAAAGAAATTGCATTGGAATTGGAATTTTTTATGCGCAAAAACGGCGCCTCGGCTTTGTCCTTTGAAACGATATGCGCGTCTGGAGTGCGTTCGGCAATGCCGCACGGTACTGCTTCGGATAAGATTATCGAAAAAGGCGATCTGTTAACCATGGATTTCGGCTGCATACTTGACGGTTATTGTTCCGATATGACAAGGACGGTCGTAATAGGCAAAGCGGATGAAAAACAAAAAGAAATTTACGATATTGTATTAAGGGCGCAGCTTGCCGTAATCGATATATTAAAAGCCGGGATAAAATGCTCTGACGCGGATATGGCGGCAAGAAAAATAATAACGGAATGCGGGTACGGCAAAAATTTCGGCCACAGTACCGGTCACAGCGTTGGAATAGAAATACACGAGCTTCCTGTTCTGTCCCCAAAAAGCGGCGACGTTTTAGAAGCAGGCAATGTTGTATCGGTTGAACCGGGAATTTATATTGAGGATTTTGGCGGTGTGAGAATCGAAGATTTAGTACAAATTACATCAGAAAAGCAGGTAAATTTAACAAAATCAGAAAAGAATTTACTAATTATTTAAAAAAACCCTTGTAATTTTAAGAAAAATATATTACAATATATAATAAGGATTTGTGCGTTGTATTTATAAAGTGCAAATATTTTATATTGCGTTCTTGTTTGTAACGGTTCGCAGATCGGTGAGTTTTTTTGATGACTTACACATAATAAAAATAATTGGAGGAAAATAGTTATGATTACAGCAAGCGATTTTAGAAACGGGGTTACCTTTGAATTTGAGGGTAATGTATATCAGGTAGTTGAATTTTTACATGTTAAGCCGGGTAAAGGCGCCGCTTTTGTCAGAACAAAGCTGAAAAATGTTATGACAGGCGCTGTTGTGGAAAAAACTTTCAGACCTACGGAAAAGGTTGAACAAGCAAGAATAGAAAAGAAAAATATGGAATATTCTTATAATGACGGCGATCTGTACTATTTCATGGATCCCGAAACATTTGATATGGTACCTATCGGAAAAGACGAGGTCGGCGATTCTTTGAAATTTGTAAAAGAAAATATGACTTGTATGATCCTTTCATATAAGGGCAATGTGTTCGGAATTGAACCGCCTACCTTTGTTGAGCTTGCAATTACCGAAACAGAACCGGGTTTTGCGGGCAATACGGCTACGGGCGCGACAAAGCCGGCTACATTGGAAACCGGCGCTGTTATTCAAGTCCCGTTATTTGTTGATGAAAATGATATAATAAGAGTCGACACAAGAACAGGTGAATATATGGAAAGAGTTTGATTTTATTCTTATCTGCTTTAAGGAGGGTTAAACAATGGATACACTTTCAAGTAAGGTTTCTTATATCAAAGGTTTGGCTGAGGGCTTGAATATAAGCTCTGAAACGGCTGAGGGTAAGGTTTTGTTAAAGCTTATTGATGTTATTGATGAAATGGCCGGGTCATTGGATGATCTGATGGATGCGCATGATGAATTGGAAGAAAAAGTTGATGAAATTGATTCCGATCTTGCGGATATTGAAGACTTTATCTATGATGAGGAACTTGATGACGAAAATGATGACGACGAAGCCGATGATTTTTTCGATGAGGATGACGATGAGTTTTTTGAACTTGAATGTCCTAACTGCGGTGAAGACGTTTTGATTGACTTTGATATGCTTGAGGATGATAAAGGTATTATATGCCCCAATTGTCATGAAGCGATTACACTTGAGTTTGACGACGATGACGAAAATAATGAAGAATAACAAATATATTGTGATAATATAACTGCGCACACATGTTGTACCCCGCCGTTATCGGCGGCGGGTCCCATATTTGTAATCAGTGAGAGTACAATCTCTCACTGATTACAGCGCAGAAGTGCAGGGCGATTCACGAATCGCCTGTTTCGCTCATGTCCTTATTGAATTACGGGACAAGCCCTTATTGAAGTTGACCGATGTATTAAATCAATGCTTTAAATTGCATTAATTTAATACATCGTTTTTTATTTGCATATCGTATAAAAAAGGCTCTTTGTCAATAGCTGGGGTAAAATAATTAAAATGAAATTTTGCGGCAAGCCGCTGCCATCAGGCGGCTGCTTGTTCATTTGCTGCTTTTTAATGAGAAAATATATGTAAAATACGATTTCTAAATCTATTAGAGCTCTTTATAACCTAAGCAAAGATGTCCTCTGCCGTTATCGGCAGCTGGCTGCATATCTGTAATCAGTGAGAGTACAATCTCCCGCTGATCACAGCGTTAGCTATGCTTTACTCTTGTCCTCGTTGAATAACGGTACAAGCCATTATTAAATTCCTTAAGGAACAATAATGCTTTATAACGGTTTAAAATATATTCGATCATTCTTTCGTAGTAATTTTTCTGTATATTGTGGGGGTATAGCCTATGCATTTTTTAAAAATTTGTGAAAAATGCTGTGGATCCGCATAACCCACCATACTTGCAATCGTTGTTACCGAATAATCTGTTGTGGAAAGCAGAGTTTTTGCCATCGAAGAACGGTATAGTATAAGATATTCCTGAAAAGAACAGCCAAAACTGTTCTTAAAAAGTTGGGTTATGTAATCGGGCGATAGGTGTAAAACCGCGGCAACATCGGTTAGTAATATTTTCTCAGAGTAATGTTCATCAATGTATTTAACAGCCTTTTGAACGTATTTGTTCTTTATATCGGAATGTGAAAACGCGGGCAATACATCATTGTTCAAAGTATGAGGCGTTGGACGAAAATATGACATTATTGTATAAAAAATCCCTTTAAGTAAAAAATCAATATCGCAGCTAGTATTGTCTTTGTACAGCAAATTTATTATCATTTTTCCTATAAAAGCACCATTATCATAATTAATATAATTTGAGGTCGAAGTTGGAAAATTGCATTTCTTCAGAATTTGCTTTGCTAAATATCCTGTTACTTTAATAAAGGCAAATTCGCAGTGTGAGCCATCACATTCACCAAAACTTATATCATTGTCCGATGCCTGAGTATGAACAAATATACTTCCAGGTTGAAGCAAGCTTCCGTCACGCCATTTAAATATTCCCGCCGTCACAAAGTGAATGCAGTATATTGCTTGATTGTTTAAAATGTCTGTTTGTCTGTACGGCACACATGAGTGAAGCATTTTTTCGCCCGGAGCAAATGAGATGTGCCCTATTTCGGTTACACAAAGAGCCTTGTCAGAAAGATTAAGATTGTAAAGATTTTTCAGTGGATATTTACCTGAACGCATGCATGATTTCCTCCTTATTAATATTATACATTTTATGAATTTTTGTATTATATATCTATTTTATATTAATACTAAGGATTTGTCCATTATTCATGTAAAAAAGTACGGATAAACTAACGTATGTGCTATGATTACTTATTGAAATTTGTTTAATATGCTGATATAATTTTAATATATTAAAGAATGTTTATGCAAAACACAAATAAATGAGTAGTGTAAAGTGAAAATGAAATAATGGCACAACGGTCTAAAAGAATATAACTGCGCCGGCTATACTTTGTTCTTATCCTTGTTGAATAACGGAACATACTCTTATCAAAAATATCAAAATAGTTAAAATATATGTCAAAATAATTGGTTGAATATTACAAAACAATGTGATAATATAAAATTATAATTGTTCAGTATTATGTAAAAATACAATGTTGTGTAAAATTTTATAAGTCTGTGTTAAAACCGGAAACGGTTTAAATAGAAAAAACATAAAGAAAGAGGGAAAGAAAATGAAAAAATTATTATCATTGCTTTTGGCGGTTTCAATGTTTACAGCTGCAGCCGTGTATGCCGAAACGCCGCGGCAAACGGATACGCAGCCCGGGCTTCTTGATTATACCGTACCGAACACAACATTTGCAAACAGAAACAAAATCGGTGTAAATCTGGGACAAATCAAAGTTGTATTTAACTGTGCGGTTACAGAGGAAATGCTGAACAATATTGATTTTAAAGAAGAGGATGGCACTGAACCGTTGGGAGGAATTATTAAATCAATAGACAAAAACGATGAAAACGGACAAACGGTTATTTTGAAATTTGGGGAACTAAAGGAAAATACAAAATATTATTTGACGTCAGGCGAGGAGACTGTGGAATATGAGACGATAAAAAAAGATTTGATTGAGGAAGATTTTGATGACTGGAGCACGGGAGAAATTGATCTGAGCACAGGAGCGATAGCCTCATTTAATGAAAATCCGTCTCTTTATTATCTCTCTCCTTCAGGAGGAAAAATTACTGTTAAAGAAGAAGATATTGACAAATATATCGAAGTTGAAAATACATCTTTAAACAGTGACCTTATAGTAGGTGCACGCCTTGAAGACAATATAACCGACGGATACATAGTGTCATTTGCGGATATAAAATACAGTGATGTAGGTGGTAATGATTGTATCGGAGGAATCCAAGGCTGGAATTTTGTAGGTCAAGGCAATGCCGGAATGTCATATTCTGAGCTTGACGGATTTACAGCAAATAACGACGGTTTTTATAATACTATGATAGTAACAAAAAAAATAAATACTGTTTTGAGGGAGGATTCACAGACTCAGACAACTGCCGATTTTATTGTGGATGCTTATGATTTGACAGATACGTCTGTTGTTTCGCGTAACAGTAAATTTAATAAGAGTGCCGGCGACAGTAAAATTCATACCTCTTCTATTATTAAGATGTATCACCAAGAGGGACAAACAGACGCTAAAATAATGCTTACTTATTATAGAGCAGGACTTTATACCATTCCTGAGCCGCTTGGGGAAGTTGTTTATGACAGCGCTTCAAAAACAGCTGAATTTATAGTAAATACCGATATTGATGCATCGACTTTAAACTTTGTAAAGGCTGTTAACGAGACTACAGATACAGAATTAAGCTGCGAAGCCGCATATAATCCTGATTCGCGTAAGATGACCGTAACACTTGAGGGAGATATATATTATCAGAATAATATAAAGCTTGATTTATCAGGAGTGAAATCGGCAGACGGTGTAAAATTTGTAGAGCCGGTGAACATTATAAACGATAATGAAGGCGATGTATTTAAAGAAATGCAGATAATGTATTTTACGCCGGATCCGGAACTGTATAATGAATATACGAATACATTAATGAATCATATAGGAGTTAACCAGGAAAAAATTAAAATTGTTTTTGATAAAGAGCTGGATAAAAATACACTTTCCGGTATTACTTTTAAAGATACAAACGGAAATTTGCCGGCCGGGGGAATAGTTTCTGAGATAGATAGTGCCGACGTAAGTGGAAGGACCGTTATAGTAAGCTTTGGAGAACTTAAAGAAAATGAAGAATATACATTAACAATTCCTACCACTGTAAAAAGTGTTGATAAGGAAGCAATTGCCAAGCGCGTCACAAAAAAGTATACCACAGCTTCCAAAGTCCTTTTAAACGAGGATTTTGATGACTGGGAAACGGGGAGTCTGGGAATATTTGAAAAAGGAAGTGCAAAGCAGTTAAAACCGGATACCAACCTGTATATTTACAATAAGGATTTAGATACCGAAGTATTTATCGGGGAAGAAAATGGAGATAAATATCTTAAAGTGACTGCCGACGCAGATGAATCTGTCCTTAATGTAGGCTCGGTTTATCCATATATGTCTGCATCAAAAATTGTTACCATGGCGCAAATTAAGGCGAATGGGATAGGCGAATCACCAAAGCTTGGACAAATGAGATTGGGTTCTCTCGCGCGGGACAGCGTAGGAATTGATTTGTATAATGACTTGGGTATTCCCTATCCTAATCTTTCATCGGAAATTACTGAAAACGGGTATAAGAAATTTACTGAGGTTACAGTATCGGAAAATATTATTCCGGTGGAGGGTGAAAATGACAAATTCACTCTTGACTGTACAAATGGGATTATAAATGAAACGGGAGAGATAGAAAACTATTCCGAAAAGACGCTAAGCTGCAATACCTATACGGCAAGAATTAATTCCATTTCTTATCTTAGAAATTATAAAGCCGGCGCCGAAGAATTTATAACATCGGTAAATTCGGGATTTTACATGATTCCCGGTATTGTAGGCGATGCAGAATATGATAAACAAACAGGAATGTTCTCTTTTACGGCTAATACAGACATTGATACCGCGACTTTGGAGAATATTTCGGTCAGCTCCGGTGAAAAGAGCGCGGCTGTTTCCGATTTGCAGTATGACTCCAAGACAAGAAAAGTTTCATTTAAAATTTCAGATATTGAAGATGATACCGAATATATAGTATCGGCGAAAAAAGTAAAATCAGCTGATGGTTTGGAATTTTCAGATATTTACACGTTGAGTAATACTCCTGATTATACTTTTGAGGAAATTTCGGTGAAAGATGTTTTCGGCGAAGAAACGTTATTTTATAATAACAATTCTTTTACAGTTACAGGCAAGATTATAAAAAATACATCTGCAGATGAAAATGCGATTCTTTTTGTAGCTCTTTATAATCCCGAGGGCCGTTTGACCGGCGTACAATATATACGGGCAAATGGAAATGAAACCCCTGTGAATATGCATTTTGACATAAGCGATACTATGAATCCTGATTGGAAACTTTCATATTTTATATGGAATGATGCTATGAAGCCACATGGTATGAAAGAATCTGTTCAATGAAGAAAAAAGAGAGATTTGCAGTATAGTAAAATTTAAGAACGCAGATATTTTGAAGGTGAAAACCCGGTGTATTGCCGAAAAGCGCGGGAAAAATATGAAAGATTATTAAATCCGGATTTTTCGGCAATTTCACTCATCGCATATTTTTTCTGAGCTATAAGCCCCTGGGCGTGTTTTATTCTCAGAGAATTTATATAAGAAATTACAGTTGTGTGTGTATACTTTTTAAATTCTCGTGCAAGATGAGCAGGGTTTACTCCTATTTGGGCCGCAACGTCATCAAGGGTAATGGCATTTGTGTAATTTGCTGTTATATAGCCAAGGGCAGTGCGGATATTGCTGAATGATTTGTTTTTTGATTCGGATATGTTGTTGTATGAGGCTTGGTGGTTTTTCATCAGGTGCAGAATAATTTCAAGAGCATATATATCGGCGGACAAATTCCAATATGGCAGCCTGTTATCGCATTCGCCAAGCATTTTGTATAACATCGATACAATATGATTGTCTGTAAATATGGTGCAAAAAGAAAGCTCGCTTATATCAATTCTGTTTACGCGGCAGAGTTCGGCGTTAACATTTAGTATAAGGAACCTTATTTCGCTGTCGGTTGAGATAGTGTGCGGATCAAATGAATCAAACACGCATATTTCACCTGTATGAATAGGATACTCATTTAAATGGGAGTAAATAGTTCCGCTTCCGCTGCAAATATAAAGGAGTTCGAGGTCTTCATGCCAGTTGATCGGTCTGAAATTCGGCGCTTTTAAATGCTGGCGGCGGATATAAGTATGTGATTTTTCTGATTCGGGAAAATTAACTTGAAACTCGGCTTTTAACATAACAGTCATCTCCTTTAATGGCTTATATATTTATTATATAATAACAAACAGTTATTTTCAAGTGAAAAATTGGAATTAAAACCCGTCATAAAAATATGAACATGAAAAACTAAGGCTATAAAAAATAAATTATATTATTGCAAGTGTATATTAGCACTCTATCCTCTTATCTGCCCGCAGATAAGAGGATAAAAATAAAATGTATTTGCGGGCAGAAAGGTAATGGAAACGTTATGAAGAAAATATTATCGCTGTTTCTGGCGTCATCAATGCTATGTCTAAATATTCAGGCGGCAAAAGCGGAGGAAACTGTAAAATATTCCTATGTAATTCCTAATGTGGAAATGGTAAGCGGAAGAAATATAATAGGAACAAACCAGGGTGAGATAAGGGTTGTTTTTGAAGGAATACCCCAAAATTTGGAGCAGATAAGCTTTTGCGGTTCAGATGGATATGAGCCTGTTGGCGGAGTAATAAAGACGCTTGATGAAAATATTCTCAGCTTGAAATTTGCAGAGCTTAAAGAAAATGAAGAATATACACTTACCATTCCGGAAGAGACCGGAATAGACGCAGAAAAAATTATTAAATTTCAAACCGGAAATAAACTTTTAGTATCGGAAGATTTTGAAGATTGGGAATTGGGAGACGTTACTCCCGACGGCACAGGATATATGTCGTTTGCGGATAATCCCGATTTAAAAGTAAAAAAGGACGCTTCGGCGGTGTTTGAAATAGAGGAAACTGAGGATGGAGACAAATATCTGACCGCGGCAAATTCACAAAAAGGGAAGGATTTGATGATAGGCGCGGAGGTTGATGATATATCAAGAGGCATGATAGATGTTAAGGTTGTCTCGTTGGCCGGTTTTAAAGAAATGAATGGAAAGGACGCCCCCATGAACGCTGTAGGCGGCTGGTGGGGCTGGTGTTTCGGCGGTGTAAGTCACGAAGGAATAAGGCATCAGAAATTTAATAACTTTACAAAGAATGAAAACGGATTTTATGAAACCCTTGTAACAACAGAAAAATATGATACTGTGATAAATCCCGATAATACTAACCAGGCAATTTCGAGAGTGAGAATAACCGCAGAGGATAAAAACAGCGATGAAAAGGTGAGTGAAACAGGGACAAAAACAGCTGCAAAGAATGATTCAAAAGTAGTGAATGCAGCCGCAGTTAAAATGTATCCGTCGGAGGACAGCTATATTTCGGATAAAATCGGGCTTACATATTATAAGGCGGGATTTTTTACAATGCCCGAAATTTGGGGAGAACCGGAATATAACGGAGATACATATACTATGACCATTGGCGTTAATACCGATATGAATCCGGATTCTTTTGAAGGCATAACCGTTACCGATGGAGTCAGAAATTATGAAAGACAGGTTTCGTATGACGCGGAGTCAAGAAAAATTTTGGTGACGGTCACTGATAAGATTTTCGATGGTTACAGTTACAGTGTTAATATAAATGAAGCAGAATCATCAGATGGGTTTAAAATGTCAGGGAAAATTGATTTTACTCACAAAAATGATGCTGATATAGTTATATCCCCTCAGATTGAAGACGCATATAACTATAACGGAGAAACGAGAACGCTTACTTTTAATACGAATGTAGAGCTCGACGAAGCATCTCTTGATACAGTCCGTGTAATTGATAAGAGGAAGAACAGAGAAATATCTTTCGATTGCATATATGACAATAAAAAGGTGACGATTGTTATTAATGAAAAAATGTATTACGGCTGTGAATATGAGATTGTTTTAAAGGGAGTAAAATCGCTGGAAGGTATTGAAATGAAGGATAACCTTGTTATTATTCACAATAATCCTGCAGATGAGCTTAAATTTATACAATCCGAATATGCCATTCCTAATCCAAAACTTCGTCAATCTATAAAAAACGGCGTTGAAAGCTATATAGGCTTTGCACATTATATTGGTGTGAATCAAGGATATATAAAGCTTGTTTTTGATAAAGATGTGGATGAGCAGACGGCGGATTTTATAACTATTACCGATAGCGGCGGAAGAGCTCCAAAAGGAAGGCTTTTGAAGATCGTTGAAGGAAATACGGTAACATTGCAATTCGGAGAACTTCTGCCGGAAACGGACTATACCGTAAGGATTGAAACGGGGCTTACAGGTGTAGACGGTTCGATTCTTGACGAGTCTGTTGAATATAAATATACAACCCGACCCAAACTGTTTGCTGAAGAGGACTTTTCGGATTTTACAGCAGGAACAGAAGAAAATTATACTGACGAGGCAAGTACAGCAATTGCTCTCGGAACAAAGGGAGTTGAAATTGGAAGAGACAAAGAGAGCGACATAAGCGTAAAAGTAGGTCAGACAGAGAATGGTAAAAAATATGTAGATTTAATAGAAAATATCAACGGTAAAAACCTTATGGTAGGATGGGGCCCAATGGGTCATAATGCAACCGCTTATAACCCGGTATTCACGGAGGGTGAATTTGCGGCAATAATAGAATATGATATTATACAAGAAGCGGAAGGATATAACGGAAACCTTTCAAGAATGCATCATTATTATTTTGCCGACAGATATAAGGGTATAAATGCTGCCAATACATCAGAATTTGTAAAAAATGAAGATGGGCTTATGCAAATACAATTATCAGCTAAAAAATATGATACTGTAGAAGCCGGAGTTAACGAATCCGGGTCTATGCTTTATAATACCAAATATTATTCGGGCGCATATGATATGCTCGGCGGAAAGAAGCTGTATTTTGAAGGTGAAATGAATAACAGCGTAGACGCAGCACAAATCGACACGTATTCAGTAGCGCAGACATATACAAACAACGGAGACCCGGGATATAAAGGAAACGGAATCAGAATCGGATATATAAAATGCGGGCTGTTCACAATACCGGATCTTATCGGAAGCCCCCAATACAATCAGAATGAAGGTACAGTAAAATATTACATAAATACAGACCTTGACACTGAGACTGTAAAAAATATTAAGTTATATGATGAAAAGAGCGGCGAGCAGATAGAGACATATGCCTCTTATGATGAGGACGAGAGACTAATAACTGTAACTCTTTTGGAACCTTTAGGGTATCAGGCAAATTATATAACAGATTTTTCGGGAATACAGTCAATAGACGGATTTGTTTTCGAGGAAAATAACACTTTCCGCAACCTCCTTACAATAGAGGATATTACGCAGAGTGTGGAAATTACAAATGACTTTGAAAATGCATATTTAAACATACTTTTTGAAAACGCAGTCAGTGCAGATAAAAATGATATAACGCTGTATGCACCCGACGGCAGCACTGTTGATTTTGATATGAATATAACCGGTAATGAAATGATGCTGAAATTTAAAAATAATTTTGATTATAAAAACAGTTACAGTCTTATCATAAGTAAAAATATAAAAAATCTTGCAAAGCCCGATATAAGTTTTGAGAAAGACGCGCAATATGATTTTATGCTCTGTGATATATTCTCTATAAACAAATTAAATTATACCATAAACGAAACAGGGCTCAGCTGTTCTGCAGAGCTTGTAAATAATATGGAAGACCGGGCTGTGGAGACGCTTGTTACAGTGGCTGTTTTTAATAAAGATAAAAGACTTATAGCGTCAAATTTTGATGTCTATAGTGTTGCGCCGTCGGACAGTACATCGGTTGAGTATAGCTTTGAAAATGCACAAGACGCCGCATTTATAAAAGTTTACGCGCTCAGCAGGAATCCGGAGCTTAAAACCTTGTATAAGGAAACAGTTAAGAATATTGAATAGACCATATATTATCAGGAGGAAATAAGCAATCTTACAATAATGAAAGGGGTTTATATATATTATGAAAAAATTTTTATCTGTAATTTTGCTTTTTGTGTTGACATTTCAAATAATCGGCGCCGGAAGGGTTGTTTACGGTGAAACAGAACTTTCGTTTTTATATACTATACCAAGTACAGAATTTGTTGATGGAAGAAGACATATTGGAGTAAATCAAGGGGAAATAAAAATTGTTTTTAACGGCATACCAAACAATGAACTTATGCAGGATATAACCTTTTGCGATTCTCTGGGAGAAGAACCGGAGGGAGGAGTTCTCAAAAACATTGAAGATGACAATACAGTTGTTTTAAAATTTGGCGAATTAAAAGAAAAGGAGAATTATACTCTTAGCATTTCCGATTTAAAAACAGTTATTTATACTACTGTAGATAAAGAGCTTGTAACAGAAAATTTTGATGATTGGGCATTGGGTGATGTAAGCCCTGATGGAACAGGATATTTTTCTTTCAGTGAAAATACGAGTCTTAAAGGCTACAGCGAGAGCGAAGATATAGAATTTTCGATCTGCGGAGACGATTCAGATAGGTATTTGAGGATACTGAGTCCGGTTATTAAAAAAAATATGCTTATAGGCGCACAGGCGACAAATAATTTGGTTGACGCCCAGGTGGTTTCTTTTATAAGCTTCAGAAAGACAAATGAGCAGAATATACCGTCCGCGGCAGAATTTTCAGGGTTAAGGGGATGGACATTTACCGGAAGGCAATACAGCGGTTTCGGATATGGAAGCTTTGATAATTTTGAGAAGAATGAAAATGGTTTTTATGAAATAATGTCTGTAAGCAAAAAATATAATTCGGTTTTAAACGGAAATACAGCAAACGGGAATTTTTCCTGTTGGGCATATGATATGCAAAGCGGCGCAGAGGTGAAAAAAACTTCTTCATACAGTGAAAATCCGTCGGATAGTAAGGTCTATACTTCTGTTGCTGTAAAATCATATCACACTAAGGAAGAAGATTTAGCTGACTATATAGACCTTACAAGCTACAGAGCGGGTTTTTATACATTACCAAAGATATTGGGAGAACCTGAAATAGAGGGCACGAATATATCGTTTTATATTAATACAGATATAAATACAGACGCCCTTTCGCAGATAAGCGTGTATCTTGCAGACAGCGGAGAAGAGGCGGCAATAAGCAATTTAAGCTGCAATGGCAGAAAAATATCCTTTACCACCGGTACAACCCTTTCCGGTAAGGACTATACAATAGATTTCGCAAATATGCAGTCCGACGACGGACTATACATCGAGCCTTACAGATGTGATAACGCTTTTTATGCAAATATTTCCCAAAATCAAAATATCGATATATATATTTCTCCCAACGGGAATGATTACAACAGCGGAGGCCAAGGCTTGCCGATTCAAACAATTAAAAGATTATCGGAGATGTTATATAAAATAAACGATATGGGTTTCGGCGGCAGTGTGAAAGTAAATTTTTCGGATGGCATATATAGATTTTTTGAGCCTTTTGTTATTGACGCAATTAATTACAGCCTTGAAATAAACGGCAGCGACGCCACGGTTTTTACCACAGCAGAAACAGTAGGACAGCAGAGTATAAAACCTATTGATACAAATATAAAAAATCGGCTTTCGGAAAGTGTAAAGAACAGCGTTGTTGCAATAGATTTGGATAAATATGTCCCGGTACGGTATCAGGACCCTCTCAGAGGTTCAATGTATAAAGGATTTTGCCTTTATAATGCCGATGATGAGGAAAAGATATGTTCATACCCCAATGACGGTTTTATAACACTGAATAACAGTGATTTTGAAAAGGTCAGCGAAACTATACAGGCAGATAACTCTGTTTTGAAAACGTATCACATAAGCCTGCCGCGTGCGGAGCACTGGAGTGATGCAGACGTATATGTCGAGGGATATCTTGAATGGATGTGGTCATACTATAGGCTGAAAGATGTTGCCAGCGATAGTCTTAATAAAAAGCTTATTATGAATACTAAAGCAACCCTTAAGGAGGAAGACAGGCTTAAGCTTTTGAATGTATTGGAGGAAATTGACGTTCCGGGCGAATGGTGCGCGGAGAATGGAACAGCTTATTATTATCCGAAAAATAATAATGGTCTTGAAATTTCAAGGGCGCAAATAAATTTACTTTCTCTTTCCAATACCGACAACCTTGTTATAAGCGGCATAACCTTTAAAAATATTGCCGGGGAAGCTATACAAATAAGCGAATGTGACGGGCTTACAATTCAGGACTGTGAATTTGTAAATATCGGAAAGGCTGCTGTAATAAGTGACGCCAATACAGAGATAAGAAATGCAGATATAAAAAATAATTATTTTGAAAATATCAGTTATATAGGTATAGATATAACCGGAGGCGACAGGGGAACGCTTACGGAATCGGAAAATGAGATTTCACAAAATGTGTTTAACAATATTGCGACCTTTGCCAGGGCTTATTCGCCTGCGATCAAGGTTAATGGAGTGGGTAATACCGTATCATATAATACAATACGCAACAGTCCGCATATGTGTATTGGATTTTCCGGTTCAAAAAACAAAATTCTCTATAATTATATTACAGAAGCCTGCCGTGAAACCGGCGACTGCGGTGCAATATATGCAGGGCGTGATTTTACATGGGTAGATAATGAAATAGCGTATAATTACATAGAAAATGCCCTCATTACCGACGCCGATATGCTTTCCTCGTGGAGAAGCTCTTTTCAGACGGGAATTTATATGGATGACAGACTCAGCGGGAGCCATATTCATCATAATTATATAAAAAATGCCGTGAGAGGAATATTTATCGGGGCAGGCTCCAATTCGAATATACATGATAATGTTATTGAAAATTGCAGTGTATCGGGAATAAGGATAGGAGGCGCACAGGATCTCCAATTCAATGATGATACATTGGTGCAGGCCGCCATTGAATATTTTGAAGAATATCCCATATATCTTACAGAATATCCGTATCTTTTAAATATTATCAATGAAGAAACTTATACAACACAGCCTCATAACAACAATGTAGCTAACAATATTTATGTGGGAGCCGTACCTTCGGAAGGAGCTGCAAGCGGAAATGAAAATGAAATCAATTCTCAATACAGCAATAATGTGATATATACAGATATAAACCAGGCTCTTGCAGACAAAGGGATAAACCTTCAAAACTTTAATTACAGCGGCATAGGGACACAATTGCGGTTAAGATATCCTAAAGATGAAGAAAGTTATCTTTCCGCGGAAAAAATAGAATTTGGATGGGAGCTTATGCCGGGAGCGAAGGAATATGTATTGACTTTAAAAGATAATAACGGCACTAAGCTGGATGAGGTAACAACAAGAAATACTTACTGCACCTTAACCGATATAGGTGAAGCGGAGTATTATATATGGCAGGTGAAAGCGGTCACCGGAAAAGATACTTTTGTTTTATCGCAAGAGTACAAATTCACTGCTAATATGCCCGTAAATGCAGAAAAAATATTGTTTAAAACATCAGAAGGAAGAAACGTTCAAAATATTGAGAAAGCTAAAAAATTCAGAATAGAAGGTATAAGCGGTGAAAGCTGTAAGGTGGTTATAGGAGTATATAATGATGGAATGTTAAAACAAGTTATGATAAATGACCCCCAAGAAAACTATGCGCTTCCATATATGCAGAGGCAGGATACAATATCGGTATGCATAATGGACAGTTTGCAGGGACTAAAGCCATTGTCATATAAGCTTACCGTAGGATATACAGGTAAAGAATAAGGGAGGATTGCCATGAAAAGATTTATTTCGCTGGTTTTGGTGATTTTTGCTATAATACCTTTTGTCAGCGGGGTATGCGTTGCCGAGCAGGCGAAAACGGTACTCTATGTTTCACCCGAGGGAGACGATAGAAATCCCGGAACAGCTCAAATGCCGCTAAAAACGGTGAGCGGCGCTGTGGTGACTATAGAAAAAATAAAAAATGAAAACAATAAAACTCCAATTGACGTTATATTTTCAGGCGGAGAATACAGGATAACAAAAAGTATATCAGTAAATTCAATAAACAGCGGAACAAAAGAGGGACCTGTTACCTTTAAGGCCGCAGATGGTGAAAAACCGGTTTTTACATCGGGGATAGTCTTGGATATCGATAAATTTACAGAGATTACCGATATGGACATTTATGAAAGACTTCAGGAGAATGTAAGAGATAAGGTCGGCGAGCTTGATTTGAAGCAGTATGGGATAACAACAGTTCCGAGATTACCAACAGGCAAGATGGGAGCGACGGGTGCAAATTATTATCTTTTGTATCTTGACGGAGAACGGCAGACGCTTGCCCGATGGCCGGATGTAGGGTATGAGAAGATTGCGGAATTAGTGGATAAAAACAATTCTATTTTCCGGCCCGCGGGAACTGATATAATAAGATGGGGAACGGCAAAAGCATCTGAAATACATTTGTCGGGATTTTTATCAAGCCAGTATAGTCTTGACAGAATATATCTGCAGAGTATCAACGTTAAGGAAAGAACAATACAGATTAGTTCAAATTATACAATCAGTGGAAGTGACAGAAGATATTTTTTGCAGAATTTTTTGGAGGAACTTAATTATCCGGGTGAATGGTACATAAATTCCGAAACAATGAAGCTTTATTATTATCCGGAGCATAAGCTTTCCAACGAACGTCTGGAGATCGCAACACTTACTGCTCCTATGTTTAATCTTAACGGAGCCTCATATGTGAATTTTGACGGCATATCCTTTGAAAGGACCAATATAGCAATTCAAATCACAGGATGCAACAATATAAATATAACAAACTGCGTATTTGATGAAATGGGAAAAAATGCTGTATACGATGCACAGTCCTCCAATATGAAATATGATTTTGATAAAGCGG
Source organism: uncultured Clostridia bacterium (assembly GCA_944392335.1). Classification (GTDB taxonomy): domain Bacteria; phylum Bacillota; class Clostridia; order UBA1381; family UBA1381; genus RGIG1988. The sequence goes on from CALXWJ010000012.1 coordinate 58,475, forward strand.
TTCCGTCTTCGGATATTCGGGTGGATTCATGTATTATGAGCGATATAGGAGCAGGAGCGGTGACTCTTGCCGGCGGAGATTATTATAAGCTCACACCGGGAAATATTAAGGTAACCAATAATTATATTACAAGATTTGCGCTTGACTGGAAAAACTATGCTCCTGCAATAGATGTAGCCGGAGTTGGCTGTGAAGTTTATAACAATACTATTCATGACGCACCGGGAAATGGTATTCAAACCTATGGAAACGACCACAAAATTATGTATAATGAGATTTATGAAATTTTAAAGGACGTGCATGACGCCGGGGGAGTTTATGAAGGAAGAAGCGCTATAAGAAGGGGAACGGAGTTTGCCTACAACTATTATCATGATTTAAGAATGACAGACACCTCAATTGGAGATATGGTGTGCGGATTATATATGGATGACGGTTTATGTGAATGGAATATACATCATAATATATTTGACAACTGTATAAAGGGTTTATTTCTTGGCGGAGGAGATTATTCAACGGTTGAAAACAATATGTTTATAAATTGCCCTGTAGGGCCGCAGCTGGGATTCTATATAAATGAAAACAGAAAGCCATATATTATTGAAGCAGAGGAATATTTAAAGAAATATCCGGCATATCAAAAATATCAAATGGAAAATATGATGGATGTTATAACTCTCGGAAATACAGGAAATAAAATCAATAATAACCTTCTTGTCAACAGTACGGTTAGCATAACCGACGCGGCAATAGCAAGAGGGAACGAGGCGGTTGGAAATTTAAGTTATGTAAGCGGGGAGGATGCGGGCTTTAAGGATTATCAAAAGAAAAATTATGAAATAAACGAAAATTCCGAAACTGCAAAGGTTTTGCCGGGACTTTTGGATATAGATATGGATAAAATCGGAATAAGCAAAGAGATGTGGGATAGAATTGAAAAAAAAGATATAGTAAAATATGCGCCCGCGAACGGAAGCGAGGGTGTTTCATCATCAAGGATTACATTCCGTTGGGAGAACGATAATATCTGTGACAAATACATCTTTACACTGGCAACCGACGCCGAAATGAAAAATGTTGTTTATACCGAAACGGCCAGATATAATTTTGTTACGCTTAACAACGTTTTAAAGCCCGGTAAAAGGGTATATTACTGGAATGTTGTGGGAATGGATTCTTCAAAGGAATGTTTTGAAAATGTTCAAAGCCGGGGCGAAGCATACAGGCTTGTAACATCTTCATATGACGAAACTAACAAGCTGTATCTGAATGAAGAGATTGAAATTGCCAAAGAGACTATGGCGGAATTAAGCGTAGGAAATGATATGGGTCAGTGCTCTCAGGAAACATTGGATAAATATGAAGCAGCATTGAATGAAGCTTTAAGTGTTCAGAGAACCAAATATTTAACGCAGGCCACCGTTGATAACTGTGTTGAAATGCTTGCTCAAGCACGTGTTGAACTAAACGCCAACAGAAACGCAGGGTATGAAAATCTTGATTACGGTCTTAGAAATGAAACATGGCGTTATCAGGGTAGGGAATCTGAAATAAAAGACGGAGTTCTTACGTTAAAAAACAGGTTAGCTTACATGGACAGCGTTATTCCCGCCTATGAAGTCCTTACATTTAAGATGAAACCGGATAAAGATTACACGATGATTGCCGTAACGCTTCGTTTAAAGCAGATGGGCATAATCTGGCAGGGGGGAGCAGGCGGCGACGGGTATACGATTATTATAAAACCCGGGCTTGTGGAATATCAGCGTTATAAGGGAGGAAAAGGAGGTATATTAAAAACCGTAGAAAACCTTTATCTGAAAGCGGGGGAATGGAATGATATTGAAGTTGGCTGTGTACCGTATAAGGAAGGTATAAAAACGATATTCAGGGTTAATGGCCATGATGTGCTGAATGAATATGATGACAGCGGCCTCATTACTGATGAAGGAGGACTGCAGTTTGAAAACTTTAATGATACATCGGGACTTCCTCTTGAAATCATGGGAGCAGACAGTGTTGGAGAGTTTAGCCAGAGTATTGTTACAGGAAAACTGGAAGCGGTTACTCCGGTATTGGTAGATTCTATTGAAAATCTTGATATAAAAAATGATAACGGAGTTACAAGTATAAACGGGCTTAACGGCAATGAAGTGCTTAAATTCGACGCGGTTTTGAATGGCCAGGATATAGCGCTGCGGTGTGACGAGGAAAATGAATACAGAATTAAGGTCACAAATGAGAAGATAGTTCTAAACCGAGTTACAAAAGAGGGGAATTCATGTATAATATCCAAAGAAAATACAGAACTTCCGCTGGGAGAAAAATTTAATATAACCGTTGGCGCGTATCCGTGCGAGGAAGGTATGAGAATTATGTTATACAAAAATAATGAAAAAATTATTGATTACATTGATTCATATTCAAAGCACGATTCAACACAGATAAAAATATATGAAAACGGTAAGGGCAGTATTTTTGCCGGCTGATCAGAGAGTGTTTATTTAAAATTTGAAAGGAGCGGATATGTAGATATGAAAAGAGTAATAACAGCAGCTCTGAGCGTTATATTATCATCGGTATGCTGTACGGGAGCATTTGCGGCGGCAGCGCCAGAGTTTTATGTTTCGATTTCGCAAAGCGGTGAGTATATATTTAATATTGCCGGCACGGTTGAATCGGGCAGACAGGGGCAAAGAGTGAATATAATTATTTTTAATCCGGGAAAGGGGTTCTCCGATGCCGGAGATCCCGGCGCATTACAATATCAAGCGGAGCTTATAACAGGAGACAACGGTGCATTTTCTATTCAGGCGCCTGTTTATTTTGATGGTGTAAACGATACCGGAACATATACTCTTTATGTATCGGGCGATGATTATTCTGAGGCGTTAAGCCTTTCGGCATTTGCGGCTGACCCCGATACTGTAAAGATTGCGCTCAAAGAATTAAAGCAAGCAGACGCGACTGATCTCCCGGAAGTTATTGTTAATAATGAAAATATACTTTCCTTAACGGGCTTTGGTTATGAAGAGCTGGATAAAGGCAAATTTGCCAAAATTATAGAGGCAAACAGAAATTCAGAGGGATTTATAGATGAAAATGATGTTAACGGCAGTTTAAAAAGGTTAAAACAGCTTGTTATTGTTGAATGTTTTAATCAGGGAAAAATTGGATTGCTTACAAAGAACGGTGAATTTTTATATCCGGAATATATTGATTTTTCACAGATTGACAAAGACGGTGTAAGCATTTATAAAGCGTATTCTGAAATAATAAAGGATAAGCAGGCTTTTATGAACAGCCTTACCGGAAAAAATTTAACCGGTGTATCAGATCTTGAGGATGCTTTTGCGGAAAGTGCATTTGTATATGCAATATACGATCCGGTAACAGGAGGAAGCGGCCATATTAGCAGGGTTCTTACAAGCGAGAACGCAAAAAGACTTGGAATTGATATATCTGCATATCTTTCTATGAGCGACAAGAATAAAACCCTTTTACAAACCGATCTTCTTAAAGAAAATTTAAAAACCTCCAAGGATATTGAAGAATATATTAAAAATTACAAAACAAGCGGTACACAAGGCAGTTCAAACTCCGGAAACAGCAGCAGTAGTTCAGACAATAAAAATAACACTACAAAGCTGCCGTCGGTTTCGGCAGTTCAAAATAATACACAAGATGATATAAAAGAAAATATAAATCCATTCAGTGACCTGGATTCTGTTCCATGGGCACAGGAAGCTATTTTAAACCTTTATAATTCCGGGACGATTAACGGAATATCAGCAACTCAATTTGACCCTATGGGAAAGGTAACAAGGGAACAGTTTACAGTTATGGTTATGAGAGCATTTAGAATACAGGAATCATCTGAGGAACCGGAATTTATTGATGTTGTCGCCGATTCATATTATGCGGGATATGTGCAGTCGGCAAAGGACGCGGGTATTGTAAAGGGTATAGGAGAAGACAGCTTTGGAGTCGGTGTTCCTATAAAACGCCAGGATATTGCGGTTATAATTATGAATACACTTAATTATATAAAAAGAACAGTAGATGAAAAAATTGAAGTGAACTTTAGCGATGAAACCGAAGATTATGCAAAAGAGGCGGTTAACTATCTTGCGGGAGCGGGAATCATAAACGGTTTTCCTGACAATACTTTCAGAGGACATGAAGACTGCACAAGGGCCCAGGCGGCAAAGCTTATCTATGAAGTTTTACAGGCGTTGAATTAGTAAGAAAGGAGTTAATGATAGCCATGAAAAGAATTATTGCATTTATTATTGCCTTGTCGTGTATAGTTTCATCGTCTGTTATAGGCAATGCGGAACAAAGCTACGGTTCGGATATTGCCTTGGAAGTGATTGCCGGTCTTGGTATATTGGAATATACCACGCCTGAAGATACAATCACCAGAGGCGATTTTGCCCTATCTATGTATAACATGCTGTTTAAGGATGCAGGCGAGGATGAACCGACCTGGGAAGAGAACTTTTTTGGTGAATTTGTTTCGGACGACCAACTTATTACTGATGAAGGAGACGTTAAGGAAATTTCCTTGTTTTGGGACGTTACCTCAGAAAGTGAATATTATGACGCCGTAATGTATGGGGTAAGAATAGGCATTTTTGAGGGTGTAGGCAGAGGAAGCTTTAAGCCGGAAGAAAACGTAACGGTTATTCAGGTTGTAAAAACACTTCTTACACTAATGGGCTATAAAAATTATGCTGAGGCGGAGGGAGGATATCCAAACGGATATTTAAGCCTTGCCGTCAGCATGGGTATTTTGAAGGGTGTGGAAAACGCTGTATATGACGACGCTTCGGTTGCCGATACGGCAAGAATAATTTACAATTGTTTTGATAATTTCTGCTTTGAAATTGAAAGCTTTTCAGCAGATGCAATAGGTCTTGCCCCCGATTCCTCGCAGACATTTTTAAATAAGTTTCTAAAGCTTGATTATATAGAGGGTATTGTGATGGATAACGGAATTTATGCCCTTGACGGAGAGAGCGATATTCCAAAAAACAGTGTAAAAATCGGAGATAAAATTCTCTATACTACCAAGGAACAGATGCGCAAGATGAGAGAAAATACCGCAAAGCAAGTAATTGCATATTATTCTATAGATAACGATACAGAAGACGAACTGGTATGTGCGGTGGTGGAGAAGGATGAAAGCATCAGCATAGCCCCTCAGGATTTTGAAGATTATGATTCCGGCAAAATTTCATATTACAGCGACGGGAGAACCCGTATCTTGAATCTCGACGCAGGGGCAAGGATGATCTATAACGGAGAATACAGACCAAGCTTTTCAAAAGAAGATTTTATTTTTGACAGGGGAAGCATAAGGGTGGCAAAAACCCAAAAAAACGGTAAATATGATTGTATAATTATTGAAAACTACACATCTTGGTATATAGAGAGCATAGATTATGATAAATATTTAATTTATAACGGAGCAAAGGATTCGTCTTCCGAAACTGACGATGTATTGCTGGAGCTTGAGGAAATTTTATCGGAGGGTGAAGCGGATATAATAAACAGCGATGGTGAAATAATAGAATTTAAAGATATACTCATGCTCGGAGCGATAGATTTTTACAAGACAGGCAACAGGTATATTAAGATGTATTACAGTGACAAACGTGTTGAAGAGTTTACTGTAAATTCAATTGATAAAGACGATTTCGAACGCACAATAATATCTTCCGGCGAGGAAAAGTATGTTATTGCTCCGGAACTCAGTAAAGCTGCAAACGGCGCTGATTTTCGTCTGAGAGATAAATTCACATTGATATTGAATAGCCGCGAAGAGGTTATATGGGCACAAAATCTTACGGACAGCTATTATGACCTAACTGTAGGCTATAATATAGGTCTTATGATGGATGATTATGAAGGGAAATATTATTTGAAGCTTATAAATGAAAACGGGACGCTTACAAAATATGAAATTGATGAAAAGGTTACGTTTGGAAGTCAGTTGGAACTGAAACGTGAGGATTATATTAAAATAAATCCTGAAAAGCTTTATGAGGAGATCAAAAATTATGTTGGGATTTTAGCGGTAAATATTAACTCACAAGGTAAAATATCTATGGTTGAACTTCCATATTATACTCATACCGGCGAAAAAAGGCTTCAGGTGATTTATGATAATACAGACACAGCAGAATCCTCTTTGCCGCAGTCCAGAAGGAACAGTACACTGTGTGTAATAACAGAAAAAGTGTGGATGAACCCGCAAAGTATAGTTTGGCAGGCTCCTAAAAATACAAATTACATAAAAGACAATACGAAATATGTAGTGCATGATATGAGCATATTTCCAAGTAATGGGCAGACAAGAGGAAATATTATAGCCTACGGCATCAATGAAAACAGTATATATGCCAAATGGGTCGATTATAAACGGGATATAGGAAAGAGTATAAGTTACGAGGATACAAGCTATTTTATAGTGACCGATGTTAATATGGGACTTACACCGGACGATGAGGTAACAGTAACACTTGACGGATACAGATGCTGGCCGGATAGGGATATGGCTGCCGCAACTATATATGCTGTTGACGGAGCCGGTGAGACAAATACCGGTGAAATATGTAATCCTGCCTTGATGGCAACTTCTTTTTACGATATATACTCTGAGGATAATGTAAAATATTACGCGGTAGAAAAAGGGGATATAATTAAATACACATATAATACAGACATCCAATATCCGACAAAAATCGCAATACTGTACCGGGCAAGCGAAGGGAAAATACTTGAAAGCACGGGAGAGTATTCAACAGATTACAGGAATGAAAAGACAAATCCTTTCGGACTTAACTATGCATGTACAAGAGCTCCTTATGATCCGGCAGGATATTCGGCTGACAGAAAATTTACACTTGGATATGTATACAGCATACAGGATGATATAGCAGTTATAACAACGCAGAATCTAAGAGAAAACAGTTATGATAGCAGCAACGGCAATACAGGGGAGTATAGAAGATTTTTATCGGTTAATTATCCTGTTAACGGTTTCAGAGGATATGAAATTGAATATACAAAAAAAGAAGTAAAAGTGACTCAAAATACTGACTGGGCAGAAAAACTCAAAAGCTATGTTGATTACGGAGGACACTGTTCTAAAATTCTAACCGTGCATTCAGGGCAGATGCCCAGTATTTCCTTTATGATAACAGAGGATTGATTTAAGAGGTGATTTTTTTGAAAAAGAAAATAGCAATTCTTGTTGTATTCATCATTTCTTTTCTGCCAAATGTTTTTGCGGCGGATATCCCGGATATATCAAATGCCGATATAATTTATGACGACGGGGAAATATTTGATACTACAACAACCGGCTATACTGAAACCGGAAACTGGACAACAGAAGGAAGAGGGTTTGAAAACAGAGCCGTAAGAGTAAGCCAAGAGGCGGGGGCTCAGGCTAAATGGAATATCTCGCCCGGAGAAAGAACATATTATGAAGTATATATATGGAACAGTATAGTCGAAGGCGGCGATGAAAGCGCGGTTGTGGATATTTATGCGACCGGAACATCACAGGGAAGCGTAGAAGTTAACATGGCTGAAGGAAGCGCATGCTGGAAGTATGCAGGCATATATTACCCTTCAGACGGATATATAATGATAACGATTAGGCATGGTACGGGTGGAAAACTCGCTGCCTGCGCTTTCAGAATGGTTAAAACAACACAGGAAAAATTTTATGAATTCAGAGACTCCAATACAGAAGATATGGAAATAGTATTTGAGATTGGTGCGGATACCGCTCTTGTAAACGGCAAAACTATGCCGCTTACAATGGGCAGAGCCGCAATAGAAAATAACAGAACCATAGTACCTGTGCGCTTTGTTGCAGAGAGCTTTGGAGGAAGTGCAGATTGGAATGAAAGCGAGAAAAAGGTAAGCATAAAAGTATTTGGGAAAACAGTTGATTTCTATATCGGCAGTACTGTTTACAGAATCGACGGTGTAGAACATCAAATGGATACGGCTGCTGTTATAAAGGATAACCGAACGTATATTCCCATAAGATTTTTTGCCGAAGCTCTGGAAAAGACGGTGGAATATAAAGACAACACGGTTACCATAAAATAAAAATATGAGGGAGTATAAATTATTATGCTGAAAAGATCTGAACCAATTGTTATAACGACCGATAATACAGTTATAGAAAGGCTTGAGATAAATAATCCGGGAGGATTTGCCGTTATCGTAAAAGCTGATAATGTAACAATAAAAGAATGTGACCTTTGTGGGGGAATAAATCTATGCGGGAAAATAAAAAACATAAAAATAATAAATAATTATATACATGACATTAAGCCGGAGTATGATACCTTATCTGCGAGTCAGATAGCGGGAGTAAGCACAACGGAAGCTATGGGGGAATTTCAGGGACAGGGGCTGGGAGCCGACGGAATATTTATTAAAGGAAACTATTTTGAAAATGTGCCGTCGGGGATATATATTGTAGGTTCATACGGAAATATCGAAATTGACGGTAATTACAGCAAGAATCAATACGGCCCCTTTCCAAGGGGACAGATATGCCAGCTCCATGCCTGCAAAACCTCAAAAGATACTTTTATAAGGATCGAAAACAATTTTTCCTTTGTCGATTCTAAGCTCCCTTCCCAGCGCTCTTTTATGACTAACGGCAGAATAGGTGCGGAAGATCATATTAACTGCTATAAATGCTATGGGTGCAAAGAATCACCTATTATTATTAAAAATAATTATATATACGGTGGCAGCGGAAGCAGCAGCAATTCGGGAATAATGGTGGGAGACGGAGGCGGAGAATATTTTCATGTGATTGGAAATAAGGTATATTATTCTGAAAACTGCGGAATAGGTGTATGCGGAGGGACCGGCAATCTTATAAAGGGAAATAAGATTTTTCAGGATAAATGCCTTGCATGGGAAAAACGGGAAGATGGGAGAGGAATACAGATTGAATGTTACGGGTCTTTGTTTTATGGTGAAAATATTATTGAGGAAAATGTTGTGGCATTTAAAACGACATTGCGTTCATATGCAATGTGTAATCTTTTATGCCGGACTGATACCGCTGTGTTCAGAAATAATAAGTTTTGTACTGCTGAGGAATTTGGAGAACCGGATAAATTTCCGGAGCATGAGCCTATGTCGGCGGATTCGTGCATGATTAAACCATGGAAATTAAAAGAAAAAACAAAATATGAAATAATATAGGGGAATGACAAATGATATTTTCAACAGCTTTTTATCCCGAGCTTGCGAAGCCGGGGCAGATAGATAAAGATATTGAACTTATGCATAATGCAGGGATCAATGGAGTTAGAATGGCGGAGTTTGCATGGTCAAAGATGCAGCCGGCGGAAAACGAATATGATTTTTTATGGCTTGATGAATTTATTGAAAAGCTGGAATGTTCAGGCATAAAAACGATTATCGGAATACCTACGGCCGTTGCGCCCAAATGGATGATAGATAAATATCCGGATATATGTCAGATTATGGCCGACGGAAGAAACAGAGGATACGGAGGAAGAAGAAATGTATGTATAAACAATAAAAGGTTTAGAGAGTATGCACTAAATATTGCAAAGCGAATAGCAGAGCGTTATAAAGACAATAAAAATGTTATCGCATATCAGATAGATAATGAGCTGATGGCGGAGCAGCCGTATTGTTACTGCAGTACTTGCCGCCAAAAATTTATAGAAAGCTTAAAAAATAAATATGTATCAATCGACAGGCTTAATGAAGAATGGGGACTGTATTTTTGGAGTTTGGATTTTCCGGGCTGGGAATCTATAGAAATTCCCAAAAAGGAAGGAAGGCAGCCTTCCGCATTAAAGGGTTTTTATGAATTTACATCTGATTGCTATATTGAATTTGCACTGGATATTTGCAAAGCGATAAAAGATATAGATAAATCAAAAATTGTAACGCATAATATTTGTTCAAGCGGATATTTATTCAGAATGAATCTGAAAAAACTGTTTTCAGGGCTTGACATAACGTCAATGGATTCATATCCTGTGTCATATAGAATGGCGAGAGAGTATGGAATTGAGGGTAAAACAGAATTTGAGCCCGAGGAGGCGAGTTTTGCTCTTGCGCTTACGAGGGCTTATAAAAATAATCATTTTTGGCTTACGGAAAAGGAAACGCCTCATATTGACAATCCAAAGCAATTCGAGCTTTTGAGCTTTTTAGAAATGGCTCATGGCTGCAGAATGTTCAATGTTTTTGAATGGAGAAAACTTCCGTTTGGGGCTGAACGCGGGCATCCTTCGATTCTGTCGTACAATTCAGTTCCGGGAAAAAGTTATAATATTCTAAGGGATACTATATCAAGACTTAAAAATTGTCCTTTGCCCGAAAATGCGCTCCCTGCGGCAAAGACGGCGATAATACGTGATTTTCAAACAGACTTTGCTTTGGAGGCATACAATAATTCACGTGAAACCCTTAATTATCTTCCGTTTTTATATGAGTTTTATAAAGCGGTAATACATAATCATGTAAACTGTGATATTATATCTCCGGAGGATGATTTTTCGAATTACAGTTTAATTATCGCGCCGGCATGGATGGTTATAGATGAAGAAAGAAAAATAAAGATGGAACAGTATGTGAATGAAGGAGGCATATTTATTTCCACCGTATTTTCTTCAATTATAAATCGTGAGAATGTATGTTATACATTGGTGCGCCCCTGCTTTACCGATAAGCTGTTTGGAATTGAAATAGAGGACACGGTACGAAACGTTATAGAAAAAAAAGAACTTGCCGTTTCGGATAAAAGTATATTTTCGGCAGATACAGCTTTTGATTTTGTTAATGTTAAAACGGCTGAAAGCATTGCATGGTTAAAACATAAAAATATAGAAAATACTCCGGCTGTTACAGTTAACCGTTATGGAAAAGGCAAAGCATATTACATTGCTTGTCTTCCGGAGCAGAGTTATTTAAAAAGCTTGATTTCGGATATTTTAAAAGAGAAAAAAATAGAAATCCCGGTTTACTGTGAATCTGAAAATGTAGAGATAATTAAAAATATATGTGACGGTACAGAATGGTATTTTATAATTAATTTTCTTGATTCGGAAGAAACTCTTCACTTCAATTGCAAAATGACCGATACAAAAACAGAAGAAGAGTTAAACTCTTGGAGGATAATAAAGCCTTATGAAGTTTTATTGTTAAAAAAATTTAAAGGTTAAAAATACGGCAATATTTAATAAAAGGGATTTGTAAATATATTGAAGATAAAAACAGAACTCAATACAAATCGGAATCGGAGTATGTAAAAAATAAATAAAATTAATGCCGTAAAATTGTGTGATATAATGAATTATTTTGACACATCGGATATTGTTTTAATATATTAAATAAATCAATTGACTTTTATTTTGATGTATAATATAATGGGAAGAAAAAAACGGAGGTTATTGTATGAAAAGAAAGATACTGTCAATAGTTTTTGCATTGGCAATGGTAATTAATTTATCTGTTGTCTGTTATGCGCAAGAGGAAGTATGGACCCCTAAGGCGTCGGATTGGGCAATGGATGAATTGTTAAAAGCACAGCAGGCAGACCTTGTCCCCGAAATACTCAAGGATAAAGATCTGACCCAAAAAGCCACAAGAGAGGAATTTGCGGAAATTTCTGTAAAAGTTTATGAAGCATTATCAAAAAAAGAAGCAGAAGCGGTAAGTGAAAATCCCTTTACCGATACAAAAAATACTCAGATATTAAAAGCTTATGGGCTTGGTATTACAAATGGTATGACAGAGACTACCTTTGAACCTGACAGCTTTTTAACCCGTGAACAGGCAGCAGTAATGCTTGCAAGAGCTTATGAAAAAGCATTTGAGCTTGATACGCTGCCCGAATATGAAGCGCCGGAGGCTTTTGCGGATGATGATATGATTTCCGACTGGGCAAAGGAAGCTGTATATTATATGGCGGCGAACGGAATTATCACGGGAATGGATGATAATATGTTTGCACCAAAATATAATACCGAAGAAGAGGAAGAAAGCGGTTACGGAAGCGCTACAAGAGAACAGGCGCTGCTGATCGCGGTAAGGATATATGATAAATTTGCAGATGCTCAGGATGAGACAGCTGCAGATGAAAATGATGAAACCGACAATCAACCGGCGGATGAAACAAACGTACAGACTCCCGAAGAAGAGGAGCAAAAGGATGAATCCGAAACTGATGCTGACAAAGAAGACTATACAATAGGATTTATCGGCGGTTCGTTGACACAGGGCGGTTCAACATGGATCAATGCGGTAAAAAACTTTTTTGCCGAAAAGTATCCGGATAAAAATATTGTTACGATAAATGCAGGCATCGGCGGCACCGGTTCTCAGATGGGCGCTACAAGATATGAAAAGGATATTCTGGATTATGACCCTGATTTAGTCTTTATTGAATTTGCGGTAAATGATACGGGAGCATCGGAGGATGATTCGAAAATATACATGGAAGCAATGGTAAGACAAAGCTTAAAAGCAGCAAAGGTGCCGAATATTATTTTCCTGTACGCACCTCAGCCATGTGAAAAGGACAGTGAATTATATACCAAATGGAGCAACGGTGTACAGTGGAAAGAAGAAATCGCAACGCATTACGGTATAAAATCGATCAATATATATGATTATATGTATGATGAGTTTACCGAAGAACAAAAAGAAAACAGGGATTTGACTTTTACCGATTATCTTAGTGACTATTATCAGGAATCGGGAACAGGATTTAACGTACACGGAGGATATTCAAAATATGCCGAGGCGATTGTAAAAGAATTGACCGATAATTTTGATGAGTGTATGACCCAACCGAAAAATACTTCGGTAAAAACAAATTCAACAATTGCAAATTACAGATATGAACATGTATTTGCTTCATCTTCAAGAATGAATTATACAAATAATGACTGGGATTTATATACTAAGAGCAATAAATATAACGGCGGTGTAAGTGAATATTCGATCCCTGATAGTTTTCTTGCCTTCCCGTATTTCCCGGATGGAGTAAGCCAGACCGAAACAAACGGTGCAATGTTCGGATATGAGACAACGGCGGGTGCAACGGCAATATGCGTGTCTTATGTTTCATCAACAAAAGGGGCTACCGCGTCGGTAACGATCGATGAACAGAGCGCAGGTACGATAAGCTGTAATTCGATATATCAAGGCGTTAACTATCAGACAGCATGGATCGAGCTTCCAAAAGACGGAAAGAGCCATAAAGTAATATTTACGGTAAATATAGACGGAAGTACCGCCGGTGTGTTCAGATTTGGGTCTGTTGTTGAAAGATTTGATAAGTAATATATTAATGGACATGAGTATTAAAATTTTATAATTTATAATCATAACCGTCTAAGCCGGCGGTTATGATTATTTAGAGAAACGAAAACTCTTGAATATATTTAGAATATCGAAATCTGAGATTTTAACGACGTATAAATCAGCATGTTATCCATCGGAATAAAAGTATAACTTAATCAAAGATATCCCCAGCCGTTATCGGCTGCGATTCCATATTTGTAATCAGCGAGAGTACAATTTCCCGCTGATTACAGCGCAGCAGTGTAGGGGCGATTCACGAATCGCCTGTTTCTATCTTGTCCTCGTTGAATTACGGGATAAGCCCTTATTGAAGTTGACCGATGTATTAAATCAATGCATTCAAATTGCATTAGTTTAATACATCTTTTTTTTATTTTCATATAGTAAAAATATCGCATAAATACCGAATACAGGTATTTATGCGATAGAAATATTTAATAATGAATAACTTATAAATTATTTTAACAGAGATCTATAAAGTTCTTTTATTTCATCAACTGAGGTATCTCTTGGATTTCCCGGGCGGCACGCATCGTCGTAAGCCGATTGTGCAAGAAAATCAATATCTTCTTCTTTGACAATACCTTTAAGTGTTGAAGGAATGCCGACGTCGGCAGCAAGCTGTTTTACAGCATTAATAGCCGCGTTTCTTGCTTCTTCAAGCGACATTGAATCAACGCCGCCAACGCCCATTGCAGCGGCAATGTCACGGTATTTTTCACCTGTTTCAACAGCATTATACTGCATAACTGTAGGAAGTATGATAGCGTTTGCGATACCATGCGGTGTATCATAAAGTGCACCGAGAGGATGCGCCATTGAATGTACGATACCAAGACCTACATTTGAAAAGCCCATTCCGGCAATGTATTGTCCAAGAGCCATTCCCTCTCTGCCCTCAGGTGTATTATCAACTGCATTTCTCAAATGCTTTGATATAAGCTCGATGGCTTTGAGATGGAACATATCGCTCATTTCCCATGCCCCTTTTGTAATATACCCTTCAATCGCGTGAGTAAGTGCGTCCATACCTGTAGCGGCTGTTAATCCCTTAGGCATAGATGCCATCATATCTGGGTCAACAACGGCTACGACGGGGATATCATGAACATCAACGCAAACCATTTTTCTGTTTTTCTCGCTGTCGGTTATAACATAGTTGATGGTGACCTCTGCCGCCGTACCTGCTGTGGTCGGAACAGCGATAATGGGAACACACTTATTTTTTGTCGGAGCAACTCCCTCCAGAGAAATAACGTCGGAAAATTCAGGATTTGCAATAATAATACCGATCGCTTTTGCAGTATCCATTGAGGAACCGCCTCCGATAGCAATGATACAGTCAGCGCCGGATTCCTTAAATGCGGCAACACCTGATTTTACATTATCAACGGTGGGATTTGCTTTGATATTGCTGTAAATGGAATAATCAATTTTTGCCTGATCCAGGATATCGGTGACCTTTTGCGTCACACCGAATTTTAAAAGATCCGGATCGGAACAAACAAAGCATTTTTTGAAATTTCTTCCGATCACTTCATCGGCAATTTGATTAATTGCTCCTTTGCCGTGATAACTTGTTTCATTGAGTACAAATCTGTTTGGCATAAAAATCTCTCCTTTGTTTTTTTATATTAATTGTTCCACACATATTATAATACGAACAGAAGGAAAAAACAAGTATTAATTATTGATTTTTTGTAAATATTCTGAAAATTTAAACTGCGGATAAGATGTCCCCGCCTGTGTAGGCGGGTCCCATATATGTAATCAATTTTAGAGTGTGACCTCCAACCTATTACAGTGCTGCCATGCAGAACTCTTGCCCTCGTTAAATAACGGGCAAGCCCTTTGAGATCATTTTTCAAAAACGCGTATCAAATTATCCTCTTGTGAATATGACCAATCAAATATTTCACATGCGGTATTGATCTCCATGCAGGAATATACGGTCGTTATGCAGCTGTCAAAAAGTAACGTGGTATTGTTATCGTAGCTTATCGAATTTTCTGACAAATTGTATGAATAAACATTATTGTTATAATTAAAGGAAGCTATCCCGTCAATGTAATTTTTACTGCCGCCAAAGGCTTCGATTATAAGAGAAAACGGGATATATTTTTTTCCGCTGATATCAAGACAAGGATATGTGATTTTTTTTCCGTTTGCCATAATGCCGGGACTTTTATCACTGTAAAAATATATGATTTGATTATTTTTGATACCATAATATTCGCGCGCCGTATCATAGAAAAAAGCGTCGTCCTGAAGCATTTGGTGACGGTATTTATCATTGTAATCGATACAATAATTAATTATCGGCTCATCAAATTGCTTTATGTTTTTTGAATCGATCATTTTATTTTGGATATAGCCGTTTGATACGGGAACAAATACGACCATACCCGATAATGCAAAGGCGTATATCAAGAATTCCTTGTGCTTTATATTCCGGAGGATCAGATCGGAGGATACGGCAATGGTGATAAGTATGATAGGTAAGAGCGTTCTGTATGTTAATGAGTTGGTTTTAAGCATAACAAGAACACTAAAAGCCCCCGCACACATACAGATACCATGATAACGAAAGTCGTATGAAGCCAGCATAAGAATGACCGCTGCAATAAAATATGAGGTAAACAGCAGTAAAACGATTACGTTAAATATCTCAGTCTTTCTAAAAAAACAGATATATATAAAAAGCAGACCTTCAAAAATGGCCGAAAAATATTTGAAAAACTTGTTTTTTGAAAACAATATAACCGTGAAAACAAATAAAAGACAAAAAAAGCCTGCTCCGTTTAAATTGAGTAATTTGTCCGACAGTTCCGAAAGCCGTATATATATTGTCTGCATCAGATCGTAAAATGGTGCATTTTCGGTATTTAAACGCATTCGTGTAGCGGGCGACAAAAATATCGAAAGAAGCCCGGCAACGCTCATGAGAGCCGATCTGACAAATACGGATAATTTTTTGGATGGCTCTGCGGCAAAAAATAACAATGTCAAAAATACGGCGCAAGAACCTATTTGTTCTGTTGTTGCACCGCAGATAAAACATATTAAAAGGCCGCCGGCGCCGATGTGTTTTTTCTCGTACGAATTTTTCAAGATCAGGATCAATGCCATAAGCATGACGGACGGATATAAATAATTTACCATTGCAGACGTCCAAAATAAACTTTCCCTGAGAATCTGTGCAGGTATAAATAAAACAAAACAAATACAGAGCGTAAGATAATTCTTTTTTTCGCTTTTTATAACAGAAGCTGCCAAACAGAATAACAGGATCAGAAGAAAAATACATATCAGCGAATACACAAACGGCCCCAAAGGCAAAATCAATTGGTCTATTATATGAACGATCACCCTTCCGTTATAGTTCAAAAAATGTGAAATATTATTGTTCACAAAACCATGAAGCCCATTGCGGAGAAATGTGCCGTAATAGTAATCATCCGCATACAAAAGTATATTTGAAGCGGTTATCATAATTAAAATAACAGGTATTATAAAGCATAGATTGCCTAAAATTGTTTTCTTGTTTTTAAACATTGCCGCAACACCTTCAAACGAATCATATTTATTTAATTGTAACATATATTGATACATGCGTCAAGTAATAATAAGGAAGGGCTGTGAGATCAAAGGAAAATGAGATAGTATATGTGTAAAAAGATCGGCAGGAACGCATCATTCATAACACCTATGACCATTTTATCCGGCATAAAAATCATAGGACAAATATAAGATGAATAATATATAACTGTTTGATACCATAAAACAAATTCGGACAATGTTTATTTTAAAAATCTGTACGGAGGGTAATATGATAAAAATTTCAAAGCATTTATATATTCACTGGCTGTTTGCCGCAGTCCTGGCAATAGCATATATCAACAGGGATCTTGAGGGCTTTATGATAAGCTATGTTATAATCACGATACATGAGCTGTCGCATCTTGCGGCAGCCAAATTTCTCGGTCTGACTGTTTCGCATATCATTTTCTATCCGTTCGGCCTGAACATGAAATTGAAAAATGAACTTCTCTACAGCATATCGGATGAAGTGATTTTGTATTTAAGCGGCCCTGCGGCTAATGCGTTGATGGCGGCTGCCGCATTGGCATTATCCGGAAAAATCCCATATGCTAATGATCTTTATTATCAAAACCTTGTGTTTTTTGTTATAAACTTGCTGCCAATGTGTCCGCTGGACGGCGGTATGACGGTAAAAAAATTGCTGTGCTACAAGTTCGGATTTGAAAAAGGGACGCGGTATTCAAAATTTATTTCAATTCTTTGTGCTATAAGCCTTTGTATTTTATGCTTCAGGATAATACTTGTCGGCGGGTTTAATTCATCATTATGTATTTTCATGGCGTTTGCGGTCGGAAATGTAATTTTTTCAAAAGAAAAATATAATCAGAATTTTCTCAAAGAACTGCTGTATTGTAAAAATAAAAAAAATTCGCGTATATATAATGCCAAGATACTTGGCGCGGCAGAAGACGCGCATTATCCCGAAATAGCAAAAAAATTAAACATGGCGGACAGTTATTTCATTATTTTCACAAATGAAAATCAAAAGGTCACAAAAATAATGTCGGAAGATGAATTAGTAGGGTGCATTTTAGACAATAATAACATAAAAATATAGACTTTGTATATTTTTTGTGTTAAAATTATTATAACCTAAGCAAAGATGTCACCAGCTGATCACATCGCTTGTGTGCGGCTTTCCTGTCATCGTCAAATGACGTACATGCCCTTATTTAACCATATTGCTTTACAGATTTTTGCGTATATTCCGCGGATTGTTTGAATAAGGCGGGGCAATGCATAAATAATATTAAAGGTGACATAATAGAAAACAACAAATATTCTGAAATAAAAAGGGTTTTTCAAAAAAATGTCGAATAATATATTATGGGATTTTTTCGGAAAAGCTTTTTTTGGGAGGTAGATATTATCGTAAAACGCATTAAAATGGGATGTGCATTTTTGGAAGAGGTGATTATAAATGCCATACTATCCCGATGATGTAATAAATGAAGTATTTGCTGAAAACGATATAATCGACTATGTATCGAGATATGTAAAATTAAAAAAAACCGGAAAAGATTACAGCGGTTTGTGCCCGTTTCATAACGAAAAATCACCGTCTTTTCATGTGAGCCGTGAAAAGCAGCTGTTTCATTGCTTCGGATGCGGCGCAAGCGGAAATCTTGTACAGTTTGTGATGCGAAGCGAGGGCCTTGATTTTGTTGAGGCGTTAAAACTTCTTGCAGAGCGTGCGGGTATCAGCCTTCCCGAGAACCCAAATGAAGGAATGGACGGCTCTCATGAGCTAAAAAAGAAGATATACGAAATGAATAAAGCCGCCGCAAGATTTTACTATGAAATGTTAACAAAATCACCCGAGGGAAAGATCGGATATGAATATTTTTCGAGGAGGAAAATCAATCCAAAGACCATAACGGTTTTCGGTTTGGGATACGCGCCTGAAGGATATAATGTTTTATACACTCATTTAAAAAAGATGGGTTACGACGATAAGGAAATTATTGACGCGGGGCTGGCAGTTGTCAGAGACAATAAAATATATGATAAATTCAGAAACAGGGTGATGTTCCCGATAATCAATCTGAGAGGGAACGTTATAGGCTTCGGAGGAAGGATAATGGGACAGGCCGAAGAGCAAAACGGCTATAAAATTCCTAAATATTTAAATTCCGCGGAGACTCCGGTATTCAATAAAGGAAGGAATTTATTTTCTTTGAATTTAGCAAAAAAATCGAGCCCTTATTCCATTATACTTGTTGAAGGTTATATGGATGTTATATCGGTATATCAGGCAGGTATACCCAACGTCGTTGCGACTCTTGGGACTGCCCTTACGGAAAATCAGGCAAAGCTGCTTATGAAATACTGCAGTGAAATTTTAATTTGCTATGATTCTGATGAGGCGGGTCAAAAAGCGACCATAAGAGCCATAGAGATAATAAATTCCGTGGGAGGACATTCAAGAGTTATAAAACTCAAGGGAGCAAAAGATCCGGATGAATACATAAAGGCAAACGGAGCGGCACATTTTTATAAAGCGGTTTCGGAGGCCGTAGCATCTACACAATTCAGGCTTGGAATCCTGAGGACGAAATATTCTTTGGATTCGCCTGAAGGAAAATCACTGTTTGTGAAAGAAGCTGTGGAGGTTTTGCAAAGTATTACCGATGCTGTTGAGGTGGATGCATACATTAATCAAATTTCTGATGAAACTCACGTAAACAGAGATGCGATTTACAGTGAATACAGAAAAAGAGTGATGGCAAAAGCAAAAAATCCGAATGAATATGAAAGAAAGGATTTTGAAATAAAAAAAGGCAGTGATGAGGTGATCATTCCCATAGATGTACCGCCCATGATCGTAAGCGCCGAAAGAAAGCTGATCTTTCTGATGGTTGAAAACAAAAAGTTTATTTCGGAAGTTCAAAAAGATTTCCCTGCCGAAGAATTTTCCACCGAGATACACAGAAAGCTTGTGAAATTGATCTACGATCTGAAGAAAGAAAATAAGCGAATAGAACCTTCGGTATTGGTGAACGCATTTGAGGGCGAAGAAATAAATTATGTTTCGAATATTTTTTATAATCTTGAGGAATATAAGGATCTGAACGAGACCGTGTCAGAGCTGATAAGAAATATCAAAACGGAAAAAATTAAAAAACAGATGATGGATGAAAAAGATCCTGAGATTATTTCCGGACTCATAAAAAAAATGACTGAATTGACGTCGGGAAATAATTGATTTGTATATAGAAGGTAAAATAAAACTAAATGATTTGTAAAAAAATCATGCGGCAGGCAATCCTGCGTTTATAAATATTTTTGTTTTTGAGTTTTTTTACGATCATCTTTGTTTAAAATATATAAATATAAAGGCTATCGGTTAATTCGGAAAGGAATGAATATTTGGAATGGCAGATATGGAAAATAAAAAAAATGTAATTAAGGAACTGCTTGATAAGGGCAAGAAAAAAGGTCTATTAACACATAATGAGATAGCCACGGCACTGGAAGAATTTGAAATTTCTCCCGAAGAGATGGAAGCAGTTTACGATTTATTTGAAAAAGAAAGTATAGAAGTGGTTGAAGATCTTGAAAAAGAGCTTGAAGAAATAGAGGTAACAAAAGAAGAGCTTGAGGATTTATCCATTCCGGAGGGAGTGAGTCTTGATGATCATGTAAAAATGTATCTGAAAGAAATAGGAAAAGTCAATCTTTTGGACCCGAACCAGGAGGCAGAACTTGCAAAAAAAATGTCGGATGGCGATGAGGAAGCCAAGAAAAAACTTGCCGAAGCAAATTTGAGGTTGGTCGTAAGCATAGCAAAAAGATATGTCGGAAGAGGGATGCTGTTTCTTGACCTTATCCAGGAGGGTAATCTGGGATTAATTAAAGCCGTAGATAAATTTGACTATACCAAAGGATATAAATTCAGTACCTATGCAACTTGGTGGATAAGACAAGCCATAACCCGTGCCATAGCGGATCAGGCAAGAACGATCAGAATACCTGTTCATATGGTTGAAACGATAAACAAATTGGTAAGGGTTTCAAGGCAGCTGGTCCAGGAATTGGGAAGAGAACCTACCATGGAAGAACTTTCCAAAGAATTGAATATGTCAATAGATAAGGTAAGAGAAATTTCCAAGATATCACAGGAGCCTGTTTCCTTGGAAACACCTATTGGAGAAGAGGAAGACAGTCATTTGGGTGATTTTATACCGGACGACGATGCTCCGGCGCCGTCAGACGCCGCAAGCTTTGTTTTGTTAAAGGAACAGCTTGTAGAGGTTTTAAAAACACTTACGCCTCGTGAAGAAAAGGTATTAAAGCTCCGATTCGGATTGGAGGACGGAAGACAAAGGACTCTTGAGGAGGTCGGTAAGGAATTTAATGTCACCCGTGAAAGAATAAGACAAATTGAGGCGAAGGCTTTAAGAAAGCTGCGTCATCCCAGCAGAAGCAAAAAGCTTAAAGATTATCTTGATTAAATATATATGTTGACTGTACACATAAACGATACGGGGCATAAAGCTTTTGGTATCGCAATTTATGATTTTTTTACTCATACAATGCATCGTTTATTTTGTTTATGGGAATGACCGTGCATTGACTATAGATAAAAATAATATCTGGAGGAAACATGAACTGGTTAGAGGTTACGATATATACATCTGCAGAGGGTATTGAGCCTGTTTGCGGGAATTTATATCAATTGGGTATTACGGGAGTGGAAATCGAGGACGAGACTGATTTTAAGAATTTTCTGGAGGAAAATCATCAGTATTGGGATTATGTCGATGACACGCTGGTGAAAGAAAAAGAAAAGGAAACTTGCGTAAAGGTATATGTAAGCGATAACGCATCCGGAAATGAAATGCTTTTATCAATAAAGGAGGCAATGCGGGCCTTAAAGGAGTTTGACAAGGATAATAAATTCGGTCGTTTGGAGATTGCTTTGGGAAATTTGTCCGAGGAGGATTGGGCAAACAATTGGAAAAAGTTCTTTCATCCGATAAAGCTGGGCAAAAAAATTATGATAAAGCCCGAATGGGAGCAATTGCAGGAAGAAACAGACAGAATCGTATTCAACATAGATCCAGGAATGACATTCGGAACCGGTTCTCACCATACCACTCAGCTTTGCATAGAAGAATTGGAAAGGTATGTGGATGAAACAAAGTCTGTTCTTGATCTGGGCTGCGGAAGTGGTATTTTATCGTTGATTTCTATAATGCTCGGTGCAAAGTCTGCTTTGGCGGTAGACATAGATCCGAATTGTATAAATGTCGTACACGATAATGCGCAAAGAAATAATATAGGCTTAGATAAAATTGAGGTTTTATCGGGAAACATTATAACCGATACAAAGCTTTGCCAATACATAAAACAGAAAAAATATCCTCTGATATACGCAAATATCGTAGCGGATGTTATAAAGGCAATTCTCCCGCTTGTTAAGCAAAGTATAACAGATGACGGTATATTCATAACTTCCGGGATAATTGAGGACAGGGCAGAAGATGTTAAAAATGCTCTTATAGAAAACGGTTTTGTTATAAAAACAATAAAAAAACGCAAAGATTGGGTATGCATGGTTTGCGGATTGAAGAAAAAAAAACCGAATGAGATTAAAATTGATAATGTCGGCGTATCACTGGGGCCGGTTTCTTACAATTCCTATTTGATCACCGGAGAAAAGAATATATTGATCGATACCGTACCTGAGGCGTATGCGGACGTATTGATAAAAAATATACAAAAACATATCGGTATTGAGGATATCGATTATATTATCATTAACCATACCGAGCAGGACAGGAGCGGGGCGTTAAGAAAGCTGATCAAATCAAATAAAAATGCGGTTGTTGCGGCAACATTGCCGGGGCTCAAAAATATTGAAGAACAGCTCAATTTTGAATTTAAGTCCCTGCTTATAAAAAACAATTCAAAATTAATGATAGATCCGGATAACCGTTTATTATTCATCATAACCCATAATATAAACTGGCCGGATTCAATGATGACTTATTATGAAAATGAAGGGATTTTATTTTCATGCGACGGATTTTCGAGGGAAAATAGAGAAAACGGCTTGTATGAGTATTATAAGAAACACTTAAGTCATTTAGATGAATATGTTTATAATGCGTCGGAAATGCTGAAGCAATATAATATTAAAAAAATATATCCCGGAAGCGGCAGTATGATTACTGAGCCGGCAGGTGCAATTGAAGCGTACTGCAGCTGGAGCAGACCTCATAAAAGCAGAAAACGCAGGATAACATTGATATACAGCAGTACGTCCGGGAATACTCAAAAGGCAGCAGAGCATGCAAAAAAATTCTTTGATGATAAAAGCGATATCCAATTTAAGGTGATGTGCGCAAAAGCCGCGGATGAAGAAAATATATTGCAGAGTATATATTCTTCAACAGGTATTATTTTTGCTTCTCCTACCATAAACAGGAATATCAGCGCCGATATTGCAAATATTATATTTAAGATGAATTATTTTAAAACAAAGAATAAAATATTTACAGCATTCGGATCCTTTGGCTGGAGCGGTGAAGCTCCAAAATTAATTTACTCGATATTAAAGGCAAGACATTTCACCGTATTTAAACAGCCATTTAAGTTTTTGTTTACTCCGGGCAAAGAGACATATGAAGAATTTGATGTTTTTTTAAACGAGTTTTATAAAAAAGTGATCGATGAATAATATCATGCATTGTCTTATCGGTGTTTAGATTGTAATAAAAGTATATATTCGTTATATACTTGACAATTTCTTTGAAAAATATTATACTATATACTGCGGACAAGATATCCCCCGCTTTTGCCGGCGGCGGGTTTTATATCTGTAATCAGTGCAAGGGCACGGTTTGCCGCTTGATTACAGCATTGCTATAAGCGTTCTTGTCAGTGTTGAATAACGGGACAATCCTTTATTGAACTTGTTTGAAAGCGAGGAATATTTTCATGCCTAAGTTTTTTGTGTCGAAAGAAAATATTCGTAACGATAAAATTCTGATCGACGGGGAAGACGTCGCCCATATAAAAAAGGTTCTGCGTTTGGGGATCGGAGACAAATTAAATATGTGCGACGGCGAGGGAACAGACTATACGGTAAAGATTTGTGACGCGGAGAATAAGACGATTCTTTGCGATATATTATCGAAACATAAGTCGGATACCGAACCGAATATCAAGATAACGATCTATCAGGGTATACCCAAGGGCTCGAAAATGGATTATATAATTCAAAAGACAACGGAGCTTGGGGTAGTAAAAATCGTGCCGTGCATTATGTCGCGGTGCGTTGTAAAGTTAGAGTCGGAAAAAGAGCTTGTGAAAAAACAACAAAGATGGCAAAAAATTGCCGAAGAGGCGGCAAAGCAGTCGGGAAGAGGAATTATACCCGAGGTCTGTATGCCGTGTGATTTTAATGACGCGCTGCGTATGATGAAACAAAGCGATCTTTATTTTGCCCCGTATGAATGTGAGGAAAATAATACTTTAAAAAATACTTTGTTGACAGCACAAGCTCCTGTCTTTGTATCTTTTATGATAGGCCCTGAGGGGGGTTATGCCGTACATGAAACTGAAAAATTGAAGGAATATGATATTCCTACGGTAACTTTGGGGAAAAGGATATTAAGAACAGAAACCGCAGGCGAGGCGGTGACGGCTATGGTAATGTATGAAATAGGCGATATTAATATTACTTAATGGAAAGGATTTTATAAAAATGTCTAATAAAAAGAAAAATCAGGAACAGCTTTTTAACAGGATTCTGATAAATATTGGTATTGGGATTTTGGCATATATCTTTTTATATATTATGTATGCCAAATTTTACATGATGCCGTCATTGGTTTTTGCAGCAATATTTTTTGTACTTGCAATTGTCGGTTATGTATTGTCGGCAAAGAAAATAGCGAATGTTAAAAATTACGCCCATATGTTTATCGGATTTACTTTGTGCATGTTATTTACAAGCCTTTCAAGGATTTTCGGATATATACTCGGTCTTCAAAAATTTATCGAACTGATCAATTCATATTATTTTTTTAAAATACTTGTAAATACCAGATATGAAGTAATTCTTATCTCATGGCTTGGAGCAATTTATCTGGTTGGGATGGTAATATATAATTCGGTTTTGATTTACAAAGCAGGAAATAAAAGAAAATGATTTTATACAGCGCTTCGTTACGGAGTGCTGTTTTGATAACTGCGGACAAGATGCCAAAGTCTTGTAAAGGCGGCGGGGCCATATCTGTAATCGGCGTGAGAGTACTATCTCCTGCGGATTACATCACAGCTATGCCGCGCTCTTGTCTGTGTCGAATAACGGGACAATCCCTTATTGAATAAAAGAAAGAGAGGCGGGCAATGAGTATATATAAGCGTTTTTATCCGGAATACAGCTTTGAGAAGGTGACGGATATTGATGTTGAAGGCATGAAAAATAAAGGTATAAAATTGGTTTTGCTTGATATAGACAATACTCTTGTTCCGTATACAAGCCCGGATCCCGATGAACAAGCGCTTTCATTTTTACAAAAGCTTAGGGATAACGGAATAGGTTTTGCATTTGTTTCAAACAACGGCAGGGAGCGGGTAGACAGATTCAATAAAGATATCGGAGCTGATTTCGTCTGCAGGGCAAAAAAACCACTTCTGTACGGGATTAACAAAATGATGAAATTACACGGCGTCACAAAGGCTGAGACGGCGCTTATCGGAGATCAGATATTTACCGATATTTGGGGAGGAAAAAGGGCAGGGATCACAACATATTTGGTGAGCCCTATAAAAGAAGTGGATACTTTATTTTTTAAATTCAAAAGACGATATGAGAAAAAAGTGATAAAAAGCTATAATAAATATAAGCAAAACAAAGGAGAATGCTAAATGCGTGATATAACCGGGAAAACACGGCAGCTTGCGATTCTGGGGAATCCCGTTTCACATAGCTTTTCACCTCAAATGCAGAATTTTATGGCACAAAAAACGGGACAGGATTTGGTATATACTGCATTGGAAGTTAATAAAAACGAATTTGATGATGCAATAAAGGGTTTGAAGGCAATGAATTTTAAAGGTGTAAATATCACATCACCTTTTAAATTCCGTGCATATGAACTGATGGATGTACTTTCGGATAAGGCAAAAAAGCTCGGCTCTGTGAATACCTGTGTAAACAGGGACGGCGTTCTTTACGGCTATAATACCGACGCTGACGGTTTTTACCGTTCTCTTTTATATAATAATATTCAGGTCAAGGATAAAGATATATTGTTTATAGGCGCCGGAGGAGCCACTCAGCCGGTCATGATACTTTTTGCCGAGGAGGGAGCCAAAAGTATTACCATTCACAACAGGACAATTGAAAAGGCACAAAAAATTGCCGATTACACAAAATCCGTTACCGGTTATAACGTAAAAGTCGGTATGGAAAACAGGCACTATGATGTTGTTATAAATACAACCACCTGCGGGATGCACCCACAGGAAAATTTGCTCCCTGTTGAAAATATTGATTTTATAGATTCCGGCACTGCTGTTGCGGATATGATATACAATCCCGAAAAAACTTTGTTTTTAAAGAAAGCAGAAGAAAAGGGCGCAAAAATCATGAATGGATTGGGAATGCTTATTTTTCAGGGAATAATAGCATTTGAATTGTTCACTGATACTAGTTTGGACGATTCGATTTATGAAGATATTTTGAAAGAAGTATTCAATATCAGGTAAAAATTGAGAAAAATTTTACACAATAAGGAAGGTGAGTTTATGAAAGCATTATGCGGATTGGATTGCGGCGAGTGCGGATTTAAAGAATGTAAAGGATGCACTGAGACTGATGGTCGTCCGTTTGGGGGTTCTTGTATGCTTGCATTATGCTGTAAGGAAAAGAGATGTGAAAATTGCGGCAAATCATTTGAAGCACCTTGTAACATGAAGGAAGAGTTAATTGCTGAATTTAATGCCCTCGGTATCAAGGATATGCAAGAGGTTAAAGAACTCCATGCACTGCACGGCGGTTATATAAATCTTCAATATACTCTTCCGGGAGGACAGAATATAAAAATATGGGACGATGACAGGGTATACTTGGGAAATCAGATATGTAAAAAAAACAGTGACAGATGCTATGGTCTGACTGCCGATGAAAATTATCTTCTGGTTTGTGAATACGGGGAAGATGGTTCGGATCCCGAAATTATTGTTTATAAAAAACGCAGATAATACATAGTAAATACTTTTATACACGAATGAAAGGGACAAGATGAAAAATATTGTACTGACAGGCTATATGGCAAGCGGAAAGACAACAACGGGACGGTTGTTGTCAGAAGCGCTTGGAATGAATTTTATAGATACCGATGAAATAATATCAGAAAACGAAAAAATGAGTATAAGCGAAATATTTGAAAAAAAAGGGGAAGAATATTTCAGAAAAGCCGAAAATGAGCTGTCAAAAAAACTTATGACCGTTTCCGATACGATTATTGCTACAGGCGGCGGATTTGTTCTTAACAGGGAGAATATAGAAAATCTTAAAAAAAACGGCATTGTAATAAATTTAAAGGTAAGCGAAAACGTCATAAAAAAAAGATATCTTGATGCGCGGTCAACGCGTCCGCTTATAAAAAATGATGATATCGAGGGAATATTAAAAAGATATAATGACAGAAAAGAATTTTATCTAAATTGTGACGCGGCAATTGGAATAAACGAATCGGACAGTGCCGAGGAGGTATGTAAGAGAGTTATTGACGAATACAAAAAATTATCCGGAAAATAGAAAGGAATTAAAAGTTATGAAAGCATTATTCGGACCTGCGGGAAACGGTGATTTATTTTATTCAAAGGGGCATAAAGCATCGGAAGAAATGCCGGCTTTTTTAGAGGATTACGGTCTTGATGTTTATGAATACCAATGCGGAAACGGTGTGAGAATAGGGGAGGCTACCGCGAAAAAAATAGGAGAAGAGGCAAAAAAACACAATATTGTGATAACTCTTCATTCGCCGTATTACATCAATCTTGCAAATCCCGATGAAGAAAAAAGGGCAAAAAGTATTGATTATATAATGCAAAGCATGGCGGCTGTAAAGGCAATGGGCGGAAACAGGGTCGTGGTACACAGCGGAGCACTTCAAAAAATGACAAGGGAGGAAGCACTAAAAAATGCCTGTATTACCGTAAAAGAAGCAGTAAAAGCAGCGGATGAAAACGGATTTTCGGATATTCATATGTGTATAGAAACTATGGGAAAAATAAACCAGCTCGGAAATTTGGACGAAGTGATGGAACTTTGCTCGTTAGATGACAGACTCTTACCCACAATTGATTTCGGGCATCTCAACGCAAGAACATTAGGTGGATTATCGTCATATGATGATTTTCTTCACATTTTCGATACAATAGAAAATAAATTGGGTTCTGACCGATTAAAAATTTTCCACAGCCATTTCAGCCATATTGAATATACAAAAGGCGGAGAAAAGAAGCATTTGACTTTTGAAGATAATGAATTCGGCCCTTTCTTTGAAGATGTTGCGGAAATTGTATATAAAAAGGACTTATCTCCGATATTTATATGTGAGTCGGCAGGCACACAGATTGAAGACGCACTTACCATGAAAAAAAGCCTTGAGGGAAAATACCGCTGATTTAATGTTTTATGGTAATATCTATATCTGATTATAGTATAATCCAATTAGACAAATATATTTTTTTGTATTAAAATTAATAGAGAAAATCGTTGAAAGGAATTAAATTTTAAAGATGAAAATATCAGAACTGTTTGCAAAAAAAATACTTACACTTTCATTTGAGGTTTTTCCGCCGAAAACGGATGATACATTTGACAGTGTGAAATATGCAACGGAAGAAATAGCAAAAATAAAGCCGGATTTTATGAGTGTAACATACGGTGCGGGCGGGGGAACAAGTAAGCATACTCTTGCTATTGCACAAAATTTAAAGAATAAATATGGTGTTACACTTCTTGCTCATTTAACCTGTGTTTCGTCAACAAAGGAAATGATAAAAAATCAGCTTGCACTTTTAACGCAAAGCGGAATAAAAAATATTTTGGCGTTAAGAGGCGATATCCCCGAAGGGTTGGACCGCACAAAGTTTGATTATAAATATGCAAGTGATTTGATAAAGGAAATTAAAAGTTCCGGAGATTTTTGTGTGGGAGGCGCTTGTTATCCCGAAGGACATGTTGAGTCGGAAAATCAGAAGAAGGATATAGAGGCGTTAAAAATAAAAGTGGATGCGGGATGTGAATTTTTGACCACACAGATGTTTTTTGACAATAATATTTTATATAACTTTTTATATAAAATAAGGGAGAGAGGAATTACTGTCCCCATTGTTGCGGGAATCATGCCTGTCACAAACGGAAAACAGATCGAAAGAATATGTAAGCTGTCCGGTACATATCTGCCGCAGCGTTTTAAATCAATAGTGGATAAATACGGAAATTACCCGGACGCCATGAAACAGGCAGGGATTGCATATGCTACGGAACAGATAATAGATTTATTGGCAAACGGAGTAAACAATATACATATCTATTCGATGAACAAGCCCGATGTTGCGGAAAAAATAAAAAATAATTTATCTGACATATTAGCGGTGAGAAATTAATGCAGGAATATTTTGTAACAGAACGATTCAGTATTGATATAAAAAAATTAAAGATAAGGCATTCGGAAATTGCACGTTATATGTATGCTAAAAATTCACTTGAAGAGCTTGATAGCCTTATATCCGAGTGTCTTTTTGAATGTGAAAATTGTTTTGATTTACAGGGAGTATATATGAAACTACCCGTAATTGCAAAGGAAAATGTTTTGGATTTTTCGGCTTTTTCGGTAAAATCAAACGGATTGGCAAAACTGCTTAAAGAGTCAAATGAAGCTGTTTTGTTCGGTGCAACAATAGGTTATGGCATTGACAGGCTTATTAAAAGGTATTCAGTAATAAGCCCGGTTAAGGCCCTTACGTTTAATGCAGTAGGCACTGAGGTTTTGGAATGTTTTTGTGATGAATTGTGTGATTTTGTTAAGGAAAAGATGAATACGGATATCACTCCGAGATTTTCTCCGGGATACGGCGATTTATCGATAGAAACTCAAAAAGATATTTCAAGGGTGCTTGGACTTTCAAAAAATATAGGTATTACCTTAACACAAAACCTTGCAATGACCCCTTCAAAATCAGTGACTGCAATATTCGGGACAATATGCGGTGAATACGGTAGAAAAAATAAATGCAGTGAGTGTGACATGCTTGAGTGTGAATTTAAAAAAAATAAATAACAAATTTAACAACCGCGGTACTTTGTTATCAGGTTGTTTTTTGTGCGTTTCACCTTTAAAATAATACCCGTTACATAATGAAAAGATAAAAAGGGCGGTTTTGAGGATTTTAAAAGTTTTTTCCAAAGTACGGTATTATATTTTATAAAGACTCGAAGGAGGTATATTTAAACTTAGACGAGGTATTGTTTTTTGAAACGTCGGATAATCGTATCTATGCAAATACTAAAAATAATGCTTACATTGTAAAAGCAAGCTGTATATACCAGAAGAGATACTTCCTGATAACCTTCAAAGGATTTTACAAAAACTCTCATATTAAAAGGAAAAACAAGGTTTTCCAGTATTGAAATAAAATATATCTGACAACTGACACAAAAAAATAATTGGAAAGATATTCAAATATTATGTAAAATAACCATAATACTCAAAAAGGAAAATAATGCTTGCATTTTGATTTAAAATAATATATAATAATCATATTATGAAATCAAGAAAGGAAGAAAAAAATGTTAGGATTTATTACAGCATATGCGGATCAAGCTGCAACTACTGCTGAAAATGCCGCGCAAACAACACAAAGCGGCGGTGTTATGGGTATGATAATCAGCTTATTGCCTATGATATTGATTATTGTCCTTTTATATTGGATGATGATAAGACCTCAGAGAAAGCAGCAAAAGCAGCAGCAGGAAATGAGAGCGGCATTGAAGGTCGGAGACAAGGTAGTAACCATCGGCGGGATTTGCGGCAAGATCTCAAAAATAAAGGATGATTGCGTATATATTGAAACAAGTATGCCGGGCGCCCCTGATCAGAAATCATATTTAAAATTCAAAAAGAATGCTATTGAGACCGTAGAAAAGCAGGTTGAAGAATAATATTTAAACCTTCGTAATATATATTAATTATAAAATATAGATTACGGAGGTTTTTTTATGTCTGATGATAAAAAATTGAATATCAGGGGAATACTGAAAGGGATACTTATATCGCTGGCTATTACGGTCATTTGCGTTATAGCGGTCGCATTAGTCTGTTATTTTGCGGATGTATCGGACGGGGTGATCTCGATAATGCTTTATGTTATAAGCGCTGTCAGTGTATTTGTGAGTTCGTTATTGCTTGCCAAAAGCATCACTAATAACGGATTGCTGCACGGGCTGATATTGGGTGCGGGATATTTTCTTGTTATTTTTATATTCTCAGCGGTCTTTAAAAAACAAATTTCAGTCAATACCAAATTTTTTGTGTCTATGGTTGCGGCCCTTGCAAGCGGAATGCTCGGCGGGATCATGGGTGTAAACGCGAAGGAGTAAAAAGTATACAAAAATACATATAAGTAATTTGTAATAATTACTTGATATTTTACTCTTGATATATAAGGGTTTATATGTTATAATAATAAGATACAAAAGCAGATCGGAAAAAGTGTATGTTTTCTTGCTTTTTTGCGGACGAACGGAGGTGAAAAGCTTTGAGAATAACAGATGATATGATAAAAGATATTTGTTCGTCTACGATGTATAAGCGCGGTATTGAATATTTCAAAGGCGGAAGAGTGCATATAAAGTCAAGAGAAGAAGCAGCAATCACCGCCTTTGTGGATGATGAAGAAATTTATAATATCAGAATAAATTTTCAAGACGGTAAAATCCATGATTGTATGTGTACATGTCCGTATTTTCAAACAATGGGTACGAACTGCAAGCATATTATTGCCGTTTTGAAAAAAAGACAGGCCGAACTTGATGAAGGCGAAAATTTCAAGGATGAAAACGATAAGCTGGCACAATCTCTGTGTATGGATTTTGCAAACAGCTTATTTGAAAAAACAAGATTGAATCTTGCTTATGAGCTTAGCATAAGCACAGATCAGCAGCGAAAATGTTCTTTTTACATTGACATTTTTTGCGGCTTTGACGAATTGAAGCAGGTAAATGGTGTTGATGATTTTATCAGCAGCTATGTAAACGGTACCGATTTTAAATTATCAAAACATACTGCCGTAAATTCATCCAGATATTCTCTTTGCGAAAATGATAAAAATATTATGGATATTTTGGCAGAGGCCTATGAGAATAAGAAAAATTCCGGAACGTATGTAAACAGGGTATTTCGTTCGGCCATTGCCCCCCCAACCGCAAAAAGGCTTTTACCGCTGCTCATCAATTCTGAGTGCACATATAATTTTAACTCAATACCCTTATCCGACTTGCAGGTGGCAGAGGATGATCCGGATATTGTTGTTGATATCAATGCAACGGATGATGAGATCAGTCTTAACGTATTTGAAAGCGGTACGGCATTGTTTGGCGACGGAAGCTGGTTTTTGTATGAGAATTGCCTGTATCATACAACGCATGAATGGCGTTTTTGGTTTATGCCGATTTATAATTCTCTTATGTCGGAATCAAGGACGCAGATCGATTTTAAAGGAAACACTAAAATAGAATTTGCAACATATGTTTATCCAAAGCTCAGAAATAAGCGCGGTGTCGTAACGACCGGTATTGATTCAATGGTAATAAATGAAAAGCCGCACTTTTCGGTTTATGTAAGTTATAAGCGTTTCACCTTGTCCGTTGTTATAAAGGTTGTATACGGCGCTATAAACGTACAACCCATGAAAGAGATAAGGGACAGTAAAAAAATAGTCATCAGAGATCTGCAGGCGGAAAGCAAAATGTTATCCTTCTTTTCGCGATTTTCCCAGGAGGATGAGACCTTTACAACGAATGACGATAAAATAATATATGAATTTGCGACAGATACAATAAACGAAATAAAAGAATATGCCGATGTTTATACTGATGAAAGCTTTAACAGGCTGTATAAAAAAGAACCTGAGGCTATCAATGTCAATGTAAATTATGAAAAAGGCACCGATCTGTTGAGAGTGGATTTTGAAACCGAGCTTTCGGCGGAAGAGCTTTCGGGTATATTAAAGGCAGTGAAACTCAAAGAGACCTTTTACCGGTTTAAAGACGGCAGCTATATGACGTTGGACAGTAAAAATATTGAAAAATTTAAGCTGCTTGAAAATTTTAATTTTACCGATAAGGATATAAAAGACAGAGGTAAAAATCTTTCAAAATATTATATGCTCTACATCGATGCCTTGAAGAATGAGGGAAAGGTACAATCTAATCAGGAGTTTGATCTGCTTATAGACAGTATAAAAAATATCAAAGCGGATATTCCTTTGTATCTTCAAAAGGTTCTGAGAGAATACCAAAAGGTTGGTGTAAATTGGCTAAAACAGATATCGGAACTGGGATTCGGAGGAATACTTGCAGATGATATGGGATTGGGAAAAACTCTTGAGGTAATTGCATTTGTCATGAGTGAAAAACCAAAGAAGCCCGTATTGGTGGTCGCGCCGAGTGCATTGGTATACAATTGGCTTAATGAAATAAATAAATTTGCACCGGAAGCAAAGTCAAAAATTGCAGACGGAATCAAAGAGGAAAGAGTAAAAACTCTTGAAAACATACAAGGATATGATTTTATTATCACCTCCTATCCGCTTTTGAGACGGGATTTTGATCTTTATCTTAAGCATGACTTTTCCTTTATGTTTATAGATGAATCCCAGCATATAAAAAATCCCGATACAATGAATGCAAAAGTGGTGAAGAAGGTAAAAGCAGACAGAAAATTTGCATTATCCGGTACGCCCATAGAAAACAGATTGTCCGAATTGTGGAGCGTTTTTGATTTCACAATGAAAGGATATTTATCGACCAGAAAAGAATTTGCACAAAACTATGAGTATGCTCAGAATACACCGGAACACGACGAGGCTCTCGAAGAGCTCAGAAGGAAGGTCGGGCCCTTCATTTTGAGAAGAATGAAAGCCGACGTGCTGGAAGAACTGCCCGAAAAGATAGAAAATACGATCTATTCCGATTTTACGCCTGAGCAAAAGAAGATGTATGAAGCATATCTTGCTTATGCCAAAAAAGAAATCGGCGGATTATTTGACAAAAACGAATCACAGTTAAAAATATTAACAATACTTTTAAGACTCAGACAGATATGCTGTTATCCGGGATTATTTGATATTTCCTATAAAAAAGACAGCGGGAAACTTATACTTCTTGACGATCTGATAGATTCGGCAACATCACAGGGACATAGAATTTTGATTTTTTCTCAATTTACGTCTATGCTTGAAGTAATAAAAAAACGAATATATAAAAACGGATATGATTGTTTCTACATTGATGGAAAAACGCCGTCAAAAGCACGGACCGAGCTTGCACAGCGTTTTAATGACGGAGAAAAGGAAATATTTTTGATATCGTTAAAAGCAGGGGGAACAGGACTGAATCTTATTGGTGCGGATACCGTGATACATTATGATCCGTGGTGGAATCCGGCGGTTATGGATCAGGCGTCCGACAGGGCTTACAGGATCGGACAAAGGAAGGCAGTCCAGGTCATAAAACTTGTTATTAAAGGGTCGATCGAGGACAGAATACTTGAATTACAGGAGAAAAAGAAGAATCTTGCGTCTGCTGTTATCAAGAAAAATGAAAAGACGATTTCAGGCTTGACAAAAGAGGAGATACTGTCATTGTTTGAATAAAAAATATTATACTCTGTATTTGATACAGAAGATAAAAGGGTCGGAATGGAGAGTTACATGGATTTTAATAAATTAAATGAAATGCAGATTAAAGCCGTAAAGGCTATAGACGGGCCTGTATTGATTTTGGCGGGTGCTGGAAGCGGAAAAACCACCGTGCTTGTAAACAGGATAGCATATATGATGGAATACCGCGGTATTTCGCCGTACAATATTCTGGCAATCACCTTTACAAATAAGGCTGCCAATGAAATGAAAACAAGAGTGGAAAATCTGATCGGCAGCAGTGCCGAAGGAATGTGGATAAGTACCTTTCATTCCTGCTGTGTTAAAATTTTAAGAAGCTGTATAGAATACATTGGTTTTTCAAGCAACTTTGTCATATATGATTCAGATGATTCAAGAACCGTCATAAAAGACTGCTTAAAGGAATTAAATATGGATGAAAAGGTATTTAACCCAAGAGCGGTTGCCGCGCAGCTAAGCAAGGCAAAAGACGAATTGATCTCATGGCAGGATTATAAAATATTGAACGAGAATAATTACAGATTGTCAAAGATCGCGTCGGTATATGAATTGTATCAAAAGAAATTGTTTAAAAATAATGCTCTTGATTTTGATGATATTATTTTTTTCACCGTTAAAATATTTCAGGAGTATGAAGAAGTGCTCATGAAATACAGACAACGGTTCAGATACATAATGGTAGACGAGTATCAGGACACAAGTACGGCACAGTATCTTTTGATAAGCTTACTTGCAAAAGAAACACGAAACATTTGTGTTGTGGGAGACGACGATCAGAGCATTTATAAATTCAGGGGGGCAAACATCAGGAATATTCTTGATTTTGAAAAAGAATTTGATGATGCGCAGGTAATAAAGCTTGAACAGAACTATCGTTCATCACAAAATATTTTAAATGCCGCAAATTCCGTAATAAAAAATAACATTAAAAGAAAGTCAAAATCACTCTGGACAAGCAATGAAAAGGGTGAGAACATAAAAATTTTTATAGGGAATAATGAGAGGGACGAGGCTGCATTTGTGGCAAAAGAGATCGACAAAGCGGTCGGTATGGGCGCAAAATATTCTGATTTTGCCATATTGTACAGGACCAATGCCCAATCCCGTGTTATTGAAGATGAGTTTATAAAAAATGTTGTTCCGTACAGAGTTTTATCGGGACTGCGTTTCTATGACAGAAAAGAGATCAAAGATATAATCGCATATCTGAGGGTGATACTGAATCCAGATGATGATGTAAGTCTTTTGAGAATAATCAACGAGCCCAAGCGCGGCATAGGGAAGACAACTATGGATAAAGCTGCTTTTTTGGGAAGCTATCATAATAAAAGTATATTCAATATTATTTCCGAACCAGATAAATATCCCGATATTATCAGATCAAGTTCGAAATTGCTTGATTTTTGCGGTATGATAACGGAATTAAGAAGTAAAAAGGACAGTATGCCCATTGTAAAGCTGATAGAAAAGGTATTGAACGTGACAGGTTATTTATCTGCATTGGAGCTTGAAAAAACGATTGAATCCCAAGCCCGTATCGAAAACATTAAGGAATTTATTTCAGTTGCCGCCGAATTTGAAAAAAATGAAGAGGATGCATCTTTTGAAGGCTTTTTGGAAAATATTTCATTGGTATCGAGTATAGATCTTTATGAAGAAGAACAGGATTATGTTGTAATGATGACAATACACAGTGCAAAGGGTCTGGAATTTGAAAATGTTTTTATTATCGGACTGGAAGAGGGTTTATTCCCGTCGCTCAAAGGTGTTTCGGAAGAACAGGACAGAGAAGACCTTGAGGAAGAAAGAAGGCTTTGTTATGTTGCGATCACCAGGGCAAAAAAGAGGCTGTGTATGTCATATGCCACATGCAGGACAATATACGGCAAAACAGTATATCAGCGTCCGAGCCGTTTTATTAAAGAGATCGAGTCGCAGATCAAAACCGACAATAAAAGATCAAAGCATATTAGTGTAAACTCATTTATAAACAGTACCGCGGAAAAAACCAAGAGCATAATCGGTATGAAGCCTGTTGTAAAGCCGCACGCGGAAGATATGAAAGCCGCATCGGATTTTAGCACCGGCGATATCGTTTATCATAAAAAATTCGGCAGAGGCATGGTCATTAACGCAAAGAAATACGGAAAAGACACATTGGTGGAAATTGCTTTTGACAATGTGGGAACAAAGCAGCTTATGGCTAATTTTGCAAAGCTCGTAAAGCAAGACGAATAGATATCGATTTGATTGACATACTGCCGGTTTTATTGTATAATATATGATAATTATTGAAAATCAAAACGCGCTAAAGCGTACAAATGAAAACAAGGAGGGAAAAATATGAGTATAACAAAAACAAAATTCGGAAATATGCCTGACGGCAGGGAGGTGTTTTCATATACTCTTGACAACGGCAAAAGTTTAAAAGCAGAAATATTAAATTACGGGGGAATAATAAGAAGTTTATATGTTAAGGATAAAAACGGTAATTACAAGGACGTTGTTCTCGGACTTGAAACACTTTCCGATTATCTTGACAATCCGGCATATTTCGGGGCGGCAATAGGAAGGATCGCCAACAGAGTATTAAAGGGTAAATTTGAAATTGACGGCAGAGAATACAATCTTGAAATAAATGACGGAAACAACAGCCTGCACGGAGGAACGCACGGCTTCAGCCAATACATATGGGATGTGTGCGAGTGCGGCACTAAGGATGAGCCTGAGCTTAAAATGAGCATTGTTTCCCCAGACGGAGAAAGCGGATATCCGGGCAATCTTAAAATAACGATGACATATAAGCTTACTGCACAAAACGGGCTTGTGATCCATTATGAGGGAGTATGTGATCAGGATACCGTCGTTAATATGACAAATCACAGCTATTTTAATTTAAACGGCGCCGGCGCTGAAAATATATACAGCCTCGATCTGCAGCTGAACTGTGATTATTTTACACCGAATACCGATGAATGTTTGCCTAACGGTGAAATTCTATCGGTCAAAGGCACTCCGATGGATTTTACTTCGGCAAAGAAGATGGGTAAGGATATATTATCCGATTTTGAACAGCTTAAAAAATTCGGAGGATATGATCATAATTTTGCTATCCGCGGCAGAGGTATGAGAAAATGCGCTACGGTTTCAAGTGATATAACGGGCATAAAAATGGAAGTGTATACAAATAAGCCGGGAGTCCAGCTATATACCGGAAATTCAATCGACGATAAAAGAGTATGTAAAAACGGTATAAAATACAAACCCCATGACGCGTTATGTCTGGAAACGCAATATTTCCCGAATTCCACCGGCTATTCACATTTCGAAAGCCCCGTACTGAGAAAAGGTGAAAAGTACGATTTTACAACAGAATACAGATTTGTATAATGCACACAAGTTGTCCCCCGCATTTGCCGGCGGGGGATACATACATGTAATAGTGTGAGGGTATTGTGATATCTCACTGATTACAGCGCTGCTATAAAGCCTATTGCCCTTGTTGGAATATGGTACCAGCATAATATGTGCGGATATTTTTATGTTGTCGTTATAAGAAATATTTTGCCTTTTTATGATTTTTTGGCAATGCAAATGGAGTATAAAAATGAAAGAATTTTTTTTCGAGGAAATAGTAAAAACGGTAGATGATTTTAAAAAAAACAGAAGAAACGGTATTGCATTTGCACTTTTGACCGATACAAGGCTTTGTGATACGGTTGACGACACGGTTGATAATATAAAAACAGCCGACGATAACATTCATTTTGATTTTATTGTGCATATGGGGAATGTTATTAACGGAAATAACCCGAGAGATATATCAATGATGCTGATGAATAACGAATTCAAAAAATTTGCCGGAGCTGTGGAAAACGGCAGGTTTTATCCTGTCCAGGGAAGGACAGACGGATACCGTGACGAAACCTTTTGCGGTCAGCTGGCGATGAATATTATGACAGATGAGCTATGGGACAAGCAGATAGGATTTTTGAATTATCATGAGAATGTATCACGTCAGGATAAAAAACCGTATTATTATGCGGACTATATTGAACAAAAAGTCAGGATCATTGTTCTTTGCGCTTTTGATTATCAGATCGATGAAAAAATAGGTTATTTTACAAAGAACTGCGAAATAGATAAAAAGCAGGCGGCATGGCTTGTAAAGGACGCATTGAATGTGGGCAGGGATTGGAGTGTTATAATATTTTCCGGCGCGATCCCAAAATCAAGATACGAAACCGGAAAAGACCCTTTTATTTATAACGGTTATTCAACGGAGCCGATATTTAGGATTGTTCAGAAGGCTCAGGAAAACGGCGTGAATATTGCCTGCTGGTTTTCGGGAGGCTACGGATATGATTGCGTTGAAAATATTGCCGGGATCAATTTTGCGCTTATAAGCAGTCAGGTCCCGGAGGTAACAAGGGAAAAAGATGAAATTATCAAAAACAGACATATAGGGACAAAAAATCAGGATTGCTGGGACGCGGTCATGCTTGATACCGATGACAGAGAAATAAAGCTGTTCAGATTCGGGTACGGAGAAGACAGAGTGATAAAATATTGATCTATTATACGTGCATCTTTTAATGTATTTCTATTGATATTTTTGAGTATAAATATTTTTGCTGTTAATTGAAAACAGATTCCATACATTGATCGATGGTTTATTTTATCAATGTATGGAATTTTTATGTATTACAATCAAGAGAAATTCGGACCGGTATAAATTAATTGTGAAAATTAACTGTTATTTAATAAAATATTGTTGATTTTTATAAATAATTCTGATATAATTATATCGGATAGGGTAATTTTGAGGAAAACCGATTTTCGGATCAAATATAATTGCTCACAGGTTGTACCCCGCCGTGATCGGCGGCGGGTTTCAGAGTTATGACAGTGAGGGTACTATCCCTAAACAACACGAAAATAACGAAAGGAATGATAATAATAATGAATAAAATTTCAAAATTATTGGTATCGGGGGTAATATCTGTAAGTATCTTTTTGCCCTCATATGCATTTGCGGCGGAATTTTCCGATATGCCGGACAACTGGACTACAGCCGCGCTGGAAAGAGCTGTTGAAAATGGCTTGTTAAACGGGGACGGCGGGAAAATAATGCCTGATGACAATATTACAAGGGCACAGATGGCAGCTATAATAGTAAGAGCTTTCGGGGCGAATACCGAGGCGGATATTTCTGCTTTTTCCGATGTTTCTGCTGACAAATGGTATTATTCCGAATTTGCAAAGGCAGTTCAAATGAATGCTTTCGGAGGAACGGATGACGGAAAACTCAATCCCGAAAATTTTATTACATATGAGGAATGTTTTACGGTGGTTTCAAGGGTTTTCGGTCTGCGTGATATTGTCAATGACGCAGGTGAAGCGGTTTATGATTGCTTAGACAGTTTTTCTGACGCGTCACAGATAAATGAATGGGCAATACCGTATATGGCAAGAGTCGTTGGCAACGGATATTGGGACGGAATAGATAATATGCTGAAACCGCGGGATTATATAACTCGTGCCGAATTTGCCGTTTTGATGGATAACATGGTGCAGACTTATATTACCGAGCCCGGTACGTATGCTGAAATTGAGGACGGGAATGTATTGATAAAGACAGACGGAGTTACTTTTGACGGCATTGAAACGGATAATATGATAATTATCGGCGACGGCGTTACAGGAACAACGTATTTAAAAGATATCACATCAACCTCTCAGATCACGGTAAGAGGCGGAACGTTGGAAGTTACGGGTACGATCAATCATCTCAGCGCACTTTGCGCAGGTGTAAATGTCAATATTTCCGGTGTTGAAAACAGGACGGGTAAAATATATCTTGCCGATGGAACAAACCTGATAATGGGAAGTCTATATCAATAATATTTTGATAATTAAATTATGAAGCAAATGCCCTGGATTTTACCGATTCAGGGCATACTTTGATATTTTATGATAAATAAAAATGAAATATTGCCTGTATGAGTATATAAACAGATGACAGTGATTAAATGAGCGATATATTTATTTTGCATATTCTTATGGGAGGAAAGGTACAATAATATGGATATAAAACAAAAGTCATTACAAAAACATTATGATTGGAAAGGAAAAATTGAAGTTATATCAAGGACGCCGGTTGAAAACAGTGAAGATTTGTCTTTGGCATATACTCCCGGAGTAGCAGAGCCGTGCATGGCTATTCATAATGATATCGATAAATCTTATGAACTTACGAGAAGATGGAATCTTGTTGCCGTAGTTACTGACGGGACGGCGGTTTTGGGGCTGGGAGACATAGGTCCTGAGGCAGGCATGCCGGTTATGGAGGGAAAGTGTGTGCTTTTTAAAGAATTTGCAGATGTTGATGCTTTCCCGCTTTGTATTAAGTCAAAGGATACAGATGAAATCGTAAAAACAATTTATAACATATCGGGAAGCTTCGGCGGAATCAACTTGGAAGACATTGCAGCACCGAGATGTTTTGAAATTGAAAAAAAATTAAAGCAAATATGTGATATACCTGTATTTCATGATGATCAGCACGGGACTGCGGTAGTGGTTGCGGCAGCGCTTATAAATGCTTTAAAGGTGGTTAAAAAAGATATGGACACTGCAAAAGTTGTTATTAACGGTGCAGGTTCTGCCGGTATCGCGATCGCAAATCATTTATTAAGATTAGGTGTTAAAAATATGATAATGTGTGATAAATTCGGTATTATTTGCGAAGGCATGAATGATTTGTCACAAGCACATAAAGAAATGAGTTTAAAGACAAATAGGGAAAAAATTACAGGAAATCTTGCTGATGCAATGAAAGGTTCAGATGTATTTATCGGAGTTTCGGCGCCGGATGTTGTGTCAAAAGAAATGGTAAGTTCGATGAACGAGGGGGCAATAGTATTTTCAATGGCAAATCCGGTACCGGAAATTATGCCTGATCTTGCGCTTGAGGCAGGAGCCGCCGTTGTGGGTACGGGAAGATCGGATTTTGCAAATCAGATAAATAATGTTTTGGCATTTCCGGGTATATTCCGCGGGGCGCTGGATGTAAGGGCTAAGGATATCAACGAAGAAATGAAAATGGCTGCGTCATATGCAATAGCTTCGCTCATATCGGATGAGGAGCTGAGTGCGGATTACATTATACCTAAGGCTTTTGATAAGAGGGTAGGAGCTGCTGTTGCAAAAGCCGTTTCCGAAGCATGTATAAAGAGCGGAGCGGCGCGCATATAATTCGTTATAGTATTTATATTATGTATGCTTTATTTTTACGGCACAAGCAGGTTATCCTGCTGTAAATGTTAAATGACTGGGGTGTTGCCCCCTTATCAAATTATTGGTTGATATTATTTGTATTTTAAAATAATAAACCAAAACAGAAAGGATGAAAAAAATGAAAAATATTTATCAAGGGTCTGTCTGCTACAAAGATTTTAAGGATATGATAAACGGTACTTGTGCTCAGTGGAGCGATAATACTCTGTTTAAATATAACAGAGACGGAAAAAAATTTGAGATCACATTTAAGGCATTTAAAAAAGATGTTGAAGCTGTCGGATCTTATTTGATGTATCATGGCTTCAAAGGTAAGAAGATAGCAATTGTTGGAGAAAACAGCTATGAATGGATTGTTACCTATTTTGCCGTAGCTAACAGCGGTAATATAGTATTGCCTATCGATAAAGAGCTTACACCTGTGGAAATCAATGCTCTTCTTATCAGAAGTGAAACGGATTTATTAATACATTCCAAGTCAAAACAAAAAACTGCTGATGAAATAGTGAATATCGGGGAATACAACGGAAGTATGTCATCTTTTACGAAATTTGACGATATTTGCGCAGAAGGAAAAGAAATAATAACAAATGGGTTTAAGGATTATATGGATTATACAATAGACCCTGAAGCTCTTTGCGCCATAATATACACATCGGGGACGACAGGCGATCCCAAGGGAGTAATGTTAAGCCAAAAAAATCTTGTTATGGACGCGTATTTAAGTATTTCCTGCATGAAAATACCGCGAGATACCGTTTTGATACTGCCTTTAAACCATACATTTGGTTTTATGGCGGGTTTGCTGTGCCAGATATGGATGGGATACAGTGTATTTATCAATGACAGCTTAAAAACCGTGCTGAAGGATATACAGGAAGCAAAGCCGGGACATGTTTC
Organism: uncultured Clostridia bacterium; assembly: GCA_944392335.1. Taxonomy (GTDB): domain Bacteria; phylum Bacillota; class Clostridia; order UBA1381; family UBA1381; genus RGIG1988. The sequence continues at coordinate 101,609 of CALXWJ010000012.1, forward strand.
TATGGTGCCGCTTTTTGTTGAAAAAATATATAAAAATATTTGGAGAACCGCGGAAAAGCAAGGAAAGGCAGATATGCTGAGAAAAGCTATAAAAGTCAGCAATGCTTTGCGCAAGGTTGGCATAGACGTACGAAGGAAATTGTTTAAATCGGTTATAGACGGTCTGGGAGGAAATCTTGAAATGATCATATCGGGAGGCGCTCCCATAGCGGATGAATATATGAAATGTTTTGATGATTTCGGTATTATGATCATAAACGGTTACGGTATAACCGAGTGTTCGCCTATTGTAGCGCTTAACAGGGTGGATGCAATAAAATACGGAACGGTTGGAAACCCCATACCCGAGGTCCAGGTCAAAATTGTAAACCCTAATGAAAACGGTGAAGGGGAAATATGGGTAAAAGGCGATATTGTAATGATGGGTTACTATCATAACGAGGAAGCGACAAATGAAGTGCTCAAGGATGGCTGGTTCAATACAGGCGATATGGGTAAAATAACAGACGGAAATTATATTGCAATTACCGGCAGAAAGAAAAATCTTATTATTCTTGCAAATGGTAAAAATGTATATCCCGAAGAGCTTGAGTATTTGATCTCAAGGATTGATAATGTGACCGAAGTTCTTGTATATGAAGAAGATAATCAGATCACTGCTGAGATTTATTCGGATGCCGAGGAGGACAGAGAGGCTGTCAGAGAAAGCATTAAGGAAGGCGTAAAGAATCTTAATCAAACGCTTGCTGCTTATAAACAAATAAGAAAAATCAAATTCAGATCGGTTGAATTTGATAAGACTACAACGAAAAAAATAAAAAGAAGCTATAAGTAATATATGCATGTCAAATTGAGATTGACATATAAAAAATAACGGAAGATCCGTTATTTTTTTGCAAAATAAATTTTAACAAAAGAAGGGGAAATCATGTACGTTGCGGTAAGTGCTTGTCTTTTAGGGTTATCGTGCAGATATGACGGTAAATCAAAAGAAGATAAAGAAATAATAAAAGCATTAAGGGGAAAAAACAATATATCCGTTCTTCCGGTATGTCCTGAAATCCTGGGAGGGCTAAAAACGCCGAGAAAACCTTGTGAAAGGAGAAAAGAAGGAGTTTTTTCCGAAGACGGGACTGATTTTACAAAAAATTATCAAAAAGGTGCACAAGAGGTTTTAAAGCTTTGTAATTTATTTGGCTGCAAAGCTGCTATATTAAAGGCAAACAGCCCGTCCTGCGGTAATAAAAACATATATGACGGAACGTTTTCAAAACGTTTAACAAAAGGGGAAGGGGTAACAGCTGAATTGCTCAGGAAAAATGGTATAAAAATAATAAGTGAGATGGATAATTTTTATGAATTTTTGAAAAATCTATAAGCTTTTTGCAGTAAAAAAAATACAATGTCACGGTTTTGAAGGTGGAAATATATGATTGGAGATATTGTTACTGTTATTGTTGATAGACCGCTTGGAAGTTATCATCCGGAATACAAGGATATATATTATTCAATTAACTATGGCTACATTGAAGGAATTATCGCACCGGACGGAGAGGAACAGGACGCGTACATATTGGGTGTAAATAAACCTGTCGAAAAATTCACCGGTAAAGTCATTGCAGTAATTCACAGGTTTGATGATGCAGAGGAAAAATGGGTGGTTTGTCCTGAAAATATTTCTTATACCAAAGAAGAAATATGGGCGCAAATTAAATTTCAAGAACGGTTTTTTCGGTCAGAAATTATAATGCAATTAAAAAGTCGCAGAGTAATTCAGGATATTACAGATTGACACTAAAAATACAAGTGTAATTATTGATAGCAGTTTGGATAGTTTGCGAATTGTATTTATACAGAAAGTGTGATATAATAAAAGTGCTGATAAATGAGCATTAGGAGTGTCAAGTATGGAATTAAAAAACTCACAATTAAAGATATAGATTTAATAGAAAAAATAATTGCTGATGCGTTTTCGGGCGAGCCGTGGAATGATAAATGGCAGGATTCAGCTCAGCTCCGTCAATATATTACAGATGTGGTGGACAACAAAAATTCTCTATCCTTAGGATTGTTTGATAATGATGAGATAATAGGCGTTACTACAGGCAGGATCAAGCATTGGTTTACAGGCAAGCAGTATTGGATTGATGATCTTGGCATTTTATCTAAAAAACAAGGTTCAGGAGCCGGCACGCGTTTTATATCAATGATAGAAGAATATCTAAAAGAAGACGGCGTCAATAAAATAGTTTTACTTACTGAACGCGACTTCCCAGCATATCGTTTTTACGCAAAAAACAGGTTTGTGGATAAGGAAAATCGTGTTGTATATGAAAAGGAATTATACAATGAAAAGAGGGAGAATAACGAGACATGAATATATAATAGACGCTTGCAGCGGCAAAAGTATTGATGTGATCACAGGGCAAACAATAACGGTCATTGATCTGGAGGGCGGACAGGTCGTTGATTTTTTTGCAGAGGTATCAGGCGATCTGAATGAATTTCTGTCTACAGGTGTGGAAATCCACTTGTAATAGACTATTCTTTCAATGTAACAAGCGAGTGCATAGATATTTATCTGCAATATTTTATCGGTGTAACATTAAATTATATAGCCACATGGGAAAGTAACTCAAATGGCGAAAGAAATAGTTTTCATAATAGAAAAAAATTTCAGTCGAATATTCCTATTGGAGTACCGACAATAAAATAAGTATATCATATTTTGTTAAAAAATCAATACTGAATAGTAATTTACAGAACATTGACAATTCTACAAAAATACAAGTGTAAATTATTATATCACAGCTTGACTTTACGGGCGTTTAGTAATATAATAATCTCACAGACAAATCGGGAGTTGTGGAGGAGGATACCAAATGACAGCAGAGGAAAGCAAAAAAATATGGAATCAAAATGCGGAATTTTGGGATAATGCTATGGGCGATGATTCCAATGAATTTCATAGAGATGTGGTTCGTCCTAAGGTAACAGAACTTCTATCACCTAATCCTACAGATTATATTTTGGATGTTGCCTGCGGAAACGGAAATTATTCTGGGTATCTTGCACAGCAAGGTGTTTCAGTAGTTGCTTTTGATTATAGTGAAAATATGATTGAATTGGCAAAAAAGCGCCAAGCACAATATGGAAGCAAAATTGAATTTTATGTTGCAGATGCAACGAGCAAAGAAAGCATACTGGCATTACAGCGTTCCCAACCGTTCACGAAGGCTGTTTCTAATATGGCGATAATGGATATTACAGAGATTGCACCTCTTTTTGAGGCAGTCAATGAACTGCTTGAAACAAATGGATTTTTTGTATTTGCGACACAGCATCCTTGTTTTATTACATTAACAGAAAAATATATGACTCCTCACAGTTATTATGGCATTGCCATTGAGGGGCAGCCAAATGAACAGCTTTACTATCACCGCTCTATGCAAGACATTTTTAACATCTGTTTTAAGACTGGTTTTGTGATTGATGGATTTTATGAAGAATGCTATAAAAGCAATAAAGAAATTCCTATGGTAATGATAGTAAGAGCAAAAAAGATAAAATGAATTTTGCATTAGCTTTTATACTATTTTCGAAAATTCCAATTTATTGAACAGATAAAAATTTAATACCAAAATCCAGAGCAATCACAACAAAAAAATGATTGCTCTTTTTTGTTATCCGAAAGGAGGGATTTTTATAGCAATTTATCATTGCAGTATAAAAATAATCAGCTGAGGCAAAGGAAAATCCGCCGTTGCCGCGGCCGCATACAGAAGCGGCGAAAAGCTGATAAATCAATATTACGGTATCCACAAGAAAAAGCGGAACTCACGATTATATTGTTGATGAAAACGGCGAGCGCGTCAAGCTGAAAAACGGGAATTTCAAAACAAAGAAAGTCAATACTGTTGATTGGAACGAGCAGGACAAAGCGGAGCTATGGCGGTCAGCGTGGGCGGAGCTTGCAAATAAATATTTAGAACGAACTTTTATTTCCGAGCGCATAGACCACTGTTCTTGTGCAAGGCAAGGAATAGACCAAATTCCCTCGATCTATTTAGGAGTTGCCGCAGGTTAAATGGAGCGCAAAGGCATTGAAACCGAGCGGGGAAACCTAAACCGTGAAATCTCTTTGATAAATAAAATCCTTGCGGAAATCAAGGCGAAAAATTTAATTCTTATCTTATCCTATCATTTCCGAGTAGATAGGATTTTTTTATATATGGAGGTAGAAAATGACTAATTAAACAAACACAGCAACAGAGGAATGCCCTATTGTCAGAAAGAAAACAGACAAAACAACCTACATTGTCAAGCTGCATTTCAGCCAGACAAGCACTCACACAATGCAGTACAAAATCAATTGTTTAATCAAAAACGATATTGAAAAAATGCAGAAATAAAAATTTTTTTAAAAATGATGAAAAAGTCTTTGACAAATGGTTGCGGGAATATAATTATATAAGTTTTTATACTTCCTTTTCATATATTTTGTTTTTTTATGATATAATTATAGGGCAAACCACAATATATAGTGAATTTAATAATGTTATATAGCTCATATTGTGTATATATTGATTTATTATATATAATATATGAAAAAAATACAGATGTATTATGTGTATTATGCATAAAATTATAAAATATTATTTATTAATGTTGACAAAAGGGGAAATATAAGATATAATCTAATTACTCAATGAAAATCACTATATATTGTATCTGTAACAATATGTTTACATATATATGATATTTTATTTCAGTTTTATAGTCTGACACATGGTTAGCAATAGCTAACTGAGTGCGCTATAAAGCTGTTGATGCAAAAATTAAAGACAGGAGGAATGAAGAATGAAAGAATTTGCTCAATGGAATGGCTTTGAAGGGAGAATATGGAAAGAAGAGATCAATGTGAGGGATTTTATTCAGAAGAATTATACGCCATATGACGGTGATCAATCTTTTCTTGAAGACCCTACGGAAAACACAAAAAAGTTATGGGAAAAACTCAGTGAGCTGCAAAAAGAAGAACGAGCAAAAGGCGGAGTTTTGGATATGGATACAGATATTGTATCAACTCTTACTTCACATAAAGCAGGATATATTTGCGAAGAGTTAAAAGAAGCTGAAAAGATTGTAGGATTGCAGACTGACAAACCTTTAAAGAGAGCTTTTATGCCTTTCGGCGGAATAAAAATGGCTGAACAAGCCTGTGAAACAAACGGTTATACACCTGATCCCAAGCTGCACAAAATATTTACGGAATATTGCCGTACACATAATGAAGGTGTATTTGATGCATACACTCCCGAAATGAAGAAAGCAAGACATAATAAGATAATTACAGGACTTCCCGATACCTACGGACGGGGAAGAATAGTCGGAGATTACAGAAGAGTTGCATTATACGGGATCGATTTTCTTATAGAGGAAAAACAGAAGGATTTTGAAAATTGCGGCGACGGAACAATGACGGATGATGTAATACGTCTTCGTGAAGAAATTGCAAAGCAGATAAAGGCTTTAAAAGGCATGAAAGAAATGGCACAAATTTACGGTTATGATATTTCCGGGCCCGCAAAAAATGCGCATGAAGCTGTCCAGTGGCTGTATTTTGGGTATCTTGCCGCTATAAAAACACAAAACGGCGCGGCAATGAGTATAGGAAGGATATCAACATTTCTTGACATATATATTGAACGTGACTTAAAAAACGGAACGATCAGCGAATCGCAGGCACAGGAGCTTATAGATCATCTTGTTATGAAACTCCGTATGGTAAAATTTGCAAGGATCCCGTCATATAATCAATTGTTTTCGGGCGATCCGGTATGGGCTACCCTTGAGGTCGGCGGTATCGGTGTTGACGGCAGAAGCATGGTTACAAAAAATGATTATAGGTTTTTGCATACACTTGAAAATATGGGACCGTCTCCCGAACCGAATCTGACGGTGCTTTACTCATCGGCGCTTCCGGATAACTTTAAAAAGTATGCATCCTATATATCAATCAAAACAAGCTCAATTCAATATGAAAATGATGACGTTATGAAACCGGTATGGGGTGATGATTATTCAATTTGCTGCTGCGTTTCTGCAACTCAGACAGGTAAGGAAATGCAGTTTTTCGGAGCCAGAGCAAATCTTGCAAAATGCTTGCTGTATGCAATAAACGGCGGGGTCGACTTAAAGACAAGAGAACAGGTGGGGCCTGCATATGTACCGATCACTTCCGAATATCTGGATTATGATGAAGTTATCAAAAAGTATCTTGCAATGATGGACTGGCTTGCCGGTTTATATGTTAACACATTGAACCTTATACAGTATATGCATGATAAATATTATTATGAGGCGGCGGAAATGGCATTGATAGATACAGATGTCAGAAGGACTTTTGCAACGGGTATTGCCGGATTTTCGCACGTTGTTGATTCACTAAGTGCAATTAAATATGCAAAGGTAAAGGTTATAAGGGATGAAACGGGAATGGCTGTTGATTATGAAACACAGGGGGATTTCCCGCGTTACGGAAACGATGATGACCGTGCCGATGATATTGCGGTTTGGCTTTTAAAAACTTTCCTTGATATGATAAAGAAACGTCATACCTACAGAAATTCCGAAGCAACTACGTCAATTCTTACCATAACATCGAATGTTGTTTACGGAAAGGCTACGGGCTCAATGCCTGACGGAAGAAGAGCGGGAACGCCGCTGTCACCGGGGGCAAATCCGAGTTACGGTGCTGAAAAAAGCGGATTGCTTGCATCTTTAAATTCTGTTGCGAAGCTTCCTTATGAGTGGGCGTTGGACGGAATATCAAATACCCAGACACTGAATCCTGACGCGTTGGGACACAGTGAAGAAGAAAGAATAGATAATCTTGTTAATGTCCTTGACGGATATTTTGATCAGGGAGCACATCATTTGAATGTAAATGTATTTGGTACAGATAAACTTATAGACGCTATGGAACATCCCGAAAAAGAAGAATACGCAAACTTTACGATAAGGGTATCGGGATATGCCGTTAAGTTTATTGATTTAACTGAAGAACAGCAAAGAGATGTTATAGCACGTACATGCCATACAAGAATGTAAGGCAAATTGTTGTGATCATATAAGGTATATATCCGGGCTTTTCAAAAATATGAATCATGGGTATTTGTTCATTGTTTTCTGCTGTGAAAGATCTAACTGACAAAAAGAGAGGATGATGGACTTATGAAAGGATATGTAAAATCAATTGAAACATTTGGATTGGTTGACGGTCCGGGGGTAAGATTTGTGGCTTTTCTTAGCGGCTGCAATATGAGATGCAGATTTTGCCACAACCCCGAAACATGGGAAAAAGGCGGTGACGAGTATACTGCCGAAAGTCTTTTTGATAAGGCTTTCAGATATAAAAGCTATTGGAAAAAAGACGGGGGTATTACGGTAAGCGGCGGAGAACCGCTTTTACAGATTGAATTTATCACAGAGCTGTTTACGATAGCAAAAAGCAAAGGCATAAATACGGCAATCGATACTGCCGGACAACCTTTTTCGATGAATCCTGAATATCTTGAAAAATTCTTAAAACTTATGGAGGTCACCGATCTTGTAATCCTTGACCTAAAAGAAATGGATGAGGATAAACATATCAATCTTACAGGATGTTCAAATAAAAACATCTTACAAATGGCAAAATGGCTTTCTGATAACAACAAGCATATGTGGATAAGGCATGTGCTTGTTCCGGGAGTTACCGATGATACACAAGGGCTTTGTAAAATGCGTGAATTTATAGATACGTTAAAGACCGTGGATAAGGTTGAAATCTTGCCTTACCATACATTAGGGATATCAAAATGGCATGATTTGAAAATTTTATACACACTTGAAGATGTATTACCACCCAATGCAGAACAGATAAAAGCCGCAGAACGAATATTATGCAATTGATCCCGATATAAAGCTAAGCAAAGATGCCGCCAACCGGCGGAGGGTTTCATTCATAATTTAAGCGGGAGTTATAACTGCACACCAGATATCACCCGCCGTAATCGGCGGCGGGTTCCATATTTGTAATCAGTGAGAGTACAAGCTCCCACTGATTACAGCACTGCCATGCTGTGCTCTTGTTCACGCCCAAGACGGGACAAGCCCTTATTGAATCTCTCGCTGAAACGCTGAGGAGCAAGTTCCCTTTCAAACAGGCTTGCTGGAGCATTGCTCCGATTTAAAAACTAACAGCTAAAATCCCCCCCCATATTATAGCTAATGAAGTATGGAAAAAGTTAAAAATACAGTTATATATCCGGCTGTTAGCAGCCGGATAAAACGGGGTTTGAGAGGTGAAATATTTGAATACGCCAACCTTAGAAACAGAACGGCTGATTTTAAGAAAATTTACGCAAGATGATATAAAGGCGCTGTTTCTTATTCTTAAAGATGAACAGGTAAATAAATTTTTGCCGTGGTATCCCATGAAAAACCTTGAAGAAACAAGGAAATTCTACGAGGAAAGATATGCTTTGCAATATGTGCAGCCGCAAGGATACGCGTATGCAATTTGTCTTAAAGAATATAATTTCCCTATCGGCTATATCAAGGTTGAAATGGAAGAACATCACGATTTTGGCTACGGGCTTCGTAAAGAATTTTGGCATAAGGGAATTGTTACTGAGGCTGCTAAAGCTGTTGTAGAGCAAGTGAAAAAAGACGGTTTGCCTTATATTACAGCAACACATGATATAAATAATCCGAGAAGCGGTAATGTTATGCGGAAGGTGGGTATGAAATACCGCTATTCATACGAAGAACAATGGCAGCCGAAAAACTTCCCTGTTATATTCAGAATGTATCAGCTCAATTTTGATGGTAATGATAATTTTGTATACAAGAAATATTGGGATATGCACAGTAATCATTTTGTCGAAGAGTTATGATTTTATTGACAAATCACGGTTTGCTGATGTATATGGGAGAGTATTTTACTAACCTGTAAAAATGAATATTATAAACTTATAGTTGTGATATGGAATTTATATTAAAGACCCTTTTGTAAGACAAATGTCCGAAAAAAGGGTTGTTAAATTTTGTAATATAATTTTAAAACATTTGTTTGATTTTTTTAAAATTATATGATATAATAGGTGTAATATAAATATGCATTTCGTTATTTTTGTATTTTCCGGTACAATTTAAAATATATATTTATATTTTTTAATCTATGTCATATAAGAATTACATATTACAGTATTCATTATGGAAAGGAAAGTATCAAATGGCAAAACTGACAAATAAAGATTTTGAAATCCTTGAATTTATAAAAGAACAGCAGATTAAAAAAGGATTCCCGCCGACTGTAAGAGAGATATGCGAAGCAGTAGGGCTTAAATCCACGGCAACCATTCATGCAAGACTTAAAAAATTGGAAACACACGGAAAGATCATACATGATTCTTCAAAAAACAGATCAATAAAAATTGTTGAATCCCCTTCAGATAAAGAAAATAATATATTTGGTGTATATAATGATAAATATCTGGAGGTCCCGGTAGTGGGAAAAGTTGCCGCGGGAACACCGATAACCGCAGTTGAATACATAACAGATACTTTTGCTCTTCCTATGGAATTTGCAAAAAACAAGGATCTTTTTATGCTAAAGGTAAGCGGAGAATCAATGATAAACGCGGCTATTCTTGACGGTGATTTGATAATAGTCCAAAAGCAGCCCACAGCCGTAAGCGGGGATATTGTTGTTGCACTGCTTGATAATGAAAATGCTACGGTAAAAACATTTTATAAAGAAAACGGTTATATCAGATTACAGCCGGAAAATGACACTATGGAACCCATAATTGTAAAAGATGTAATTATTTTGGGAAAAGTTGTGGGAGTTTTTCGTAAGCTATAGACTTTTGTAAATAAATGTGATATAATCAGAATGTTAGATTATTGAATAAATTTTTTGATTGGGGTAATATTTATGTCTAAAAGATTATTTACATCGGAATCAGTTACAGAGGGGCATCCCGATAAAATATGTGATAAAATTTCCGATGCAATATTGGATGAAATCCTAAAAAAGGATCCAATGGCAAGAGTTGCCTGCGAAACAACCTGCACAACGGGGATAGTATCAATTATGGGTGAAATATCGACGTCATGTTATGTCGATTTTCCAAAAGTGGCAAGGGATGTTATTTTGGAAATTGGATATGACAGGGCAAAATACGGTTTTGACGCAAACACATGTGCCGTTGTGACATCGATAGATGAACAGTCGCCTGATATTGCAATGGGCGTTGATAAAGGCTATGAAATCAAGCACGGAGAAAATGATAAAGAAAATTCAGCCGGTGCAGGGGATCAGGGAATGATGTTCGGATACGCGTGTGATGAAACTCCCGAACTTATGCCGCTTCCAATATCATTGGCACATAAACTTGCGTTAAAGCTGACACAGGTAAGAAAAAACGGTACACTAAGCTATTTAAGGCCGGATGGGAAAACGCAGGTTACAATTGAATATGAAGACGGGGAGCCTGTGGCTGTTGATACTATTGTTGTGTCATCACAACATTCTCCCGATGTTTCTTTGGAACAAATAAGGGAAGATATTATAAGAGAGGTTATAAAAACAACTGTTCCTGAAAAATTATTGACAGATAAAACTAAATATTATATAAATCCTACCGGGCGTTTTGTTGTGGGGGGACCACAGGGTGACAGCGGGCTTACGGGAAGAAAGATAATTGTTGATACATATGGAGGCTATGCACGTCACGGAGGCGGAGCTTTTTCCGGAAAAGACCCCACAAAGGTTGACAGATCTGCGGCTTATGCTGCAAGATGGGTTGCAAAAAATATTGTTGCCGCAGGACTTGCAAAGAAGTGTGAAATACAGCTGGCATATGCAATAGGTGTTGCAAAGCCTGTATCGGTAATGGTTGATACCTTTGGAACAGGTATGGTTGATGATTCTATGATTGAGGAAGCAGTCAACGTAGTTTTTGATTTGAGACCTGAAGCCATAATCAAGGTTCTTGATTTAAGAAAGCCTATATATAAGCAATTGGCGGCATACGGACATATGGGGCGTGAAGATTTGAATGTTGCTTGGGAAAAAACAGATAAAAAACAAGAATTGATTAAAGCAGTTGAAAAATTAAAATAATTAATGTTAATAAAATTAAATAACAGACATTTATAGGATAAAAGGGGCTTTATATAAGGCGGATAACTGTGCACATATTGTCCCTGCCGTAATCCGAGGCGGGTTTCGTATTTGTAATCAGAGAGTACAATCTCCTATTGATTACAGCACAGCATTGTAGGGCGATTCACGAATCGCCTGTTTCGCTCTTGTCCTTGTTGGACGGCGGGACAAGCCCTTATTGAAACAGGCTTGCATGATTATGACTCAGGAAAGCTTTTTGCTGAGAGTCTAAAAGAGCAAGCCTTTTTAGTAAAATATTTTGTTTGCATATATTATTGTATAACTATCGGGGAGTGCAAGAAGTCTTGCCCTATTGGATGAGGTTTATCCAAACACATAGAATGTAAGTCGGTGGATAAAATATCTTTTTCAAGTTGAGTAAATTTTCCTTTAAAGTCTGCGGTTTTGGTTATAATGGGAAGAGATGTATGTTTTTTTATTTTGGATAATAGATTAATACCGGTGCTATTCATACCGAGTACACGAATATATTGAGGATCTGTTAAGGAAAATGACTTGTCAATATTTAATATTAGCGATAACATAATTCTGCGTATTTTGGATAGTGTATACCTTTTTGACTTTACATACCCGCATATGTCATTAAATGTATTTGCGTAATTGATCGATGTAATTATCCTGTTTTCCAGCCCCTCACATACCTCGTTAATTTCCGATATATTTTCAGGGGTTTTGGTTCTGATCAGATATATAAGAAGATTATTTAATTTATTTATATCGGCAATGGGACAATTTTCATAAAGTGAATTAGCAGATGCGGGAACATATACGGAATAATTTATATTATTCTTTATTATTTTTCTTATTGCGGTTGCAGAAGCTGTATTTGATGTTGGTTCAGCTTCATGATAATGTGAACCCATTCGTTTTATCGTTTTAGGTTCAATGGTGCTGTTTATTTGTTTTAATGCTTTTATATATTCCAATCCGAGAATGTTGTTGGGCTCGGATAACAATGATGAGGGTATAAGTTTACTGAATGATATTTCTCTTGCACGAGCATATGTCATACCGCTTGAAATAAGATTTTTCATTTCTGCGGATATTTCTTCGGGTTCGTTCATAAGCAATTCTGCTGCTGTTATCATACGATTTATATCTCCCGATTCCGACCCGAAATACAGTGTATCAACAATACCGGTATTTTCTGCAAGAAATACACCTCCGTATGCGAATTTTTCCGCACTGTTTAAAACAAAGCATACCGGAAGCTCAATAACAAGGTCGGCGCCGTTTAATAAAGCAGCTTTTGTCCTTGTCCATTTATCATATAAAGCAATATCGCCGCGCTGAACAATCGATCCGCTCATAATGCATATAGTGCAATCACATTCTTTTTTTATTTCGTCAAGCTGGAATTTATGTCCGTTATGGAACGGATTATATTCACAAATCACTGCCGCCGTTTTCATTTATTGATCACCTTGCTTTACTTTATGTATCTTATATATTATATTATATACTAAAAAATAAAAAAAGTATAGCTTTTTTTAATATATTTTAGAGATAATTGGTATAATATATTGACAAAACGGTGACAATGATGTAGAATATATGAATAGATATTCAAATGTTATTATTTGGATATTTAAAAGATGGGAGATGATTATTGATGAATAAATCAGTTTACTTAGATAATAATGCAACAACATACATGAAGAAAGAAGTATTGGACGCAATGCTTCCGTATTATGGAGAATATTTCGGAAATCCGTCCTCAAAGTTTTATGAGGTGGGAAGAATTGCCGAAAAAGCTGTATATGGATTCCGTAAAACAGTTGCGGATGCAATTGGTGCAAAAATAAATGAAATATATTTTACCGGATCGGGATGCGAAGCCGATAACTGGGCGATAAAAGGTATTGCAGACGCTTACAGAAATAAAGGGAATCATATTATAACGAGTTCAATTGAACACCATGCTATTTTGGGCGCTTGTGAATTTTTGGAAAAACACGGTTATGATGTGACTTATCTTCCTGTTAACGAATACGGAATCGTAAATCCTGATGATGTTGAAAAAGCAATTACCGATAAAACAATTTTAATATCGGTAATGACTGCGAATAATGAAATAGGTTCTATACAACCGATAAAAGCTATTTCAGAAATTGCAAAAAAGCATAAAATAGTGTTTCACACAGATGCAGTCCAGGCAATCGGGCATATGCCGGTTAATGTTAATGATTTGGGTGTTGATTTGCTTTCAATGTCAGGACACAAATTCCATGGCCCTAAAGGTGTCGGCGTATTGTATATTAAAAACGGAATAAGGATTTCAAATCTTATACACGGCGGCGGGCAGGAAAGAGGAAAAAGAGCGGCAACAGAAAATGTTGCAGGAATGGCGGGATTTGCAAAAGCAATTGAAATTGCAGCGGCTGATCTTGATAAAAATATGGCCGAAATGGAAAGAAAAAGAGATAAGCTGATAAAAGGGATTTTGGAAAAAATACCATATGCAAGATTAAACGGCCCTGTCGGAGAAGACAGACTGTGTAATAACGTAAATTTTTCATTTAAGTATATTGAGGGTGAATCAATACTTATGATGCTTGATATGAAGGGAGTCGCGGCATCAAGCGGAAGCGCATGCGCATCGGGCTCGTTGGATCCGTCTCATGTATTGCTGGCGATCGGATTACCTCATGAAATAGCACACGGCTCATTAAGGTTAAGTGTTGGAGATGATACAACTGATGAGGATATCGATTATGTATTGGAGGTCTTGCCGCCTATAGTTGAGAAACTCAGAATGATGTCGCCGCTTTATGAAGAGGTATTAAAAGCACAAAAATAAAGGTATAATCTCCCGCTGAAATGCTGAGGAGCAATCCACTTTTTGACGGTTGAAATAGTTTTCAAGCCCTCTTTTAATATGTTTGATAGGGCATTGCTCCGATTTAAAAAACCATTTAATTATGAAATGTGGTTATAAAATTTGTTTTGTCATAGATATATTAAGCAAAGGAAAGGAAGATTTATATGTATAGTGAAAAGGTAATGGATCATTTTTCAAATCCGAGGAATGTCGGAGAAATAGAAAATGCAAATGCGGTCGGTCAGGTAGGCAACGCAAAATGCGGAGATATTATGAAAATATATATGGATATTGACGGAGATGTAATAAAAGATGTAAAGTTTAAAACATTTGGATGCGGAGCTGCCATTGCTACAAGCTCAATGGCTACCGAAATGGTAAAGGGAAAGACTATAAAAGAAGCACTTGAACTTACAAACAAGGCTGTTATGGAAGCGCTTGACGGATTACCTCCTGAAAAAATACATTGTTCTGTTTTGGCAGAAGAAGCCATCCATGCCGCCATTTCCGATTACTGCAAAAAAAACGGTATTGAATTGGATGAATCATATAATTGCTCCGGATGCTGTTCTGATTGCAGCAAAAAAGATGAACATGGCATGTAATAAAGACACATAATTTTGACCGTCGTGTATAGGAAAAGGTATATGCGGCGGTTCAATTTTTTATAAAAACTGATACAAATAAATAAAATATGAGAAAATTGAATAACATGATAAAATAAAAAAATTAAAAAGGGTGGAAAATATGAATTTCGGAACAAGGGCACATGATACACAGGCACAAAATATAGTTGAACTTGCAGATAAACTCAGCAGTGCAGGTATACATAATATACAGCTTGCACTGAAAAAATCAATTCCCGATTTTAAAGAAGGTGCATTTTCTCCTGCATATGCAAAAAGTATTGCAAAAGTATTTAATAAAAGGGATATTAATATATCGGTTTTGGGCTGTTACATAAATCCGTCTTGTACAAACAGTGTAATGCTGCAACAGCAGCTTGATTACTTTGTGGAAAATTTAAAATATGCGAAGTTTATGGGTGCAGATATGGTAGGTCTTGAAACGGGATTTGTGGGAGATGCTTTGGATGTTGAAAAAAATCAAAGTGAAGAAGCATATCAATATTTGCTGAAAAACATGAAATATCTTGTTGATAAAGCACAAAAGCTTGGCATTTTGATTGGAATTGAGGGTGTAAGCTGTTTTGTGATAAATAATTCTAAAAAAATGAGACGTTTTCTGGATGATTTGGATTCACCTAACGTATGTGTCATATTTGATCCGGTGAATTTGCTTAACATTGATAACTATCATGAACAGAATGAAATAATTAAGGAGACGTTTAAACTTCTTGGCGACAGAATTGGAACGGTTCATTTAAAGGATTTTATGGTAAAGGACGGGATCTTAAAGGAATGTATCGCGGGTGAGGGAATGTTGAATACAGATTTGCTTTTGTCAATGATAAAGAAAGAAAAACCTGAAATATCGGTTATTTTTGAACTTGTATCTGATGAATTATTTCAAAAAGTTAAAGCACAGTATAAATAAAATATGCAAGATATGTTGAAAGAGCGGAAAAATAATGCAAGAATTGTGTATTAAAAGTAAAAAAAGTATGATAAAATTACATTGAATTTATATGAAAAGAGGAAATGATCAATGGATATCAAGGATAAACAAAAAATTCATCAGCTCATAGATAAGGTCATCACGAAAATGTATGATATAACAACAATTTATGAAACAAATACAAGCACCGGAACAAAATATATGGAAATTTGGGAATGGCCTCAGGGGGTTGCTTTGTTTGGGTTGTATTTATACTATAAAGAAACCGGGAACAGAAAATATTTTAATATGATTGTTGATTGGTTTGAATTTCATATTAAAAAGGGACTGCCCGTTAAAAATGTAAATACAATGTGTCCTATGCTTACAATGACTTATGTATATGAGGAAACAAAAGACGAAAAGTATATGATACTGTTAAAAGAGTGGCTTGCATATGTAATGAATGATATGCCCCGTACGGTTGAAGGAGGGATACAGCATATAACAACTGCAGATATAAATGAACAGCAGCTGTGGGATGATACTCTTTATATGACTGTGTTATTTGTAACCAGAATGGGAGTTGTTTTAAAGGATGACAGATATATACAGGAGAGTATAAGACAATTTTTGATACATTTGAAATATCTTACCGATACAAAAACAGGTTTATTTTATCATGGATGGACTTTTATTGAGTGCAATAACTTTGCAAATGCACGTTGGGCAAGGGGGAATTCATGGTATACGGCGGGACTGGTAGATTATCTTGATATGTATGATTGCCCTTTAGGGGTAAAGAGTTATTTACTGTCGTCCCTTGAACGCCAGGTTGCGGCATTGGAGGATCTGCAGACTGAAAATGGATTATGGCGCACCCTTCTTGATGACGAAACATCATATGAGGAAGCGTCTGCAACCGCCGCTTTTGGTTACGGGATATTAAAGGCGGTAAGATTGGGATATATCGATGAAAAATATAAGCAAATGGGATTAAAAGCAATTGACGGTGTTATAAGCTGTATAGACGATGACGGCGTTGTAAATCAAGTGTCATACGGTACCGGAATGGGCAGGACTCTTGAGGATTACAAAAATATCCCTATATGCCCTCAGCTTTACGGACAATCAATGACTATGCTTTTATTGGTTGAAGCATTGAAGGCATAAATATTATTTTCATATAACTGCGGACAAAAAGCTACATATAAAAAAGAGAAGTGAAATGCTTCTCTTTTTTGGATGTGTGTCGGGCATGGCACATATCTAGTGGGTGAAAGTCCAACCGCGGGTATTTACCGCCAAGCGTAGTGAACCGCAAGCCTTTAACAGCAATGTTAGAGGGGGAGGAAGCGGTGTAGCAAAACTCTTGAGCCTACGAACAGAAACTTGATATAAGGCTAAATGGTGGACGAGGTTGCATTACAAACCGAAGTCCGAAAGGTAAACGTAAAGCCAAGACAGTAAATCAAGAGGTTGTGGAGTGAAAGATATGTGAATTACCCCGAGAGACCCGTCTGGCATATCAGAAAGATATGTGCGATAAAAAGTTCACAGGCGGGGGTCAGCTGAGGTCATAGTAGATATGGACACCGAAATACTGAAGGAGCTAATGCAGCTGTAGTGCAAATCGCTGTAAGCAATGTTCGGACAGTCAGGGGCTGAGGATATGCCTAAAGCAAGGGAACGTAACCCTTGACGGCAAAAGGGCAGTTCGGCGGTTCCGAATAAATCTACGAGCAGAAGGAGGAGCAGCATGAGATTGATTGACAGGATATTGAGTGAAGAAAATATTAAGGC
>CALXWJ010000013.1 GCA_944392335.1 uncultured Clostridia bacterium
CCAATAGCGTTACTACGGCCTGAACTGATCCTAATCGTTCAAATTCTTTTAATGCACGTTCCTTTTGTTCTTTTGTATACATATATTTTTACTCCTTTCGGAGTCCAAGAATATGTCCGCACCCCCCCCTCGCAGCTTTACAAAAAAGCAGACACTTTTTTGTGCCTGCTTTTTTGGTGTAAAAATACGAAATTATTTTATAGGATAATGTTATTAGTTTTGTATTTAAAAATTATTTTTTAATTTATCAAATTTATTTTGAATTTCCTTTTT
The DNA here is from genome assembly GCA_944392335.1 of uncultured Clostridia bacterium. Lineage (GTDB taxonomy): Bacteria > Bacillota > Clostridia > UBA1381 > UBA1381 > RGIG1988. The sequence goes on from CALXWJ010000013.1 coordinate 274, forward strand.
TCGTTTTATTTTTTCTTTTTTATTTTTGGAGATGTTGTATACATCCCCTTCGACAGCATCAGGAAATAAAACTCGCAAGACACTGTATGTACTTTTGTCAGGTAGTTCTATTATCGCATATTCTCCATCAAATCGATCTATTATAATATTCATATTGTACACTCCTTTATTGCGGTGGCTTACATACAGAACAGGCATCATATTTTTTTCGGGCTTTTTTCAATGATATTGCGATTTTTGATTGATTTAAATATCTGCAGCCATCTCTATGGTATTTTTTGCCTGTTTGTGTAATATACACAATTTCTTTACTGTCTATAGAATCTGTATCGGTTGTGTTTTCAATACTTTCTGTAGATGTTATAGGTGGTTCGGGCGGTGGTGAACGGGGTTGTATTTGTGTTTTAAGATTTTCAAGTGAAATATTATTACCGTCACAAATTACAATTATTGTTCCATCTGTATCAGTTCGTAAAACATTAATATTCATTTTATTAAAAAGTGCAAGAGTATCAGGTGAAGGATGACCGTAGCTATTTCCTGCACCACAAGAAATAATGGCATATTTTGGAGAAACATTTTTTATAAAAGATTCGGTGGAACTTGTATCACTGCCATGGTGACCTACTTTGAGCACATCTGCATATACAGAATATCCGGCTTTTAATATCTTTGTTTCAGACTCTTTTTCTGCATCTGACATAAATAGGAAGCGGCAATTATTGTATGTAAGTAAAACAACTGCCGAATAATTGTTGAGATTACTGTAATTGTTATCAGTAGGAGCGATAAACTCTGCTTTTACATTGCCGTAATCAAAAATGGTTTTTCCTGCTTTTGCAATATTAATAGTCAAACCTTTTTTGTCAATTGTATCTATAAGATTCTCAAAAGTTTTGCTTGTATGTGTTATGTCAGGCATATAGATGTTTTTAACCAAAAATGCATCTATTACCGCAGCCATACCGCCAATATGATCAGCATGGGGATGTGTGGCAATTACATAATTCAGTTCTGTTACATCGCTGCTGTTAATATATTGAATGATGTCATCGCTGTTAGAGTGTTCCCCGGCATCAATCAAAATAGTTTCCCCGTTTGGTAGTATAATAAACGTACTGTCTGCCTGTCCTACATTCAGATATGATATTTTTAATTCTCCTGTCACATTATGTATGTTTTCAGATTTATATTCTTCCGTAATTTTATTATATGGTTCAAAATCTGAATATTGTGTACGTGATTTGAATGTAAAATCGGTACAGCCTGAAAAAAATATTGTTGTAATTAATAAAACTAAAAATAAATACGTACTTTTTAATTTCATTTTTTTTTCTCCAAAATAGATATTATAAAGAGTATATCAAAATATCGACATTATGTCAAATTTATATACGTATTTTATATTATTTATATATGTATAAAAATGAATTATAATCGGTTATAAAGAGAAGATAAGTATATTATAATTTATAAAAAAATGTGATTGGTAGTGTTGAATTTGAATTATTTTGAAGGAAAATACGGAAAACGTGAGAAAATGTACAGGCGAAGTTATTATATTGACAGCAGTTTACTTGGACAACTGGAAAATATAAGTGAAATTTATCGTGTGAATGTGCCTGAACTTATAAATGACAGTATAGAGGAGCTTATAAAAACAGGGGATGTTCAGGTGTATATGCGTCCGGAGGGCGAATTATCCATAAAATATACGGTACTTATAAGAGAAAGTAACCTGAACGGTTTGGAGATTTTTAATAAGAGATACGGTATCAGCATATCAAAACTCGTCAACATTGCAATAAGGAATATATTAAACAATCACTCTATTAATTAAATCATAAGAAAAACTACTGTCGTTGATTAATAATGTCTAAACATTATATCTTTCTCAGGAAAATAAAGTTTTTAGCTTTGACTGAGTCTTTTTGGGGGTTTTATGTTTAATTTAGGATTGACATTGAGACATTTACGTAAACAAAATAATTATACACAGCTGCAGGCAGCAAGACGATTAAATGTATCTGTAACTACAGTAGGACGATGGGAGAATAATTATGAAATACCATCGACCGAGCATCTTATTGACTTATCTGTGCTGTACAATGTTCCTATTAACTACTTGGTAGGTATCGAAAAAGAAAAATCAATTATTATAGAAAGACTGACAAAAAATCAGCAGGAATTACTTAATATGCTTGTTTTAGAATTTGAAAACAAGAAAAAGACAAGCAGGGAGTTAACACAAAGACAACAATCGATAATTAACTCATTATTTATAGAATTTCATAAAAAATAATACTTATAGGTTGTTTTTTGAATTGAAAGGTAATAAGCAATGTTTGATTTGGGATTATTGATAAAAAATTTAAGGAAGCAGTCTGGTTTAACACAGAAACAATTAGCAAAGAAACTTAATGTAACAGTAACAACTATCGGAAGATGGGAATCAAATTACAAAATACCATCAATTAATAGACTAATTCAAATGGCAAGTATTTTTCATGTACCTTTGAATTACATTGCCGGAATTGAAAAGGAAAGGTCAATTGTTACAGATAATCTTACACAGAGACAACAAAACATACTAAATACTTTGGTCTTGGAGTTTCAGAGTGATAATAAAAATAATTACGGACTAAGCGAAAGACAGCAGGATATATTAAATGCTGTTCTTATTGAATTTAATTATTAATAAAAATGCAGTTGGGATTAAAACATATATATTTAAAACGGGATAGATTGTTTGGTTAGGCTTTTTATGGCAAAATCAGTTGAATTTAAAAACAGATACCGATTTATACAACTTGGTATAGCAATTGCGGCATTTAGGAAGGTGAGAGGAATGTCTCAGGAGCAATTGGCGGAGAAGTCAGGAGTCAGCCGCTTACACAGAACTCCTATTGAAGCGCCTGATATTGTGCGTCCCTTTTAGCTTGAGGTATTATATAATATAGCTGATGCTTTGGACATTGAACCGGGAGCTTTGTTGAATACTTCAATGTTCTCTGATAAGATATCGGGGAATAGGAAATAAAGGTAAGTTTAGTGATAATATTAAAATTTATATAAAAGGTGGTATTTTTTAATGAAGACAGCAATTTTAGGTGTATGGCACGTTCATACAGAGGATTACTTAAAGACCGCGATGGACTATGGAGAGGTTGTGGGTGTTTATGATGAAAACGAAAACAAGAGAAAAGAATTTTGCAAAAAATGGGGCTTAAAGGAATTTACAACAATTGACGAGCTTTTACAAAGCCCGGCAGAGGGTGTTATTGTTTGTTCTGCTACAAACAGGCATACAGAGTATATCATTAAAGCCGCGAAAGCTAAAAAGCATATCTTTACTGAAAAGGTACTTTCGATAAAACCTGAGGACAGTTTAAAAATTAAAGAGGAGATAGAAAATAACAAGGTGAATTTTGTTATTTCCATGGTCAAAAAATACAATGCTCCTGTCCGTACTGTAAAGAAAATCGCGGACAGCGAGGAATTGGGAAAGATAAATTATTTCAGATACCGTAACTGCCACAGCGGCAGTACCGACTGCTGGCTTCCCGCGCATTTTTATTCAAAAGAACAGTGCGGCGGCGGTGCTATGATGGATCTGGGCGCGCACGGAATGTATCTTGCTCATTGGTTTTTGGGTATGCCTGAAAAATTTTCTTCTGCTTTTGCAACAGCTTGTGAAAATCCTGAAACAAAAGAAAAAAATAAAGATAATGTGGAAGATAACGCGGTGACAATGATGTTATATCCGCAAGGCGCTATTGCTTTAAATGAAACAGGCTTTGTTTCAAAATGCTGCCCTGCCGTTTTGGAAATAGGCGGAGAAGATGGGTATGTTAAAATGGTGGATAACAAGGTTATGAAAGCAACATCAAAAACGCGGGGAGAATGGGTTGACGTGCCTTTGGAGAAAGAGCTCCCTTCACCGTTGGTACAGTTTCTGACGAATAAAGCAGACGGGGACTGCGGTATAGATGATGCGGTTGCTTTGACTGTTATGATGGATAAGGCGTATAATAAAGCGATTTAGCAGACTTTATAACTTTGAAACTCAGAAAACAGCATACTGTTATTTACATCAGACCAATGCGGGAGAACTTCAGATAGAAGATGCAGGCGATTCTTTGATTATGATATACAGAGATTATAATGATTGGATAATGGGCGGTGCTGCACAGCAGAAGATGCATTCATTAAAATTCAAAAAATCAACTATGGAATTTTATGACAGTGATGATGTGACAAAGCAGAGGGTATATTAATTCCAATACTGATATGATTTTTAAAAAGACAGCAATGCAAAAAGCCTGTTTTATGCTATTTACGAAAACAGGCTTTTTATATACACAAACAGAGCTTACATAGAAAATCCGCAAGCTCTGTTTTTTTGGCGGAGATGGTGGGATTTGAACCCACGTGCCCGGTTAAGGACAACACGATTTCCAATCGTGCTCGTTATGACCACTTCGATACATCTCCGAATATACGGATTTTCAAATTACAACGGTATAATTATAGCACATTTAAAATATAAAGTCAATAATAAAAACAATTTTTCTTTAAAAACCGAAATTCACGCGGACGTTAATAAACAAGCCGTATTGACAAACGGTAAAAAGATATGATAAAATTAATTTGCAATTGATAACTTGGGAAAGATATCCTTTATTGAATACGTATTGGAGGAATAACATGAAAAGATTTGATGTATGCGCATTGGGAGAACTGCTGATCGATTTTACTGAAAACGGTATCAGCGATCAGGGGAATCCTGTTATGGAAGCCAATCCGGGCGGAGCGCCGTGCAATGTGCTTGCAATGCTTACAAAACTTGGGTATAAAACGGCTTTTATCGGCAAAATAGGCAATGATATATTTGGGAAACAGCTTAAAAATACGGTTTCAAAAATCGGGATATGCACTGACGGCCTTATTACCGACAATGAAGTGAATACCACATTGGCGTTTGTACACACTCTTGAGGACGGGGACAGGGAATTTTCCTTTTACCGTAATCCGGGCGCCGATATGATGCTAAATGAAAATGATATAGATGAGGAGCTGATAAAAGGCAGTAAAATATTTCATTTCGGCTCCTTGTCAATGACAAATGAGGTATGTGAAAGAGCCACGAAAAAAGCTGTGGAGATAGCCGAAAAAGAGGGTTGTTTAATATCATTTGACCCTAATTTAAGGGAAAATTTGTGGGATAGTCTTGAAAAGGCAAAGGAAAAGATAAGCTATGCAATGGCAAAATGTGATATATTAAAGATTTCGGATAACGAAGCGATGTGGTTTACAAAAGAGCTTGATTTGGATAAAGCCATTGAAAAGATAAAAAAAGAATTTGACATCCCGCTTATACTTTTATCACTGGGAAAAAACGGAAGCAAAGCATATTCAAAGACAGGTACAGGCTTTTCAAAAGCCGCAAAAGTAAAGACGACAGAAACAACGGGAGCAGGGGATACTTTTTGCGGATGTATTCTCTCACAGGTGCTGAAATCGGGAATGAAGGATTATTCATGCGAAGAATTAAATGATATGCTTAAATTCGCGAATGCCGCGGCCGCAATCATAACCACAAGAAAGGGAGCATTGAAGGTAATGCCGGGATATGAAGAAATAAAGGAATTGCTTGATGGGGAATAAACAAAAAATGATATATATACAGGAAAGGACAGCCGTTAAAAATGCCGGCTGTCCTTTTGCAAATATTATTGATTGGAGAATTCGGGACGTTCGCCTACTTTTATATCAGCAGATCCCTTTGTAACTTCCGAGGTTTTTTTATTAACGTTAAACCAACCGACGGAAGAAGTATGCTCTTCACCGTCCGTTTTTATAATTTCATATGCATGAATATAGTAATATTCGTCGTCTTCCCGATCTAATACAACATTTGACGGTATGTATATATTATTTGCTTTCATATATTGTTTTGCAAGTATGATCGCGTTTTCTTCGCTTGTGGCGCTTACGGTTTCGGATGACACTTCCTCTGAACGTGATCCTGAACCCGCTGTTTTTGGGTTATCGGTAATTATCTTGTCCGGGGGAGGGGTTTGGGGAATGGATGCGGTTCTGGTAGGATTTTTTGTTGCAGAGTCAACTGTCGGCGGTTCTAACGGCCCGGTAGAAACAGTCGGAGAAGGGCTTTGATTATCGTTATTATTGGTATTGTCGGGTAGTACATCGGATGCTGCGGGTGAGCCGGAAGGCGAAGCTGATGTATCCGGATTATCCTTATTCTTTTTACAGCCGGCGAGCATTAACAAAGCTAATGCAATAATCAATATTTTTTTTATCACGTTAAAAACCATCCTTTTGTATATCATATTTTTTTAAATGTTTTTTAATTTGAAATTAAAATTTTATATTTATATTTTAACACATATTTACATAAAAGTCCATAAAAAGAATGTAAATATTTCGTTATTTGTCAAATTTATAAATTATTACACCGGTGGCAGGCTTGGGGAAAATATAAATAGTCCTGTCGGGCATAATATCTCCGGATAGCGCGACTTCACGTATTTGTTCCGCTTTAACCGGATTTAAAACAAAAAGGCAGGAGATCTCTTTATTTTTTACCGCGTTTACGCCCTTTGTCGTGCGTTTGGTATAAGTTATATATTCATCATATTTGTCTTCGGGAATATTGAGAATATCCTCAATAATCAATTTATTCAGAACAACTACGTCAAGCCCCCTATATGCCGAAGACTTATTTGGCAGAAGCTTTTTCATAACAGCTTTATCGGTCAAAGTCAGACGGTAGAAATAATTTTCCCCGCAGTAAACAGCAAGGCGCGTTTCCGATCTCATGGTTGCGATTTGTTTTTTCATTGTATCGGTAATATCGTCATTGGCAGTATCAACAATAATTTTTTCCACCTTAAAATGATCCTGGGCACAGGCTATGAAAAAGTCCTCATTAAAGTTCTTTTTACTTGAAACCATTCGATGAACAGGCAATTGAACCATCCTGTTGCCAAAGGCATTTGTACAAAGCGCCATTATAAAGTTGCAGCCGGAATCCGGCGTATAGTCCGGATCATTTTCTTTGCAATGATTTTTATACTCAAGAGCGGTAATATACCTGTTATGACCGTCTGTTATAAAAAATGTTTTATTTTCAAGAGCCGATTTTACAAAATCGATTGTTTTTGTGTCATTTATTACCCATAATCTGTGCATGGAAATGGAATCTATAATATGTTCTTCGGTAAAAAATTCAATATCGGGCTTTGTGGAGGACAGGCTCAGTATAAGTGATGAAATACTTTTTTCCGGATCGATGTACATACAATTGATCATATCGACGTCCGCTTTAATTGAAGTTAAAAGACGGTATCTGTCTTTAGCAGTTGAAACAGAAGGTAATTCGCATGTTACAACATCATTGTCGCTGAGCTCCGAAAGCTCTAAAAGTGCAACTATCCCGTGATTTACAAAGGTTGTTTCGTTATATTTTACGCGTTGTTCATAAAGATAGATCCCGGGCTTGGATTCTTGCTTCAAAACACCTTCCGCAATCCATTTTTGAAGATAGTCATTGGCACGTGTATAACAGTTATTGTCCTCTGTATCACTTTCATTTTTAATACCCTTGGAAATCCGTATAATATTATATTCATTTGATGAATAATAATTATTTTGCTCGGAATCCGAAACGGTATCGTATGGCGGCGCCATAACAATCCCTAAATTGTCATTATTGATCTTTTCTGGATCATACCGATATCCGCGGAATGCTTTAATATTTGCCATCGGCAATACCTCCGTTTGAATTTATGTAAATAAAATAAAAAAATAATTTACATATAGATTTTATACCTAAAACACGATATAGTCAAGTAAATTTTAAAATTTTTAATAAAATCGGATTAAATACGTTGATATAAGGGAATAATAATCAGGCAAATGTAAAGTTATTTTTGATTTGCATTAAAAATTTATATATTAATAAATAAAGCTATGCACAAGATGGCCCACGCTTTTGCCGGCGGGGCTCATATCTGTAATCAGTGTGAGAGCGCGGTCTTCCCCTGATTACAGCGCTGCTGTGCAGCGTCCTTGTCCTCGATAGATACCGGGACAAGCCCTTGTTGAAAGGGACAATGTCAATTTAGTAATGAAGGAGATGTAATTATGAATAAGGCGGAATTTGCTAAAGGAGTAGCCGCGGGGCTTGTGGTTGGCGCCGCGGCCGCGATCATGATCGATCCGATCAGCGACAGACAAAAACACCGTATAAAAAGAAAAACCGCAGGCGTGTTCAAAAGTATTGGGAGCGTGATAGATACGGCTGTAGATTTCATGAAATAAAAATATAAAGTAAAGCTATAACTGCGCACATGATGTCCCCCGCCATAACCGGCGGCGGATTCTGAGCGTTGCTACGATTGAAAAATCGTCTATATCTTTGCGGTAAGCCGATGTAAAAATTAGTTGTTAAAGAGCCGTTACGCGTTTTTTGCGCGTAACGGCTTCTTTGCCGGTCTGTATTTGATGCATGTTATAAATTTATTCTTCATGATAATCCGGAATATATGTATTATTTATTTCTTTCCATGAAAAACCTCCCGGGATCTTTAGGGCTGAGATATCAAGATAATGAATATTGTTAAGATTAACTTTTTTGCCGTCAAATGTTAATATATCACCGGCTTTTGTTTTAATTGTCAATATATCATTATCATATGAAACTGAGTCTGCTGCCGGTATATTGCCCGGGGAAGGGGCAAAGACGGTATAATGGACTGTCTCATCCTTTCCTTTCCAATCCATATGTACCACGGTATTTTCGTGACGCCTGCTTCTTATTGCACCGCCGAACCAACCGCGGCATGGGTTAAGCTCGCCGCGGTGAAGTGAAATATTTACATTGTTATTTAATGAATACATTTCAAAATTAGGCGCGTTTTTTTTCAAAGTAAAAACCTTGTTTTCCGAACAATGTATCTCGTCTTTATTATATCCGGCTGTCAGATATATGTCTTCTTCAGGAGTAGGTTCTCTTGTTTCGGCTCCTTCCGGCATGATATGGAATATCAGTTTAAAGTCATGTTCGCCCTTGCATCTGAAGGTATCTTTAATAATAAAAATACCTTGATTTCTTGCAAAAATGACTTCTCTTTTATGATTACCGTTGACCGTTTTTTCTGAGTTGTAATATATTCCGTCATATTCGGTCTGCGCATAGTCAATATAATCATCGGTGTAGAAACCCTTTTTTATAGGCGTATCATATTTACTTATCACAATGTTTTCACCCTCACGAAGTCTGCCCTGGGACATATTGTCAATGATCCCGGTACTCTCACCGAATGAGGTGTGTTTGTAATGTTCTATTTGATCCATTATATCAAGCTGATCGGCAGGAACAAAGTCCGGAGTCCCGTACCAGCTTGCACCTGCATTCACTATCATGGGAATACCGTAAGCCGAAACAGCAACCCCATTTATATTTTCGCCGGCATGGCCTTTTCCGCGTCTTGCACCCATAAGCCACATATAAACGCCGTTGACATCGTTGGAATTTTTCAAAATGTAAATTCCCGAATAAGGGAAAGCAATGGAGGTAAATCCCGGTTCCATCGTGTCAAATTTTTTATATTTATCGAAGCGTATTTTATTATAATTTTTTTTATATTCCCTGAATTTATCATAATCATTGTAAAGAGGGGGAGGATAATGCGCGGAAGTTGTGCCGGATGCGGGATATCCGCCGTATGGCATATCTATTCCTTTTAAGAACCTGATCCTGTTTATCATGGCTTTTTCAATTTCCGCAATATCTTTATCATTTTTATCAAGTATGCTCTCAACTTCCATATAAGTATTCAGCATTGCAAAATTATAGTTAAAGGATTGTTCCATATCCCCGCCGTCGGGAAGATAGTTTGAATCAAAAATTGATTTTTTAAAGCGCTGTAATGCCAATTTATAAACAGCATCGGAATATTTAAAAGTATTGTAATGATAACCAAGCATCAATAATCTTGCGGCAATATCGGAAAATTGATTTGGAATGGGGCTTCTTGAATCTTTTATGTATAGGTTTGCGGTTGTTGTCATTTCACAAATGCAGCTTTTTATAAAAATATCGATCATTTTGTCGGTGAAACGGTCAAATTCAACGTTTGAAAATATTTTTATCATTTGTTCGATTACCGATGTGCCGAAAAAACCGCATGACAAGATCCAAACAACCGGAACGGAGGTAATTGTTTTTAGTGTTTCCTCGCCAAGATTGTCAAAGGCATTTTTGTAATTATCCATAAAGTCTTCAATTCTGTCAAACCATTCATCCAAATATTTAAAATCTTTGGTCAAAATATATTTTTCGACAAGACATTTAAGCTCTCCGGAGGGTAGCTTATGCTTTGAAAAAAACCATTTTTCTGAATTTTTATCATACGGCCGCATTATCAGATCTATTTTTTTCATTATATATACCATGTTGAAACGCCATTTTCTTTCGATATCCTCATTCTTAATGCGATTTGAAAAATATCTTATATATTCGCGTTTTGCTTCCATTTCTTTGCCGGAAATGTAAAGTTTTTTTACTTGCTTCATATCGGGATGCTCAAGATCAAGCAATTCAAAAAGACTGTAAACCCTGTTTTGATAGCTTTCGTCCGATTCGCGTTTTTCGAAATATTCTTCGGGTATTTGAATGTCGATATCACTGAACAAACGAAAACCTGTTTCAATACAGGAAAAATTGTCCGGGGCATATGTATCAAATTCGGTTTCCAAAATTGAATCCAACGCGCATGAACCGCCCTTTAACATTCTGAACGGGGTGTCGGAATATGTGTCAAAGCACCATTCGCATACATTTCCTGTCATATCATATAAACCAAACTTGTTTGGTTTTTTCAGGCCTACCCGTTGAGGCACTATGCATGTATCAAATTGGTAAAACCATGCGTATTCGTTGGTATCGCAGGTTCCGAGCTCATCACCCCAAAAATATTTTGTTTTTGCACCGGCAGAACATGCAAATACCCATTCTTTGGAGCAAGGCAGTCTTATTCCGTCGTTATTTTTTGAACAATCATCAAATTCGCCTGCTTTTATAGGCTTACCGTTATTATAATATACAGGTTCCATCCCCAATATTTCATTTATTGCATTGCAGAATTTGATACAGTCATAAAAATCAACAAGTACAACCGGTCTTGTACCTTCTCCTTTTCTATGCTTTAAATCATAACCTAAGCTTTTTGATTTGTTGACAATATTGTTCCAAAGATTATTTGTTACTTCATATTTTGCGCAATATACATTGTCTGTTTTAACAAAATAATTGTTCATGGATATTCATCCCCCTATACCATATTTAAAAAGCATGAATATTTTATATTATTTTTGTATTTATTTCAATGAACAAATTACGGAATTTAATGAACTAATTAAAGAAAATTTATTGATAGTTTAACAATGGATATAACCTGAGCAAAGACGCCCCTGCCGTAACCGGCGGCGGGTTTCCTGTCTGTCATCGGTGCGGGAGCGGGATCTCCCGCTTATTACAGCACCGGCTAGGCTTTGCTTTTGACCCCGCATAACGACGGGACAAGACATTATTGAAAAACCGGAAACAAAATAAATTTGTTTCCGGAGATACTTATCAATAGTTTTCCGCGTGGATCTCAAAGTAGCTTTGAGGATGGTTACAGGTGGGGCATACTTCGGGAGCTTTTGTCCCTACAACAATATGTCCGCAGTTTCTGCATTCCCAGACCTTAACTTCGCTCTTTTCAAATACCTGTGCCGTTTCGACATTTTTGAGCAAGGCCCTGTATCGTTCTTCGTGGTGCTTTTCAACGGCAGCTACCAGACGGAATTTTTTCGCCAGCTCCGAAAAACCTTCTTCTTCAGCCGTTTTTGCAAATTCTTCGTACATGTCAGTCCATTCATAGTTTTCACCTTCGGCAGCCGATTGAAGATTTGCGGAAGTATCACTTATGCCGTTTAATTCCTTGAACCACATTTTAGCATGTTCTTTTTCATTATCGGCAGTTTTCAAAAATAACGCGGAAATTTGCTCATAACCTTCTTTTTTTGCAACGGAAGCAAAATATGTGTATTTGTTACGAGCCTGAGACTCTCCCGAAAATGCAGCTTCCAAATTTTTTTCTGTTTTTGTACCTGAGTATTTATTCATGCTTTTTCCTCCTTAGCTCGGACAAACCGTAAAATGTATTTTTCGGCCTGACACAAAATTATAAATTTCGCGGATAATACGAAAATTTATTACGTTATCCTGCATTATTATTATACATCCAAACTGAATTTTATGCAATATCTTTAATATACAAAAAACAGATAGTTTTTTTTGTGAAGTATATAAAAATGCGATATAATTTATTAAAATATTGACAAAACAGTTATATTCAGCTTATTTCTTCTTCGTTGACAACGGGAAGCTTGATTTTTACGGTTGTACCGTAATTTTTTTCGGAATCGACGCTAACGCCGTACTTATTGCCGAAAATCAACCGTATCCTGAGATGTACGTTATAAATACCGATATTTTTTGTTTCGGGGAATTTTTCGCTGTTAAGATTATCCTGAATTTCTTTTAATTTTCCGGCTTCAATACCATAACCGGTATCCGTAACAATAAATTCAAGGATATTATCCGAAAGCAAGGCGCGTATCTTTAGAAAAAAGCCGTCATCGGATTTATGCTTGAAACCATGACGAAGAGTATTTTCAACAATAGGCTGAAGAATGAATTTCACGGTTTTTAAGCTGCTGATATTTTCTGGAATGTCAAAGTCGGTATTGAATTTTTGCATATATTTTGTTTCTTCGATTTCGATATATTGCTTTGTATATTTTATTTCATCCGAAACATAAGCGAGTATTTCTTTTGTGTTTAATGAATATCTCAATATATCGGAGAAATTTTTAATAAGCAGATCCGGCCTTATTTTTGTATTGTTTACCGACAAACCGATGGCGTTGAGTGTATTATATATAAAATGAGGATTGAGCTGTGTTTGCAGGGCTATGGTCTGTGCTTTACGCAGCTGTAAGATGTTTTTTGCAAAGCCATGTTCTATATTTTTCTCTTTTAACATAATATTATCAATATTGTTTATTATATATTCAGCTTCATTTTCAGCCCATTCCGAATTTGACAAAAGAAGCTGAGTCGATAAGTCGGTAATGGAATCATAGAAATTTTTTGAATAATGTGCAGAAATGGCCATAGGTAAGAATAATGTTAAGAGCACAAGGAAAACCATTAAGCATGTAAACAGTATGATCGTATGGCTCCTGTATGAAATATCATTCTCAAAAATCAGCAAAAATTCCGGATAATCGGTATATTCATACAGGTATGCGATTCCTCCTTTTTGTATGTAGGAAGAGCCGGTAGCATGATATGGTATTTCATTTGTATATTGTTTCCCCAGCCAAGAGATGTCGGAGCAATATAATATTTTGTTTTCGTTGTTTAAGAGAGTAACGGTTGAAGAATCGGCAGAAGACGGTACAACAAGGTTATTGATTTCTTCGTAATGTATGCTGAAAATCAACAGGCCGACTATATCATTCGAGTAAAGATTGTTAAGAGGAAAGCATACAAGTATTAACGGACTGGCGTTATAGTAATCATAAGTTATGTATGGGGAAGGATCGTTTGGGTCAAATTGTTTATACCAGTCTGTTTGTGTGAAGGTGTTTATGGTATTGTTATTCAGGGAGGATACTACATATTCCCCGGCGATGCTGTATAGGCTTATTTCATATATATAGCTTGTAGAGCGCGCGGAGGTCTGAAACAAGGACTGTATACCCTGCAGATTAAAATTGTTTTCATAGCCATACAGCTCATTTGTCGGCAGCGCAAGCAGATATTGTATATTTTTATTGGAAGAATATTGTACATATTGGTTGTATACGTTATCAATTATGCTGTTGGAATTCAGTGAAATCTGAGCAAATTCGGAATTTAAACGCGACGTCATCTCACGATTGGAAAAAATGAAATATGAGGCGTATATTATTACGTATACTATAAGCAAAGGTATTATGAAAAAAAGGGTATACCGCTTCATGTGCTTTATAAATATACCGCTTTTCACATAGCTTTTCATTGAGGAAAGGAGTTTGTTGCCCATATTAATCGTGCTCCGTTTCATTGAATATGCTTTTTACAGGTTCTTTTTATATTGCGCGGGAGTAAGCCCGGTATACTGCTTAAACATCTTATAAAAATATCTCGGACTGTTATATCCCAGCTCGTAGCATATATTGGATATTTTGTTACTGTCCTGTTCGATCAATTTTTTTGCTTTTTCGATTTTGAGCTTATTTATATAATTATTAAAATTTTCTCCTGTTTTCTGTTTGAAAAAAGAACCGAAATATGCAGGAGATAAGGCGGCAAACTTTGCGACCTCGGATATGGAGGTAATACTGGAAAAATTATTATTAACATAATCCATTACAGCGTCAAAGGTATCGTTATGAATAATGCTTTCTGTGTCATGCGCGGTATCGGGAGAGTTGATAAGGAGCGATAATGACGAGTGTACGGATACTATATCGGCAGATACAGAAATATTCAGCAGATTCGAAAGATTTGATTTCAGTTTTTTTAAAAATGATTCGGCTTTTGATTCCAAATCATTTATATCTTTTTTTGAAATAATCAGAAATTCAATATTCGCCTTTGAATAAAGCAGTGTAAAAGCGTAAAAGTCGTCATTGAAAAAAGGCATAATACTGTCGATCGCGTTATAAAGGCGAAACTCTTCATGCCGCCATTTATTGGCTATATAATTATTAAAGTCGGATATATGAAGATTTATAAGAATTGCTTTTGATTTGCCGGGGTCAATATCCAGCTGGAGCAGAGAAAGGCGCTGTGTAAAATCTTCGTAATCATTAATGATCCCGCAGTACAAATCGGAAAAAAGCCTTTGACAGTCAAATCGGAAATCGACATCGACAAAGGTATTTTCGGGAGTAGAGTGATTTTTTGAAAGAGCCGCATAAAAGCGTTTGAGAACATCTATAAACTCTTCTTTTATAAAGGGTTTTGTTATATAGCTTACGGCGTTATATGACAAAGCCTTTTTCGCATATTCAAATTCCCTGTACGCGCTCATAAAAGCTATTTGTATATGAGGATAATTTGTCTGACAAAATTCCGCGATGGAAAATCCGTCGCCGTCATCCATACGTATATCGGTAATCACGGCGTCAACTTTATTTGTGCTTATATATTCCATAGCTTCTTTTGCTGATGAGAAATCCTCCGAAAGATTAAATCCGAAATCTTCGTATTTTACAAAGTCTCTTAAAGCATCCAATACAAATGTCTCATCGTCGATTATAACAAGATTATACATTGGGTACGGTTCCTTTCGCGTAATACTTACGGAACAAATTATAACATAATAAAAAATAAAATGCAATACAGATAAAAATAAAATTCTTTAATTATTTCATCAAAAACCGAAATTTGTTCATTGAAATAATTGATAAAATGATGTACAATATCAATATATAATTGTGATAATACCGCGATAATATAACTGCTGACAGGATGCACCGCCGTAACCGGAGGCGTGTCCCGTGCTTGTAATCAGTGAGGGTACAATCTTACGCTGATTACAGCGCGGCGCCGCGGGGGCGCTTCATGAATCGCCTGTTTCGCTCCTGTCCTCATTGAATGGCGTGACAAGACCTTATTGAAGGACGGAAAATGCGGGGCAAAACAGTATATAGGCAAATGATATCTTTATGCCTGAAAAATCCTAAATACGGCACTGATAATTATGTTTTTCAAAAGCACTAAATTTTTACTTTTTTTCAAAAGTACTCCATAAAATCATTGACAACAGGCGCCCGGAAGGGTAAAATAGTATTGAAGGGGATTTTAAACAGGATCCGGAGGAGAGGAGAAGCAATGATAAAAAATACCAGGCAAATTGTATCGGCAGTTCTTATTTGCGCATCGGTTTTGTCGGCGGCGTCGTGCGTATGGGATAAAGAGGAGGCTTCCAACAGCGATGTAATCACTCTCACATGGTATGTTCCGGGAAATAAGCAAAATGATATGGCGCAAGTTATGGAGGAAGCCAATAAAATTGTGGAGCCTGCGATCGGCGCTGTAATCGATCTGAAAATGATTGATACTTTTTCTTTTCAGGAAAAAATAAATATGATGATGTCAGCGTCAGAACAATTTGATCTTGTTTTTACAGGAGCGGGAAATTCATATTCCGAATGTGTTCAAAAGGGCGGCCTGCTTGATATTTCCGGTATGATCGATGAATACGCGCCAAAGCTTCGTGAAGTTGTTACCGATTATGCTTTTGATGAGGTAACCATTGACGGTAAAATTTACGGTATCCCCAATATGCAGATGCTGGCGGGAGAAAGGGCATTTTTTGTTCAGAAAAAATACGCGCGTGAGTACGGGCTGGATGTAACATCAATAGAAAAACCGGAGGATCTGGAGCCTTTTCTTGCGTGGGTGCATGAAAAATACCCCGATTTGTATCCGTATAATCCGGGACAGGGGCTCGGTATGTGGGACCGTATGAATTATATTGAACTGGAAAGCACAATAGGATATTCATATTCTGACCTTATTGACGGGGATGATAAAATAAAGGCAGTCTGGCTCAGGGAGACCGAGGAGGATCAGCAGGCGGTTGAAACCTTGAGAGAATGGTATTTAAAGGGGTATATAAGACCTGATGTATTGAGTGTCAGCGATGATACACTTGATCTGAAAGCAGGAAAATATGTTATTACCACCGGATTGTGGAAGCCCGGTTTTGAGGCGGAAACATACAATTCAACCGGCAGAGAATATATTGCGGTAAAATATATATATAATTACAGGAAAGCAAACAACATACCCGATATAACCTTTGGCGGCGGAGCAAAAAACACAATGATATCAGTCAGCAGAACCTGCAAGGATCCCGAAAAAGCGTTGAAATTTATTGAACTGGTTAATACAAACGCTCAATTGTATAATTTATTGGCATTTGGAATAGAGGGAAAGCATTATACAGTAAATGATGATAATAAGATTGTTTTAAATGCCGATTCTGGATATTATCATAACGCGTCGTGGAAATTCGGATGTACATATAACGCGAAGATAATGGAAGGACAGGAGGATGATGTTTGGATAGAAACAAAAAAACTAAATGATTCAGCCGCGGCATCTCCTATGGGAGGCTTTACCTTTGATCCCGGCTCTGTAGTAAATGAAATCCTGGCAATTTCAATGATTAATACGCAGTATAAGGTTATGGCCTGCGGGGCTGAGGATAAAGAGGTTTATTGGGATGAATATGTCTCAAAAATGAAGGCGGCAGGCATAGAAAAGGTGTGTGCGGAATATGAAAAGCAGATGAATGAATTTTTGGCGTCAAAAAAATAATGTAATCAACAGCCGGAGCTGTTTTGGGTTAAAAAAATAAAATGCCGTTAATTGCGGCGGAATGGAGGAAAAATGATGAAAAAGAGAAAAATCTTAAGTGTTGGTCTTACGGTGGCGTTAGCTGCAGGTATGATATCGCTGCCTGTAGGTACAAACGCGGCAATAAATCAAACATATTATTATGATTTTGCCGCAGAGCATATCTATGTGCCGTATGGTGATACGGCGATGCGAAATGGTATTGATGCGGATTATATATACGACCGTGACTCCGATGCAAATGCCGGAAACGTCGGATATATTGCGGAATACCGCATACCATCAACAGATTATATCAAAGAAGCAAAAGTAAGAATAAAAGTAAAATGGGGCTGGGAACCGTATGAAACGGAATTGACCATTTATCCATATGCATCGGGATGGGATGAAAGAACAGTTACCTACAATAACCAGGCAGATAATCTTGCAGCAATAGGATGGGATGGTACAAAATTTGACACTGAAAAGGCTATTGTTCCTGCAGCTACATATTCTTTTACTAAGGAAGCGGAAATTACCTCCGATATTACCGAATATGTAAAAAGTCTTGATACAAATGAATTTGGATTGCTGTTTGATATATCAAAGGCACAGACGTTTTATCAAAAAGACGCGACAACCGGAGGAAGCTACGGGAATTCTGCATATCTTAGTATAACATACGATGTGGAAACACTGCTGTCAGATATAAACAGCGCTACTGAAGAAACTATCGGGGATATAATTTCCGAAAACGGACAGCTTATAGGTATTAATGCATCAGCATATAATGCAATATATGACAAGAGCTCCATAAACAGTGCATTGGTAGGAAAGAATTTTACAACCTGTGAAGATGCGACAAAGGCAGCGAACAATGCAATTGAAGAATTGGTGTATTATGTGGGAACAGATGGAAAAATTCCGGTAATCACAAATAAAACAGGTACTGTTTGGTCACAGGGAATAGCAGAAGCAGGATTTATCGATTACATAGATAATGTAGATCAGCTTTACATCACTGCTGATTATTCTGCATATCCGGAAGAATACAGAGCAGTATCAAGATTTAATATTAAGGCAAACTCCGGCCGACACACTGCTGATCTTTTGGCAACACAAGAGTTTATAGATAAAACAAATATGAAAAATGTTGGTTATATATCTATTCCAAATACCCATAATTATTATGGCGGATATTTGAATACTACCGAGAATGTTACATTTGGTTTAAAACAATTTGAAGCTGATAATGAATGTATTGATAATGTACAAAATTCATATTTTGAACTTGGATATGACAAAACCGGAATTTTAAATGCCGTAAATTCAGCCGACAGTGTAAGTGCTGTAAAAACTATATTAAATGAATACGGTTATATGCTTAATTCGTCAATTACCGGAAACTTTATCGGAAAAGCAGCAATTGCGTTCTATTATGCAGATGTTGTAACATTGGATAATATTGATGACATTGTAGCAAATGCAGATGAAACTGCAGCTGCAAACCTGCTTCCCATGATTAATGAATGTCAGACAGAAGAAGAGTTTGAGAATATTGCAATTGAGTATAGTGATGTTTTAGGAATTGATTTAACAATATATAACAGACTCAGCAATACTGATGATGTATTTTCAAGTATTTATGCATTGAAGGGTGAAGGCTTTGAAAGTATGGATTTCATAAAGGATGAGTTTAACAGAATAATATCCGAAAAACTAAGTACAACACCTGTAAGGGTTATTGCCTATGAAGATTACAATGTCGGAGACGGAACAATAAACAATGTTACAAATTGGGCTGAAGCTTTGCTTACAAAATTCAGAATCGGAAATGCCGCAAATATAACCTCAAAGCATATTGCAAAAATTGATTTCAGTTTTAAAAACGGAGCTCATTCCCAAGCACCGGCGAAAGAAAGAAATTATTTCATATACGAAATATCACCTGAGGGCTGGAATGATACAGATCCTACAGATGTAAATGTTGTAAGAAATCTTGAAGCATATAAAGATGAATCAAAGCTGATTGCAGCAGGAAGTGTTTACAAAGAAAGTGCAATGCAGACTACAATAGACGTTACAGATTATTTCCTTGATGAAAACGGTAAATTTATAAAGGTGGCAGATGAAGATTTTGCAATAAAATTCAGATATGACGGTTCTGATTTCTTCGCAGCAGCAGATGAATCTAATGTGAAATATTGTGAGTATCTAAGCTTTGTTTATGATACAGAAGCGATCCTTGATGAAATAAACAATGCAGACACCAATAATATTGAAGAAATAATTTTAAGAGAGGGAAGCGTTATAGGAATTAATGTAACTGCTTACAGCAATCTTGAATATAAAGATGAAGTAAACAATGCATTGATAGGTAAAGATTTTGCAAATGTCGCAGAAGCGGCAGCTGCTGCAAATACCGCGTTGGAAGGCTTATTCTATTCAGAGGTTATATCTATGAAAGGAACAGGATGGGGTATATATTCTCTTATTGAAAACAAGGTTACAAATGAAAATCCTGTTGATTTCTGGCTGAGTTACGGAAATAACTTTACAAACTATTTTACATATGATATAAGCAATATGACATATGATAAAAATGATGCAGTATATGCTGAAATGAATCTTTCAACAAGAAATCTTAATGAGGATACAGAACTCAGATATTTACAGTTTAAAGACAGTAACATGAACGTTATCGGTTCAGGTTACAATACAGCTGTAGGAGAGGGAAGTATAACAGGAGATGTTACTCAGATACTTAAGTCTGCTGATACAAATTCAATTACTGTATATTCCACCGCACCAATACTTGACGGCGGTAGAGCTCTTTTACAAACTCCTATATTCAGTACAGATGGTGCAGAATACAAGGAAGATCGTTTCTTTATTACAGTTTATTATAACAAGCTTGACATTGCAAATAAAATAGCGGACTGTGACGATGTATTGGATGCAAATAATCTGTTTACCCAGTATGCGTCATTGTTAGGTCTTGAAGGTGTAGCAGACTTTACAAATTATTCAACAGTATTCGCGGGACAAGAGATTAAAACCCTTGCACAGCTTGATGAATTGATTTTGAAAGCAGAAACCGCCGGGGTTATGATATCCAATATAAACGCAGGAAATATTACCCCGGGTATGACAACAACCTCCGGCAGTGTTACAATTGCAAACTTCACAGGTTCAAGGAAGAAAATAGCAGCGATTATTGCTTCCTATGATTCAGATGGAAGAATGGTCGATTCTATTATTCTTGACACTTATGACCCTGATTTTGAGGCGTCGCTTTTGCCGTCAAGGGGAGAAACATACTATTTTAACAACTTAAATATTGAAAATGCAGCAGAAATAAGAGGATTTGTATGGGATGCGTTTGAAACAATGAATCCTTATGATACTCATTATATTTACACAATTAATGGATAATTTATATGATCCGCCGTACGGGGCAGCCCTCCGTACGGTGGAATAAATTAACGGTATTTTGCTGTATTAATAGAAAGGAAAGCATAATATATGAAGAAAAAAATATTAGTCAGCATATTGTCATCAGCACTGTTATTATCAAGTTTTTCACAGCTTACGGTATTGGCGGCCGTAACAGACGGGATAAACGCGGCGGATGAAACCAATGTTATGGACGAAATACTGAAGCTTGCTGATGATTTTGAGATAATTATCAATAGGACAGTATTAGAAAATTTAAGCAGTGTTACTTATGAAAAACTGGGAAGTCTGATTATTGACGCGAGACCGGAAGAAGGCTTCGCGACTTCAGGAGATGTACAAACCGCGTATGATACTGCTTTGGCGGAGTGTACCGCGGTAATCGACCATCCTATGGCGGGGGATATTGTCCTGACACAGGATATTGATGAAAATTATTTTAACGGGATCGGAAATGATACTCCTGCATTCGGAAAATTAACCCAATTTGCTTTGACAGACGATATTGATGTTGAACCCGATTATATTGTGTCGGTAGTGTATAATCTTACAAACAAGAGTTCATCCGGAATGTGTACGGCTGCTGCCCAGAATCAGGATTGGAATATATATCTGTCCGATACCGGATTTGATGAATTCAGCGTTACAAAAGAAGAAATATCAGATGTTCTTGAAGATACATCAATGCTTTTATTGACAAAAACAGATAGGGCAAGAGAAAATAATACCTTTAATATAACTGAAAATTACAAAAAATATATCGGAAATATCTCAGGTGATGTATTTTCACTCCGTACGGAAATAAAGGATTATCAGACTATATTCTATCCGGAAGAATCGATAAATCGTAACTATATTACATATATTATCGATACAACCGCAATACAGGAGGATTTAAAGAGTATCTCCGACAGTGCGTATATTGAAGATTTTATAATCAATAACGGCGGTGCACTGGGGATATATGTCCAGCTGTATGAAAGAATCCCTGACAAGAATGAATTAAACGATAGAATTTTAGAAGCAAACGGCGATATAGAAGCAATAAACGGTTATATTTCAGAAGCTGCAGATGAAATTTCAATCGGGAAACAGACAATAAAAAGCGCTGGGTCGGTTATGAAATATGAAAATGATTATTCGGCACAAGGGCTTCCGGCTTCCGTTACAGATAACAGCGGCGCTTTATGGACATCGGACAGAAGCCATATAAAGGCAATGTACAGATTTGATTTTACTCAGATACCTGCAAATTACCTTATGTCAGCAATGTTTAATGTAACAAGAAACAGCGGAGGCCCCGGTGAAGGCGTTGTGAGAAAAATCAGCGCTTACGCGGCAGTATCTGATGAATATACAGATCAGTATCTGAAATTTGTACCCATAAAGGATAAATATTATTCAACACAGATAAATGGCGCGAATGAGAACCTTGATGTTACAGACTATGTCGATAAAGGATATGTGTTCATAGCATTTAACGGTATTGATGTTGATTGTTATGATAATTCAGCAGCAATTACATTAAGCTATAATACTGGTGAGATTCTTGGCGCATTTGAAAATGCCACAATACTTGAAGCAAGCCGTCTAATAGATGATTACGGTAAAATACTTGGTATGACAGATTCCCAGATGCAGCAAAAATCAAAAGTTGCAATCGGATTGGCAGGAAAAGTAATCAGCAGCCTTGACGAATTTACAGCCCTTGCAAATAATGCCATTGCAAACATAAGTCAGGATGAAATTCTTTCGGCTTTAAACGGTGCTGAGGATATAGAACAGTTTACAACATTTATGACGGAACTTGGATCAAGTCTCGGTATAGATCTAAGTATTATACAAAGTCTTGATGATGAAAGAAAGAACAGCATCTATGCTCAGATGTTTAACGGTGGAGAACCATATGAAAGCGTAGCAGAATTTACATCAAGATACAATGGTGTTGTAGATGACGTTTTCGGAGAAATGTTATCAGGAATAGATCCTTATGATACAGAGATAACAAAGGCCTTTCTCCTTGAGTATGGTGAACTGCTTGGAATAAGCAGAGAAGATCTTGATAACGATATAGATGTACTTGCACTGGCATTTACACAGGGTAGAGAGATTTCTACCATTACAGAATTTCTTGCAATATATGAAAATTATCAGGATGAAGCATCAAAGAGTATTCTTGTTATGATTAACAATTCACAGGATTCAGCTGAATTTGATTCATTAATAAGAAAATATGCTGATACTTTGGGGCTTGACCTTACATTGTATAATCAGATATCAGACCTTCAAGGTTTATTTGAGTCTGTCGCGGGCGCAACGGAGGATAAAGAATATTTTGTAACATTCTTTAATAATGAGGTATCAAAATATTTCGGAGAGCCTGTTATAGTATATGCAATAGATGAAAGTATGCAGGATCCTTCATCAACACAGCCTAACAATAACAATTACGAAGGCTGGACGGGAAATGCAAGCGGTACCTGCAATTATATAAGATATGATATATCTTCACTGGCTGATATAAATCCTGAAGGTATCGCATCGGTAACCGTTTCAATGCAGATCTCCGACAGAAGCGAAATGGCCGACACTGTAGATAAAACCGGTGAGCTTTATTCAATAAAAGCAAACTGGAACGGTGCGGTTGACTCGTATAAGACAATGAGTGAAAAAGGCGTATTTGACGATATAAAGCTTGTCGGTACCGACTTTATTGAGGGTAATGTAAATGCCGGGACATTTGTTATAGATGTAACAGATTATATAAAAGAATTGATCGCAGCAAAGGAGACAGCTGCCGCCTTTAAATTTGCAGTAGCAGAAGGCGGGGTTATAATGAGAAGAAAGGGAGATTCAACAACCTTTGCCCCTATGAGTGTGACCTATCTTGACGCGACGGCTGCGAGTGTAGTATATACTCCGCAAAACGGGTCTACAGATGTTTCAATTAATCCTGAAATAAAGATTGATTTTGGTAAGCCAATCGAGGCTTCTTCGGCAGAAACCGGTATAACCGTTAAAGATGCAGCAGGAAACAATGTAGTATGTAAAAAAACAGTCAGCACAAATACAGTTACTATAACTTTCCCTAATGCACTTCAATATGAAACAACATATACAGTTGATATTTCAAAAGATGTAAAATATGTTGGTGATACTAACAAATACGTATTTAATTCTTTGTCTTTCGTAACAGAAAAAAGACCTTTTGAATTTAAAGGACTTGTTGTAAAGAGCGGCGGAGAACAAATAACCAGTCTTGCAGACAGAACATCAAATACTTTGAGTGTATCTGCCGTTGTCAACAACAATAGTGACGCGCAAAATCATAAGGTTATAGTAATGGTTGGATTATACAGACAAACCGACAATTACATGGAATTGGTTGACATAAAGACTGTTTCAAAAGATTTATCTATGGGAACAAGCGCGTCGGTAAATACAGAATTTACAATCCCGGACGATGGAACATACAAAATAACATGTAATGTGTGGGATTCCCTTACAAACATGAACAAATTGTTCTCCGAGACAATAAATTAAATATTTCCCCTTAAAAAAGATGCAGAAAGGAATTTGTACATGATAAAAAGGAAAATAACGGCCGGATTATTGTGTGGTTTACTTATGATGAACTGCTGTGTACATGCGGAATTGGTAGACAGTATCGTTGCAGGGGATGGACATATAACGCTGACAGGCAGTGTGGAAAATCCCGCGCCGGAACAGTTAGTGACTATTTTATTGATGAAGAATGATAAAAATACAAATGACCTTATAAATAATGACAAAGCTATAAACGTTATATCGGATGCTGCTGCCATTATGCTTGATGACAAAGGAAATTACACATACACAATGCCTTATTCAAATTCCGACGGATCAATATTTGTAAAAAGCGGAAGCAGGGAGCAGACAATAGACATTAATGATTATAAAGAAGACGGAATAACCGTTTACCTTTCACCCAACGGCTCGGATTCTGCTCCCGGTACCGCTCAGGATCCGCTTAAAACCTTTGACGCGGCAAGATTGAAGGTACGTCAGATCAAAAAAGAAAATCCTGATACGGCGATTACTGTATATTTTATGCCGGGAGAATACAGGATAAGCGATACGGTCGCATTTACCAAAGAGGATTCGGCAACGGCAAGGGCGCCTATAACATACAAGGCTCTTGAAGAGGGTACCGTTAAACTGAAAGGTTCAATTGAAATACCCACAACCGATTTAAAAAAGGTTACCGATCCGGACGTTATATCCCGTCTTCCCATATCGGCACAGGATAAAGTGTATTGTGTTGATCTTGCTGATTATTCCATAACCGATGCGCAGGTACAGTTAAGATCAACGTGGGGAGAATCAATTGACGATACTATTACCTCTCCGGCGCCTTTAGGGCTGTATTTAAACGGACAAAAACAAAATATCGCGCGCTGGCCGAACGTCGGATATAACGATTTTAAGGATAAAGACGGAAATACCCAGATCATAAATTCGGGAGTAAGCTGGTCATACAGCCCCGATTCGCCTGAAAGGCCGTTTGAAGAGGTTGGCGCGAAATTCAGCTTCGATGATGTTAATCCATTAAGATGGACCGAAGCGGATTATATGTTTATTGAAGGCTTTCTTGCAACAAGCTATGACGGCAGCTGGAGAAGGGTAAAGGAGATAGATACCGAAAATAAAACCATAGAGCTTGAAAACGGTGTTGTTACAGCTCCCTACAGGAGATGGACGGCCGTAAATTTATTGGAAGAAATAGATATGCCCTCCGAATTTTACATAGACAGAAGCGAGCCCGATAAGCTCACCTTATATTACTATCCCGCGTATGAATTGTCAGATGATGATATTTTGGAATTTGCAAGCTGCAATAAGGATTTGATAACGCTGAACAATACATCATATCTGACCTTTGAAGGATTGGAAATGACCCAGGTTTACGCGAACGGCATAAAGGGAAGCGGGAACGATCATCTGACGGTTGATAACTGTATAATTTCATACACAGGCGGTAATGGTATTTATCTTACGTCAACAACAGATACGGTGGTAAAAAATTCTACGATCCATAATAATTACGGCAATGGTATACTTATAAGTGCGGACCAGTCAACAAACGCGATTACAAGATTAATACCTTCCGGGATAAAAATCCTGAATAACCACATATATAATGTCGGTTTTGAAATCAGAACCATGGGCTGCGGAGTAACGGCAAACGGTACTGCCTCAAGAGTGGAAAACAATGTTATACACATGAGCACTAACAGAGGCGGAAATGCAGCGGGAGCTGATGCTGTTACAGCCTATAATGAAGCATACAACCTCATAAGGGATACAGCTGACGCCGGAGCGTTTTATCTGGGAAGGACCTGGACAATGTACGGAACCAGATATGAATACAATTACATTCATGATCTGGGTATTGAAACATATAAGGATGCCGAAAATACTTCTGGTATTTTTCTTGACGATACAATAAGCGGGCATATATTCAACAACAATATTATAGTGAATGATTATGTGAGCGCATACAAAAGCCCTGACGGAACAAATATGGGTACTTACGGCGTCAATATAAACGGCGGAAGAGATTTTGAAATTAAAAACAATATTTTTATAGGAATGGATTACGCCGTAAGAAACACCGACCGTACAAGCTCGGACACATATTTCGATTCATTGAATAATCAGAATCTGTTAATAGCCCTGAAGGATCTTGTAAAAGGTTATCCCCTTTCAAAATATGTGCAGAAGTATCCGCAGATGCTTGCAAATTACAATGAAATGATAGGTACAGGAAGCGGTGCGGGAACAGAAACAACGATAACAATAAAGGATCAATGGGGTAATGATACAGAGCAAAGAATAATCAAAACCTACGGAAAATTCAATCCGAAAAACCTTGATATAGATAATAATGTTGTCGTAGACCTGCAAACAGATGACGCCGACGGCGTATACCTGAACGGAAGATTGACAGGCGAGTTTGCGGATACCGTAAAAATAAACAATAAAGTGGGCAATGATTACGAAATATTTGAAAACAGCGAAACACAGGATTATCGTATCAAATCATCAGCTGTTGAAAGCTTGGGACTTGGAGAAGACTTTGCTCTGACGTCGGACTTTGACTGGTCAAAAATCGGAATGCAGAACAGAGAATTAGAATTGGGTTCCGACTTTAAAAAGTTGTATCCCGCAAACGGGGAAACAAGCGGCAAATCACAAGCCGCGTCAATAGCATGGGAGCAGGCATTGTTTGCAGATGAATATACTTATACTGTGGCAACCGATCCTGAGCTTCAGAATGTTGCTGCACAGGGAACAACGATTTATAAGTATGCGGAAATAGAAAATTTAGAGCCGAATACAAAATATTATTGGAATGTTACAGCTAAAAATAATTCAAAACAGACAGTGAATTCTGATAATGTATGGAGCAGCATTGGCGGTGTATATAGTTTTACAACATCACAGTATGATATAAATGCAGCAGATGCAAAGTTAAAGTTATCCGATACCGGAATTAGCCTTTCGGTACAAATGAGTAATTCATCAAATCAGAAACAAAACGGAGATTTTATTCTTGCGGGATTTGATAAAAATGGAAAACTGATCAATTTGGTTAACACAACAAAAACCGTTGAAACCGGATTGAGTGAGGTAACATTTACAGCAGATAATGCGGCTGCTGAATCGGATTATTTCTGCTTGTATATATGGGACGGTATAAACGGTATGAAACCGCTTACAAATACAAAAATCTATGTCAGAAAATAGTATGATATTTAATAACAGTTTTTAACGGAAGGGAGAATGAACATTGAAGAGGATTACGGCTATTTTGGTTTTATTTGGACTTTTACTTTCCCAGGTTGCTGTATTTGCGGAAGAAACAGCCGAAACCGAAGATGTTATAAGATATTATGTTTCACCGGACGGAAGCGATATTAATCCGGGTACTGAAGAATTACCTTTTGCAACAATTGACGCCGCAAGACAGGCTGTTCAGAAAACATATAAAGAAAAACCGATCGAGGTGCTTATTAAAGCCGGAACATACAGGCTTACGGAAAGAATCGAGTTTACGTCGTTAGATTCGGGAACAAAGGAAGCCCCGATAACTTATAAAAATTACGGTGACGGGGAGGTAATAATAACAGGTGCGAAACAGATAGATTTATCAAAATTTACACCGATAACCGATAAGGAAATACTCGAAAGGCTGCCCGAAGCATCAAGAGGAAGGGTTGGCCAGGTTGATCTTGGTGCGCAAGGATTTACCTTAAATGAGCTTACAATGAAAAATGAAGAAGGTAATTCACCGTTTGTTGAGGACTATAAAACAGGGTATACTCCTATAATTATGGGCTTATATTTAAACGGTTATGAACAGCAGCTTGCAAAATGGCCGAATAGAAATTTTGAGTACATTGACAGTGTTATAGGAACAGATACAATGACCTATACACAGACAAATCCTTCAAGATGGACAAAGGCAAAGGACGCATTTGTTGCAGGATATATGTATTCTGAATGGACTGGTGGCTGGCAGCCTATAAAGTCAATTGATACGGAAAAGAGAACAATTACAGTTAATACCGGTGGAGAAAGACTTGTTGCAGGTCACAGATGGAGTGCCATAAACCTTTTGGAAGAAATTGATATTCCGGGAGAGTGGTATCTTGACCGTGAAAATCTGATCTTGTATTACTATCCGGAAAAGTATATTGATGTTGAAAATGATGTTTTGGAATTTGGTATACTTCCGGGTTCGAGCGGTTATGGCGCTATCGATGTAAGAAACTGCAATTTTATAAATTTTGAAGGCTTGACAGTTGAAAAAACCTATTGCAGCGGAATACTTTTTGACGCCTGCAACGACTGTACCGTAACAAACTGTTATGTACATGATGTCGGCGGATACGGCATTTCATCAGCCAATTTCGGAAAAAGAATGGTATTTGAAGAAAATACTGTTGCAAATTGTGCATCATACTGTATCAGAATGAATTATCAGGGATGGGCGCCTTATACTGAAAGTGAGATTAAGGATCTTACATCTACCGGAAATGTTATAAGAAATAATCATATGTATAATGGCGGAAATAACAGATATGGAATGGTATATATATCTACCGCACAGGGAATAGGAACAATTTATGAACACAATATTGCTCATAAGGGTATAAACTCGGCAATAGACAATGCTGCGCCGTTGGCTGTAACAAGGTATAATGAGTTGTATAATGCGGTAAGAGAAACGGCAGATGCCGGCGCAATATATTCCGGACGTACCTGGAGCTGGTATGGTCCTATTATAGAATACAACTATATTCATGATCTGGGCGATAAGGAATTCCAGGCAGGAAACCTTGTGGACTGTATATTCTGGGACGATACTATCAGCGGACAGACTGCAAGATACAATATCCTAAGGCCCAATTCAAAAACAAGAACCTACGGCGTAATCAGCGGCGGAGGAAGAGATAATGATATTATAGGAAACATTATTATTGATTCCGACCAGTCTATAGGTATGCAGGACAGAACGACATCTCTTGCTGATGGAAGAACATATAATGATGGCGGATGCTGGAATGATCTGACAACAAGAGTTTCATGGAAAGATTCAGTATATCTGAAAACTTTCCCCGGAATGTTGAGAACTTATGAAGAAATGAATTCAAACGGATATGTATTCTATCCTCATTATAACAATATATCGGATAATGTAATTATAAATACAGCAGATATAAACTATTCAAACGCGGTTAAGGATTCTGATACCACAATAATGGAAAATAACTATGTGGGTACGGGTTATGATATATTTGTAGATCCCGAAAACCAGGATTTCAGAGTGAAGAATTCGGCAAAAGAAGAACTGGGACTTGGTGAAGGAGTACTTGATGAAAACTTTGATATTGACCTGATAGGTATTCAGACCGAAGTTATGGAGGTTGACGACAGTTTTTCAAAAACATATCCCAAAAACGGGGATAAGGGACTGGATGCCGCGTCTGTTACATTGTCATGGCAGAAAGCGCCTTTTGCTGACGAATATGATTATAAAGTAGCAACCGACCCTCAGATGCAGAATGTTGTTGCATACGGTACAACCATATATTCCAATACGGTTATAGAAAAGCTTGAAAAAAATACAAGCTATTACTGGACTGTAACAGCAAAGAATATTTCAAGACAGCTTGGCAAGGAATGGGAAGCCGAGGGCGTCCCGTATATGTTCACAACCGCAAGCTATGATATTCTCGTGACCGACGGATTAAAAAAGAAAATACAGGATGCAAAGGATTTTGCGGAGAGTATGACAGAGGGAACAGAGCTGGGACAGTATAAAGTCGGTTCAAAGCAGGTATTGCTTGACAAGATCGAAGAAATTGAAATTATTTCAAAAATGACAAGCGGAGAGCAAATTACAATAAACACCGCGGAAATTGAAATGGAGCATGCAATTGAGGTTGCAAAATCATCAATAAATGTCGGATATAACGGAACAATAGATACAACCGATGTATCGAAGTGGGAAACCACAATGCCCGACTGTATTTCAGCAGTTCAGGAGGGCGATGCGATTCGGTTTGATAAGGTTCAGAATGATGGTATATATGCGACAAAGGATGTATACAACGGCGCGGGGGTTTACACATTTGAATTAAAGGCGACAGCAGAGAATGGCTGGTTTGCTTTCGGATTAAGACATTCAAATATTGATTCCGGCAATATATATTCAGCGCCTGCGGGTCTTAACAACGTATTTATAATCGTAAAGAATGATGTGTTTGAATTACAGTCAAGAAATTCTGATACCGGAGGTCAGACACTAATGGTAACAGAACCGAATAACGGAATTTTTAAGAATAATGAATGGAATAGAATAGAATTCGGCGCGATTCCGGCAGGCGATGGTATTTACTGTACCTTGAAGGTCAATGATCAGGTAATATACCAGTATCTTGATAATATCAATCCTGTAAGAACAGAGGGGGTTTTCACGGTTCAGCCGATAAAAGATGAGCCTATGTATATAAGAGGCGTGCAGGACGCGCCGGTAGGTGAGTTTGAAATCCCGGAATCGGTGCTTGGAAACGGAAATGAACAGGAACTTATTTATACTACTTCATCAACAGAATACAGGGAAGTAGGAAACTGGACATTGGGTACATTAAAAGGCTATAACAGTGAAACGGTAAGGGTAACAAGCGATATAAACGCAACAGCTGATTTTGATGTATATCCTCAGGGAAATACAGGCGGAACGCTTGGAACATATGAAGTATACTATTATAACGTCCCATCAGAGGATGCGGATAAAAATGTATCTGTCGAATTTACAAATCTATACACAAGCTATACACGAAAACTTGATACATCAAAAGGAGAAGCAGGCTGGAGAAAGCTTGGAACATTCTATTTTGCCGATGCGAGTGCAAGAGCATACATGAATATCAAGTTTATACCCAGCGGAAGCGGTCAATTACCGATATCGGCTATAAAATTGGTGAAAACAGAGGATACCGAACGAAACTTTTCACAGATTTTCTATCAGCAGATTACTGATCCTTTAATATTAAGAATAGGTGAAAAGACCGCGTTTAAAGATATTGAAGCAACAGTTTATGATGTTGCACCGGTTATAGTGGATTCAAGAACACTTGTTCCGTTAAGACTGATAAGCGAAAGTTTTGGCGCGGCAGTGGAATGGAACGAGGAGTCAAGACAGGCAGTAATTAATATTGGAAATGATCAGATAGTATTTACTGCAGACAGTGCGGGATATACTGTAAACGGAGAGGAAAAACAGCTTGACTGCAGCGCGTCAATAATGGACGACCGTATGATGATACCTGTCAGGGCATTGGCGGAGTCTATAGGTAAAACCGTGCTGTGGGATGATGAAACAAAAGTTATAATCATTGCAGACGAGATAAAAGTAACAGAAGAAGAATACGGAAATATTTTCAAGGCTTGTGCCGACGAATTTGACAAAATTGTAGAATAAAGGGAGAAATAAAAATGAAAAGAATAATTTCTATTCTTGCTGCCGGTGCAATATTGTGCGGCGGAATAAGTGCCTATGCAGCAGATGTAAGTGTTTATGATTTGGTTGACGGTATAATCAGAATAAAAGGAACAACCGCCGGAAATGAGAATATCAATGTACTTATTCTGAATCCGGGACAGACACCGGAAAATGCTGAAAACGACGCTTCACTGCAGCAGTTTTCGGATAGTATAACAGCAGATGAAAACGGCAATTATACGCTTTATGTAAAGCTTAAAGAGGGCTTTTCGGGGAATTTCCCGGTTTATATAAAAGAAGGCAGCAATGCTGTTGAAGTATATAGCATTAATTTTTCAACAATGGAAGAAAAAATAGAAGCTGCAAATAATATTATTGAAGCGGAGGATATAAAAAGCGCCCTTGAGGAAAACAAAGAAATCCTTTCTCTTGATATAAAGATAGTTACGGATATTGATCTTACAAAAGCTGCCGATATGCTGGAAGAAAGCCTTGAAAGCGACCCTCTTGTGTTTGACATTTCAGATCCGAAGAGTGAAGAAAACACAGCCGCTTTAAACGATCTTATAACAAGGATAAAAACCTTTGCGCTGATCGAAAGCTATAACCAAGGAAAGCTTGACGCCGTATACAGCATGAATGAAATACAGTACGATGATATAATAGGCCTTTCAGGGCTTGAAGAAAACGGAATAACATCATATAAGCTGTTTTGCGACAATATGACGGATGAAGGAAAAAACCTTGTTATCCAGTCAATGCTTAATAAGAATTTTGAATCGGTTGACGATATTGCCAAAGCCTTTACAAACGGTGTTATGTTCTATGGTATAAGCTATAACAAAGAGGTAGGATACGGCCATATCGATAAATATATTACTGAGGAGAACGTATCTTTTGCAAAAGGATCTTCAAGCAGTGTAAGTACATATCTTGGACTTAGTGACAGTAATAAGCAAAAAGTAAATGCAGTAATAAAGAGAAATCAGAATTCACTGACACTTGATAATTATCTTGATAAGATAAACGCTTACGCGAAAGACAATTCTCAGTCATCTGCACAAGGCGGCGGTGATTACGGCGGCGGAAACGGCAGCGGAAACACTGGAGGCGGAGGTCAACTTTACGCTCCGTCGGCTGAAGATACCGTAATTGGTGAAGATATAACAGAACAAGTTATATTTGACGATATCGGCAATGTTGAATGGGCAAAAGAAGCGATTGAATATCTAAATAAGGAAAATATTATAAACGGTGTAGGAGATAAACAATTTGCACCAAGTTCAAACCTTACAAGAGAACAGGCAGCTAAAATTATATGTCTCGCGTTTAAGATAGATGTTGAGAATGAAGAGTCTGATTTTGAGGATGTAATTCATGGTTCATGGTATGAAAGCTATGTTCAGGCTGCAAAGAAGGCCGGAGTTATAAACGGAATTGATGACAAAAACTTTGGTGTAGGTGCAAATATTACAAGAGAAGACCTTGCTGTAATGCTTTATAGAACCTTGGGAGAACAGGGAGAAGATATGGAACTTGGTTTTAATGACAGCGATGAAATCAGTGACTATGCAAAAGAAGCAGTCGCATATTTATCATCAACAGGGAAAATTAACGGTTATGACGACGGCAGCTTCAAACCAAAACAGCAAATAACAAGAGCAGAGGCTGCACAGTTAATCTATAATATTATCAAGTAGGAGGAAAAGCGAATGAAAAGAAGTTTTGTTTCATTATTACTTTGTATGTCATTGTGTATAGCTTCGCTGCAAGTATTCGCGTTTACAGATGTGGAAAACGATGAAGATATAGATCTTGTTGCAGGTCTTGGAATTATGCCCGGAATGGAAGATGGTACTTTTGCGCCGGAAGGAACCATTACCAGAGGAGAGATGGCACAGCTGATCAGTAACATTTATGAATATGATTCAGAAGAATCTGAACCGGTTTTTGACTTTTTCGGAAATGACGTTGAAGTCATTCTTGAACCGGGTGCAACCGAGTCGGTGCAGGACAGATATATTGATGTTACACAGAATCATCAGTATTACAATGAAATTATTACAGCATCAACTTACGGTGTTATGATAGGAACGTCGGAAAACACGTTTGAACCGGAAAGAAATTTACGTGTAAAAGAAGCATTGAAGGTATTTGTTGATTTTCTCGGATATCGTCCTACCGCAAATCTTAACGGCGGATATCCCTCAGGATATATAATTACTGCAAACAGTCTGGGATTAAAAGTAACATCCGGATATAATGATGATATTACAAGAGCGGAATTAGCTCATCTGTTTGCGCAGGCTTTGGAAGATGTTGATATAATGATGGCTGATTTTGACGGTCAGAGTATCAAATATTCGGCAGTAGAAGGCAACAACCTGATGAGTAAGTTTTTAAACGTAAATAAAATTACAGGTATAGTTACCGAAAACAGTATTACATCTTTTACAGGCGAAAGCACCATAGGTGATAATCGTATTAAAATCATGACTGATGACGGTGAAGAATATATTTATGATTTTGATGAAAAAACAAGTTATGTAGAAGATTTTATCGGTAAAAGAGTGGATTGTTATTTTAAAAATAATGATTCGCTTGATCCGGGGAAAATTGTATACTGCAGAGTAAACAAAAAGAACAGTGAATTGACAATCAATATTGACAGTGTTGAAAATGCTGATGATTTTAATGGAACAGCAATTGAATATATTGATTCAACAGACAGAGTTAAAACAGCAAAAATACTTGACGGTGCATATTATATAATTAACGGTAAAGCGGCGTCTACAGTTCCGGCAAATATATTTGATTATGATAACGGATATATCACATTTATATCAACACAAAGTAGTAAAACATATGATCTTGTTATTTTTACAGTTTATGAAAACTGGGTAATAAAATCAATTGATGTGGATGAAGGATATATTTACAACAAAAATGCTGACAGATCAATTGAAACTGATGATGAATATTTATTAATTGATGAAGATGTTAATTATATTATAACAGATGAGAATGGAAATAATCTTGATGTTGGTGATTTGAGTAAGGATTCCGCCATCGATGTGGCAAGAAGTATGGATAACTTAGTTGTCAGAATTAAAGTTACAAATAATAAGATAACAGATTTTGTTATTACAAGCATTAATGCCGCGGATAATGAAATATCTGACGGAACAAATGTATACAGAGTATCAAGATTTTTTGAAAATTCTAAAATGATGCAGGAGTATAAAGCCGGCAACAATTATACGTTAACACTTAACAGCTTTGGAGATGTTGTATGGATTGAAGCAGGAGCTAATACATGGAGAATGGGTTATGCGCAATCTGTAAGGTATATAGAGGAAGAAGATTATGTAATGGCAAAAATCCTCGTTGCAGATAAGACATTCAAACAATATATTCTTGCGGATAAAGTAAAATTCAGTGATTCAGATGGCTCCGAACCCGTCAGAAGGGAAGCAAAAGCTATTGCAAGCGAATTGGACAATTTAAATGCCGTTATCAGATATAAACTGAATAATGATGAATATATAACAGATATAGAAATGGCTCTTGATGAAGATGTAGAAAATTCATCGGATGATAGATTATATATTCTGGGTATTTCTACAAAAGAAAGTGATGAATATGTATATTCAACACAGTTCCAGACTTTTGGCTGTAAAATATTTATCAGCGACGGGAATACACAAATATTGAGCGTACCTGTTGAACCTACAGATTATACAAAATATGTATTTACATCCACATCAAGTATTTCAAACGGTCAGAGGTATGATTTTGTGGCTTACGGAACAGATTACAGAAATCCTGAAGCAGAATTTATGACAATAAGTGCAGACGCAACGACAAATCTTTCGGATACAACCAATCCGAGCATTGTATTGGATATTCAGACAACTTTAGACAGTGATGATCAGATTGTTACCGAAATTACGGTATCTGATATATACGGAAATGTTACTACGCTGCATGATATTATTGATAATGATTGGGTACATAATGCATTGGCAAAAACCGCTAATCAGTCAAATATTTTGCCTCGTGATATTTATACTGTAGAAAAGGGAGATATTATCAGATATACAACAGACGGATCAGGTTATCTTAGCTATATTGAAATGATAATAGATGCAAACGGAACATATAATAACAGTATGTATGCAGACACTTTGCCTGATGTTGACACTTCATTCTCCCATACACACACAGGTGTATTTGCCGGAACAATAGGATACTATTCTGAAACCATAAGCAATACAAATCCGTTGGTTACAACCACTGTTGGACCTACAACATCGAATCCTTCAAAATTATATAATTCCGGTGCCCCGAGAACATTCTTTGGGTATGTATATGATGTGTATGGAGATTATGTCACATTTACAACAAAGGATTTGTACGCGGGTTCTGATGGAATGGATGAGGGCAGATATACCACCGAAACAAGGGGTATGAGTAATATCGGACCGACAGCATATGTAAAATATGACGGAAAAAACGTAACTGTAAGACAGGGATCAATATCTGATATAAAATCATATCTTGATTATCCAAATGGTTTTTCAAGAATTTTGGTAACAACAGCTTCAACTGACAGACGTTCATGTATTATTATTGACGGATTTATGAAATAATATTTAATTAAGATCCGGCAGATTATTTTAATATTTATGATTAAGATGAATCTGCCGGATTTTTTTATATAGAAAATTGACAAGAATGAAAGGAATGAGTATCATGATTATAAGAAATGTAACAAATTGCATAAAAGGCGGATATCTTGCTGTTATTACCGGTGATAGTATGGATTCTGTAAACAGTGTGATTCTTAAAGCTGTCGAAACAAAGGAAGAGTTTGAACTTCCGTGTATAAATAAGACGGCATCAACAGTAACCTTCCGTGTGCCGAAAGGAAAATATCAGACCTTTACTGTAAGTGTCAGATCAGACAGTGCTACAAGCAATGAACTGAAGCTGAATGTTCCTCAGATAAAATGGATATTAGAGGACGGGCTTTATCCGGGAAAAGATATTAAAATTATCGGCCAGGGGTTTGTTGATATCGATCTTTATAAGGAAAGGGAAAACAGACAGATAAACGGATATGCGGATTATGTGCAAGGGTATGATACAAAGGTATTTCTAAAAGGCGTCAATGAATATGAGGTAAAGATAAATAATATCAGTAACTATGAGATATGCGGAACAATCCCGGCGGATATAGAACCGGGGGAATATACAGCAGAGGTGAGAGGAACATATTGTTCCGATGAATACAAAATTACAATAGAAAATAAGACAGAGTATCCGGATAAAGTATTCAATGTTCTTGATTACGGTGCAAAACCGATTCCTTTAAGAGATGTGTATTATACACAATTTTTCGATTCGGCGCCTGCTTTTCAAAAAGCTCTTGATGCGGCACATGAAAATGGCGGCGGTACGGTATTTATTCCACGAGGAAGATATTGCTTTAAAAGCAGTATAAGAATATATCCGTATACAAAATTGATCGGTGAGGACAGAGATAGAGTGTGGCTTGAACTTCCTAAAGGAATGAGCGGAGAAGACGGTTGGGGAACCTTTGAAGAAGGCGAAAAGATATATACTCTAATAGCAGGCGAGAGCGGAGATTTTACAATAGAAAACATAAGTATGATGGGTGTATATTCACCGATTCTTATTGCAGCGCCAATGATTACCGGAGAGCCTTTAATAGGTGATGATATATATAATAGAGCACCGCTTTATTCAAATCTTATTGATGACAACCGTGATGCTGATAACATAATTATCAGAAATTGTAATATTATTCATGAACCCACATTTTTGGAACACCGAAAGAAAAAGAATGACCCGTTCCGTATGGGAGGTTATGACAACAGGGAGAAAAAGGTTATTGACCTGAATGAAAATTATTACGCGAGACTGGACGGCTGGACTGCAATTGCAATCAAAGGTGACAGATTAAGAATTGAGAATAATAAAATACAGGGTGCAGGTTCTTGTATCAGGGTAATGGGGACAAATAATTCGATTTTTAAAGGAAATGTGCTCTATAGCGGGGATTTGGGAAACTGCTTCGGATTTTTCGCGACAAGCTACAATCCCAATGTCCATTGGAAAAAACAAATAAAGAATATTGTAATGGAAGATAATCTTATGAAACCTTTGACAAACGTCACAAGAGGCGTAATGTGGATTATGGAGGATCACAGTAAATATTTTATGAAAGGGAATAAGATTGATTCATTTTTTTATATGGCTGATAATGAGGGCTTCTGTTTCCATTTATGGGGCAAATATTTAAGAATGTACGCTCTTTCAGGTGATAAAAAAATAAAGATAGATATGAAAAGCCTTCTTACAGAGGGAGGAACATATGACGAATACGCAGACGCGGATGTGAAAAACTTTAAAGAAAATGTATTTAAAGATTATTATTTTTATGTAGTAGATGGCAAAGGTATAGGACAGAAGAGAAGAGTTATATCAAATGGAAATGACTTTGTTGAATTGGACAAAGCCCTTGACTGTGAGTTAGACAACACTTCAATTATATCAATTTCCGATGTAAGCAAATTTACCGACCATGTTATTGTAAAGAATGAGGTTGCTGAATTGGGCAGAGGTATCTATACATGGGGAAGCTGCTGCGACAGTATCATTGATCAGAATGTTCTGCATGGAAACAGCGGAATTTTGCTTGAAGACTTGAGTTGGCACTATGAGGGCAGAGGACCGTGGCAGCATGCCGGTCATTTATTTAATCAGATTATTAATAATAAAATGACTGTACCGAGAGGATTCTGTTCCAATTACGGAGTAGTAGGTGTGAGCGGAGGAACATTAAAAGGAACAACAACTTCGGTAATTATAAGAGGAAATGTTTGTGAGGATGATACCATTATAGTCGCAAAACCGCGAAAGCAGGCTGAAGACGGACTTAATTATGCAGGTGTGGTTATCGAAAACAATAAATCCGTTGACTGCGAAATAGGCATTGAGGTTGATGAAAATATAAGTGCAACGATCAGCAACAATGAATTTGAGAATGTGGAAAATGAGGTTGTAGGCTGTGACAGCCCTACAATAATATTTGCATAGTTTTTGCTTTCAAAATAATATAAACCAAGGAGATACCGGCGGTATCTCCTTTTGCTTTGAAATAAGTATATCAAAAACATTTAAGATAAGGAATAATTACAAATAATTGGAGTATATATATTTAAATTTACTATTTACAAATTGAAAAAAATATTGTATAATTAAAGTAGAAATATGAAATTAGGATAGGAAGTTAGTATTGTGAAAAATTAATATTGTTGATTATACTTGGTACAATGTTATGTATGAACATAACGGTAATTGCCGAATCTACACATTCTTTGGATTTTATGAAGGTGTAATTATGGCTTTTTATGTACATATTGCTGACATAGTAAGATGTCACGGGTTTTAAGCTGAATTTAAAGTTTGACATTGTATAACAAGCTCAGGATGTTTTAGGATATCAAAATTACTTTTTTGACAATAAAGCATTTATTACGGATATATATAGAATGAAACGGGAAGAATAAATATATCCTAAATATATCCGATATTGAGTCGTATATAACCTAAGTGCAGATGTCTCCCGCCGTTATCGGCGGCGGGTTCCATATTGTAATCAATGAGAGTTTAATCTCTCACTGATTACAGCGCGGGCGTTACCTGCGCTCTTGTCCTCGCCCAAGACGGGGCAAGCCCTTATTGAATCTCCCACCCAAACCCTGAGGAGAAGACGCTTTCTGCACAGGCTGCAATCTGTCGCAATCTCTGCTCCTTGCAAGCAAGGCAGGAGCGTTGCTTCGATTTAAAAAGCTGACGTTTATTGTTTTTGTATAATGCTGAAATTCCAGACTTTAAAGCGATGCTCTATAAATAAAAATTGGTGGACCGATCAGGAAACTGCCCTTTGGGAGTGCAGGATTATATTGGCTTGTATAGTTCATTTTGATATTTTTAATATCCTTCACTTAACGGATTTTCGTTAATATTAACTCACTGACCAACACTCGATGAACTATATAAGTCATTGTATATTGAAGCTTGTAGGGGGTGGTTTCCCGATAGGTTCACTAAAATATAAGTGGGGAGAAAGCCGTATGACTTTCTCCCCTAAGCTTTATTTTACAGCTTTTAATGTAAAGGTTGCACCCCAGCTTTTAAGAATTTCAACAGAGGAAAAACCGGCGCGATACAGGGCTTGCTTTTCATGCTCTGCTGTCAGCGGAGTGTCATAGTGATAAAATTCATTGTCGGTGATATTCTGTTGGGCTTTCAGCCGGAGCAATTCTTGCCTGTGAAATATCTCCTCATCGTCCGACAATGAAAAATAGTCGGTCAGTATAAAGTATCCGTCAGGCTTCAATGCATTGTAAAGATTTGTGTAGAGCGGGATTTTTTCCTCTTTTGTGAAGTGATGAAGTGATTCCACCGAAACGGCGGCGTCAAATTTATTATATCCCAAAGGTACATCGAAATAAGAGCCTAAAATCAAGGTGATATTTTTATCGGAAAATTTTGATTTAAGAGCTTTTAACATCCCGGGCGCAAGATCTATCCCGGTTATTTGTGCGTCAGGGTTAAGAATGAAATATTTTTCCAATTCCAGCCCTGTACCGCATCCCAAATCCAAAATACCGACGCCTTTTCCTTTAGGAAGCAAATCGGCTGTATAAGTGTAGAACTCATTGGCAGATTCAATACAAGTTAATTGATGGTTATCATAACAATCCAGCCGGCTGTCAAAAAAATCGCACATTTTTTCAAGCATAATAAACCCTCTTACAGTATATTTCAATAATGGCTTGTCCCGTCTTAGGCGAGGACAAGAGCACAGGCAAAGCTTGCGCCGTAATCAAGTGGGAGCTTGTACTCTCGCTGATTACAAATATGTCCACCGCCGTCCGATTACGGCGGGGGACATCTTGTGCGCGGTATATTATTTTAATACGGAGATGGCGTCAGAAATTGTTTTTTCAAAGGCTTCATGACCGTATTTGTCGACTTCTGCTTTATTCTTTTCACCGTGTGTCAGACAGCCTGCGCCTCCGATACAGCCGCCGACACATGCCATACCTTCGATGAAGTTTGCGTCAAGAACATTTTTACTTTTTTTGAGAAGCGCCATTTTGCATGCCTCAATACCGTCGCACGGCAAAGCTTTAAATTCAAAATCTTCAATACCGTGTTCCTTAAGCCCTTGTCTTACGGCATCCGAAACCCCGCCGCTTCTTGCAAATATTCTTCCGAAATAGGAAGCGTTGTCAAGTATATCTTCATCAAGGGCAGTAATATCAAGGTCTTTGCTGTCGAAAAGCGCCTGTAATTCTTCAAAGGTTATGCATGAATCAACATAAGGTTTTACTTCTTCCTTTTGAACTTCCATCTTCTTTGCGGTACATGGCCCGATAAATACTATTTTTACATTTTCTTCATGCTCTTTAATATATTTTGCAATGGTTGCCATTGGTGATAAATTGTGTGATATAAACGGTACCAGATCAGGAAACGCCTTATGAACGTAATCAACAAACGCGGGACAGCATGAGCTTGTCAGAAACCCTTTTTCCGCAAGTTCTTTGGATTCGGCATATGCAACCATATCGGCGCCGAGCGCTGCTTCTACTACCGTAAAGAAACCGAGCTCCTTCATGCCTGAAATAACCTGTCCGAGCTTGGCATAGGTGAATTGGCTTGAAATAGACGGGGCAACAAGAGCATACACCTTATATTTAGTATTGTTCTCACTCTTTTTTATTATATCTATACAGTCCAAAATATAAGATTTGTCCATGATCGCGCCGAACGGGCACTGATATACACATGCGCCGCAGGCAATGCATTTATCATTGTTAATCGCGGCAGCCTTATTTTCATTCATTGTGATAGCCTTAATTTTGCAGGCATTCTGACATGGCCTTTTCCTGTTGATAATTGCCGTGAAAGGACAAACCTTTGCACAAGCGCCGCAGTCTACGCATTTTGATTTATCTATGTGCGCTACATGATGGTGGTCAAATGATATAGCGCCTTTTTTGCAAACATCCTCACATCTGTGCGCAAGACAGCCGCGGCAGGAATTGGTGACTTCATATCCTCCCATAGGACATTCATCACATGCGGTTTCTATAACTTCTATTATATTCGGATTGTCCTTATTTCCGCCCATTGCGATTTTTACTCTGTCTGAAAGAATTGCTCTTTCTTTATATACACAGCAACGCATTGTAGGCGTATTGCCCGGAATAATTTTTTTTGGTATTTCAAGCAGATTGTCAAGCAAAGTATCATCCCATGCCTCACGCGCCACTTCACGAAGTACCTTATATTTTAAGTGCTGAACCTTAGTATCAAATTTTCTCATATACTTAACCTTCTTTCTTAAAAATAACTAACCTTAATTCTTTTGCCCATTTGCTTTAAGCATTTAGAAAGTTCTTCAACAAGATTCATCTTTATATTGAAGTTTATCGGTAGCTCGGGGTTTTGATGTGCCGGATTCATTGCTCTGCCGACAAAAAAATTTATATCGGTTGCTTCTTCAAAAAGAAGCCTGCATATGAGGGACGCCCCGTCACGTTTATATCCCCAATGGGTGTAGCTTTCATTGTCTTTTAAATAATCTTTTGCATATTCCAATACCTTGTTAATTGTTATAACGCCCTCCGTAACCAGATCAACGCCTTCAATTTCGGCAATAGGAGGAACATCGGAACATTCGAAATTCAGAGTCGGCTTAACCGTTTTACCCAAATATTTTGCTGCTATTGAGGAGGTTGTGCCTCCGCATACAATGTGTTTTCCTTCTTTAGAGAAAAAGAGTGACATCATTCTGTCAGCATCATCTCTGTTTGAAGGCGGACCGAATAAAATGTTCATAGGCGATCTTTTTCTTATACGTACAACGCAAGCGGTTGCATCGTCACCCGGCTGTTCACCATACAGTTTATTACATTCGTCAATGAGAATTGTTGCCAGAGTCTTTGCTGTAAAATCTCCAAAAGTAAGAGGTTCAAGAAAATCTATAATATCCTCTCGTTTCCAGCCGAAATTATATGCAATACCTATTCCGGCATGGGGACAACCGTCACTCATGGCAATAAATATGTCATTTTCACGTAAATTTATCATGGATTTATATATTTTTTTTCCACCGATATCCATTTCCGATTTGGGGTAGTCATAATTTTTATTATCTCTTATTAATATGATTTGCGGATTATCATATTGTATTAATTCTGCCTGAGAATTATTAATCAGATGAATAATGGTAAAAGTTGAATATGCAACACCCCTCACACTGCATATGGGGAGTGTGGCTGCAATAGTGGAAACACATTCTTCAAGTGATAACCCCGACGCCATCATGGTTGAAATAATTTTTGATGTAAGGGTTGAGAGAATACTTGCTTTTACGCCGCTTCCAAGACCGTCTGCAAGAACAATAACAGTAGAGTTTTCGTTTTGTTCAACAATATCTACATGGTCACCGCACAGCTGTTCGCCGTAATGATTTATGCTTTTATATCCGATATCGGCACATAAATTATTCATCGGTAATCGTCTCCTTTAAATTTGTAAGTGCAATTTTGGTTTCAGCTGCCGTTTCACCAAGGAGCGACGCGATTTCCTGAACGATACGCATTTGCTTGTCTACAACCTTATCGGCGATCTCTATTGTTTGCCGGCTGATGTTTTCCTTTTTCTCCCTGGCGTTTTCTTCATCGGTTATATCTCTTAAAATACATATCAAAAGCCTGTATTCTTTATCGTAGACAATGGTTTGTTCGACATATTTTTCGTATTCTGCCATATAAACCCTTTTATCTTTTATATTTTTACCTGTTTTTAAAACGTCCATAAACAGATTGGGATCCATAATCCTTACAACCTGATCGCCCAAAATATCATTGACGGATCTTAGATTCATCAATTTTAACGCGGCAGTATTGATTTGCTGGACTTCAAGATTTTCATTGAGGACAATAAGCCCGTTTGGGGTGTTGTTTACAATGCTGTCCGAAAAACTTTCGGCTTTTTCTTTTAAGAACGGCAGACACATTGAGATCTCCGCTTTCCCCTGATATATGGCAACTGCTTTGTCACGGCAGGTATTATAACCGCAGGAGCCGCAGTTAAGCTCATCGGATGGCTTAAATTTGCCCATTTGATGAAGTATTTCTTCAATCTCTTTTTCTGTTGGAGGAAGAAGCTTTTTCTCGATAACGGAAAAGTTCTTTGTAAGCTCCAAAGCATCGGGCTGATCTACGTTAAAGTCTTTTTTACCGGCAAATTCCGCAACGGCTTTATAGTCTTTAACGGGGGAACGGTGATATTTTTCCATGACCGGCCCGCCTATACAGCTTCCGACACAAGCGGACATTTCAATAAAGCATTTATGAATATTCCCGTTTTCGATCTCTTTTAATGCCGCCATGC
Source organism: uncultured Clostridia bacterium (assembly GCA_944392335.1). Taxonomy (GTDB): domain Bacteria; phylum Bacillota; class Clostridia; order UBA1381; family UBA1381; genus RGIG1988. The sequence continues at coordinate 44,763 of CALXWJ010000013.1, forward strand.
AGTTTTCAACACCGTCAATCGCCAAATAGGTATACTCCGGATTATCCTGAGCCATTGTTTTTAAAATTCCCCCGGTAGTAGGGAAGAATCTTGCACGGCTGTTTTCATTATTGTCAGTTTCGTTCTCTAAAGTTATATTTTCCTCTTTAAGCCATTTGGTAAGCTCGTCGAAGGTCAAAACCGCATCGACAATGCCTTCGTAATAGGCTGCCTCATCCTTCTTCGCGACACATGGCCCTATGAATACGGTTTTCGCGCCGGGATGCCGTTTTTTCAGCCGCATACAATGTGCCTGCATGGGAGAAACAACATTTGCAAGATATATCAGTTCATTGGGGAAATATTTTTGAATGAGCAGGTTGACGCTGTGACAGCATGAGGATATGATAATATCCCTGTTATCCTCATTCACCATTCTGTCATATTCACGCTTGACAATTGTCGCCCCTATGGCAGTCTCTTCAGCATCGGCAAACCCCAGTTTTTTCAAGGCATTTTTCATTGAGCTTATTCCTACGCCTTCGTAATTTGCAATAAAGGACGGGGCAATGCTCACGTAAACGGGATCGCCGCTTTGGAGCAATACCCTTACTTTTTCGGTTTCGTCGACGATCTGCTTAGCATCTTGAGGACAGACAACAAAGCATTGTCCGCAAAGGATACATTCATTACCGATTATATATGCCTGATTGCCCGAAAACCTTATCGATTTAACGGGACAATGACGAATACATTTATAGCAATTTTTACAGTTTGATTTTTTTAATGTTAAACAGTCTGCCATTGCAATACCCCTTTATAATCAAATTTTTTTCATAACATTTTCTTCAAAAAACTCATTGAATTTATCCGGTGTAACACCGGTGTAAACAGCATCGTCAACGACAATGGTAACACCCTCGCGGTTGCACCTGCCTGTACAGAAACAGCCTGCAAGAGTAACCTTTGAGCCGAGTGCCCTTTTTTCGATTTCATTTTGAAAAAGATTAACAAGTTCATGAGAACCTTTTAAATGACAGGAACTGCCGACACAAATTTGAATAATCATTTTAAGCTCCGTTCCGCCGATAAAATACGGCATGATCTGTAAAATAACATATAATGCTGACTGCTTAAAAGTTAAAGGTATAAAGACAAAAGGTCATTTCTGTCATAATTTCAAGCGCAGTATTATATATGTAAGGTGTTTTTTGATTCATGTAATTTCATGGAATGTTTTTTATTTTATGCCGGCCATTACATTTTTACTGAAAAATTCTTTTACCGTATCGGGTGATACCGAATAGAATGTATCGTCTACCGTAACGCATACGCCTTGCTGGCATTTGCCCATACAAAACGTTCCGGCAAGCTCGACCTTGTCTCCCAAATTATTCTCCGAGATAAGATATTGAAGCTCTTCAACAACCTGTCTTGAGCCTTTTATATGGCATGAAGAACCTATACATACTGTTATTTTCATACATAATCCTCCTTTTATTATTCATAATCAACTACATTTATCCATGAATGTAAAAATTCTCTTTCATGTTCATTGCCTTTGACGGTTTGGGACGCCGCGACGATAGGCATCCATTTTTGTACATATTGTACCGCGGTATCGCTTTTCTTACAGAACAGTTCAAGATATTTTTTCGCGCCTGCTATATCGCCGTTGAGCCAGAACAAAAGATATGTTCTTGCCGCGTCGGCGGAAGCATTCCCTTGAGTTGCGTGTGACCAGTCAAGAATATAAGGCGTAGCGTCATCCGCGATAATAATATTCGAAGGGTTAAAATCCCCGTGACATAATTTATTATGCTTGGGCATTGCTTCAAGACGTGTGTACAGATCATAGCGCACCGTCGCGCTCAGATCGGTCATGCTTATTTTTCGGCTCATTTTATCTTTCAATTTGTTAAGCATGGGGCATTTTTTCTCATGCATTTCAAGCTGCAGATCAACAAATAAATTCAAATACTCGTCGTATTTATCGGGATTTTCCTCCATAAGCCTGTTCAGGGTTTTTCCCTTGATATAATCGGAAACGATTGTCCATTTTCCGTCTATTGTTGTGACCTCCAATATTTTCGGGATATTTAAGCCTGTTTCTTCGACTCTTGCCTGATTTAACGCCTCATTTAAAATATCAGCCTTTGAAAAGTCGTTATTGAATACTTTAAGACACAAATCCCCGTCACGGTATATGGTTTTGTTGTTTCTGACAGCTATAATTCTGTCTAATTTCATAAAACATTCCTCCTTGCTATATTAATGCGCCGTGTGTTCTTGTTTATGATATGCAGATGATTGAATAACGGGACAAGCCCTTATAGAAGACAAATAAAACATCATCTATATACCGATTACAATTTATAATAAATTATATAATATTTTTGACATTAAATCAATATACTTTTTATACAATATTTTTAGTTAAAAATATAATTTGTTACAGTATGTTACAGTAATGGTAAAATATAATTTTGAACTTAGGACTGTGGAAAGAGACGTCCCCGGTTTTTTTGGGCGGCGGGCTCATTTTCGCGGCCGGTGCGGGAGTGCGGTTTCCCGCCGGTCAACCGCCGGTATGAAGCGCTCTTGCCCTCGTTTAATAACGGGACAAGTATTTATTGAAAAAATTGTAAAATCAGTAATTTTAATATCGGCAAATTTTAAAACGGGCAAAAATATATGCATTGTAAAAATGTTGATCGGAACGATGAAAATACATGGAGATTTTTTGTGAAAAACAATTATAAGCTATATAATAAATTGACAAAAATAATTATTGTGGTATAATAATAATTAGAATTTTATGTATTAACAAACAAAGGAAAGGAAATGACATAAATGACAAAGGTTGATATATTTTCAGGATTTTTGGGCGCGGGAAAAACCACACTTATCAAAAAGCTTATCAAAGAGGCTTATACGGGGGAAAAACTTGTCCTGATAGAAAATGAGTTTGGAACTATAGGAATAGACGGCGAATTTTTAAAAGAATCGGGAGTGAAGATAAATGAATTAAATTCAGGCTGCATTTGCTGCAGTCTTGTGGGTGATTTTTCAAAAGCATTGATACAAGTACTTAACGATTACAATCCCGATCGTATTATAATCGAGCCGTCCGGAGTGGGTAAATTGAGCGATGTCATACGCGCCGTTAAAAATGCCGGGGCTGATATTGAAATAAACGGAATTGCAACAATTGCCGATGCAAATAAATGCAGGATGTATATGAAAAATTTCGGTGAATTTTTCAACGACCAGATTGAAAACGCGGGATGTATTGTATTGAGCCATACCGATAATATTTCCGATGAAAAACTGCAAAATGTGATAGAGATGATAAAGGAGCATAACAGCAGTGCGGTCATAATATCAACGTCATGGGATGAGCTTGACGGGAAGGAAATTTTTTCGGCAATAGAAAGAAAAGATACTCTTGATAAAGAACTTGAGATTCTTTCGTCACAACAGCATCATTGTCATGACCATGATGAGGGACGCCACTGTCACCATGATCACGATGAGAAACATCACTGTCATCATGAGCATGACGAAGAACATCATTGCCATCATGACCATGACGAAGAACATCATCACTGTCACGGTGAACATCACCATGATCATGGGGAAGGCTGCGGATGTCATCATGAGCATGACGAGCATCACCATCATGCTGATGATATATTTACAAGCTGGGGCATGGAAACGGCAAGAAAGTATTCAAAGGATGATATATTAAATATATTAAATAAGCTTTCCGATGAAAAAGAATATGGCTTGATCTTGAGGGCAAAAGGTATAGTTGCGTCGAAAGATCAATGGATCCATTTTGATTATGTGCCGGGTGAACCGGATGTACGTTTCGGCAGTCCGGCAGTGTGCGGAAGGCTTTGTGTTATAGGTTCAAAAATAAATGAGGAAAAACTGAAAGAATTATTTAATAACTGATTTTATCGTTTGCGGTTGTGCCGCGGAACATTTGCGGCTGACAGGAGGGTTTTATGGAAATACCGATTTATTTGTTTACCGGTTTTTTGGAGGCAGGCAAAACAAAGTTTATACAGGAAACGCTTGAGAGTGAGGAATTTAATTCGGGAGAAAATACCCTTTTGCTTGTATGTGAAGAGGGAATATGTGAATTTGAAAAAGACAGGTTTAAGGTTGATAATGTTTTGATCGAATATATCGATGATCCGGATGATATAAATACGGACACATTCAAAAGGCTTGAAAAAAAATATAATGTACAAAGGGTTATCATTGAGTATAACGGAATGTGGCTTTTAGATGACCTTTATGCAAGTTTTCCGCGGGAGTGGAGCGTGTATCAGGAAATATTTACGGCCGATGCGCAAACCTTCGAAAATTATAATCAGAATATGAGGTCTCTTGTGGTCGATAAGTTAAAAAGCTGTGAGCTGGTAATGTTTAACCGTGCGGCGGCAGAAACAAACCGTGAGGAATTTCATAAAATTATAAGGTCAATAAATAAAAGATGCACCATAGCATATGAATTCACCGACGGACATGTTGAAGAAGATAATATAGAAGACCCGCTGCCTTTTGATGTTAACGCGGATATTATAGAAATAAAAGACGACGATTATGCGGTTTGGTACAGGGATCTGTCAGAGGATACTTCAAAATATATAGGTAAAGTACTGAAATTCAAAGGCATTGTAGGACGTGAAAGGCTGCTTGGAGATAAAGCGTTTGTATTCGGCAGGCATGTCATGACATGCTGTGCCGAGGATATTTCCTTTCAGGGCTTGATTTGTAAGTCTAAAGAGCCTGTAGAGCTTAAAAATAGGGATTGGATTATTTTGACCGCAAAATTGATAATTGCCGAACATAAGGTGTATAATGGCGAAGGCCCGATATTGATAGCAAAATCAATAGAGAAAGCAGAACCGCCAAAACAGGAGGTTGCAACCTTTTATTGATGCGCGGATTAACCGGATACGGATATAACCGCGCCCAAGCTGTCCCCCGCCGTTACCGGCGGCGGGCTCCATAACTGTAATCGGTGAGAATACACCCTCCCACTGAAACGCTGAGGAGCTAACGCTCCTATTACCGGCTGCAATAGCTTTCAAGTTTCATTTAAACAAGCTTGACGCGGCGTTGCTGCGATTTAAGGGATTGCCGGTTTTTTCGTTTTAAGCAGAAAGGTTTTGGAAAGATGAGCAATTGGTTTACTATAGATAAAATAGACGCTGATACCTATTGTATCAGTGAATACCGGCACTGGGAGGAGACGCATTGTTATCTGCTAAACGGGTCGGTGCGGAGCCTGCTGATCGATACGGGTCTGGGGATCTGCAATATATATGATGAAGTTGTTAAGCTGACCGATAAGCCTGTAACAGCGGTTGCGACGCATATCCATTGGGACCATATCGGCGGGCATTGGTATTTTCCTGATTTTTATGCGCACGCGGAGGAGCTTGGCTGGCTGAGCGGAGGATTTCCGCAGCCTCTTGAGACTATCAAAACATATGTGACGGATCGATGTGACCTTCCTGAAGGGTTTGATATAAATGCTTACAGGTTTTTTCAAGGAACGCCGACGAAGGTCCTGTATGGAGGCGAAACGATAGATATAGGCGGACGTCGTATTGAGGTATTGCATACGCCCGGACATTCCCCGGGGCACATGTGCTTTTGGGAGCCGGAACGGGGCTATCTCTTTACAGGTGATCTGGTATACAAGGATACCCTGTTTGCCTACTATCCGTCAACAGACCCGGAGGCATATCTGCGTTCCCTGGAGAAAGCGGCGGCTCTGCCTGTAAAGATGGTCTTTCCCGCGCATCACTCTTTGGATATTCATCCTGAAATCCTGATACGGATGCGTGACGCGCTGCGGCAGCTGAAAGCAGACGGAAAGCTGCGCCATGGCAGCGGGACTTTTGAGTACGGAGACTGGGCAATTTGGCTGTAAGAACTGAAAACTTATACACAAGAAGGGTGCATGGCAATTAAAAAACGATATTAGTATTTTTGATAAGCCTGATGTTCTCCATATCCGGATGTGTTTATTCCAATAACTACGATGTAAACGGAAACAAAATGAGTAAAGAACAGGTAAAGGAAACAATCAATGATATAAAAGACGATATAGAAAGCCAGGTTGACTCTGCCGTTTCAGAATAAAATTAGAAAATAACTGAACAATAAATCGGAATTTATGGAGGCGGAAAAATGAAAAAAGTGTTTTTGGGTTCAATAATGTTTTTGGCTGGAGTAATTTCTGTTGCGCTAATTTTAGCTGGTTCAATGGCTAATGAATGGACAGTCAATGGGCGGTTTTCAGCACTATGGAATATTTCACAATATGGTCTTATGACTGCAATTTATGTTTTTGCTGGTATAGCAATTTTAGGTTTAATTTTAGCAGTATGGGGATTGTTTGATGAAAGAAAGTAATATACAATTTCACATTCGAGTCAACTTATCTGCGATTAATAAACCTTTAAATTACTTTTTACGATACTTACAAGAATAAATTGAGCATGAAATTGAGAAATAATAAATCGGAGGTACATAACAATGAAAGATTTGATCGGATACTGCGGACTGGATTGTGAAAAATGCGATACATATATTGCGACGGTCAATGACGATCAGGTCTTGCGCGAGAAAACGGCAAAGCTGTGGGCAGAGTTAAATAACGCCCCTATCCTGCCCGAACATATTAACTGCGGGGGCTGCCGTGTGAACGGAGCAAAAACGGTATTTTGCGAGAATATGTGCGAAATCCGGAAATGTGCTTTGGAGAAAGGAGTTTCCACCTGCGGCGACTGTCCGGAATTAGAAACCTGCCACACCGTCGGGGCGATCCTCGAAAATAATCCGTCTGCTTTGGAGAATTTGAAAGGATAGAATAACAAAATCATATTTGCAGAGGTAAAACATGAATTTAAGAAAAATCAGAATTGACGGTATTCCTGTTATTTTGTGGGGAGAACCAAGCGATAAAATTATAATTGCAGCACATGGAAGTCATTCTTCAAAAATTGATGACTGCATTTGGGTACTGGCGGAAGAAGCAACTGCAAAGGGTTATCAGGTCCTTAGCTTTGACCTGCCACAACATGGAGAAAGAGTATATGAAACAGATTTTATTATGCCAGACGAATGTGTTCGAGAGTTGAAAGCAATGTACTCTTTTGCAGTAAATCAAGGCGAGGAAGTTTCAATATTTGGGTGTAGTATGGGAGCTTATTTTGAATTGCTTGCATTTGCGGATATGGATATAGAATATGCATGGTTTCTCTCTCCTGTAACAGATATGGAACGAATCATTCATAATCTTATGGAATACTGTCACATCACAGAAAAAGAGTTCCAAGAAAGAGTAAAGAT
>CALXWJ010000014.1 GCA_944392335.1 uncultured Clostridia bacterium
ATACAATCCACTAAGGCATTGTATACAAAATCGTCACGCCGTCAAGTGACTTTCGCGGCATAAACGCTACTTTTGTAAAAAAATGAACTTATGCAAAAAAACTTACACAGATTACTTGACAAACCCATTTATTCGCAGATCACTTATGTTAATTTACTATATTTTTTATTCGTGTTTTTATTTTTAAGCCTATTATAACGGCAAGAATACTTTTAATCAAATCGACCGCAACAAAGGGATAAACACAAGCACTCAGCGCCGATATCCAATCCGTGGAAGTGATCAGGACATATTGAAGCGTTCCAAGAAAATAACATACTGCTAAGCTTATTATACAAGAAACAAAAAGAATGATCATGCAAGAAATACTATTTTCTTTTATTTTATCGGACACAATTCCAACGATCAATGCCATAAAAATATATGATATTATGTATCCGCCGGTAGGGCCGAAAATAATTTGTATCCCGCCCTTTAATCCGCTGAAAACGGGAATACCGAATGCACCGATCAAAATATAGATCACAACGGCAGTTACAGACTTTTTTGCGCCGGAGATCACCGCTAATAACAGTACTGCAAATACTGAAAGGGTAATAGGTATTGCACCGATTTGAAATGTGATTATTGACAGAACCGAGATGATGGATGCAAGAATCGCAATGTAAGTTATTTCTTTTGTGTTTAGTTTCATTGATGTTCCTCCTTGTTATTCTATAAGGGCGTGTCAGCAGTTATAAAATTTTCGTATTTATTATAACAGAGGAGAGAAGAATTGTCAACCATAAAATATGAAATAAGTTTACAATTGCTTAAATATTATTTTTTAATTCCTGCTTTGGGGATTTGCCTGTTTCTTTTACATACATTTTATAAAAATTTGAATAATTGCCGAATCCCGCTTCAACACACGCTTCTGTTAAAGACATATTTGCCGAGCATAATTCCCTGACAAGCATCAATCGTTTATGAGTTATATATTTGTTAATTGTATACCCGGTATTTTTCTTAAACATCCTGCATAGATAACTTTTATTAATATAAAATTGATCTGCGATTTTTTCAAGAGAAAGACCGGATGTTAAATTGTCATTAATGTATAATATTATGTTTTTGATATATTTGTTGTTAGTCTCATTTAAGGCGGTTTTTTTGCTGCATTTATTAAGCAGATATAAAAGCTCGATCATTGCGCTTATCGTAACAATCGAATCACAGCCTTCTTCGGTCACATATATTTCCAAACGATTAATGGTACTCAAAAAATATGTGTTTTTTGTCACATCGTAGGGAATAAGATTATGAACCCCCAAAGGTCTTGAATAGAACAGGTCCGCATATTGCGTACAATTATTTTTTTCAAAAAAATCTATAGGTATGGTAATTACTATCCTTTCATACTCCGTGTCGGAAAGATGTACTATTCTGTGCATTTCGTAGTTTGATGCAATAACCGTATCAAAGGGTTTTAATTTATATGTCGAGCCCTCAACACGAAATTCCGCGTCACCTCGTATAAATATCAGGATTTCTATCATATCTCTGTGATTATGCAGCATGTAATCCGAATTAATGGGATGAGATGAGATTGATTTATGGTAGTGCAGATGCGGTGAAAATTCAACTTGGATCTCATTATTATGTTCCATATAAAACATTCCTTTATTTTAATTATTTTAATTATAACATAAAAGGTCAATATTTGCAATGTTTTTGTCAATATTGAATTAGTAAGTTTGCAATATTTGTAATATAATTAAAGCATATTAAATAGTACGGAGGTAAAATATGTCTGAATTTATTTATACGGGGTTTTCCGATGAGATTGATGAAAATATTGAAAAACAATTTGTACATTTAAACAAACTCGGAATTAAATACTTTGAACCGCGAGGAGTAAACGGCAAAAATATTTCAAGCTTGGATGATGAAGAAGTAGAAGAGCTGAAGTCGACAATGGAAAAATATAACATAAAGGTTTCTTCGATCGGTTCGCCGATAGGAAAGATAAAAATAACAGATGATTTTGACGAGCATTTGAAGGTTCTTGAAAGAACGATAAAAACCGCAAAAATGCTGAATGTGAGGTATATTAGGATTTTTAGCTTTTATATACCTGAGGGTGAAGATCACAAAAAATATGCCGATGAAGTCATTAAACGAATGAAAGCAATGACAAAATTGGCCGAAGAGAATGATATTATTCTCCTGCATGAAAACGAAAAAGAGATTTACGGTGATATCGCGCCCAGATGTCTGGAAATATTAGAAGCAATAAATTCACCGAATTTGAGAGCTGTTTTTGATCCTGCAAATTTTGTTCAGTGCGGACAGGTTACATATCCCGACGCATTTGACATTTTGAAGCCCTATATTGTATATATGCATATTAAGGACGCTCTTTTAAACGGAGAGGTAGTTCCCGCCGGCTACGGTGTTGGACACGTTGAGGAGATATTGCAGGAGTTAGGTAAGAGCGGATATAAAGGTTTTGTAAGCCTTGAACCGCATCTTGGAAGTTTTAAAGGATTGGAAAATCTTGAAATTGATGATCATATGCTCAAATTGGAGGGAAGCACCCCGGAAAAGTTTACGATAGCATATGAATCACTCAAAAAGATAATTGACAATATAAACGGTTAAATTTTTTTATCTTTAATGATTAAAATAAATAACTTTATTTAACGATGATGACAATGTTAAATAAAAACGATAAAAAAATCATATAAGAAAAGAGGAATGAAAAGTTATGGAAAAAGTAAGAATGGGTATTATCGGTTTTGGAAATATGGGTACGAGCCATTGTGAAAGTATTTATTCCGGTAAAGTACCCGATATGGTATTGTCGGGAATATGTGATATTTCCGAAGAAAGAAGAGAATGTGCCAAAAAAAAGTATCCTGACATACCGGTATTTGAAAACGCGACGCAAATGCTTGAAAGCGGGCTTGTAGATGCTGTTGAAATCGCGACATATCATTATGACCATCCCACAATAGCCATAGAAGCATTTAAACACGGTGTAAACGTACTTACCGAAAAGCCTGCCGGTGTTTATACAAAACAAGTGCTACAAATGAATCAAGCGGCCGAAAAATCAGGTTTGTTGTTTGGAATTATGTATAATCAGAGAACAAATCCCGTTTATCAGAAAGTGAAAAAAATGATTGAAGACGGTCAATTGGGTAATCTTAAAAGAGTGTGCTGGATAATTACCGATTGGTACAGACCTCAGGCTTATCATGACAGTTCAACATGGAGATCAACATGGAAAACGGAAGGCGGCGGAGCGCTGATAAATCAAAATCCTCATCAGCTCGATTTATGGCAATGGATGTTCGGTATGCCGTCGAGGATCATGTCCCATGTCTATTTTGGTAAATATTACAATATCGAGGTTGAAGATGATGTTACAGCATTTATGGAATACGATAATGGATTGACCGGTGTATATATTACATCAACAGGTGAAGCTCCCGGAACCAACAGACTTGAAATTATGGGGGATATGGGTAAAGTTGTTATTGAAAATAATGAAATAACTTTTTGGAGAAATACCGTTTCGGAGCGTGAGTTCAATAAAAACAACACGGTAATTTTCGGAAAACCTGAATGCTGGAAATGTGAAATACCGGCAGATAAAAGCGGCGGCGAACAGCATGTGGGAATTTTTAAGGATTTTGCAAGGGTGCTTATCAACGGCGGTGAATTGTTAGCACCGGGGGTTGAAGGTGTAAAAGGACTCACGATTTCGAATGCAATTCATTATTCGGCATGGACAGGCAAATGGGCAGATGTTAAAAACTTTCCTCATGATGAATTTTATGAACTGCTTCAGGATAAAATCAAAAAATCAACAGTTGTAAAGAAACAAAGCAATATCGTAACTGATACAAAAGGTACATATTAACAGGAGGTATTATTATGGATAAACGAATAGGAGCACAGCTCTATACTGTAAGGGATTATACGCAAACAATAGAAGATTTTGAAAATACAATAAAAAAAATCAAAGATATAGGTTATAAATCAGTCCAGCTTTCTGCAATAGGAAATTTTGAGGCGGCAGACATTAAAGCAATATGCGATAAATATAAAGTAATTCCGGCATGCACACACAGAAGCTGGCAGGAATATACGGAAAATATCGATTGGTCGATTGCTTTTCATAAAGCGATCGGCTGCCAAATTGCAGGATTGGGGGCATATCCCAATTTATGGAACGGTATTTCAAAAGATGATATGGTAAAATCAGTCGAAATAATGAATGGTATTTATGATAAATTTGCAGAAAACGGTATGACATTTGCATATCATAATCATCATATTGAATTCATGAAGGTTGACGGCCAATTCATTATGGATTATTTCCTTGAAAAAGGTAAATTTGACTTTATAGTCGATGTATATTGGCTTGCCTACGCCGGCGTCGATCCAGCCGGATATATCAAAAAAATGGGGAAACGCGCAAAAGTTATCCATTTTAAGGATATGAAGATCGTGCCGGGTGAAAAATCTCATCAAATGGCAGAGGTTATGGAAGGAAATCTTGATTGGGATTCTATAATCTGCGCAAGCGAAGAAGCGGGAGCCCAATGGGCAATGGTTGAGCAGGATATATGTCAGCGTGATCCCTTTGAAAGCCTTGCAATAAGCTATAATAATTTAAAAACAAAAGGGTTTTATTAATAATTTATGATTGCTCGAAAGGAAAATCATTATGAAAAATGCATGTGTTGTAGGATACGGAGCAATCGGCCCCATTCATGTATCCGCAATCGAAAAATGTGAATATGCAAACCTTTATGCAATTTGCGATAACGATCAAAAAAAATTGGAACTTGCAAAAAAAAATTGTAATTGTAATGTTTTTTCTGATTTTAATGAGATGCTGACCGATTCCCAAATTGATGTTGTACATATATGCACTCCGCATTATCTTCATAAGGATATGGCAGTTGCCGCGTTAAAAAGCGGTAAAGATATTGTTCTTGAAAAGCCGCTTACCATGAACAAAGATGAGCTGAAAGAACTGTGTGATTTAAAAACAGATAAAAAAATATGTGCAATGCTTCAGAACAGAACAAATAAATCAATTATTACTTTAAAAAATATTATTGAAAATGATCAATCAATCGGCAAAATGCTTGGTATTTCCGCATTTTTAACTTGGCAGAGAACACCGGAATATTATAATGCGGACGAATGGAGAGGCAAGTGGAAAACCGAAGGGGGAGGACTTTTGATCAATCAAGCTGTCCATACTCTTGATCTGGTTGATTGGCTGGGAGGCGGAATTAAAGCTGTGAAAGCTTCAATTTCCACAAAAAAACTTTCAGATGTAATAGAGGTTGAAGATACGGCAGACGCATTGTTTGAAATGAATAACGGCTCCGGCGGGCTGTTTTATGCTGCCAATACATATTCCCAAAGCACTCCTCCGAGAGTTGAGATAAATTTTGAAAATGCCGCTTTTCGCTATGCAGACGAAAGACTGTATAAAATAACAAAAGACAGTACACAAGTTATTGATGAGGATAATAACATTCCTGAAGGAAAACAATACTGGGGCTGCGGACATAAAAAAGTAATTAATGACTTTTATAAATCATTATCTGCGGGAAAAGGTGAATATATAACACTTGACGACGCTGTTCATGTAATGAAAGTTTTGTTTGCATTTTACGAGAGCGGAAAAAACAATTCAAAGAAAATTACAATCGACTGATAAAAATGGTAAATGTGGATTTTTATAGAGAAATTAATAAAAAATCTAAAACGATAAATTTCACAATAATAATGAGAATGGAAGGGACAAAAATATGGAAATGACTTTCAGATGGTACGGAAAAGATGATCCCGTCACATTGAAAAAAATCAGGCAAATTCCCGGTGTTACCGGTATAGTTTCAGCTATTTACGATATCCCTGTGGGAGAGGCGTGGAGCTATGAAAGAATAATGGAATTAAAAAATGAAATTGAAAAGGAAGGATTAAGACTCTCTGTTATTGAAAGTGTACCTGTCCATGAAGACATTAAAACAGGTGACGGTGACAGAGATAGATACATAGAAAATTATTGTACCACAATCAGGAATCTGGCAAAAGCCGGAATTGATTGTGTATGCTATAATTTTATGCCTGTATTTGACTGGACAAGATCAGATCTCAATTATGAGCTTAGCGACGGTTCTCATGCATTGATATATAAAGAAGATACTGTGTTAAAAATGAATCCTTTAACGGGTGACCTATCATTACCAGGCTGGGATGCAAGTTATACAAAAGAAGGCCTGAAGGCTCTTTTGGAAAAGTATCAGCATATAACCGAAGAAGATCTATGGAATAATCTTAAATACTTTTTGGACAGAGTAATCAAAGTATGTGAAGAAGTACAAGTCAAAATGGCAATTCATCCCGATGATCCTCCTTGGAGCATATTCGGATTGCCGAGAATAATTACAAATAAAAAGAATATCGAAAGATTTTTAAAACTGTATGACAGTAAATATAACGGCTTAACTTTATGCAGCGGCTCTCTTGGTGTAAGTCCTGACAATGATATCGTAGATATGATCCATTCCTTTGCGGACAGAATACATTTTGCACATATCAGGAACATAAAAATAACAGGGGATAAGTGCTTTGAAGAAGCTGCTCACAAGAGTGAATACGGTTCTCTTGATATATACGAGATAGTAAAAGCATACTATGATGAAGGCTTTGACGGATATATCAGACCCGACCATGGAAGAATGATTTGGGGAGAAACAGGTCGTCCCGGTTACGGATTATATGACAGAGCGTTGGGCGCAGTTTACATTAATGGGTTGTGGGAAGCTATAGAAAAAAATTCAAAAAACAAATAAATACAGAAGCTGATAACGGCGGAACGGAGGATTAATATGAAATTACCTTTTGATTTGGATTTGAAGGATAAGGTTGTTGTGGTTACCGGAGGCGGTGGAGTTTTATGCGGAATGTTTGCAAAAGCATTGGGAGCATGCGGCGCCAAAGTGGCAATTCTCGACCTAAACGAAGATTCGGCGCAGAAAGTTGCCGACGAGATAAATTCCGGAGGCGGAAATGCTAAAGGATATTGTGCAAATGTATTGAAAATTGACAGTCTGAAGGAAGCAAGAGAAAAAATCATCAATGATTTCGGTAAGTGTGATATTCTTATAAACGGTGCGGGAGGAAATAATCCTAAGGGTACGACAACAAAGGAATATCTTTTCCCTGAGGATTTGGAAAATGCCGAAGATATAAAAACTTTCTTTGATTTGGATCCGGAAGGTATTTCTTTTGTATTCAATTTGAATTTTTTGGGTACTTTGCTTCCTACACAGGTATTTGCCGGAGATATGGCAAAAAGAGGAAAAGGAAATATAATTAATATTTCTTCAATGAACGCTTTTCGCCCTCTTACAAAAATTCCCGCTTACAGCGGTGCAAAAGCGGCTGTATCCAATTTTACACAATGGCTTGCGGTACATTTTGCAAAAGTCGGAATAAGAGTAAATGCAATTGCTCCGGGTTTCTTTGTTACGGCACAAAACAAGGATTTATTATTTGATAAAGAAGGGAATCCAACACCGAGAACCGGTAAAATACTTGCCGCAACACCGATGGGAAGATTCGGTGAAGCGGAAGAGCTTATAGGGACTCTTTTGTGGCTTGTAAATGATGATGCTTCAAGTTTTGTTGACGGAGTGGTTATCCCGGTAGACGGCGGTTTTGCGGCTTACAGCGGTGTATAATTTAAAAACAGCAGCTGATCAAGTTTTATATTGGCAGCTGCTGTTAAATTTTACCCAACTATTGACAAAGAGCCTTTATATGCAAAACACTCTCTATATCGCAATTAGATACAGAGAGTGTTTTATAAATTGTTGTTTATATTATATTATTTTACAACAACCAAAGGTTTCATATTATTAAAATCCTCCCAAATCATGAGCTTATAGGTTGCATAATCTTTTTTATCATAGTCGATACTCAAATCTACCTTTCCGGGTTTAACTGTAATATCAGCCGTCTTAAGCTGAACGAGTATTCCACTGGCGTCATAGAAAGCAATCATTGCGGTTGCAGATTGCTCTTTATAGGAATCATCAAAGTATAGCTCACAGGAAAAGTTAGTATCACCTGCAACCTCATTTGTAACAATATAATCATCTGCCGTAAAATAACCTGTATCGTAAGTAAAAATAGCATTTTCAAGTTTATCATTACACAAATTATTGTCTGCAGGTTTTATACTAATTGATGACAGTTGCCCTTCAAAATCATCTTTAAATTTAACCCCGAGAGTAAACAAAGTACCATTATCATAAATATCATTCGTATTATACCAAGTAATAACCACTCTATCGCTTATACCCAAATTAGTTGAAAATCTTTCGGGTAAGATTTCTGTATTTGGAGTAATAGACAATATTTCAATTTCATCAGGGTTATAATCAATAACAAACTTAAATCCGGAAATGCCAATGTTATTTTTAATAATAACCGGGATATCCGCTTCACCGGCATCATTTGCCTTGACACAGCCTACAGTAATAACAGGATTTCCGTCCGTTAATGACATTAGTTCAACACCCGACCAACCAACAACATATTGAAGAAGTTTTACATTATCTTTAATATCGACTAGTCCATCATTATTAACATCTGCAGCAATTTGCTGACGAGTTGTAAACTCTTCAATTTCTGTTACACCACGTGACATAGCAGAAATATCAAAGAAATCAATTTCACCGTCTTCATTTATATCGCCGGGTAATGGCTCTGCAACAGCTATAGATGTGTTATTTAGGTAGAATGCAAGTTTTTCTCCGGCACTATTCTTGATATTAGATGCTCCATAACTCATAGTAACCGGTATTTCTGTACCTAATTCTACCGACTCAGCAACTCTAAATCTAATGGTAAACAGCTCTGAATTTTCAGTATTATTCGCTGTCGCAAACCATAACACATTAAAAGCAGTCCTATCCGCATCTGCCAAGTTTGTAGAAAAGCTTCCTGTTGTGTTTTTACCGATAACATCTATAGGCTCTAACAGAGAAGTATCATAATCAAAGCTTAATTTATAATAAGACATTCCAGGATTCTTCACAACAGATACAGTATATTCGGCAATTTCGCCCGGCATCGCCTTTGTTGAGCTTGCAACTAATGATGCACCGTTTGCAGCAATAACCTGAACAATACATTCGTGATACATACCATTATTTGATGTAGCGGTGATAACTGTACTTCCCGTACCTACTGCTGTTACAACTCCGGTTGTATTAACCATTGCAACGCTTTCATCAGAAGATGTCCAAACTATTTCTTTATTAGTGGCATCTTCGGGAAGAACTGTAGCAGTAAGTTGTGCCATATCTGATGTTGTCATTATTAGAGAAGTTTTGTCAATGGTTACAGAAGATACTGACACAGGCGGCTCTTCTACAGTAACATAACAATATGCCTTTTTACCACTGGAAGTCGTAGCAGTAATTGTTGTACTTCCAACGGCCTTTGCAGTTATCGTTCCATCAGCAGCCACAATAGCACAATTTGAATTTGAAGTTGACCAAGTTATTGAATCATCCGTATTTGTTGGTTGCATAGTTGCAATCAATCTTTCTGTAAACCCTTTTTGCAATGTAAGTGTTATCTTATTCAAAGTTACAGAAGTCGATGGTATAGGCTCTGCAAATTGCTTACAATAGTTTTCATAGTCCACATATGTTGGTATTACATTGACTGCGTTTCCTACATAATTGTTGATTTCTGCATTTAATTCACCATGATCTTCAAATGCGGATTTGCCTTTTAATACAACATTTGTAGGATTTTCAATCACCGCTCCTCCAGACTGTTTTAAATTTCCAAGTATTCTACATTGATTATTAAAATAAACACAGCTATTATTTTTTATAACAAGATGATAAAACTGTGAATTATCATAATCTGAAAATGATATATTTTGTTGTTTATCTCCGTTAAATATTACCTTGTGATTTTCAGATGTTTCAAAATTATTGTAATATAATTGTTGGAAATCCCCCTTGATTTCTATCGTTCCGTCTTTTAAAGACCCATAATGTCCTTTATTTGAATATGTAGCAAAGTCACCATCTACACATACATAATCGCTCGGATATATCATTTGCAATCTACCCGAAGATGATGTGTAAACTTTATCTCCAGCACCATTTGTAGTAACACTTCCCGCTATGGAATAATCTCCTCTGACATTCAATGTTCCAGCGTTGATACTCATTGTACCACCACTTTGAAGTACATCACCAGTTACTGTTAATGTTTGACCGCTTAGATCTATAGTGCCACTTGAAATCTCTAAATTACCATTAATTTTTATATCATTTCCATCCAGGATTAAATTACCGCTAACACTTAAATCAGATGTTTCCCAATATTCTGAATTTGATATTGAATGACCATTTAAGTCTAATGTACCATTTATATGCAAATATTTCACACCCAGACTCAAATCAATATCTTGATTTAATGTAAAACCCCTTATCCCTGAATTTAATTTGATGTTTGAGTTCCTAAACTCAACATTCGCAAAACCTGAAACGTCAGGATTTTCAAAAAATATTTCTTGTTGTTTATCTCCATTAAATATTACCTTGTGATTTTCAGATGTATCAAAATTATTGTGATATAATTGTTGGAAATCCCCCTTGATTTCTATCGTTCCGTCTTTTAAAGACCCATAATGTCCTCCATTTGAATTTGTAGCAAAGTCACCATCTACACATACATAATCGCTCGGATATATCATTTTCAATATACCCGAAGATGATGTGTAAACTTTATCTCCAGCACCATTTGTAGTAACACTTCCCGCTATGGAATAATCGCCTCCGACGTTCAATGTTCCAGCGTTGATATTCATTGTACCACCACTTTGAAGTATATTTCCATCAACTGTCAGAGTATGTCCGTTTAAGTCAAGAGTTCCGCCTTCTATAATTAAACTACCATAAGTATGCATATCCTCTGTAAGTTTTTTGTCTTTATCAATGGTAACATTATTAAGAACAAATGATAAATCCTTCAACTCTATTATTGCAGCTTCATTTTCTTCTGTTGTGTATTTAGGTGTTTCTTGTTGAATATCTGCGATTGTCATTTCGTCTCCGCCATATTCATCCAAATAACAATTATATGCAATTACATTCATTGAATTTATTGTTAGTTCTACATATGATTGCATATTATTTAAAGATTTCATATATGAGTCATATTCTTTTTCTTTAAAGTAAGAAATAAGGGTATTGATTAACCCTGCTTTATATTCCACTTCAACAACATCGATGGAGGCTTTTATTCCTAAAAGATGTGTTTGCAAAAGGAGTTTATATGCTTCGTTAAATACAGAGCTGTTCGCATCAGATTTATTTGATAAATATGCTCTTTCATATGTACCCAATGCATATTTCAGACAATTTTCAAATTCATACAACGCACAAATGCTATAATAAAGTTCTACACTTTTGTCTGTGCCAAATAACAAACCTGTCAGCAGTTTACCAGCTGCTTGTCCTGCACTTACAGCATAACCGTATATGTTAAGATGAGATACTACTTTTTCCCAGATTGTGTCCAATGTGAATTTGCCTAATTCACTTACAATCATATCTGAAGCAAAAATATCTATTACATTATTTTCATTTACCATTTCACTGCAAATCAAAATCATATTTGACAGTGCTTCTTTAAATGCAGAATTGGATGTATTATTCTTCATGGTCAGCAAAATCTTTGCAGTTTCATTTGATGATTCCATTATTGCTTGAGCTTTAGCCATTTTAATAATTAGTTCTTCTATATTATCAACATAACCCAAAACATTGCTGATATTACCGATAGCACCAAATACATCATTCAATTCTTCGCAAGACTGCATTGCTTTATTCAGCCCTTCAATCTCATCGAGTGACATATCATTGGTATTGGTGCGCCAAACTTCGCCCAAATCTTTAGATAAGGACTTACTAATTTTTTTCAAGGATGATGCTTGAACAGTATTAGTGATTTTTTGCAAGCTTCCTGACAAGGACTCAATTTCTTGCCCTTGATATAAGACATCATATAAAATAGTTTCATAAAATCCTATTTCTTTGGTGTTATATGTTGCGACATCAGAAAGTTGAAAAGTCGCGATTCTCCATGCTGCGAGAAGTGAATTATATGTAGGATCATCTTTTCTTGTTTCAACATAACTCCTATATGGCATTTTAAATTCATTTTTATAAAGATTATAACAATTATAATTATAGTTATAATCTGCAAGATACTGATTAAATGTAGGAGAATCACTTGAAGCAGAAAACAAGGATACATCATTACTAAATAGAGATATGCCTTCTTCTGTCATCTCCGATATCAACATTTCTTCATATTCTGCAAGCTTTGTTTTATTTTCTTGAGTCATTATAGGATTAACAGTTTCTGCATCTTCCGGAGCAAGTACAACACCTTCGCTTACAATGTTTTCTGTGTAATCATTATTAGTGATTACAGTATCGCTTTCGGATATTTCTTCTACAATGGTATCTGCTTCCAATGTTTCATTTTCTTGAGTTTTTACTTCCATTGCAGATGTTTGTTCGTTTTCAGCAAAAGCATTTATCGGAATGGCTATATTTGCAGTACTTGCAAGCATAGTCAATGCTAAAGCTATACTTAGTAATTTTTTCATTATAAATCCCCTCCGTATTTAAAAAGTCGTTTTGTTAAGTTAAATGAAAGTTGAGACCTTGAACTCCTTATGGTATAATGGTTTTATCACAAACCCGAATACCTCCCTGAAAATCAGAGAAAGGAGCTCAAGATCTCATGGATAAAATTATACCACATTGTTGCCCAAGATGCAACTCTCATTCACTTTATAAATATGGCAAAGATAAATTTGGTAATCAAAAATACCAATGCCGCATTTGTAAACATCAATTTGCAACTGATTTTATTTCAAGTGGTTCAAAAGGTGCAAAACCACTTCCCCCGGAACAAAGAAAATACCCTTCGTGTCCTATTTGTGGTAAAGCTGCTTTTCTTCATCATGATTTTGATGATTATTCTAATTATCGTTGCTGTGATAAAAAATGCAATCATTCTTTCTTCCAAGCCAAACCTACAGTAAAAATTCCACCTTCCATGTCTAACATCTTTGGCAAAAATGACTTCAAGC